>CAZXXA010000036.1:0-37655 GCA_964644615.1 uncultured Methylovirgula sp. | reverse complement strand
ATCCGGTCGACGGCACAGATCAGCCCGGCAATGAGATCATCTTCACGACCGGCTATCCGACCGAGACCGGTCGTGGCAAGATCGTGCCGGCCGCGATCCGGCCGCCGGACGAACTGCCGGATACCGAATATCCGATGGTGCTGTCGACCGGCCGCGTGCTCGAACATTGGCACACGGGATCGATGACGCGGCGCGCCCAGATACTCGACTCGATCGAGCCGGAGGCTGTCGCTTTCATGTCGCCGCGTGATCTGCGCCGTCTCGGCCTCACGCCAGGCGATTTCATCCGGCTCGAGACGCGCCGCGGCGCGATCGAAATCCGCGTCCGTGCCGACCGCGATGTGCCCGAGAATATGGTCTTCGTGCCCTTCTGCTATGCGGAGGCGGCCGCCAATCTTCTGACCAATCCGGCGCTCGATCCGTTCGGCATGATTCCGGAATTCAAATTCTGCGCCGTGCGGGTTGAGAAAGCGGAGATGCGCACCGCCGCGGAGTGAGTTGCCGGCTGCACCTGCGCATGACGTCGTTTCCAGTTCTGTGTGCTCAATGGCCGACGCTTCGCAACAAGGTGGCATAACCCAGCCAACCGCCGGCATTCTCCTTGCCGGCGGTCGCGCGACGCGCATGGGCGGCGGCGACAAAGGCTTCAAAACACTCGGCGGCACGCCGATCCTCGCACGAGTCATCGCGACGCTGCGGCCGCAATGCGATGCGCTGATCATCAATGCCAATGGCGATCCGTTGCGCTTTTCCGCCTATAGCCTGCCGGTCGTCTCCGACAATATCGAAGGCTTTGCCGGACCGCTCGCCGGTATTCTGGCCGGGCTCGATTTCATCGCGATGCATCTGCCCGAAATCAAATTCGCGCTGAGCGTCGCGACCGACACGCCCTTTCTGCCGAACGACCTCGTCGATCGTTTGCAGTCAGCCCGCTTGCAAGAACATGCCGATCTCGCCTGCGCCACATCGGGCGGTTCGGTCCATCATGTGATCGGAGTGTGGCCGGTCGCGATGCGTGACGATCTTCGGAAGGCGCTGACCGAAGACGACATCCACGCCGTGCAGCGTTTTACCGGACGCTACAAGGTCGCGCATGCCGATTGGCCGGTGACGACTTACGATCCGTTCTTCAATGCCAATGAACCGGCTGATCTCGCGGAAGCCGAAAAGATTCTCGCGTTCAACTCGAAAGATCGCGCTGATGCCGGTGCCGCCAGAGGATAGCAAGCCGCGCGGCTATGAGAAATTGACGCCGCTCGATGTGGCGCAGAACGAACTGTTTGCAATTGTGCTGCGGGCAGAAAGCGAAGACATGCCCGTATCAACGGCGACCGGGCGTGTCCTTGCGCAATCCATCCACGCGCCAGCGCCCGTTCCGACAGCCACCATCGCTCTGCGCGACGGCTTTGCCGTCTCGGCCAGCGAGACCGTCGGGGCGACACCTTACGCGCCGGTCTATGCATGCGAGACGCCGCAAGCGCTTGGCATCGGCGCATTGCTGCCCGATGGCACCGATGCCATCCTGCCTTTTTCGGCAGTCGCGGCAGACCGACATTCGGTCGAAATTCTGGCGACCGCGTCACCGGGCGAAAGCGTGCGCCGGAGCGGGGATGATTTCGCCGCGCATGCGATCATCCGGAGCGCAGGCGAACGACTGCGCCGGATCGATGCCGCGTTGCTTCAGCAAGCCGGCGTAACCGAAGTCAGCGTCGCGGTGGCGCAAGCGACGATCTTAGTTATGGGCGGCGAGGCCGAACAGTCCATCGCCGAATGGCTTCAGGCCGCGATCCGATGGGGCGGCGCATCTGCGAAGATTGTTGCCGCCGAGACCAGCGACGCGCTGGCATCTGCACTTACCCAAAGCGGCGATCTCGCCATCGTGGTCGCGGAAACGCAGCAAGGGGCGGCTGCATTGCGATCGGCGGGCAAGCTTCTCGCGCATGGCATTGCGGTCGAACCGGGCGAAAGCATGGGCTGCGGCTATATCGAAACGACAGACCGGAGGGTGCCCGTTGTTCTCGTGCCGAACCGGCCGGAATCGGCGCTCGCCGCTTGGCTGCTGCTGCTGCGGCCCTGTCTCGACCTCTGTCTCGGCATGATGGCGCCCCGCGCCGAAGCGATCTTTCCCGTGAGCCGCAAGATCGTCTCGGCGCCGGGGCGAGCCGATCTCGTTTTGCTTCGGCGCAAAGCCAAAGCGCAGGGCCTAGCATGGGAGCCTTTGGCCACCGGGGATCTGCCTTGGCAGGCGCTGACACAAGCGGAGGCCTGGCATCTCATTGCACCGGGTTCCGAGGGCATGCCGGCCGGCGAGCTTCTACGGGCCGAATATTTTTGAACGGCGCCCATGAGATAGTCGGGCCACCAGATATTAAATTGAGCCTATGAACACGCCCATGACGCAAGAGCAATTCCTGACCGTCCTCTCGCGCGACGAGGCAAGGCGGCGCTTTCAAGCTGCGCTGTCCATGCGGACTGTCGGGATTGAGAATGTGCCGCTGGCCGCGAGCCTCGGCCGAATTCTGGCACAGACGCTGCGCTCGCCGATCGATGTGCCACCGTTCGATCGCGCCACGGTCGATGGCTTTGCAGTGCGCGCGGAAGATGTGGCTGCCGCGACCGAGGCTGCGCCGGTGAGCCTTTCCCTGAACGCGGAGGCGATCGCGTGTGGCTTCGCGCCGAAGCTCGAAGTTGCGTCAGGCACGGCGACAGCGATCGCGACCGGCGGCCCGATTCCGCGCGGCGCCGATGCCGTGATCATGGTCGAATACACCGATCCGGATGGGGAGGATCGCGTGCTGATCCGCCGTGCCATTGCGGCGGGGCAGAATATCGGCTTTGCCGGCAGCGACATTGCGCAAGGCGAAACGCTCCTGCGGCATGGCGCGCAGATCGGCTCGCGCGAGATCGGCATGCTGGCGGCTTGCGGCTTGGCGCAGGTGCCGGTCTTCAAGCGCCCGCGCGTTGCGGTGATCTCGACGGGCGACGAGCTTGTCCAGGCGGGCAAGGCTTTGCGGCCTGCGGCGATCTATGACTCCAACGGTCCCATTGTCGCGGCGGCCATTGCGGAGAACGGCGGCGCAGCGATCAATTACGGCGCGGTCGGCGACGATGAGGCCGCTCTCGCGAAGACGGTGCGCGAAGCGCATGCTGAATGCGACATGGTTATCCTCTCGGGCGGCACGTCGAAAAGTGCCGGCGATTTGACTTATCGCATCATCGCCAAGCTCGGAAAGCCAGGCATTCTCGCGCATGGCGTCGCGCTGAAGCCCGGCAAGCCGCTGTGTCTCGCCGTCGCCGAAGGCAAGCCGGTGGTGATCCTGCCGGGATTTCCGACGTCGGCGATGTTCACTTTCCATGATTTCGTCGTGCCGGTGCTGCGCGCGATGAGCGGCATGGCGGCGCGCCGCGATGTCACGCGCGAAGCGCGGGTGCCGACGCGCATTCTCTCCGATCTCGGCCGTACCGAATTCGTGATGGTGGCGCTGACCGATTCAACGGACGGCTTGAACGCTTTTCCTTTGGGCAAGGGATCGGGTTCAGTCTCGGCCTTCAGCCAGGCGGACGGGTTTTTGACGATCGATGCGCTGGCCGAAAGCCTGCCGGAAGGCAGCGTGGCGAGCGTCACTTTGCTGGACCCGCAAGTGCAGGTGCCCGATCTCACCATCATGGGCAGCCATTGCACCGGGCTCGAAGTCGTCCTCGATCATCTGGTCGATCGAGGCTTCAACGCGCGCGCCGTGGCGATCGGCAGTCTCGGCGGTCTGGCAGCGGCGAAGCGCGGCGAATGCGATCTCGCGCCGATCCATCTGATGGACCCGGCGACGGGCATCTACAACAAATCCTTCCTGGGTGATGAACTCGAACTCATCGAGGGCTGGCGGCGCATGCAGGGTCTCGTCTTCCGCTGCGGCGATGTGCGTTTCGAGGGCAAAGAGATCGCGGATGCGATTGCTGCTGCACTCGCCGATCCGGCCTGTCATATGGTCAATCGCAATCAAGGGGCAGGGACGCGGATCATCATCGACCGGCTGATCGGCAAAGCGCGGCCGCCCGGCTATTTCAACCAGCCGAAATCGCATAATGCCGTCGCTGCCGCGGTCGCTCAAGGCCGTGCCGATTGGGGCGTTGCGATTGCGCCTGTCGCGAAGGCCTATGGCCTTGGCTTCCTGCCGATTGCCGAAGAGCATTACGATTTCGCCCTGCCGCGCGCGCGGCTTGAAAGTGCGGCGGTCTCGGCCTTCATCGCAGCACTTGCCGATGAAACTGTGCGGCGCGGTTTGAGCGCGCTCGGCTTTACACCTGCGCCGAAAGCGGAGCTAAGCTCAGACCCTCAAAATCAGAAGCGGGAAAGCGAAAAATAGGCTTGGTGGAGTTGGACTTCACTTAGCGAGACGCCGTCATTAGGCTGCAGCGCAAGCGCAAGGCTATTCATGCAGATAAGAGCGTCCTAAGCAGCGGCTATCACTTATGGACGCCCTGTTTACAAATTCGACTTTGCTCCGTTCAATTGCAAATATTCGACCAAGGCCTCGGGTGCGTGGTCGCCGTCGAGGCACACGGTTATGAGCGTCCCGTCCGCCTCGCGGCGCAATGTGTAGGACACGTCCGCTGGCGGCCACGGCGGGGCGAGCCGCGGCATCAATGCGGCGATCAACAGATGGATAGCGACGGTGCCGAAAAAAGCGATGTCGTAATGGCGCTTGGTACTCTGAACGGACCAGCCGTCGGGAACGATCAGGCTTTTCTGCGACATTCATATCTCTCGCACTGCTTTGCCGTATGTCGCGGATTTCGACTAGCCCGGTTGCAAGGCAGCGGTTTCTCTGCGTTCTCGAAAATAGTAGAACAGCGCTAAAACCATGAGAACCAACGAAGCGGTGTTAATCCCGCAAGTCAAGACGCTTACGTGAAACTCTTTGCCGGTCAATGTGTGAACCCAATTCGGGAAAATCGTCACCGCCACCCCGATACACCCTGCAACCACTGTTTCCAGCGCCAAGAGATATGCCGCCCAAACGCGGCCGCGGTAGGCCACCCAGATGAGCGCGGTGTCAAATAATGCTTCGCCGATAGGGGGTGGGGTGATCATGAAGGCCGCGAGAACCAATAGGCCCCCGATCCACACATGCCATTTCGCAGCCGCGGCCCATGCCAGCCCGACGATAGCAAGACCCAGCAGAGTGAAGACGACATCTGCCTTGGTGATTTGGACATGCAATGCCGCAACTGGCCCTAGGAGGATGCCGGCGACTACGGACGCATAACCATATCGGGCGAAAAGCTTCAAATTATCGGTCATTGAATTTACGTCGTTTCGCTAGATGCGCGCCCTGCATGATGGCTTTCAAAGTGCGCTGCGACAACGGAACTTTTTTCGTGGATTGCGTCTGATCTTCAGGGAATTGACATTGATCGCGTCAGCTTGCATGGCTCTCACGCGCGTGTTGATGTACGCCTGCCGGAGTGGAAAATGGTCGCGTTGAGGCGGATTGCAATTGCTGTTGCAGCGGCGGCTTGCATAGCCGGCCTTTCGTCCGAAGTTGCCGCGCAAGGCGGCATCGGCCCGAATGAACGTTTCAATAGATGCATAGATAAGTGCAACAATTTTGACCATAATTGCCGTTTTTATGGGGGACGCCAAGATGTGTGCTTCGGGGGATTTCTTCGCTGCGAAGATAGCTGCCGACGAACTGGGAAGCCAAATCGATAATGAAATCCCAAAACGATCGGATGAACGGAGCGGACTTGCCGGCGAATATTCGCCGATATTCTTTTGCTCCGCACTTGTCGATCGCTCTTGTGGTCTTACTAGCCGCCTCGGCAACAGCACGCAGTGAGATGATCGGCGGCATGTTCATGAGCCATCATGGATCGACCATTCAGGAATTCACGGATGGTGATCGGATCGAATATCGGTATTCCAGCGTCCGTTCCGGAGTGCCAGCCAAGGAAGGCGACGTCCTCTTTCGCGGGACGAAGCGCCACAAAACATCCGGTGATTTCGAGCTGAAGGGAATCGCCTTCACCTTCAGGCATGGCTGCCCGCCAGCAGCTTATGATGTTCGCGGCGAGCAGACGAACACCCGCGTTATTCTCCACGGCGCTGCACCTCAACGAGCTGCGAATTCCTGTGCGATCGTCGGATATGATCCAGACAGTGTGAACGCGAAGCTGGTTTTCGATATAGCCGAGTAGAGGCATCGCGATCGCGCTAGATAGGCGATGATCGTTCCGCGCTATGCGTCAAGTCATGAACGCGGCGGCGATGACGGGCGCTACGTATATATACAGATTGCCAAAAACATGCGGGATAATCGTTGCCGTCGTATTGCCGCTGCGCCAGCGCAGCCACCCGAATGCCATTCCGCTGATGAGATAGATGCTGAACGTGCCTAGGAAAAAGACGCCATTGGCAAGAAAATAGCGATAATGCATGCCTGCGAAATAGAGCGACGTAATCAAAAAGGCGGCCCAACGGCCGGCCCGGGCTTCGATGCCGCGCCACATGAATCCGCGGATCGCGCTTTCTTCCACGAGCGGCGCGCAAAAGATAGCCGGCCACCATTGGAATACATACCAAAATGGTGAAGTGCCGGCAGCGACCGCGGCGCGGTAGCCCGCGACGTCAAAGGCGTGTCCGGTGGCGAGATAGGCCAAACCATTCTCAGCAAGAGAAAGAACCAGAATGACGCCGCAGCCGAAAAGCACGTCTTTAATCCGAGGCCTGAGCCAGCTGAGATATTCGGCGACCGGCCAACGCGTCAATCGCACCGCCGCGACGATGACAAGCAGTTCCGAACTCCAAACCGTCAGCAGCAGGGCGGCATGGCCAATACCGCTTTGAAACGAAGGGACCGTAAAAAGACGATCCTCGGCACGAGCGACGCCTTCGAATGCCACGATCACCCAAAGGATCGAGGCGATAATGCCCCAGGGCTTCCGACGATCTGGCGCAGACACATAGATGGCCTCAGGCGAAGCGGAATCATCGAGCTGCGTCACACGTCCCTCCAAGCCAAACAGCAAACGAAAGGCGACCTGCCCGCTGCTTCGAGGCAGGTCTTGTCCATATACGATTCTTGTGCGAGGCCTAGCCAAGCACGGCTCATACGCGCTTGCGGGGGCGCATGAGTGCCGCAGATCTTGCGAAACCTTTTGGCGATAAACAATGCGAAACGAACCGATCATTCCCGAGGGCTGGTCCCTCCAGAAGGTGAAATTCCATTATGACGTCATTTATTGGGGCTCGTGGGCGCTCCACATATTGTCATCTTTGATGCCGGGCGTGAACCCGGGCACACCCGCTGCGGATGTGAGCTATACTTTGCGCCGGGATGCGGATGGAAAAGTCGAGACTGTTCGGCTCAGCGGCGATCACGCACCGGACGCTTTGGCCAAGACGATACAGCTACTCGAAGCAGGACCTGCGTCGGCGTAGCGCCGCATCGTTTACTCAAACGCGGCCGGCCCCGTGGCTTGCATCATGACTTAGCTTATCGCGCACAATTGTAAGTGTTGCCGTCGTCGTCGCGACACTCTCTGCGTGCATGGGCGGCGAGCACGATCAAAGATTTTTTCGAGACCCGGGCGTTAGCAGCTGGGGCGCGTGCAACACCGGCCGCCGACGCGAATGTCGGAGCCAAGATCAGGCCGCTCAGGATGATCGCAGTAACGTCGAAGAGCTTTTTCATTTGGCATATCCATAAGTTGTTACAGGGTAGAAGAGGGAAGACTTCAATCAGAGGAAGCACTGCACATCTCGGAAGGCGCATATAGAATCCGTTGCAATAATGGCCGCGGCCTACCTAAAAACAAGCACGCTTGCAATTCGATCCCCACCCCTTGCAACCTTCTTTCTCTCGCTCAGTCCGAAGGTGCTGATAGCAGTAGTCCGCGCGTTCTTGGCAAATGGCCAGACATTGCCGGTCCAACGGCGTCAGAATGCGCCGATCCGCGCTCTGCGCCATCTGCGTGGCGGCAAGCAAGGCAAATGTCGCGATGACGGCAAGGCCATGCCATCCGCCTCGATTTCGACAATATCTCACTCTTTCCCCACGTTTGTAGGTTTTTCCGCGCCCTCTGATCAGTAGGAGCACTCTACATTTCCAAGGGCTTGGCACTGGGATCCCCTGCAATAGTGATTGGGGCCAACCGGCACATAGGTCTCGCCCGGATGATAAACGTGCCATCGCGTGGCGCGGGGAAAGCCCATCTGATGGCAGAAGCGATGGGCTGCGGGCCAACCGCAACCATGCGCGTAAGACACGCACCAGTCGAGGGGAGCACCGCCCTCGCGCGGCGCGATAAATGTCGTAATCGATGGAGATCACGTTGTTCGTCACGGAGATCGGAGCTCCGGCCATCATGGCCTGGCTCGGCGCGGATGCTGTGAACCCGATACCCAAGCTCAATAGTCCGGCTACCAAGATTTTGCGCACTTCCGTCTCTCTGGCCTTTGCGTTCGATTTAAATCGGGGCGCTTTGTCCGCGGGCAAATGGATAAAAGGGGAGGCGCGAGCGATTTCAAAATGAAGCCAATCGTCGCGCTCTGACATCCCTGGAGCTATAAGTTCAGGCCAAGACTGTGCCAACGGAACTTTTTTCGTGCATCTTCGTCAGCCTTAGACAGGCGGCCGATGCTGACATCCGTTCAGGCTTTTCCCGAATGATCGAACGGCGGCGTCCGGCAGGGCCACGCGGTAGCCTCCTCGGGCCGTCAGTTGTGGCTTCCAAAACCTGGGTTCATGGCCATCTTGTACATTATGTCGTGTCCCGACATTGTATCTGCAACAAAACGGTCATATGCCGCGACGAGACACGGCGCGAGGGTGATCGTCGTCTCCGTGTATTGGAGCAGAGCACGCCTTTCAGCCTCTTGGATCGTCTTTCGAACATGCGTCCGGGATACGCCGAAGCGATCTGCCAGATCGGTGAAGGACACTTGCGCTTCACTTTCGGCTTTGTTGCGCTGCACTAGTTTGAGCAAAATCATCGTCCCCGCGTCGCGCTCCATGAAGAACATGACGGCCGGATTTCCCGCCATCAGCTGCGCGGCATAGGCAGAAAATTGCCGGCCGATTATCCGCGCGGCTTTTTGGAATATCGGATCATGCCGCATCGGCTGATCATAGCCGGTCTCGGGAAACATGATTTGCAGGGGCCGATAATGCACGGCAAACCATTCCAAATCATGGGCAATCATTTTTTGGGTCGGCGTGAGGATACGGACACGACGATCGGCGGCCGTTGTTGCGAGCGCCAGATAGCCTGCCTTGACGAATTGGGAGATAAGTCCATCGACCCTGCGTTCGGTCGATACCCCGTAGGGCTCAATCGCTTGCTTCAACAGACCAATTGTCGGCCAAGTCGCGCGAACTGCCGGGTCGTAGGCGGCGTAGATCGCCAGCGCATTGAAAAAGACGAGAGACCGCGTCGCCTCGATCAGGAGGCGGTTCATGAGCGGATTATTGTCGTAGAGCGAAAAAAGTCCCTCAATATAGGCGGTTCGCGCGGCAGCGAATCGCGGATGGGACAGAATTTCTTCGGGCGTATGGTGTGTCGCCAGTCGATTTTTTTCGATGTTTCCAAGGTTCTCGAGACGAGACATGTCGGCAGAATTTTGTTGCTTCACAATTATTGCCCCATGCCCGTAGGGAAACCAAGTATTACCACGTACAAGCAGAATGTGAATACAGTATTGCGGTCAGAGAATTGGATTTCCGCATAGCAAAAGCCGTGCATTTTACGATCTAGATTAGTTGATTTGATGGAGCTTCAAAGCTGTTCGATGTAAAGGCTTTTCACGGGCTCGCGAGCATGCCCCAATTTGCGTCTGGACTCCTCCAGAACCATTTTTGATCCATGTTGGGCTGACGCGCCATTGTGCTCAGGTCGGCCCAGCGGCCAATCGGCGAAGCAGTTAAGGGCGTTGCTCCACACACGTAGATCATGCCTTCACGGAAATGTACGAAAAAAGTTCCATTGGCAATGCCAGGGCCGAGACTTAATGAGAACTCGCCGATTTACACCCGAGCCGAGCGTTATTCAGAATAGGGAAAGCAAACGATGACGAGGTGGACGCGCGAATGGACTCTGAACACGCCGGCCTACTTTCGCATCGTCGCGGCAGCCTTCATCGCCATGTCGATCTATTTTGCCTTCGGACCCATCTCTACGCGGTTCGGCACGATCGCCGCTTATGCTTATAGCGTCGTCGGGTTCGGTTTGATCGGGATGCTGTGCGTATCGCTGCGATTGGAGTTTGAGGACCAAAGGTCCGGCGCAAAATAACGATGGTCGCTTACGATAAAACCTAGGGGGAACAAAAACATGAAGGGATTTAGCGCAATGCGGGGCGGATTGATTGGTCTCGCTGCGATCGCACCAGTTGCTTTGTTCAGCGCTACGGCGATGGCGCAGACCACGCCGCTGCGCATTCTGACTCCGCAAGCTAAGCACTGCATTTCAAGCTGCGAAGCGCGCGCGCAGTCCTGTTATCATCACGCCACGAGCGAGGGCGCACGGGAAAACTGCGAGGTCAACGGATCGCACTGCAAGCGCGGTTGCTGAGAAGCGCCGCCTCCGCGATCGGGAAGGCCGCAAGCTGATTCCGACTGTGATCGAAGTACGAAGCGGCTTGTCGGAGTGTGACAGATATTGGCCTGTTTGCAGGCATTGCGAAACTCACATTGCTCCACGTTGCATAAGAAATGCGTTCTCACTCAAACAGTCGCAGTGTCGGAAATGCGTTTTACCCTCAGCAAGAACGGAAGAATTGCGGCTCTCGCGATCTTGGCGGTCGCGTCAGTTTTTGTTTCGCCTAATCCAGGGCGCGCACAAACTGACCCCAGCTGCGAAGAAGCCCATCGTAAAGTCCTTCGCGACTGCGTTCCGGGAGTGCCGGACACGATGGGAAAGTGCCATTTTGCTCAAGGCGGCTACAAGAATTGTATGTTTTTTAAACGCTATTGCGTCGAACATCCGGGCAAGTGTGTGCATTAAGCGATATCAGCAGAGGGGCAGGCCTGTTTCAGAGTTCCGAGCATGGACAAAGCAAAATGGATAGGCATTGGGATTGCGATCGGAATCGCAGTTGGCGCTGCTATTCATAACGTGGGGATCGGAATGCTGCTGGGCATCGCGCTCGGCGCCGCAATTGCCGCCATCAAAGCGCGGAGCGCGGGGAAATAGAGCGCTAGCCAGACGGCGGGCTTGAGAGTCGATGCCGCGCCATATGAAGCCGCGCACCAGACTTTCTCCTACGGAGCAAAGGATGAACACGTATCCGGCAGTTGCGCTCTCATTTTTGCTTCTTATTGGGATTTACCTAAGGCCGGCGGCGGCATCCGACAGTGCTTGTTTGGATTCCTGCTCAATGCAACTCATAAGCTGCGACAGACAGATGCAAAAAAGGCTTATGCCCGGACACATGCCAGATAACAGGATAATCTTTGCACCGTGCAAGGCTGCTGAAAGAAAATGTATCGCTCAATGTGTACGGAACGGCCAATGAGGGGGATTTCCATGCTTCGCGCCGAACTGAGATGTGCAGCGCTTGTGATCGCTGCGGTTGCCGCCATGCTTGCAACACAGGCGCAGGCGAGTGATAGGGGCCGCTACTGTCCGTGCGCAGATCGTTATTCGCAGTGCATGCAAGACGGAAGAAGCCAGCAATACTGCGAAACACAGAATCAGAAATGTGTATGGAATGAGTGCCGCCGCTGAGCGGATAAACTGGCAGGGCTTGTTACGCATCTTCTGATGCGATTGGCGGACGCTGTTTATATCGCCGTTTAGGAGTATTCCACGGCGGCATGCATCGGGCATTGCGCGATGGGATTCCAAAAACACAGACCCTTTTTGTCGTCTGGAGATGTGTATGACCACCGATACGACGCCCGCGGCCACCGCTTTAATTCCTCGGACGATTCTGTTCGGCAATCCAGAGCGGACTCATGCGCGAATTAGCCCCGACGGCAAATATCTCGCTTGGTCGGCCCCGCTCGGCGGGCTCCTGAATATTTTCGTCACACCTCTCGAAGATATCACCAAAGCGCGATCGATCACTCATGAGCGCGAGCGGCCGGTTCCCGACTTTTATTGGTCGGCGGATTCGGCGATGATACTTTATGCGAAAGATTTCGAAGGCGATGAAAATCATCATGTGATGTGCGTTCGCATCGCGGGAGGAGAGGCGCGGGACCTCACGCCTTTCGCGGGCGCCAAAGCCGGCCTCATGGGCGCGAGCCATCGCTGCAAAGATCGCGTGCTCATCCAATGCAATAAGCGCGATCCGCAGTTCTTCGATGTCTATTCGCTCGATCTCGCGAGCGGCGCATTGACGCTCGCGTTTCAAAATGAAGGCTTTGCCGGCTTCGTCGCAGATTCTTTGCTCAATTTGCGTATCGCAATTCAGCCCAGACCAGACGGCGGCATCGATTATTTTCGCATTGACGGCGACGCAGTCGAACCGGAGCCGTTCGAGCAGGTCGATTATGAAGATGCCCGTTCGACGAGCCCGGCTGGTTTCAGCGACGACGGCAAGACGCTCTACTGGGTGGACGCGCGCGGACGCGACAAGACCGGCTTTTTTGCGCAGGATCTAGCATCAGGCGAAAAGCGATTGCTTGCGGCGGATACGCATGCCGACATCAGCGGCGTGTTGGCTGATCCGATGACCAATACCCCGATCGCTTACGTCACAAATTATCTGAAGCCGCAGTATTTTGCGCTGGATTCCGTATTACAGCCGGATTTCGATTTCCTTGATGCAAATATCAAAGGAAGTTGGGCGATCGTCTCTCAGAATGACTCGAATGACCTCTGGACGCTCTTGACGGATCCTGTTGTTGCGCCGGCGGCTGTTCATCTTTACGCACGCAAGACCAAGACCCTCACAAAGCTTTACACGATGCGGCCCGAACTCGAGGGCGCGCCGCTCGTGCCGATGACGCCGCTTGAAATTCGCAGCCGGGATGGGTTGACGCTTGTTTCCTATTTGACACTGCCACACGGCTTCAGCATGGCGCAGAAGCCGCCACAGCCGCTGCCATTGGTCCTCTGTGTCCACGGCGGTCCTTGGGATCGCGACACCTTCGGTTATGACTCGCTGCACCAGTGGCTTGCCAATCGCGGTTATGCGGTACTCTCGGTGAATTTCCGGGGATCGATGGGCTTCGGAAAGAGCTTCGTTGCTGCCGGCGACGGCGAATGGGGCGCGCGGATGCAGGATGATCTTTTCGATGCCATCGAGACGCTTGCCGCCGACGAAATCGTCGATCCCGCCAAAATCGCGATCCTCGGCGGTTCCTATGGCGGCTATGCTGTGCTTGCCGGGCTGGCCTTTACGCCGGACCGCTTCGTCTGCGGTGTGGACATTGTCGGCCCTTCCAATTTGGAGACTTTGCTGGCATCAATCCCACCCTATTGGGAACCGCTGAAGGCCATGTTCCATCGCGCCATCGGCGATCCGGATACGCCGGAAGGCAAGGCTTTGCTCCAGGCGCGCTCGCCGCTCCATAAGGCCGACGCGATCAAACGTCCTCTTCTCATTGGCCAAGGCGCCAATGATCCGCGCGTAAAGCAGGCGGAATCAGACCAGCTCGCCGCAGCTCTTGAGGCGAGCGACACACCTTTGACTTACGTGCTCTATCCGGACGAGGGTCATGGTTTCGCGCGTCCCACCAATAGCATCGCTTTCTGGGCCGTTACCGAAAATTTCCTGGCAACATATCTGGGCGGCCGCGCCGAACCAATCGGTGACGCGCTTGTTCAATCGAGCGCCATTGTCAAAGTAGGTGCAAATCACGTGCAGGGCTTGCAATAGCTCCCGACTCCGGTGCCCATCACGGACTTTCCCGCGTCCGTTGGCGCGCCAGCTTGTACATAAATCGTACGCTGACATGGCGTCGGCGGCTCCGTGTTCCCGCTCGCGGTCATACGAAAACAAATCGCCATCTCACCGGTCGATTTCTCCGAACACGATGTCGAGTGAACCGATGATTGCGGACACGTCCGCGAGCATGTGGCCACGAGACAAAAAATCAATCGCCTGGAGATGGGCAAAGGAGGGCGCTTTGATCTTGCATCGATAAGGTACATTGCCGCCATCGGAGACCAAATAGACTCCGAATTCGCCTTTCGGCGCTTCGACGGCCGCATAGACTTCGCCGGCAGGGACGTGATAGCCCTCGGTATACAGCTTAAAATGATTGATCATTGCCTCCATGGAGCGCTTCATTTCGGCGCGCCGGGGCGGCACGATCTTTTGGTTTTGAATTGCAACAGGCCCCTGGCCTTCCGGCGCCCCGAGCTTTTCGAGGCATTGTTTCATGATACGGATCGACTGCCGCATTTCTTCCATGCGAACGCAATAGCGCGCATAGCAATCGCCGTCCCTGCTGACGGGAATGTCGAAATCGAGTTCTTCATAGCATTCATAGGGCTGGGCCTTGCGGAGGTCCCAGGCTGCACCTGATCCGCGCACCATCACGCCAGAAAAGCCGCGTGCCCAGGCGTCGTCGAGCGCAATGACGCCGATGTTGACATTGCGCTGTTTGAAAATGCGATTTTCGGAGAGAAGCTCTTCGAGATCGTCACAGACTTTTAGGAACGGATCGCAGAAGGCCCAAATATCGTCCAAGAGCTTTGGAGGCAGATCCTGATGGACGCCGCCGACGCGAAAATAGTTCGCATGCATGCGAGCGCCTGACGCGCGTTCGTAAAAGACCATCAGCTTCTCGCGTTCCTCAAACCCCCAAAGCGGTGGTGTGAGCGCGCCCACATCCAAAGCTTGCGTCGTAATGTTGAGTAGGTGAGAGAGCAGGCGGCCGATCTCGCAAAACAGAACCCGGATGATCTGCGCGCGCTTTGGCGTCGTGATCTGCAGCAGCTTCTCGATAGCGAGACAAAAAGCGTGCTCCTGATTCATCGGCGCGACATAGTCGAGGCGATCGAAATAAGGGAGCGCCTGTAGATAGGTCTTGTATTCGATCAACTTTTCCGTACCGCGGTGGAGCAGCCCGATATGAGGATCGACTCGCTCAACGATCTCTCCGTCCAGCTCTAAAATGAGCCTGAGGACACCATGGGCAGCCGGATGCTGCGGCCCGAAATTAACCGTGAAATTGCGCATGTTGGGCTCTGCCACTGCAAAACCTCCGCAATTCTGCCGTCAGACGCGGGATGCCGAATGGTGCCGGCTTTCCGCTTGCAAAAGCTTTTGGACTGCTGCTCGGCCTGTGATCGGCGATGCGGTCCCCTGGCTCTAGCGACGCGCTTCTTCGGTGCTGTGCTGTCATCCACCCGGCTAACCCGCCAAGGTCGGCTGGGTTGCGACGGCACGATGGAGCTTTCGGGCAGCGGGTTTGTGCGCAATAAGACAAGCGGAAACCGGGAGCTTTCCATTCGCATGCCTTTAACCAAGCGAGTTCAAAAATCGCCACTAGCGAGGGTATCGGACATTGCGCTGCCGGAGCATCGCTCAGATGACGGTAGGCCAGCGGCAGGCGAAGAGCGTGCCCTCGATCCTACGTTCAAATCTATGGTGACCTCTTATCGCTCCGCCCGAGACAGGCGAAGCGCTGGCGCTAAGAAGTGCTGGCGCTAAAATGCTTCGGCAACTCTAGCATGGCAGAGGTTTTTTGCTCCTCGCGGTGACCCATGGCGCAAGAGAGAATCAAGACAGAATATGGAATGGTCTGACGAAGGCCTCATCATCGGCACCCGAAAATATGGCGAGTCGAGCGTCATCCTCGAAGTGATGACAGGCGCGCACGGCCGCCATTTCGGCCTTGTGAAGGGCGGCCGCGGCCAGCGCATGCGGCCGATTCTGCAGCCGGGCAACAGCGTCACCCTTGTCTGGCGGGCACGGCTCGAAGATCATCTGGGCCTGTATGCGGTCGAGGCGACAAGGATGCGCGCGGCGCGGCTGATGGCCGATGCCTCGAGCCTGCAGGGACTCAATCTCATCGGCGCGCTGCTGCGGCTTCTGGCCGAACGCGAGCCGCATCAGGCGCTCTACGAGACAGCCATCGTCATCGCCGATCATCTCGGCGATGATTCGATCGCGCCCGCGCTTTTGGCGCGATTCGAATTGGCGATTCTCGCCGAGCTTGGCTTTGGCCTCGATCTCTCAAGCTGTGCCGCAACAGGCGTCGAAGAAGATTTGATCTTCGTTTCGCCGAAGAGCGGCCGCGCCGTGTCGCGCAGCGCGGGTGAGCCCTACCGCGATCGCCTTTTGCCGCTGCCGACCTTTCTGCTCGGCGAAGAAGAGATGACACCGCCGCAGCCGGCGATTCGCGACGCTTTTGCGCTCGCTGCCTATTTTTTAACGCGCGATGTCTTCGGCCCGCGCGGATTAACGCTGCCGGAAGCCCACAGCGCTTATGTCGCGGCGCTCAGGAAAACAGATTCGGATGTCCGGGAAGGGTGATTATTCCGCGACGGAGCAGACGCGCTGAAGAACTTTGCGGGTGATGCCATAGCCCTCGTCGAGGGCGACTTCGTGCAGGCTGCAATGGGCCGCGGACATGGCGGCATGGACATCGGAAGCAGCAACTCCGCTCGCTTGTGGAGTGGTCACGGCAATGGCCAGAATGGCGAGACCAATACCAAAACCCAAGGCGAAGATGACTTTTGCCATGCTCACAGTCTCGATCGTAACGGGCCCCGTATGGCCCAATGTGATCTCGTCGGCCGGCGTGCTATCAGCCTGGCCCTTGTCACTTCTAGACGAACGTAAATGCGAAACCGTGCGCCACGGCACTTGAGATGGCACTTGGATCGCCCCCCGCGGAATCCTCACTAAAGCCGGTTGCGCCTGCGAGCTAGTGCATCCTGGCCACACCCGAAACGCAATCGACGCGAGCCTCCGCATCTGAAAAAGAACGGGCCTTTTCAGGCAGTTGACAAGGATGATCCGGATCGAAAATCCGCCCGCAGAAAGCCACAAAAATAAGGCTCGCAAAGGGCGTGATCGGCTGCTCCGGAGTCCTCATAAACTTGCGGCGACTCAGGCGCTCAACTAAGTAAACTGGGCTCGGTTGCAAAAATATTACCGGCCTCAATTCCCCCAAGACACGATCGTTTGAATGGGCAGAAATATCGCTCCGCCGCCGTCCGGCGGTCATACCGAACCGATTCCGCTGCGCGAGGCGCTCGAAGAGCGCTACCTCGCTTATGCGCTGTCGACCATCATGCACCGGGCGTTGCCGGATGCGCGCGACGGCCTCAAGCCGGTGCATCGGCGCATCCTCTATGGGATGCAGATTCTGCGGCTCGATCCCGGCACTGCGTTCAAGAAATGTGCAAAAATCGTCGGCGATGTGATGGGTTCCTTCCATCCGCATGGCGACCAGGCGATCTATGACGCGCTAGTCCGGCTCGCCCAGGATTTCTCCTCGCGCTATCCGCTGGTCGATGGCCAGGGCAATTTCGGCAATATCGACGGCGATGGCGCCGCGGCTTACCGATATACCGAGGCGCGGATGACGGAAGTCGCGCGGCTTCTGCTCGAAGGCATCGACGAAGACGCGATCGATTTCCGCGACAATTATTCGGGCGATCAGCGCGAGCCGATCGTCCTGCCGTCGGCGATCCCGAATCTTCTGGCGAATGGCGCGCAAGGCATTGCGGTCGGCATGGCGACCTCGATCCCGCCGCACAATCTCGCCGAACTTTGCGACGCGGCGCTCTATCTCATCGCGCATAAGAACGCCACCGATGCGCAATTGCTCGAATTCGCGCCGGGGCCGGATTTTCCGACGGGCGGCATCATTGTCGATTCGCGTGAGCAGATCCTCGAGACTTACCGTACAGGCCGCGGTTCGTTCCGTCTGCGCGCCCGCTGGATGAAGGAAGAGGGCGCGCGCGGCGTCTGGCAGATCGTCGTCACCGAAATTCCCTATATGGTGCAGAAGTCGCGGCTCATCGAAAAAATGGCCGAGCTTCTCAACGACAAGAAGCTGCCGCTCGTCGCCGATGTCCGCGACGAATCGGCAGAAGATATCCGTGTGGTCATCGAGCCGAAGTCGCGCACTGTCGATGCCGGCCTGATGATGGAACAGCTGTTCCGTCTGACCGAGCTCGAGACGCGCTTCGGCATGAACATGAATGTTCTTGTCGACGGCGTTGTGCCGCGCGTCATTTCGTTCAAAGAAGCGCTGCAGCAGTGGCTCGATCACCGCCGCGAAGTGTTGCAGCGGCGCTCGCGCTATCGCCACGGCCAGATCGAGCACCGGCTCGAAGTCGTCGCCGGCATGCAAATCGTCTTCCTCAATCTCGATGAGGTGATCCGCATCATCCGCGAGGAGGACGAGCCGAAGGATGTCTTGAAGGCGACCTTCGGACTGACCGAGGTGCAGGCGAATTACATCCTCGATACACGGCTGCGCAGCCTGCGCCGCCTCGAAGAGATGGAATTGCGCCGCGAATTCGATTCGCTGACCAAGGAAAAGAGCGATATCGAATCACTGCTCGCCAGCGATACGAAACAGTGGAAGGTCATCACCGTCGAGCTGCGCGACCTCAAGAAGCGTTTCGCGCCGGATTCGAAGATCGGCAAGCGGCGGACGACCTTCGAAGAAGCGCCCGAAATGGGCGATGTCGATCTTGCGACGACCTTTATCGAACGCGAGCCCGTCACCGTCGTCGTTTCCGAGAAGGGCTGGATCCGGGCGCTCAAAGGCCATGTCGCCGATCTCGGCAATCTGCAGTTCAAGGCCGACGATCATCTCGCGCATTCCTTCTTTGCCGAGACGACGGACAAGATTCTCGTGCTGGCCTCCGACGGCCGCGTTTTCACGCTCGATGCGGCGAAACTGCCGGGCGGGCGCGGGCAGGGCGAGCCGCTGCGTCTCATGGCCGATATCGGCGAGGGCGAGGAGATCGTCGCGGTCTTCCTCTATGTGGCGGGTGAGAAGCGGCTGGTCGTCGCCAATGACGGACGCGGCTTCATCGCGCCTTGCGACGAGATGGTCGGCGGCACGCGCAAGGGCAAGATTCTGCTGAACACAGATCCTGGCATGAAGGCTGTCGTCATCGTGCCGGCTGACGGCGATCATATCGCGGTCATGGGCCAGAACCGCAAGCTGCTGATCTTCCCGATCGAGCAAGTGCCGGAGATGACCCGCGGCAAAGGTGTCAAGCTGCAGAAATATCGCGACGGCGGCATATCGGACGCCTGCGTGTTTCATCTCAATGAAGGATTGAGCTGGCGGGATTCCGCCGGCCGTACTTTCAACGTTCCAAAGCGCGAGTTGCGCGATTGGATCGGCATGCGTTCCGACGCCGGGCGTTTGCCGCCGAAAGGGTTTCCGAAGAACAATAAGTTCAAGTGAGGTGAGGCATGCGGACTGTTTTTACACGGGTGCTGAGAGCGAATATCGCCGGCTTTCTTGGTCTGGCAGCATTGGCGCTGACGGCGCCGGCTGGATGGGCGCAGGTCAGTTCGGCGCAGGACCATGTGACGGAATCGGCCGAAGCGAGTTCAGCGCTTGCTGCGGATCTCGCCAAACAGGCGACGAGCCATAGTTCCTCCGCGCTCGGCGCATGGAATGCGCTCATGCAGGCGCAGGCGCTCGTTTCCAATCAGAGCTCTCTCGCTTTTCGCAAGGCGATCATTGTCGACAGCCCGCCGCTCGGCTTCGGCATGTACACGCCGCGCAAGTCGAACGTCTTCAAGGACGGCGAGGTGATCATCGTCTATATCGAGCCGGTCGGTCTGCATTGGACGCTGGAGAACGGCATCTATCACTCGCTCGCGATGATGGACTATGAGGTGCGCACGCAGGACGGCAAAGTCATCGCCGGTCAGCACGCTTTCGGCAAAATGGATTTCAAGAGCCGGGAGCAGAACCAAGAGGTCATGTATAAGGTCGATCTGCGCTTCAGCGGCGCGCATCCCGGCAAATATACGCTCGTGCTGACCTGCCACGAGGCATCAACGGGCCACTCGACAAGCACCGAATTCCCGATCGAATTTCAGTGAGCCGGAAATGTAAATGGCGGGCGGTTTACTCCGCCCGCTGCCAGCCGTCCATGCCGAGCCGCTCCTGCGGCAGGAAACGGGCCTTGTAGGCCATCTTCTTCGACCCATCGACCCAATATCCGAGATAGACATGCGGCAGGCCGAGCGCCTTGGCGCGGGCGATATGGTCGAGGATCATATAGGTGCCGAGCGAGCGGCGGGCCTGTTCCGGCTCGTAATAGGAATAGACCATCGATAGGCCATCGGCCAAAAGGTCGGTGAGGCAGACGCCGATGAGCGGGCCCTCGCTGTGGCTGTGTGGATTGAGCGAGGGCAGGCGATATTCGATGAGCCGGCTTTCGACATGGCTGTCTTCGACCATCATCGAATAGTCGAGCATGGTCATATCGGCCATGCCGCCGTCGCTGTGGCGGGCATCGAGATAGGCACGGAAGAGCGAATATTGCTCGGCGGTCGGCTCGGTCCGCACCACCATGCCGATCAGATCGGCATTGTCATCGAGGACGCGGCGGAAGCCTTTCGAGGGGATGAATTCATCGACCTTCACGCGGACCGAGATACAGGCACGGCAGCTTTCGCAGGCCGGCCGATAGGCAATCGTCTGCGAACGGCGGAAGCCGGATTGGGTCAGCGTGTCGTTCAGGGCCGCGGCGCGCCGGCCGATCAGATGGGTGAAAACCTTGCGTTCCTCGCGCCCAGGGAGATAGGGGCAGGGCGATGGCGCTGTCAGATAGAATTGCGGCGCGTCGCGCAGCTCTTTGGTCAAACTCGTCCCTCTTCGTCGCGGTCGAGACGCCGGGTCCCCGGTGTCAAAGATGACCGGTGCCGCGGCCAGTGCCAAGCCTGAACGGAAGGCATATCCTTCGCCTCTAGCGCCCCCATTCGCCGGTTCATCAGATGATGCACCGGAAATCTTGCATAAAAAATAACTGCCAAACTGACGCTCAGCTTGGGAAATAATGTGGCCGTCGAACGACGATGACGCCAGCCAGAATATCGTGCAGGCAACGCTTGTCGCTCGTCAGCAGCGAGACAAGCAAGACCGCCGGGAACATCCAGCTGATGTAGAAAAACACGGCGTGCACCGCAGCATTGAGGAAAGGCACCCGGCTTCCGCCGGTCGTGCGCATTTCCAGATCCATCATTTGCACGCCGGGGGTCGCCATGTTTGGACCCGAGACACTTAGTCCGTTGTAGAAAAAGGCGACGAGCGGGAAGAGCGGCGGCAAAAGCAACAGGGACAGGCCGAGCGTCAGAATCAGGAGCAACAGCCAAATCGCGAAAGACAGGACGGAAACGGCCAGAAAATCGACGCAGAGCGCCAATATGCGGCGTGCGCGGACGCCCGAGAGCGCCTCAGGAGGAAGTTGCACCGGCAGGAAAATCGGTTGCGACAGGGTACGCCAAAATCCGCTGGTCTCAGCCATAGTCCGTCTCCGGAAACGGTATCGGGTGCATAAAATGTGGCCTTGCTTCGAGCTGGGCGCAAGTAGGGTGGCAATAGCTTGCCGGAGATGCCTCGGGCGAAAGGCGGAGGCCGGCACAGGGGCCCGTCGCAATGGGGGAACAAGATGAACGCAGTTCGCGGCGCTGTCGTGACGTTGAAAGCGCTCTGCGCAGCGGCTTTTGCCAGCGGAGCGCGAGCCGAGCCGCCGCCGGGATTCGTCCGGCTTGCCGATGTCGTGCCGACGATCGCACAGGATATCCGTTACGCGGGCCGCGAAAATTTCACCGGCCGGCCGGTGCCGGGCTATCGCGCGCCGCAATGCTGGCTCAGGCGCGAAGCGGCGGAAGCGCTGGCCTCGGTCGCCATGGAAGCGCAAGCGCTGGGCTATCAGCTCATCGTCTACGACTGCTATCGGCCGCAGCGCGCGACGAAAGCCTTCATCGCCTGGGCGGCGGATGAGGCCGATCAGAAAATGAAGGCGGAATATTATCCGCATATTGATAAGCAGGAGCTTTTCGCACAGGGCTATATCGCCAAGTCGTCGACCCACAGTCTCGGCATTGCCGTCGATATTGCTTTCGTCGACCGCGATTTCGGCACGCCCTTCGATCTCTTCGACAAGACCTCAGCGACGGATTATCCGGCGATTTCGGCCGAGGCGCGCCAGAACCGCGATGCGCTCTTTGCCCTGATGACGAAGCACGGCTTCGAAAATCTGCCGCAGGAATGGTGGCATTTCGCTTATCGCGGCCTGAAGGACGCCGAGCCGTCGGATGTCGAGATCCGCTAGAGCATGTTCCGAAAAGTTGCGAACTTTTTCGATAAGAACATGCTCCAACTTATTGAGCTGGAGCATCTTCTCTCGTCCGGGTGCCTCTATCTGGGCGGAAGATGCTCTAGAGGCACAGCGGCGCAGCATCTCATCCAAATATGAACAGGCGGGGCTTGACCCGAACCGCCTTATGGCCATATAAGAAGGTAATCTTGCAAGTTTATCTTGTCAGTTTATCTGTCAAACATCGCAATGCCTCCGAAAAATATCGAGCCTGCCGTCACGGATCTCATCCAGGCGATCAGCCTGCTGGTCCGGCGTGTGCGCGCCGAAGCCGGCGCGGACGAGGTCTCCTTCCCGCAAGCCATGGTGATGAAACGGCTGGGGGAAGACGGGGCCAAGACGACGGCGGAACTGGCTCGCGATGAGGGGATGAAGCCACAATCCATGGGCGCCATCGTTGCGGCGCTTGAGGAGATGCAGCTCGTCGAGAAGCGGCCGCATCCGACGGACGGCCGGCAGATGACGATCGCACTGACACCGAAAGGTATCACTTTGCGCAAACGCGTCGGCGACGCCAAGCGCGCCTGGCTCGCCAAGGCGATCGCGCAGCTCTCTGACGAAGATCAGGTGGCGTTGTTGGCTGCCGGCAAGATCATCCGCCGTTTGGTCGAGAAATAACGCGGCTTCGTCCGTAATATGTAGGAGCGTTCATGCCCGTATCCGTGCTCAATTCCAACACGGCGCTTGTCGTCATCGATCTGCAGAAGGGAATCGCGGGCCTGCCGACAGCGCATCCCTTCGATGCGGTGGTCGATCACGCCAGCCGCCTTGCCGATGCTTTCCGCCGTCGCAAGCTGCCGGTCGTTCTCGTCAATGTCGCCGGTCGCGCACCGGGCCGCGCCGAGCAAAAGCCCAATTCCGGCAATGTCCCACGCGACTGGACCGAATTCCTGCCGCAGCTCAATCAGCAGCCGCAGGATCACGTCGTGACCAAACGAACATGGGGGGGTTCACCAACACGGATCTGGAAAGCTATCTGCGAGATATCGATGTCACCCAGATCGTGCTCGCGGGTATTGCGACGAGCATCGGTGTCGAATCGACGGCGCGCGATGCTTATGAATTCGGCTTCAATGTCGTGCTCGCCCGCGATGCGATGACAGACAGAAGCCCCGAAGCCCATGAGAACAGCGTGACGCGGATTTTCCCGCGCCTCGGCGAAACCGGCACGAGCCAGGAGATCATCGATCTTCTCTATAAGAAGGGACGATAACGATGAGCTGGACTAACACGGTCGCCTATATCTTCGGCGGTATGTTCTTGGCCAATGCCGTGCCGCATTTCGTCAGCGGTATGATGGGACGGCCGTTCCAGACGCCGTTTGCAAGTCCGCCAGGCGTTGGCCTCTCGTCATCGACGGTCAATGCGGCCTGGGGCTTTTTCAATTTCGCCGTTGCCTATCTCCTGATCTGTCGCGTCGGCACGTTCGATCTTCGCTCGACCATTGACGTCGTCGCTGCGGGGGCCGGCATTCTTCTCATGAGCCTAGTGATGGCGCGTCAATTCGGTAGGTTCCACGGCGGCAATTCACTCGGCGAGGCATAAAAATGAAAGGCACATTCCGTTCGCTGAGCGGCTTCAATTATCGGCTTTGGGCTGGCGGCGCGCTGATCTCCAACATCGGCACGTGGATGCAACGCACGGCGCAGGATTGGCTCGTGCTCACCGGGCTGACGCATCACAATGCGGTGGCTCTCGGCGTCGTCATGGCGCTGCAGTTCGGTCCCTTGCTGCTGTTCGTGCCGTGGACTGGCTCCGCCGCCGATCGTTTCGACAAGCGCAAACTTCTCTTCGCGACGCAGGCGGTGATGGGGACGTTGGCGCTGGCGCTCGGCATCCTCACGATGACCGGCCTCGTGCAGCTCTGGCATGTCTATGTCTTCGCCTTTCTGCTTGGCTCCGCCGCGGCCTTCGATATCCCGGCGCGCCAGACATTCGTCTCGGAACTCGTCGGTGAAGAAGATCTCTCGAACGTGGTTGCGCTGAATTCCACGTCCTTCAACGCGGCGCAGATGATCGGTCCGGCTGTGGCGGGCCTCTTGATCGCAGTCACGGGATCGGGGGGCGTCTTTCTGATCAACGCGGGATCTTTCGCTGCCGTCCTCGTCTCCCTTCTGTTCCTGCGCGTCCATGAACTTCATCCCAATAGCCGCGCCGCAAAGGGGCAGGGCGGCCTTGTCGAAGGCTTGCGCTACATCCGGGCGCGGCCCGATCTGATAGCGGCCATTGCGATGTTCTTCCTGATCGGCACATTCGGCGCGAATTTTCCGATCTTCATTTCAACCATGACAGTTTCGGTCTTCCATGCCGGAGCCAGTGAATACGGCATCATCACATCGATGATGGCGATTGGTTCGATCATCGGCACATTGATTGTTGCGCGCCGGGCGCGTCCGCATATGACGCTTCTGATGGCGGGCGTTGCATTTTTCGGCGCTGGCTGCATGCTGGCTGCGACCATGCCCACGAGCTGGCTCTTCGGCATCATGCTGCTGCTGACGGGCATTGCGGTACAGGTCTTCACGACATCGACGAACAGCTTGATCCAACTCTCGACCGAACCCGCTATGCGCGGCCGCGTAATGGCGATCCTGTTGGCGATTGCGCTCGGCGGCACACCGGTCGGCGCGCCCATCGTCGGCTGGGTGGCGAACAGTTTCGGACCGCGCTGGGCGATGGGCGTCGGAGCCATCGCCGGCTTTGGCGCAGCCTTGATCGCCTTCGTCTATCTGTTGAGATATGGCGAGCGCGTGCAGGGCGCGTTCGGGCGTTCCGTTCATGTCAATGAAGCGCCGCGCGATGACGCCGATGCGTTGATCGGCAAGCCGGCTTCGCCTGCGCCGATGGCTGCCGGCTTTCGGCGCTGACGCCTGCATTGCGCGCCGGCCATTCTCGCTTTCAAACATGGTGAACGAGCGGCGATAATGGCCGCTCGCAGCGCGTTACTTAAGTGATTGTTCGGCCTTTCGACCAATGTCTAAGTCGGGCCGTTAACTCTTATAAAACATCCTCCGTTAAATCATTTGGCGCATCAAGAGGGTAGCTGCACGTGACAGCGCAGCGATCTCGCATCTTGATCCCGCCTCAAGAGACTGCTCATGACCAATATGCTCCATCGCTACAAGATCTGGCAGCTTGGAGGCAGCGCACCTGCCGAGGCACAACGCTCGCAGACGAGTTCGACGCGACAGGTCGAAGACCTCGTGGCCTTAATGGCCCTTTACGACTATCGGCCTTTCATCGACGTCGAATTGCGCGGCATCGCCGCGATCAATGGCAATGCTGCCAATGTCAAAGCCACGTCCGTAAGCCCTGATGTGATTAACCTCGTCTTCGATCCGTCGGATGGTCCTGCGCCCGCAAAAAAGGGCGGCAAGGTGCAGCTCAATCTCGATAAGATCGGTCCGTTCCACGGCACGATCGCGTCGCAAAAGGCGGAAGCCGTGCGCGTCGACGTCGATCGCGCCTGCAAGCCCATGCTGAAAAACAAGCTCTCCCGAATGGTCGCCGAACTTGCTGTCGATGTCTACGAAGGCCGCCAAAGCGTGACCGCGATGAAGATCGAGCCGGCAATCAAAGCCTGCAGCTTCTTCGATCACACGGGAACGATGCGGCGCGGTGTCGTCGTGAATGTTTCGCGGACCGATGCGCTGATCAAAGCGCGGATCATTCCGCCGCTCATGAGCCGCATCACCTTCCGCGGATCGGTCAAGCGTCTCGCCGATGTGACGCGGACATTCGAAATGGGTTTCGCCGCGCGGTTCTGTAATCTGATCCCCGCCGATGATCTGACGCCCGATCTCAAATTGACCGACGAATAGGCGGCGACGCGCCCTCCGTCACGGCATCGGGCATTGCGATCTCCACGCAGCCTAGCGCTTTTAAATCGCTTGTAATTCGCTTGTTTTAACGGCAGCGCGCGAGTAACCGAGCACGCTGCATAGAGAAGCATTAACTTTCGCCGCGAACCAAGAGCATTTTTGTAACTCTCTGTTTAGACGAAAGAACTAACTCTCCGTTAAAATTGCCAAGATTAAAAAAACCAAAAGATTCCAGAACTCAGTTTATCGTTTTTGACTTAGGCCTTGCTGCGGGAAAATTGATTGCTGTGAAAGCTAAAGATAATCCGCAACAGATCGACGCGAGGGGACTGCACCGGTCGCGTTTCGACCACGGGCACGATCTCTACAAGCGGGTTCTGCCTTGTATCCTGGTCATTATTGCTCAATTTGTCATTGCGACGGCCAGCCTGCACACGCTTTCGATTGTGCGTGCCTATGTCGGCGGCGAAAGCATGTGGTCGAAGGGGCAGAAGAATGCCATTTATTTTCTGAGCCTCTACACCGATACGGGCGACGAGGCCTATTACCAAAAATATCTCCGTTCTCTGAGCGTGCCGCTGGGTGATCTCGAGGCGCGTCTGGCGCTCGAAAAATCTCCTTCGGATTTCGCGGCGGCGCACAGAGGTTTTCTCAAAGGCGGCATCAATCCAGACGATGTCGGCGGCGTCATTTGGTTGTTCGTCAATTTCCGCGATGCCATTTATTTCAAGGATGCGATTGCCCGCTGGCGTGCGACAGATCCCAGCCTTCTTCAACTATCCGCACTCGGTAACTCCATCCACGCGCAGCTGGCACATGGTGCGGTCCCGCAAAGCCGTGTCATCGCGTTGAAAAAGCAAATCTACGACCTCAATGAACAGTTGACGCCGCTTGCGGTTGCCTTTTCGGCCTCGCTTGGTGCTGGCTCACGCGCAATCAAGAATATCCTGACCGTCGTCAACCTCGTCGCGGCGGGTATTTTGATGGGCCTCATCACTTGGCACATCCGCAATCTCCTGCTCGAGCGCTCGCGGTTCGAGAACGCGTTGCACAGCGAGAAGGAGAGGGCGCAAATCACCCTCGCTTCGATTGGTGAAGCAGTAATCCGCATCGATACGGCCGGCCGCGTGGAATATATGAACCGTATGGCCGAGCGGCTTCTCGGCGTCAGTGCGCAGGAAGCGCAAGACGCGCGGCTCAAGTCTCTGATCAGCCTCCTCGACAAGGCAAGCCACGAAGAGAGGAGCGCGATGCTCGATGCCGTCGCGAAGATGGATGGGAACGGCGGCAATCTGCGGACTGGTCTTGTGTTGCGCAGCCCGGCCGGCGACACGCCAGTGACGCTCGTCGCGACGCGTATTTCGATTGATGACGAGTCGCAGGGCGCGGTCCTCGTCTTCCACGATATGAGCGCCGAGCAGGAATATATCGATCGCTTGGCTTGGCAGGCGTCGCATGATGCGTTGACGGGCCTTGCCAATCGCCGCGCTTTCGAGCACCGGCTGCAAAAAACGCTCGAAGCCCCGGCGCATACGAATGGCCTGCATGCTCTGATGTTCCTCGATCTCGATCAGTTCAAGATCGTCAATGATACCTGCGGCCATGCCGCGGGCGATCATCTGCTTCGCCATATATCGGAACTCTTGCAACGCGATCTGCGGCCGGACGATCTCGTTGCGCGCCTGGGCGGCGATGAGTTCGGTATCCTCATCCAGAACTGCGACGTCGATCACGCATCCTCGGTCGCGGAAGGACTCAGGCAAAGCGTGCGCGCCTCCACCTTCATGTGGGAGGGACGGACCTTCAACATCAGCCTGAGCATCGGCCTCGCTTGTCTTCCGCCGCGCGACACGACGATCGAACAAATGCTGCGCGCGGCCGATATGGCGTGTTACATGGCTAAAGAGCGCGGCCGCGACCGCATCGAAGTGCATGGGCGCGGTTCGGAGCTGCGGCACTCGGGCAGAGTGGTCTGGAACTAAGGGTTCTAGGCCGTAGATTCGGCCTGCGGCTTTTCTTTCGATTGGGCGGCGAAGAAGGCGAGACCGGCTGCGAGGAGCAGCAGGCCGGCGGCAATCAGCGCAGAGGAATGCAAGCCCGCCACGATGCGGTCCGGACGATCGCCTGCCAGCGCGCCGAAGAGCGCAATGCCCATTGCGCCGCCGGCTTGGCGCGCTGCGTTCAAAACACCCGCCGCAACGCCGGAGACTTGCTTGTCGACGGCCGCCAGCACGGAGGTCGTCATGGCCGGCACGCCGAGTCCCATGCCGCTCGGCATCAAAGCAAAAGGCAGCAGCATGAGCGCATAAGGACTGCTTGCGCCGAGTAAGAGCAGCAGCGCAAAACCCGCGGCATCAATCAGCGCGCCGACGACCATGGGTGCGCGCGATCCCGCATGGCCGACCCACCAGCCGCTCAATAAGTTGACCGCGAAGAACATGGCTGTCAGCGGCAGATAGGCGAGGCCGGTCGTGAGCGCGCTATAGCCCAAGACGCGCTGCAGATAGAGGCTCAACACGAAGAGCACGCCGTAATATGTCGTATTGGCAATGACGCCATAGCCGACGGCAGCGCTGAATCCAGCCTGGTGGAAAAGGCCCAGCGGCAGCATCGGATGCGTGCTGCGCGCTTCAACAGCGATGAAGGCGGCTGTCGCTGCAAGACCTAGAACGGCGGCGCCGATCACGAAGCCATGCGTGAAGCCGAGCGGCCGCGCCTCAATCACCGCAGCGGTGATACCGGCAAGCGCGATAATGGCAAGCGTCTGGCCCAACGGATCGAAGCCGCGCTTGACCTGTTTGATCTGCGTCTCTTCGATGCGCCATGTCAGCCAGGCGGCCAAGGTACAAAGCGGCAGATTGACGAGAAAGATGCTGCGCCAGCTCGCGACGCTGAGCAGCAGCCCGCCGACGATCGGTCCTGCCGCAATGGTGATGGCGCCGGAGGCCGTCCACCAGCCGACGGATTTGGCGCGCAGCTTGTCATCATGACCTGTCGCGTGATTGAGAATGGCGAGCGAGCAGGGCAGCATGGCGGCTGCGCCGAGGCCTTGCACGGCACGCGCGATGCTGAGCGACAGCGCGTTTGGCGCAAGGCCACAGGCGAGCGAGGCCACGCCGAAGACCGCCAGCCCGCCGAGATAGACTTTGCGGGCGCCGAAACGGTCGCCGGAAAAGCCGGCGCTCAACAGCAGCGCGGCGAAACAGAGCGCATAGGCATCGACCACCCATTGCAGCGCCGCAGTATGGGCGCCGAGCGACGTCGCCATTTGTGGCAGCGCGACATTGACGATGGTCACATCGAGCTGCACCAGCGAAAAGCCGAAGCTCGCCGCCAGGAGCGTGAGCGCCACGTTTTGTTTTGTGTCCGTCATCGCTGGGCTCCCACGCCGTTTGCAACGGAGGGGACATAGAGCGGTTCGCGACGGGATGTTTCGGCCGTGGCCGAAATGTTGGCAGCTGCATCGCAAGGTCAAAACGATTAGATTGGGCCAATGACGACAGGCACAAATCTGGCGGCGGTCGCCGCGCTCGTGGGCGATCCGGGCCGCGCCAATATGCTTGCGGCCATGCTCGACGGCCGCCCCTTGGGCGCGAGCGAGCTTGCCGAGACCGCCGGCGTGACGCCCGCGACGGCGAGCGGCCATCTGGCCAAGCTTCTCGCCTCGCAGCTCGTCACCGTCGAGCCGCGCGGGCGCCAGCGCCTGTTCCGGCTCGCGTCACCTGCCGTCGCGCATATGCTCGAGACGATGATGGTGATCGCAGCGGAGAAAGAGAGCCGCCCGCGCGCGACGCCGCGCGTCCCGGCACATTTGCGCGAAGCGCGCAGCTGCTACGATCATCTGGCTGGACGGCTCGGCGTCGGACTGGCCGACAGTCTGATCGCCATGGGCGCGGTGAAACTCACGCTAGAGTCTGGCGAGGTGACCGAAGCCGGGCATGACATTCTCGCGCACCACGGCTTTGCCTGCGATGCGGGTTCTACGCGCCGGCTGCTTTGCCGTCCGTGCCTCGATTGGAGCGAGCGGCGTCCGCATATTGGCGGCGTGCTCGGCCGCAGCATGATGGAGCGGTTGACCCAATCGGGCTGGATCAAACGCGGACCGCAACATCGCTCGATTGTTATTACGCCCGCCGGACGGCGCGGCTTGAAAGACGCCTTTTCCCTCGATCTGTGACTCGAAAGGTGGCCGATGCTCATCTTCCCGCCGCCCATCTGGACATTGATCTATATCCTCATCGCGACCGCGATCAGCGGGGCGCTCGGCTGGCCGAAAGTTCCGGGCCTGCCGCTGCCGCCGCTGGGGATCGTCTTGGTGATCTTGGCCTTCGTGCCGCCGGTCTGGGCCGCGTCGCTTTTTCATCGCGCTGGCACGGAGATCAAGCCGACCTCGCCAACCAACCAGGCGCTGGTGACGGATGGGCCATATCAATGGACACGCAATCCCATGTATTCGGGACTGGTGATCCTGTCGCTCGGCATCGCGATCTGGGTGGGCGCCTGGCCGATGTTTCTCGCGCCCATCGCCGTCTTCGCGACCGCCAATTGGGTCCATATTCCATTCGAGGAGGCCAAGATGCGCCGCCAATTCGGTGCAGCCTATGACGATTATTGCGCGCAAGTGCGCAGATGGGGATGAGCGTGCAACGATTGGGGCTCGCCGCTTTGGCCTTGGCGCTGGTCCTGCCCGCTCAGGCAGACGCCCGCGTCATGCAGCGGATCAAAAGCGGCGCCGATGAGCTCACCGTGACCTGCGATCCGGCGCCGATCGCGTCGGACTATGCGGCGACAGCCGCATCGGGCATACCGCTCACCGATCCTTACGCGGTGCAACGCGATGCCGACAAAGGCCTCATCATGCTGATGAACGAGGGGCGCCGCCGCGTCAAAAGCTATGTCATCCCGAAAGACGCGATCAGAGCCATCGTCGCGGTCAAACCGGCCGAGACCGACAGGGCCGATCTCGTCTTCACGCAAAACCATCTGACGCTCGTTCATACGACGACAGCGAATGCCGGGATTTTCATCGTGAGCGATGTCTATGAGCTGCCGTATCAAGCAAATGGCGTCGATGAAGCGCTCGTGAAAGACGATGCGGATTTAACGAAGCAGTTGAATATCGGTCTTCGCGCCTATGATCGCACGAAACGGCAATGCATTGCGCCGTAAGGACGAATGTGGGCGCGTGGGGGAACACGAGCGTGGCCCTGCGAATTAACCCGGCATGCATGCTCAGACAGTTTTGATCTCGGGCGCGGGAATTGCCGGCCCGACGCTCGCCTATTGGCTCAAAGCGGGCGGCTTCCAGCCGACGCTCGTCGAACGCGCGCCCGCACTCCGCAGCGGCGGCTATGTCATCGATTTTTGGGGCCTCGGCTATGACATTGCCGAGAAGATGGGAATCACCGATGAGCTCAATCGGATCGGCTATCACGTCCGCGAAATGCGCATCGTCGACGACAAGGGCCGGCGCACCACGGGGTTCGGCACTGCGGCGTTTGAGGAGCTGACGGGCGGGCGTTTCGTCACACTCGCCCGCAGCGATCTCTCGCGCGTGCTTTATGAGACGATCAAAGACCAAAGCGACGTAATTTTCGGCGATGAGATCACCGCGCTCCGCGACGGGGCGGACTGTGTCGAAGTCACCTTCGCGAAAGCTGTCAGCCGCCGCTTCGACCTGGTGATCGGGGCCGATGGGCTGCATTCGAATGTACGGAAACGCGTCTTCGGACCCCAGGCGCAATTCGAGACGGAACTCGGCTACCGGGTCGCGGCCTTCGAGATGCAGGGCTATCGGCCGCGCGACGAGGATGTCTATGTCATCCACAATGAGCCGGGCCGCATGCTCGGCCGCGTGACATTGCGCGACGACCGCAGTCTGTTTCTCTTCGTCTTCGCCGCAGGAAATGACGCCGATCCGCCCGATCTCGCCGCGCAGAAGCGTCTTCTGCACGAACGCTTTGGCAGCGGGACGTGGGAATGCACGAAGATTCTCGCCGCATTGGATGCCGCCGAGGATCTTTATTTCGATCGCATCAGCCAAATCAAAATGCCTTACTGGTCGAGCGGACGTCTCGCGCTCGTCGGCGATGCGGCCTTCTGCGTCTCGCTGATCGCGGGGCAGGGATCGGCACTTGCGATGACGGCCGCTTATGTGCTGGCCGGCGAACTCGCGCGCGCCGAAGGCCGCCACAAAGAGGCATTTGCACGCTATGAATCGCTGCTGCGCGCTTATATCGGCGCAAAGCAGAAGGGGGCAGAGCGCTTCGCCTCAGCCTTTGCGCCGCAAACGCGCTTCGGCCTCGCATTCCGCAATCTGGTGATCCGGCTCGCGGCGATTCCCGGTGTGGCGCGTTTCACCTTCGGCAGGGACATCATCGATCGGCTGGCGCTGCCGGAGTACAGCTGGCAGGTGCCGGAGCCCCGCAGTTTGGCTTAGCATGCGCGTAGCCGTCGTGATTCGATTTCGGCTGTAACCCGCGTTGCTCGGCGATGCCGCTTCGCCATCCCGGTCTCGCTCATGATCTTCAGAATTCTTTTTATCGGCGCTCTGTTGGTGGCGTTGGTCTTCGGTGCTGATATGTCATGGGCGCAGCACGTCGGCTATGCCATGGGCGGATGCGGCGGCGTGATGACGGGCTATGACGGGCGCCAATATCAATGCGGCGCGGATCGCATGCCGGTCTGCAATCGGAATGGTCAGCAATGCGTCTGCCTCGCGCTGCGAAAATGCGGGGCAAAGGAAGACGAGCCGTATTAGGTGCTGAGGATTCGGACGCGGACCCATTATTTGGGCGGCGGCGTCACCGGGGAATCTTGATCCTCGAACTTCACCACCGTGCCTTTGTGCACCATCTCGGCCAGTTCGATGGCGTCCCAATTGGTCAGCCGGATGCAGCCGTGCGATGCCGTCTTCCCGATCTGCGCCGGCTGCGGCGTGCCGTGAATGCCATAAGATGGTGCCGTGAGGTCGATCCACACCAGGCCGACCGGATTTTTGGGGCCCGGCCTGACTGTCAACTTGCGCCGCGTGTGAACGCCTTTCCACTTAAATTTCGGATCGTAGTGATAGGTGGGATTCCAGGCGACGCGGCGTACGGCGAAAGTGCCCGTCGGCGCTGGTTTCTCCTCACTGCCCATTGTCGCCGGATAGAACCCGAGTAGATTGCCATCCTGATCGTAGGCGCGCAGGTCGCGCGCAGGCTTGTCCACGACGATGGTGGCGACCTTCGGGCCTTCGGCTTCATTCTTCTTTGGCGGCACGGCTTTCACCGTGTAGCGCGACGGCCGTAACTGCATCGGCGGCACGTCCGCCACAACGATGGATGCGCCGGCGCGATCGAACCGGGAATGCGGATTGAGCTCCCGCAGGAGCCGCTCGCTCATGTGGAATTTTTCAGCGATCTCCTGCACGGGGCTTCGATAGGGAAGTCCGCGACGTTTGGACATCTGCTCCAATTTTGATGAAGGCCGCTTGTCGAACGGTCCGGCGACATCCGCGTCGGAAATCCGATAGTCCTTGAGCAGCGAACCGGACGAGCCTTGCGCCAGTGCGCTCAACGTCTCTGGATTGAGCTTTCCCGTCGCAGCTAGACCATGAGTCGATTGGAATGCCTGCAGCGCCTTGCGAAAATTGTCGCCGTCTCTCCCGTCGATTTCGCCAGACGAAAAATGATGGCGCTCGAGCAATATCTCCGCCTTGGCGATCGCAGACAGACGGCTATCATCGGGGCCGGTCTGCGTTCTGGCAGGCTCGGCGAACGCCGCAAGCGCGACCACGGACGTCAGCGCCGCAAAAAACCAAGCCTTGAGCAAGTAATTCATGAAAGTTGAACGCGAGCTTGGTTGACGCGTTCCGTGCCCTGCTGAAGGACTCCGAACGCTTTGCGTCTGCCTTCGCGCTGCAAAAGAGCCTCAGCTTCGCCTTCCGCAATTTTTTATCCGGCTCTGTGCGCGGCCAGCTTCGCTTTTTCATGCTGTAGTGTTACAGCCGCAATCAATCCGGCTTCTCCAAGAGCCGCATCCTGGGCCCGTTCTTCGAAAATGCATGCAAGCGCGCCTCTCGCTTGGCGAGAGGGCTCTTCGGATTCTGCTTCGCCGTGACCGAGCACGTCGGGCGCTTTCAGCTCGGCCCAGCCGGCTTTTATGTGTTCCAGACGGGCCAAGACCGCCAATATGCCGTCGTTCCGCTGGACGGCAAGCGGCTCGAATATATGGCGCTCGGCGGCGTCCTCAATTTACGACATCGCCGAGAGAATGCGGCCATCCACTTCAAGGCGAACACGACGCTCTTTTCGCAAAACGGCGTCGTGGCGAAGTTGTTCGTCATCAGCTTTGTGAAGAAACTTTTATTAGAACGGGGGGCTTGAGCCCGCCAGATTGCCTCATCTTTTGCAATTTGTTGGTGTGTTCCAGCTCGCACGCATTTCACGCGGGCCGGACATCCTCGGGCCGCTAGCGCTGCCGGAGGCGGAAGCCGACGAAATCGGATTAAAGCAGCAGCGAGGCCAGGGGGCCGAGCTTCGCCCGAAGCATATCCTGGAGTTTTCCATCCGCTCCAAGGCGTGCGAGTGCTGCTTTCTCATAATCCGACCGCGACGGGAACTTCAAGCTTTTTGCAATCGCATCTAGGACGCCTGACTCACGGACTGGATAATGTGAGATGATCGCATGGAGGTCCTTTTCAGCATGCAGGTCTTGAATGCGTGCGAGCTCGGTTGGAAATGGCGAGCGCACAGTTACTGAGATCTCGGGCGTACTCTCATGTAGGAGAGTTGTACGTTCTGGCATGTTGCTCAAAAGCGCTTCACGCATCTGCCGTTCTGCAACTCTGCTAGCAAGATGGCGCATCTGCTTAACGTCGAGCGATGCCAGACCCTTGGTCGCCGCCTCCTCAGTCAACTTGATAGGATCAACTCCAAGCGTCTCGGCCTGACGAGCCGCTACTGCAGCAATAATTTCTTCTGCGTAATAGAGGCTTTCCACGGCGTGAACCGGAAGCGGGTAAATGCCTTTAGCTTCGTAAGAAGCTATCTTGCCTGCATCCATCCCATCGTTATCTATCAAGCCGAAGGCTTGGACATGATGTGTGTCCTCAGTTCCTCGTAGGCCTGAAACGCTACGTTCCACCTCGCGGCAACTTTCACGGGAGCGAACTGAGATCGTGGGAAACAACAGCGCGTATAAGGGACGGTCGAGACTGCCATTGATGCCTTCAACGAATAGGATTTTTCGACGAGACCCTAGGATATCAATTCTAAGGTCATCAGGTATGGGTCGCGAACTATCAATTACGTCAATATCCCACGACGCTTGGTCTCTTTGCCAAAGGCAGCTGCGGACCATAACCACTTTCGAGTCTGGACACTCGGCAGGGAGTTCCAGTTCATGAGTGCTGATGAGAAAGGAACAATCGGTACGCTCGCGTAAGATCGAAGTGATCAGTGGCGCTGTGATCGCGCGATGTAAATGAACTTCAGGCTCGTCAATGATAAAGATAGTGTCCGTTGGCGCTGCCACAACTTGGGCGCTTAAGATCACTGCGGCTCGCTCGCCGTCGGACATTTTGGCGACGCTGTATGTTTTACCGTCACGGCTCGCCTTCACTTCGGCATTTTCCATTACAAGTGTAATAGGAAGATTTGATTGCTCCAATAACGCATTGACCCTATCGAGCGGAGAGCTGTTCGACTGCAAACGAACGATGGCTTTCGCCTTGTAGCCATGTTTGGCAATTTCATCCGCCGCGTCGATTTTGAATTGCGTCTCAGCTACGGTCAGATCGTGGATAGCCCTCTCATTCCGTCGAGTTCCGTCGACCGACTTCCAGCGCGTGAAAGGGTCTGCATCCCAAGCACGCAGGTTGGTCTCGAGCGTGATTCGGGTTGCGGGCGTTAGCGACAAACCCTCATTTTCAAAATAACTTGGTCTTGAGCCGGGTAAATAAATCACGGTTGTATTAAATTGCGGCACCCCGTTCAGTGGCGCTGAACTCATATGCCAGAAAACATTTAGCTGTGAAAATATGTTGTGTACTAAAGCCGATTTTCCGGTGCCGTTTCGTCCCAAAATAAAGATCGGCTTTTTAGGGCTTATTTCGACCGACGTTGTTCCCGCGATTGTGGGAATTTTTATTTCCGCATGTGCCACAGTGGCATTCCGTACCTAAGCAGCCTTCTACTGCTAAGCCACGGGCGAAGCCCTCGCGTCAAGCCAATAACTTGAGGTTTACACGGATCAACGAATCGGCGTGCTTCCCTTACGGCACCACGCGCACCGCACCCTTTGCGGCGCTCGTCGTCAGCGCCGCATAGGCACGCAGCGCCGTGGTGACGTTGCGCTTACGCGGCGCCGAGGGCTTCCAGGCTTTGTCGCCCTTGGCTTCCATCGCGGCGCGCCGCTCGGCGATGACCGCATCACCGACGGCGAGATGCAGACGGCGGTTCGGGATGTCGATCTCGATCGTATCGCCTTCCTCGACGAGACCGATGGTGCCGCCTTCCGCCGCTTCCGGCGAGATATGGCCGATCGAGAGGCCCGATGAGCCGCCCGAGAAGCGTCCGTCGGTGACGAGCGCGCAGACTTTGCCGAGGCCCTTCGACTTCAGATAGCTCGTCGGATAGAGCATCTCCTGCATGCCGGGGCCGCCACGCGGGCCTTCATAGCGGATGAGGACGATGTCGCCGGGCGTCAGTCTGTTGCTGAGAATGGCTTCGACCGCCGCATCCTGGCTTTCGAAGATGCGAGCCTTGCCGGTGAAGGTGAGGATCGAGGCATCGACGCCCGCCGTTTTCACGATGGCGCCGTCTTCCGCGAGATTGCCGAAGAGCACGGCGAGGCCGCCGTCTTTCGAGAAGGCATGTTCGGCATCGCGGATCACGCCCTTGGCGCGGTCCCGGTCGAGCTCGCTATAGCGGGCCTTCTGCGAGAAGGCGACTTGCGTCGGCACGCCGCCCGGCGCGGCGCGATAGAATTCGGAAACGAGATCGCTCGACGAGCGCTTGATGTCCCAACGCTCCAGCGCTTCCCCGAGGCTCGCCGCATGCACGGTCGGCAGGCTGGCATCGACGAGGCCGGCGCGCTCCAATTCGCCGAGGATCGCCATGATGCCGCCGGCGCGATGCACGTCTTCGAGATGCACATCGGCGACGGAGGGGGCGACCTTGCAGAGCACCGGCACGCGGCGCGATAGCCGGTCGATGTCGGCCATGGTGAAATCGACTTCGCCTTCGTAGGCCGCAGCGAGAAGATGCAGCACGGTGTTCGTCGAGCCGCCCATCGCGATGTCGAGCGTCATCGCATTTTCGAAGGCGGCGAAGCTGGCGATCGAGCGGGGCAGGACGGAGGCGTCGTTCTGCTCATAATAGCGGCGGGCGAGATCGACGATGAGATGACCAGCTTCGACGAAGAGGCGCTTGCGGTCGGCATGCGTCGCGACGATCGAGCCGTTGCCGGGCAGCGCCAGGCCGAGCGCCTCGGTCAGGCAGTTCATCGAATTGGCGGTGAACATGCCGGAGCAGGAGCCGCAGGTCGGGCAGGCCGAGCGCTCGATCACCTGCACGTCTT
>CAZXXA010000035.1:0-38197 GCA_964644615.1 uncultured Methylovirgula sp. | reverse complement strand
CGCGCGGAGAGGTGCGGAAGGTCGCGAACTCCGGCTCGGCGCCGTCATGCATCGCCGCGTAGAAATAATCGAAATCGGCCTGCAATCCTGCAAGCTTCGCGTGGTAGGCGTAGACGACCTGGCCGGACTTCGCATCCGTGTAACTCGTCGCTTTGGCCTCGACCTTCTGTTCGAGTCTGCCATCGAGATGGCCGAGCAGGACGCAAGGGTGGCGAACGGGTTGCAGCGTGTGCCACGAAACCACTATCTCGGATGCGGCATCCGCGCCGAACTGCAGATGAAGTCCGGCGACTGGGGGCGTCGCCACGGGATCGGCCGACTGGCGCGAGATAGCTACGCCCTCAGCCACTGCCGGACCGAGGAGAGCGGCCGCCAGTAGCGTCCCTCCGCCGATCCCAGCGGCCGCGAGCAGCTTTCGCCGGCTGATCTCGAGATTGAATTCGGTGTCGTGTTCGATCATCGCGATAAGCTCACCTGAGTCCGTCCAAGCAGCTAGCGCTCCTCGATGACGGTTCGGTAACTGGCCGCTCAGGCAGAGATTCAACGGGATTCAAATTGCGATCGCTATGCTTCAGGCCGGCGATCGCACCGCTGGAGCGATTTCGTTGACTAGGCGTGTTTTCGTTGAGAATGGTCGACGGCTGAGAGTGGCGTCCCGGAAGGGATTCGAACCCCTGACCTACGGTTTAGGAAACCGTTGCTCTATCCTGCTGAGCTACCGGGACTTTTACGAAGCACATTCGATTAAGTCGCGGCTGAATCGCTTGTTCAGCTGCGATTCAGCCAGAGCTGATTTAGCATGGGCGCGGCGCGCATGCCACCGCGGCGCGACAGCCAAGAAGCCAGGCAGAAAATGGCGGCCAGATCCTTTCGTGCGGCGCTCGGCATCGTCGGTGCGCTTCCGCTCTTTGTTCCGGTCGCAAGCGAGGCGCGTCAGACCGCGACGCTTCTGACGACTTGCCCGACCGCCGGAACACAGACGGCGCATGTCACAAAAGTCGATGAACGCCTCGATCTGGCCCTCTCTGACGGGCGCAGCTTGCATCTCGTCGGTCTCGACCCGCCGCAAGCGACACGGCAATCGCCCGACCTGCCACGCCGCGCACAAGATGCGCTGACGAAGCGCGTCGGCGCCGGCATTACCTTTATCCTACTGTCAGCAAAGCCAGATCGTTGGGGGCGCATTCCCGCATTCGTTTTCGTGGCGACGGATGCGTTCGGCCAAGCTCTGCGAAATGCCGCTGATATACTGCTCGAAGAAGGTCTTGCGCGCTTTATGCCAACGCCGGAAACGCATGCTTGCCGCACCGATTTTCTCGCCGCGGAGAAAAAAGCGCGGCATGCCAAGCTCGGCCTCTGGAATGATCCTTTTTATGCCATCATCGCGGCGACAAATCGCACAGACTTCGCCGACAAATCGGCAAGCAATGTCATCGTCGAAGGCCGTATCATCAATGTGTCATCGAATGCCTATCGGACGACAATCGAATTTGCGCCAAGGCGAAATCGTGCCTTCACGGTCACGATTCTGAAACGCAATGTCGCCATATTTGAGCGGTCCGGACTGGACATTAAGGCACTTATCGGACGCATATTACGCGTCCGCGGCCTCCTCGATTTGCGCTTCGGGCCGCAGATCGAAATCGCCAGCTCCGATGACATCGAATTGATCAGCAACGAACACGAGCAAGGAGCCATGGCTCGGCAAGGCGCGATCGGCGCCACGCCGCTCCCACAACATCCATGACGCTGTGCTCCTTCCTTTTCTCTCTTTTCGGTGCAGGCCGCCGGGCGGCAACGCTGCCGGCTGCGCTCGGCAAGGGCGTCGCGCTGGCGGCGTGCCTTTGGCTCGCAAGCTGCGCCGTGTTGGAGCAGCAAGGCTCGAAGCCGATCAGCGCCGAAATTCCCGCCGCAGCACCGCGCACGCTCGGCGTCGAAACGCTGTCATCGGCCGAGCATAAAAAGCTGATCGCGACATTCGGCGGCGAATATCACGATCCGGCGGCTGAGCGTTTTCTGAATGACGTCCTGGTCAAGCTGGCTAAATCGAGCAGCGCGCCGACCGAACCTTATACGGTGACGATCCTCAACTCGCCGATCGTTAACGCCTTCGCGATGCCGCCCGACAAAATTTACATCACCCGCGGCCTGCTGACGCTCGCCAATGATGCGTCCGAAGTTGCCGCCGTGATGGCGCATGAGATCGGCCATATCACCGCGCATCACGCCATGCTGCGCGCCGAACGCGAGAAGCGCGCCGCGATCATCACTCAGGCATCGAGCGTCATCCAAAGCCGCGAGCGCAGCGCCGAAGTGGCGCAGATCGAGCGCCGGACGATCGCCAGCTTCTCGCGGCAGCAGGAATTCGATGCCGACGAGATCGGCATCAAGACGATCGCCGAAGCCGGCTATGATCCTTATGCCGCGTCGCGCTTCCTGAATACGATGGAGCAGGCCCGGCAGCTTCATGCGATAGAGTTCGGCCAGTCCGCCACCCAGCAGCCTGATCTCCTCGCGAGCCATCCGTCGACGCCGGCCCGCGTCGCCCATGCGATCGAGATCGCCAAACAATATGGCCCGCAAGGCACGGGCACGACCGACCGCACTGCCTATCTCGCGGCAATCGACGGCATGATGTATGGCGACGATCCGACGGACGGTGCGGTCCGCGGCCGCACCTTCATTCACCCACGTCTCGGCTTTGTCTTTGTCGCGCCGGAAGGTTTCGTGCTGGAGAACTCGGCCGAAGCCGTTCTCGGTGTCAAAGCCGGCGGCGCCGAAGCGCTGCGGCTCGACAGCGTGCGGCTTGCCGAAACGACTTCACTCGAAAGTTATATCAACTCCGGGTGGATCGATGGACTGTTGCGCAGTTCGATACAGTCGATCACCGTTAACGGCATGCCGGCGATCACTGCTACGGCGCGCGCTGGCGAATGGAATTTCCGCGTCGTCGTCATCCGCTTCGATTCGACGCAAGTCTATCGTCTGATCTTTGCCGTTCACAACCTCACGGATGAGACCGAGAAGAGTTTTCGCGCGGCGATCGACAGCTTCCGTCATACGACAGATGATGAGGCCGCCCGGGTGAAGCCGTTGCACATCGTCATCGTGACGGCGCGCGACGGCGACAAGGCGGAAACGCTTGCGACACAAATGGGTACGATCAACCGGCCGCTGGAAAACTTCGAACTGCTGAACGATCTGCACGGTACCGGACCGTTGCGGGTCGGTGAGCATTACAAGATCGTGACCGAATAGAGCGGCTATACCGTAGCCGATAACGGAACTCGCGTACCACGCGGGACGTTGAAAGTGTGCCGCTCCAGAACCAAGTGCCGCCGTTGCGTGTTTGTGTTTCGGCGGGGGACGGTGCGGGGGCAGGACGCATAGCTGCTATGCAAACTCCCCACAACTTGAATGCTCAACGACTGGCTGGCCGAGGAAGGGACAGCAAAGGCGCGCATGAGGGCATATTCAGAGGCCTTCTGGGAGGAGCCTTCTGAAAATTCTCTTGTGAAACTTCGTTGCCGCGTGTTGCTGCCCAACTTCGCGAGGCCTGCCCAACCATTTTGACGGGTATAAGCATGGCATATCTCATGGGCGTCGGACGGCAGCTTGTTGCTGCTGCCAAATCAGCTCCTTTTCTGGAACGCGAAGAAGAAAGAGACTTGGCCGTCCGCTGGAAGGAGAAGCACGATGAGCGTGCGCTCCACAAGCTGACGGAGGCGCATATGCGCCTGGTGATTGCGTTGGCAGTGCGCTTCCGCCATTACGGCCTGCCGATCGCCGATCTCATCCAGGAAGGGCATGTCGGTCTTTTGGAGGCGGCGGCGCGGTTCGATCCGGAGCGCGAGGTCCGCTTCTCGACTTATGCGACCTGGTGGATCCGCGCGGCGATCCAGGATTACATCCTGCGCAATTGGTCGATCGTTCGCGGCGGCACAAGCTCGGCGCAGAAGGCGCTCTTCTTTAACCTCCGGCGGCTGCGCGCACAGCTCGCCAACACCACCAGCGGCGGTACGGCCATCGTCTTCGACCGCATCGCCGAGACGCTCGGTGTCTCGCGCAGCGATGTCGAATTCATGGATTCGCGTCTCTCGGTGCCGGACATGTCGCTCAATGCGCCGGTCGCCGACAGCGACCCGGCCGTCCCCTCCCAGCGGATGGACTTTCTGCCTGACGATGGCCCGCTGCCTGACGAGATCGTCGCCGGCAATATCGACGCTGACCGCAGGTCCGGCTGGCTCGCAGATGCCATGGCCGGACTGTCGCCGCGTGAACTCGACATACTGAAAGAGCGGCGCCTTACTGAAAATGCGGCGACGCTGGAGTCGCTCGGCGATCGGCTCGGCATTTCAAAGGAGCGCGTGCGGCAGATCGAAAACCGCGCGCTGGAGAAGTTGCGCCGGGCGTTGATGGACCAGCATCCGCAAGAGCGGCGCAGCCACGCTGCCTAAGGAATCGCTTTAAAGAGAACGCAAATGAAAAGGCCCGGCAATGCCGGGCCTTTTTATTCTTGTTCGCTGACTTACATCCGCTGACTTACGCCCTCTGATTTGGCGCGCATGCGCCCAATCATGCGGCTTCTTCGATGTCGCCGTCTTCGCCTTCAGCCGCCGCATCGGTTTCCGCGTCCTCGGCCTTGCTACGGCGCGGACCCTTCTGCAGTTGCGAGTCGATGAGCTTCAGCGACTCGGTTTCGGTCAGCTTCTGCACGACGGCGATTTCGCGCGCGACGCGGTCGAGCGCCGCCTCATAGAGCTGCCGCTCCGAATAGGACTGCTCCGGCTGCGCATCGGACCGGTAGAGGTCGCGCACGACCTCCGCGATCGCGACGAGATCGCCGGAATTGATCTTCGCCTCATATTCCTGAGCGCGGCGCGACCACATGGTCCGCTTGATGCGGGCCCGGCCGGTGAGCGTCGCGAGCGCCTTCTTGACGACCTCGGGGCCGGCGAGCTTGCGCATGCCGACGCTGACCGATTTCGGAATCGGCACCTTCAGGATCATCTTGTCCTTGACGAAGGAGATCACATAAAGCTCGAGCTTGAAGCCCGCGACTTCCTGTTCCTCGATAGCCACGATCTGACCGACGCCATGCGCCGGATAGACAATGAATTCCGTCGGCTTGAAAGCGGGTTTTGGGGCCGGCGCCGGCTTAGCCGGCTTCGGTGCCACGGGCGCTTTGTCCACAGGCTTTGTTTCGACTGATTTCATTTCGACCGGTTTCACTTCCGCTTTGAGCCCCTCGGCGGGCGCCGTTTTTTCCTGAGGAAGCGGCTTGCTGACGGAGCTGGGCTTAGCAGCCTCCGCCCGAATCGGCGCCGCCGCCGATTTTGCCGCTACTGGCGCAGCCGCAGCTGCCTTTTTATGCGCCTGAATCTTTTCAGCGAGTTCACGCAGTGGCAGCCGAACATCCGGACGGGCGGCCAAAGTGCTCGCCGCCTTCTGGGCGACAGCCTTGGCTTCCTGGGTGGTCGTCAGCTTGGCGGTGCTCGCCGCAGCCTTCGCCGTCTCGGGCTTGACTGCCTTGACGGGCGCAGCCGCCTTCGCCGCCGGTTTGACGGCTGCCGTCGTCTTCTTGGCCGGAGCCGGAGCCGCAGCTCGTGCCGCGGTCTTCGCGGTGGCTTTCGCCGCCGGGCGTGCAGCCGTGCTCTTCTCCTTGACGACCTTTGCCTTGGCGGAAGCGGTCGCCTTCGTCAGGCGCGCCCGCGCCGTCTTGTTGACGGGCGTCCGGGCCGCTGATTTCGTAGTCGTTTTGGCCTTTGTGGCTGGCTTGGTGGCGGTTTTCACCGCGGCCGGCTTGCGCGTTTTGGCGGTGCTGGATTTAGCAGCACTCTTTGACACAGCTGTCTTCGGACGCGCCGCGCTGCTGCGGGCGGTCCGGGCCTTTTTCGTCTTGGTTTCAGTGGTCGTGCGATTGCTAGCGCGCTTACGCGCCTCTGCTTTGGTGGCAGATGCTTTGGACTTAGCGGTCTTGGCAACCTTTTTGACGGAGGACATACGCGGCGCACTCCTATTTGGCTCCGCTTTGGAGACGGAACCGTTGGTTGCGGCGAAAGAACGCTTCGCCGCAAGGACAAAAGGGTCTATCCGTACCAGATAGTACGGACACAACTAGCCTCAGACGAAGATCTGTCCCATCGCGGTAGGGGCGCGCCCCGAACCGCCGCCGCCTGGAAGGAAGGAACCGCCCGGCAGCCTCTTTGTGCCGTGACCGGTCCCGGATGATCGAAATTTGGCCGTCAGTTAAAATAGCATGAAAAACGCTGAAAATCAAAAAAACTGCACGACTTGTGCCCTGGCACCCCCGCCGGAGGTGCCACATTTTAGTTTTTCGTTAATTTTCGGGCCAGGTCCGGCAGCTCAGTCGCCTTCGCCCGGCTCGCGCGACAAATACTCGAGCTTACCCTCTTTGCCGTTCCATTCTTGCGCGTCGTCCAGCTGCTTGCGTTTCTTGGTGATGTTCGGCCAGACCTTCGACAGCTCGCGATTGAGCTGCAGCCATTCCTCGAGGTCCTTCTTCGTATCCGGCTTGATTGCCGAAGCCGGACACTCGGGTTCGCAGACGCCGCAGTCGATGCATTCGTCCGGATGGATCACGAGGAAATTCTCGCCTTCGTAGAAGCAATCTACCGGACAGACTTCGACGCAGTCCGTGTACTTGCACTTGATGCAGTTCTCTACGACGACAAAGGTCATTTCTCTTCTTCCTCCGCGCCGGTCCCATACACGCCGCGACCGGCCCAATCTCGGCGAATCTGCTAGCGCCTTTGCCGCTGTTAGGCAAGGAAATCGCGCCGCTCCAGCAGCCTCAGCTCAACTTTTCGCCGCGGTAGGTGCATTCAGGTCTTCAAAGAGCAGACGGGCCTCCCTGAAAGGTCCCCGCCGCGTGCCGATTCCGGTGATCTTCAAGACGATAATATGGCTTTGGAGCGCGATGGTGAGCACGTCGCCAGGCCCGACCGGTTTTGCCGGCGTATCCGTGCGTTGTGCGTTGACGCGGACATGGCCATCGGCAACGAGCTTGGTGGCGAGGCTGCGCGTTTTGACAACGCGTGCGAACCACAACCATTTGTCGAGCCGTTGCTTATCCTCCATCCGCCCAGTCCCGCCGCCAACGCCCCACGCAGTGTCAAACGCTGCCGCCTCGAAATATGATCGCGGGAGGCAGAAACAAGGCGCAATTGTCGTCGCTGCGCCACAGGCGCGTCGCGTCCACGGCTCAGCTAATGATTTATCCACCGCTTCGCCTCGCATTTCCCCCAGCAACGCGGTAATTTCGTATGATCGTAAGCCTCGCTTCTGCCTGAAATTGGCCGTGCCAGCGAGGCAAGTTTGGGCAACGCGCAAAGCGCATGGCGAGCGCAGTTCCTCGCCGCAGACCTCCTGTCATACGTTCCGCGTAACCATCGGCGCAGCGCCGGGCCGGAAGCTCTGACACAGAGCGCGTTTCAGCTTCCCTATCTTCGGCCGTTAGGCCCGTGAAGGAACCGCATGCCTGCCACGAAGACAAATGAATCCGCCCTTCGCGCTTTCGCCGGACTGGGCGCCATTCTGATGTTTGCCGCCGCCTTACGTATCGGCCTTTCGACCGTGCATCCCGCGGCCCCTGTCCTGACGGGCTGCCTCGCCGCGGCGGCACTCGGCTTTTTACAGGCGAGCTTTACCGGCCGCATTCAGTCGATCCGTGATCTTGTCATGGACGCAGCGGCGATCGCGCTGCTCGCGGCGATGTACAGCCCCTTCATCGCCGTATGGCAGATCCCCGGCCCATGGAGCGATGTCTTCAAGCTGTCGGCGCCCGGTGCGGTCATCTCGATTGCCATCTATATCCTCGCCGCGATCGCGACGATGCGCAATGGGCGGCATCTCGCCCGGCATCAGGCGCTCGCGATTGTCCTGATTCCGATCCTCTTCAATCTGCTAATTCTGCTCGCGGCGGACTGGCTGCTCAGCCAGCTCGGCGAAGCGGTGAGCCTGCATCTGCTGCACGGCCGCTACGCGGCGACGCTCGGCCGCGGACTGGTGCTTTTGGCTTTCATCGAAGTGTTTTTCGGCCTGCTGATTTATTCGGCGACCGGACGGCTGTCGCGCGACCTCCGCCTGCACGGTCTGCTTGCCTTTTGCGCGATCCACGCCGTTCTCACCGTTCATTTTGCCGATCTGCCGCTGCTGACCGCGCATATGTTCTGGCCGGTGCAGGCGGTCGCCGCCATCGCCGCCGCGGCGCTGGCGCAATCGGGCCTCTGGGCCTTCGTCTATGTCGCGACCGGCACGGCCATCGAAGCGGTCGCCGGGCGCCCGCCGACCGAGGGCGCAGCTCGCGGCCATTGGCGCAAGGGTTTTCGCAAAGGCGGCGTCTTCGGCGCCATCTTCGCCATTATGGCCCTCATCTGGGGCCTGCTCCTGATGATTGCGCCGCATGTTCCGAGCGACCTGTTTCTGCGCGGCGTGATCGCCGTGCTCGCCGGCGCCGCGACTTTCCCCTTCTTCGCAACACTTGTCGGCAGCGCCGATGAGACACCGCCTTTCATCGGCCGGCTCAAAGGGAGCTATCGCGCGCCGACCAATTTTCTGCGTGGCGCCATTTGCGGCCTCGGCATTTTCCTCGCCTTCGCTTGCGACCTGCCGCATCGCGACGGCTTCACCCGCTTTGTCGTTGCTTTCGTCATCGGCGCGCTCGCCTATGGCGGCGCAGACTTCATCGCGCATGCAGTCGCCATCCGCCGCGGCACACGCGACAAGATGGAGTCGTGGCGGATCTATGCGATCGGTGTTTTGCTCGGTGGCATCATTGGCGGCGCCCTCGGCTGGTATTTCGATCAGCCGCAGCTCGACGTCGTCACCGCGAAACTGCGCGCCTATGCCGATCTTGCCTATACGAGCGACGGGCGGCAAGTGACCGACTATGTGATCTATCCGCTGTTCAGCAAATGGGGGATGATCAATCTCGGCGCGATCGACGGCGGCATGAAGCTCTTCTTCACGGAGTCCCTGTCGGGCGTCATCAACTGGTCGCTCGCCGCACCTGTCTTCGGCGTCAACTATTTCATCCTCGCCGCATTGATCGACCGCAGCCTGCGGCCGCTGCGGCTGCTCTTAAGCCGCGAAGGCCTCGACGGGCTCGTCGTGCAGACGGTGCGCGTGCTGCGTTGGGGCCTCTGGATGGCCCCGGTCATCTTCACCTTCCTCAAGGCCGCGCCCGACCCAGCCTGGTACAATCAGGACGGCGCGGTGCGCACGATAGTGGCGACCTTCAACAGCCTCACCATGCCGGCGCATGATTTCCGCATGTGGAGTCTCGTCGTCTTCACCGGTCTGCTCGCCTATGACTGGTTGCGCGTCCTCATCTGGTTCGACCATATGGGCCTGCGCGTCGCGACACTGGTCAATCTGACATTTTTGGGCGGCGACAAGGCGGATGAAGCCGCGGCGCGCTTTGCCGGCCACGCGGCGCCGACGCGCTTCATGCCGGATGCCATCCGTCGCTTCGCGACCTGGATGCCGCTGCTGATCCCCTTCTATATCCCGCGCGGCGCCGAATGGGATACGGCCTGGACGGGCGCCGAACGGCTGCACAATCAGCCGATGCCGCATGAAATTGCATCGCTCATCATCAATTACACGATTGCCGGATTGTGCGGCATCGCGATCTGCCTCGTGATCTCGCGCTATTGGACGCGGATGCGCAGCGCGCCGTCTGTCACATCAGCCGCGCCGGAGGCGCTGGCGCACGGGCCGACGCGTTTCGGCTTGTCGAACGGCGGCATCGGCGTCGAACTCCTCGCCGATGGCCGCGGCTATCGTCACATCTATGACTCGGCACGGCCGGGCGTGCCGATCGATTTGACGCCGCGGCCAGTGGATGTGCTGCAGCCGCGGGGGCTTTTCTTCTATGTCAACGACCGCGACAGCCAGTCTCTCTTCAGTCTCGGCTATGAGCCCTGCCATATCGCAGCGCCCGATTATGCCGTCACCGCGAAGCCCGGTCTCCTCACCATCAGCAACAGCTGCAACGGCATCCAAGCCGAGGCGGAAATCCGCCTCGCCGAGGCCGACTGCGTCGAACTCTGGAGCGTGCGCCTCACCAATCTCGGCACGGCGCCGCGGCGCCTCTCACTGACGAGCTATCAGGAAATCGCCATCGCGGAATTCCCGGCCTATGCGCGCGACCGCGATTTCTTCGCGCTGCATGTCGCGACATGGTTCATGAATCCGCTCAATGCGATCTTCGCCCGCAACCGGCTGCTGCGCGACGGCGCCTGGACGCAGGCCGAGAAGCGCATGTCGCGGGAAATCTTCTTCCATGCCGCGAAACTGCCGGAACAAGGCGCAACGCTTCTCGGCTATGAAGACTCGCGCACCCGCTTCATCGGCCAAGGCCAGCTTCGCCGCCCGAGCGGTGTCGAAGACGGCCGCCCGCGCGGCCTCGACGACGAGGGCCTGCTCTATACGTTCGATGCTGCCGCAAGTCTCTCGGTCGGCGTTGATCTCGCCGCCAATGCAAGCTGCGAAATCATTTTCGTCACCGGCCATGCCGCCGACGAGCGCATCGGGGCGCGTCTCGCCGCGCGTTACACCGGACGGCCGGTCATGGACGATGCGGCCTTCTTCGCGCTATTCAACAAGATACGCAGCCTGAAAAGCGATGTGCCGGCCGCCGGCTGGCCTTACGCGTTTTCGAACGAAGGCAATGTGCTGCGCTTGACTCAATCGACGCCGCGGCCTTGGGCGCATGTGCTGTCCAATCCGCTCGGCTATGGCGCGATTGTCTCGAACGACGGCGAGATCCATTCCTTTGCCGGCAATGAGCGGCAGAATGCACTGACGCCCTATACGTTCGAATCCGTGCCGAGCATGACGCCCGGCCAGATCCTTTATGTCGTCGACATCGATACGGACGAAATTTTCTGTCCCGGCTATGTGCCGCAGCGGCGCGCCGATACGGACTATGAGATCGTCTATGAGAAGGGCGTCGTGACCTTTCGCAACAGGGCGCCCAGCCTCGATCTCGAACTGACGCTCTTCGTGCCGCCAGATAAACCCGCCGATGTGCGGCTGCTCAAAATCCGCAACACATCGAAAGCGGCACGCCGCCTGCGGATCGTGCCTTATTTCGATCTGGCGCTGGGCGAATCGCCGAGCGAAAGCTCCGGCCGCATCGATACCTCATTTGATAAGAAGACGGGAACCATGCTGTTCACCAATCGGGCGAACAGTTTCTATCAAGGGATGGGCTTTGCCGCGACCGGTCTGCAGATGGCGCGGCGGGCGCAGATCCGGGCGCAGTTCATCGGCGCCGCGGGCCATGATCTGACCCGGCCCACGATGGTGCTGACCGGCAAGCCCGACCCAAAAATGGCTGACGACGGACGCCGGATTGCGGCCTGCAGTGGCCGCATCGATATCGCGGCCGGCGGCGAAGCCGAAGTCGCCATCGTCTTCGGCCAGGCGGCCGACAAGACCGAAGCCATCAGCATCGCGCAGAACCTGCGCCAGCCAGCGGCCGCGCGACAGGCGCTGGCAGCGACGCGCGATTATTGGGCGAGCCACGGGCCGGTGATCGAGATCGAAAGCAACCACAAGCATTTCGACCGGCTCGTCAATCATTGGCTGCATTATGAAGCGGTCGCTTGCCGTCTCTATGCGCGCGGCGGTCCGAACCAGCGCAGCGGCGCCTTCGGCTTCCGCGATCAGTTGCAGGACGTGCTGCCGCTCTTTTTCAGCGATCCGGCTTTTGCGCGCCGGCAAATTCTGCTGCATGCGAGCCAGCAGTTCATCGAAGGCGATGTGCTGAAATGGTGGCATGCGACGCAGGACGGCCGCACCGGTCTTGGCCAGCGCAGCCGCGCCTCCGATCCGCATCTCTGGCTGCCCTACGTCGTCGCCCGCTACATCGCGGCGACCGGCGATGACGCGATCCTAACCGAACGGACGCCCTATCTCACCGGACCGAAAGTGCCGATGAGCGCCGATTCCTGGGCCTTCGTGCCGCGCCTTTCGCAAGAAGACGGCGATCTCTATGAGCATTGCCGCCTCGCCATCGATCATGCGCTCGACCGTTTCGGCAGCCATGGCTTGCCGCTGTTTGGCACCGGCGACTGGAACGACGGTATCGACCATCTCGGCTTCCACGGTCGCGGTGAAAGCGTTTGGATGAGCTTCTTCCTGCATGGGATTCTGCACGACTTCGCGCCGATCATTGCCGCGCGGGAGGGAGAAACGGTCGCCAGGCATTATCTCGACCGCGCTGATGCGTTGAAGGCGGCGATCGAGCAGACCTGGGCCGGCGATCACTACATCGTCGGCTATTCCGACGATGGCGTCGTTCTCGACCGCTATGGCTCGATGAACGCCGCCTGGCCGGCCCTGACGGGCGCCGTCTCGCCGGAACGCGGCCGCGCCGCACTCGAAGGCGCCCTCGCCCATATCGAAAAGGCCGACCGCATCCTACTGTTCGATCAGTCCTTCGACGAGTTCTCGACACCCTACCCCGGGCGCATCGCCGATTATCCGCCGGGCCTGCGCGAAAACGGCGGCCAGTATTCGCATGGCGCGTCCTGGTCGGTGGATGCTTATGTCCGGCTCGCCGAGCACGCGGCGGCGGATGGCGACACGGGCCGCGCCGCGCTCTACAGGGCGCGTGCCTTCGAGCTCTGGAAGAAAATTTCGCCGATGGACAAAATGGAGGGCGAGGCACTCGCCGTCTATGGCCTCGTGCCGCATCAGCAGGCGGCCGACATCAGCGAGGGCCTCGGCCATGCCGGCCGCGGCGGCTGGAGCTGGTACACGGGCGCCGCGGCGCGTATGCTGTCTGCCGCCTATCTGATCATGGGCATCAAACTCGTAGGCGGCGAGATCATCGTGCCAGACGACATCTACGAGCCGAAAGGCAAGCTGATGATCAAGAACATCAAGGTGCGCGGCAAGACCTTTACGCCGTCGGCATCCGCTGACTCGCGGGCCAAGGCCCATTGATGAACCATGGCCGCCACCTATGATGCGCTGATCATCGGCGGCGGCCACAACGGGCTCGTCTGCGGCTTCTATCTCGCCGCGGCCGGGCTGAAGACGCTGATCCTGGAGCGCCGCCATGTGATTGGCGGCGCGGCGGTGACGGAAGAGTTTCATCCGGGCTTCCGCAATTCGGTCGCCGCCTACACCGTCTCGCTGCTCAATCCGAAAATCATCCGCGAGCTCGAACTCGCCCGGCATGGTCTGACGATCGTGCCCCGCCGCATGGATAATTTCCTGCCGCTCGACGACGGGCGCTATCTGGCGCTCGGCCCCGGCCGCACCAAAGCCGAGGTCGCGAAATTCTCCGTACACGACGCCGGACGCCTCGATGCCTATGGCGTGCGGCTCGAAGCATTAGCCAATCTTCTGCGCGACCTCGTGCTTGAGACGCCGCCCAATGTCGTCGAAGCCGATCTCTTCGGCAGCCTGCGCCAGCTCGTGAAGGCCGGCGGCCTCGCCAACCGGCTGCGCAAGCTCGGCCTCGAAAAAGAACGCGATCTGCTCGACATGTTCACCGCATCCGCCGGCGACTTTCTCGATCATTGGTTCGAGAGCGCGCCGATCAAGGCGGCCTATGGTTTCGACGGCATCGTCGGGAATTATGCGAGTCCCTATGCGGCGGGTTCCGCCTATGTGCTGCTGCATCATTGCTTCGGCGAAGTGAATGGCGAACGGGGCCGCTGGGGCCATGCGATCGGCGGCATGGGCGCGATCACCAAAGCGATGGCCAAGGCCGCGCGCGAAAAAAGCGCCGACATTCGCATTTCAACGTCGGTCAAAGAGGTGATCGTCGAAAAGGGCCGCGCAATCGGGGTCGTGACCGAAGAAGGCGAAACGATCCGCGCGAAGGCGGTCATCGCCAATGTCAATCCGAAGCTGCTTTATCAGAGCCTGATCAACAAGAGCGCGCTGCCGGAAGCGTTCAACGATCGCATCAGCCGCTGGCGCTGCGGCTCCGGCACGTTCCGGATGAATGTCGCGCTTTCCGAGCTGCCGGATTTTTCGGCTCTGCCCGGCAAGACGCTGGCCGATCATCACACGGCCGGCATCATCATCGCGCCGAGCCTCGCCTATATGGAGCAGGCCTATTTTGACGCGCGGACTTATGGCTGGGCAAAGAAGCCCGTTGTCGAAATCGTCATCTCATCGACGCTCGATCCGACGCTCGCACCCGAAGGCCGGCATGTCGCAAGCCTCTTCTGTCAGCATGTCGCGCCGCAACTGCCGGATGGCGCGAGCTGGGACGATCATCGCGAAGACGTCGCCGATCTGATGATCGCCACCGTCGATGCCTATGCGCCAAATTTCAAAGCTTCGGTCATCGCACGGCAGATCATGAGCCCGCTCGATCTTGAGCGGACATTCGGCCTGATCGGCGGCGATATCTTTCACGGCGCGCTCGATCTCGGCCAGATGTTTTCGGCGCGGCCGATGCTCGGCCATGCCGACTATCGCGGTCCGCTCAAGGGGCTTTATATGTGCGGTTCGGGTACGCATCCGGGCGGCGGCGTCACCGGCGCGCCCGGACATAATGCGGCGCGTGAGATCCTGCGGGATTTTAGCCGCAAGGCGCGGCGGAGCTGACTCACGTCTATTCAGCCGCCGCTTGGGTCTTCTTTTTTTGCGCCGGTCTTTGGATGCGTGGAAAAGGGACGATGCTGATCCGATGTGCTGCCGCCTGCGCCGGCACATGCGGCGCTGCCTGGAGCAGCGCATCGACGGCACTTGAGCGCGCCACCGCGCCATGATGGACGAAGCTCTCGTGATTGATCTCGATGAAATCGGGATCATAGAGATAGTTGACCATCATGCCGTAGGATTCGGCGAGAGCGCGCGGGGCGGTATTGCCGAGCCAGTTAATCTTCTCGAGCCGCGCGCCATTGCCGAGATGGAAGCGCGCCACCGGATCGCTGGGGCCTTTGCCGTCGCGCTGTTCGGTGAGATAGAGCGCGCAAAGCCGCAATAACAGCGGCTGCAGCAGATCGGCGGTCACGGCATGCGTCCACCAGTCGTCGCCTGCAGCAAGCGCCGCAAGCGCACTCGCCGGATCGCCGTCCGGCATGCCGGCCGCGGCGAGAAGCGCGTTCTTTTCCTCGGGACGCAGCAAGGACTGACCATCGGCCTCTTCGACGCCCAAAGTCTTCGAGAGCCAGCGCGCGAAACCCGGAACCGGCGAAAGCGTCGCGAAGCGCTTGAGGCTGCGCAGCTCGCTCTTCAATTCCTCGACGACCTGCTTGATCAGGAAATTGCCGAAAGAGATGCCGCGCAGCCCTTCCTGGCAATTGGAGATCGAATAGAAGATGGCCGTATCGGGCTCCGCCTTCGCGTCTTGCGTTTTCGCCTCGCCGCGTTCGAGCAGCGGTGCGATCGCGCCGGACATGCCTTTGACCAGCGCGACCTCGACGAAGATCAGAGGCTCGCCCGGCAAGGTCGGATGAAAGAAGCCGAAGCAGCGGCGATCCGGCGCGAGTCTGCGGCGCAGATCCTCCCAGCCGTCGATCTGATGCACGGCCTCATAAGCGATCAGCTTTTCGAGAATGACGGCCGGCGTATTCCAATCGATGCGGCGCAATTCGAGGAAGCCGCGATTGAACCAGGAGCCGAGCACATGGCGCAGATCGGATTCGAACGGCTTGAGCTGCGGGTCGCTCGCGGCAAGACCGATCAATTCCTTGCGGATCGCGATCAGCGACGCCGTGGCGCCAGGCGCCATATTCATCCGCCGCAACAGCTCCTGGCGCGGCGGCTCTGCAGCGGCGGCGAGGTCCATCGCCTGCTGCGGGCCGGGCGCGTCGAGATAGGCTTGCGCGGCGCGGGTGAGCCGCGCCTCGTCTGGCCCGAATTTCTGGGCGACAAAGACGAAGAAGACCTTGCGCTCCTCGTCGTTCAGGCTGGTGAACGAATTGAGAAGAGCCTGCGCGAGCGCCGCACCCGCGGCTTCGCCGCGCTCCGACACCAAGGCCTCGGCAAGACTGCAGCAGCGTTCAAGCGGCGGAACATGGGAACCCGGCAAGCGGATGAGCTCGCGCCCGCGCTCGGCAACGGCCGACCAGATCCGGTCGATCCAAGACAGATTTACGGTCCCCCAATTCCCCAACATAGCGCCTCGCGAGGGCTGGTGCGTCGCCGCACAGTTAATCTAGGAAGTCGCCGGCTCCGTGGCCACTCTGTCTTTGCGCATAATTGTGTGGGTCATAATGTCTTGCGATTTGGTTCTGCGGATCTGTAAAGAACCGACGACACCATGCGTTTGGAGAGAGGAATGACGAAACGGCCGACGCTCGACGAATTTCAACGACAAGAACGAGGCGCGGCGGCGCAGGGTTCCACTCTTCCAGGACCTTTGAACGGCATTGTTATCGTCGATCTCTCGCGCGTGCTCGCCGGACCCTATTGCACCATGCTGCTCGCCGAACTCGGGGCGCGCGTCATCAAGATCGAGCCGCCGAACGGCGATGACTCGCGCGGCTATGGCCCATTCCGCAATGGCGCCTCGCTGTATTTCGCGGCGCTCAATCGCGGCAAGGAATCGATCGTTCTCGACCTCAAAAATGACGAAGACCGCGCGATCTTCTCCGAACTGCTGGATATGGCGGATGTGCTCGTCGAGAACTTCCGGCCCGGCACGATGGAGAAACTCGGCTTCGGCTGGGAAGAACTGCATCGCCGGCACAAACATCTGATTTATGCCGCCGCTTCCGGCTTTGGCCATACGGGTCCTTGGGCCGAGCGGCCGGCCTACGACATGATCGTGCAGGGCCTTGGCGGCATCATTTCCGTCACCGGCCACGCCGATACGCCGCCGGCCCGCATCGGCGTCTCGATCGGCGATCTCGCGGCCGGTCTCTATACGACCATCGGCATCAATGCCGCGCTCTATCATCGCGAGCGTACCGGCGAAGCGACCAAAGTCGATATTTCCATGTTCGACTGCCAATTGTCGCTCATGGAAAATCCAGCCATGCGCTATCTCGCGACCGAGGAAGTGCCGGGCCGCCTTGGCGGCCGCCATGCGAGCATTTCGCCTTTCGCGATTTTTGCGGCCGCCGACATGCCGATCATCATCGCCGCCGGCAATGACACGCTGTTCCGTAAGCTTTGCGCTGCGCTCGATCTTGCGCCGCTAGCAGACGATGAGCGCTTCGCCACCAATGCGCAGCGCTGCGCGCATTTCGATCTGCTCAAACAGGCCATTGACAAAGTATTGAACATGCAGCCCGCCGCGCATTGGCTGGCCGTCCTCGAAGCGGCGGGCGTGCCGGCCGGACCGATCAACACGATCGCGGAGGCGCTGGATCATCCGCAGGTCGAGGCGCGCCAGATGATTGTGGCGAGCGACGATCCCGTGCTCGGTCCGACGCAGATGATCGGCAATCCGGTGAAGATCGAACCCTTCGCAAGCCAGGAACCGCCGCAGCGGCGGCCGGCCCCGGCGCTCGACGGCGACCGCCAAGCTCTGCTCGCAGAATTGGCACGCGACAGAGCCTGAGCGGGGCCGGCTCCGCCTGCGCTCGCTGCCGGGCAGCTCCTTTCGTCCCACTGACCCGCAAGATTTGACGCCCATTTTTCGGATATCGGGCGCCGCGTTGAGTAAGATTCAATTTTCTTGAGACATGATTTTGGGCCATGCTCTCGGACATGCAAATGGAATTACAGGCGTCAGCTCGCAAAAAAACTCTGAACTGGTTCGAGGCCCTGCGCGGTGAATGGTTCCTTGCGTTCAGCCTCGCGACCTGCATCGTCTTCTTTTTTGCCGGCGATGTGCTGTTTTCCCATTTGCTCAACCCATTCTTGTGGACGATCGTCTTTCTCTGGTTGTTTTCTTCGATTCTCGGTTCGGCGCTCTGTGTCGTACGTCATGCCGAGGGTCTGGCCGAGCGGCTCGGCGAGCCCTATGGCACGCTGATCCTGACTTTATCGGTGACGGCGATCGAACTCATGAGCATCACCGCCGTGATGCTGCATGGCGAGAACAATCCGACGCTCGCGCGCGATACGATGTTTGCCGTGGTGATGATCGTGCTGAACGGCATGGTCGGCCTGTCGCTGTTGCTCGGCGCGTTGCGGCATCGCGAGCAGCATTACAATCTGCAAGGCGCGAATATCTATCTCAGCGTCATCATCCCGCTCGCTGCGATGGCGATGATCCTGCCGGACTACACGCGGACGACGCCAGGCCCGACCTTATCGGTTATGCAGCAAGTCTTTCTCGTCTTCGCGTCGGTGGGGCTCTACATTGCCTTTCTCGCCGTACAGACGGGCCGTCACAAAGGCTATTTCGCTGTCGAAGGCGAAGCGGTCGAGGTGGCGCACCACCGCAGCAAGCCCCCGTCAAACATTGCCTTTAATGCATTTTTGCTGCTCGCCCATATGCTGCCGGTCGTGTTTCTGGCCGAGCAGCTCGCGCACCCCGTCGATCATGTGATCGAGACGCTGCGCATGCCTGCCGCGATCGGCGGCATTATCATTGCGGTGATCGTTGCGACGCCGGAGGCGATCGGTGCTGTCCATGCCGCGCGCCTCAATCATATGCAGCGGTCGGTGAACATTTTCCTCGGCTCCGTCCTGTCGACTATCGGCCTGACCGTCCCCGGCATCATCATCGTCAGCCGTGTGACGGGACATCAAATCATTCTCGGTGTGGAGAACACCGATTTCATGATGCTGATCCTGACGCTTGCCGTCGCCGTCGTGACCTTCGCCAGCGGACGCACCAACGTGCTGCAGGGCGCCGTGCATCTCTTGCTCTTCGCGACCTATTGCCTGCTCATTTTTCAGAATTGAGGTCGGGCTTATCGCGGAAATTGCTTCCGGCGCCGCATGCCGCGCGAGACGCCTGAAAATCCCGCGTGGCTTGGCCGGGCATGCTGGTTTTCGATGGCAACCGACCGCAGCATGTCGCCAGGCTTCTGGGCAAGACGCAGCAGCATATTGGTCGCCTCGTCGCGGCTCACGGCCGGAGAATAGAGATAGCCTTGCCCGAGCGTGCAGCCGAACTTCCGCAAGAGATGCGCCTGCTCTTCGGTCTCGACGCCTTCCGCGACGATCTTGATTCCGAGCTTGCGCGCAATTCCGATCATGCCTTCGACGATGGCTGAACTCGTTCCATCCGGTGCGAGGCAATGAATGAAGGACTGGTCGACCTTGATGATATCGACCGGCACCGTCAGCAGATGGGTCAGCGACGCAAAGCCGGTGCCGAAATCGTCGAGCGCGATCCGCAGCCCTTTGGCGCGCATCGCATTGATCGCCCGCGCGACGATTTGATTGCGCTGGTTGAGATAGATCGCTTCATTGACTTCGAGGATGACATGCGACAGCGGCACGTTCTGTCCCTCGAAGGCGTCGGCGAGTTCTTGCAACAGCTGGCCACTGTGCAAATCGGCTGAAGACACGTTGATGCCGACGTGTTGGAACGGCACGCCAAGTTCCAGCCAGTGCCGCACATCGGCGGCAACGATCCGCATCATGCGCCGGGTGAGCTGGCTGGCGACCCGCGCATCTGACGTCGCCTCCTGGAACGCCGCCGCAGGCACGACCTCGCCGTTCTCGGTCATCATGCGGCAGAGTGCTTCGACGCCGACGATGGCGCGCGTGTCGAGGCGCATCACCGGCTGATAAAAAGCATCGATGCGATCCGATGCGAGCGCCGCGGCCGCCTGGCGGATGGCTTCTTCCCGCCGCATCATCGCCGTGGTCAGGCCGCCGAAATATTGGACGAAGCCGCCGCGATTGGTTTCCTTGGCGTGATAGAGCGCGAAGTCGGCGTTCCGCCGCACCATTTCAGGCTCGCAATCGACATTCGACAGCGTCGCGGCGCCGATCGTCGCCGAAGGCATGAGGAGATGGCCGTCGCAATTCGCCGGCTCGGCCAAGGTCTGGAGAATGCCGCGCGCCGTCGCCTCGATAGCATCGGGATTGTCGTCGCGCACCAGGACGGCGAATTCGTCGCCACCCAGGCGGAAGACCACATGCGGCGCTGCCGCCGATGCAAGTCGCGCAGCGACGATTCGCAGCAAGGCATCGCCGGTACGGTGGCCGAAAGTGTCGTTGACGATTTTCAGATTGTCGAGATCGAGCAGCAGCAGCGTCCATGCGCCCGGCTCATCGCACGCCAGCGATGTGAGAATCGCATTGAAGCTTCCCTGGTTGGGAAGATCCGTCAGCGCATCGCTTTGCGCCCGTCGCTCGCGTTCGAGCACGCGTTCATGCCGCTCGAGCGCGATGACGCAGAGATGCACGCAAGTCTCGACGATGGCGCGCTCCGCCTCGTTAGGCCCGCGCTTTTCGCGATAATAGAAGGCAAAGGTGCCGAGCACACGACCGCTGTTGTCGCAAATCGGGCTCGACCAGCATGCTCTGACGCCGGCGGCAAGAGCCATTGCGCGGAAACCGATCCAGCGCGGATCGTGTTCGATATCCGTGACGGTGACCGGCGTGCGCAGATAGGCAGCACTGCCGCAGGATCCAACCATCGGGCCGATCGGCGTGCCTTCGAGGGCAGCAGAATAATGTTCCGGCAGGCTCGGCGCGGAGAGTGGATGCAGATGACCTTTCTCGTCGACCCAGAGTATCGAGGAGACAATGTCCGGAAAGCGCTTCTCAATCTCGATGCATAGGCGGTCGGCCGTCGGTTTGAGAGCCTCGCCCTTCGCAATCATTTCGAGAATAATGTTTTGCAGCTGGAGCACGCACCGCCGCCTTATCGATCGACCGGCAATTCACCTTGGCAAATTACGCCAGAACGATGAGCTTACGGTGTGCTGCTTGAATAAGATTTTAATCATGCACGCAGATCGCGAAGATTTTGCAGGGAATTCGCTTCAGCTTGGCTGAGAAAGCCGGCGATGATGAATCGCAATTCATCAAATATTACGACGAATTTTCAGAGATATTGAACGAGGCGGAGGCGCGCCAACATTCGTTGAATGAGCGCGCGCTATATTGCAGAAAATCCGGCATAGAAGCGCAAAATGCATTGCGGGCGTGAGCGCCGAGAGAAAGTGAGCGTGCAACTGCCGATAGTTGGAAGCGCGAGCCGTTCAAGACCGGCCTCGCGATGCCCTATGTGGATCGGTTCACCGAAACAGAGCACGCAAAACTCCAAGAGGAATTGATCCCTCGGGAGATGAAAAAAGTGGTTCGTCTATTTCGATGAACCACGTCTCTTCTTCCACCGAAGTTGGACGGGAAAGCCAGTCTATCGGGTGAAGCTATCCACGGGAGCTGACGGTGTAACTGTCACCGAGGCGCTCTGTGTCTCTGACGTTCTTGAGAGGACGGGGCTGCCTATCAAACCAAGCTGCTCGATTTCCTCATCAGTAATTTGCTTCTCGGAAAGACCAAGCCGTTCCCGCTTCCGGGCGGGTTCGAAGAGCCTGTGAAGGGAGCCCTTCAACATGCGTTTTCCGGAACAGGCTATCCGCAAGCCGGATCAGAGCGTGGCGACGGATAACTGAAGCTCGCCCAGCATTCGCGACGCTGTTCTGTGACAGACAAGGGGCGCGAAATCGCTAGGATACGAGCTGTGCTTTCTCGCCATAAATTGTTGTCTAGATGAATTTTTCGATGTACAGATAAATTGGCGGAAACATTTGCTAAAACAGCGGCTAAGGCAAAAATTGAGCAAAAAAATAAGCGCGACCGATCCGCGCCAGTTTGGCGCCCTCCCGTATCGCAAGCGCGAGGACGGGCTTGAGGTTTTGTTGATCTCTTCCCGTGAGACCCGGCGCTGGATATTGCCCAAAGGATGGCCCATGAAGGGCATAAAGCCTCATGACGCTGCCGCGCGTGAAGCCATGGAAGAAGCCGGCCTTCTCGGCAACATCGCGAAGCTACCCATCGGCAGTTTCAGCTACCCCAAAAAGCTCAAGAACGGCGCGGCGCTGAAATGCGAGGTGACGGTCTATCCGATGAAGGTCGACCGCGAGCTTAAACGCTGGCCCGAGGCGACAGAGCGAACCCGGCGATGGTTTTCAATCAATGATGCCATTGATGCGGTCGAAGAGACGGATCTTCGCGAATTGCTGATTCAATTTGCCAAGCAGAAGAGCCAGACACACCGCAAGGGGAACTGATCATCCGCTGGTAGGAAGGCGCCATTCCGGACAAAATTGCAGGCGCGATATGAGAGCTGTTGTCGGTCTCATAATCGCCGTCTGATTTTTATCGGGCCCGACTTAGCATTTGTCGCTCTTTTCCAAGAAGGCATGGCGGCCATCGACTTTGTCATGAATGTCAGCGGATTGCCGTCAAACGCATTCGCTCGATTGCTCGCGAAGGCCAAGCGATTTGTGGAATTTTGGGAGCGCCCCAACACCTGAGGCCGCTCCGGTTGGTTATGCCGACCACCAGCGCCTGCAGATTGACTTAAAAAACGAATTTAGCGGGTGGTGGCGGAGGGAGCGGGATTCGAACCCGCGATACGGTTTCCCGTATACACACTTTCCAGGCGTGCGCCTTCAACCACTCGGCCACCCCTCCATCTCTCGCTGGGGCCGGATTTCAGGTTCCGTCCCCTGCCGCAAGGGGCGCCACTATAGTCGGGCAAAGTCCGAGCGCAAGGTTTCAAGTAAAAGGTTCAAGCGAAAGAGCTGCAAGCTTCTGTTGGCTGGGCATAAGCCGAACGTGGACAGCGGGCAGAGCTGGGGCTAGAACAAAACCAACCTACATTTTGGAGCTCGCGGCCATGCTCCGTTTCGTTTTCCGCGCCGTCGGTTTCGTCCTGCTCGCCGGTGCCTTCGCGGCGCTGGTGATCGACGGAACTCGCAGCATCGCCGGCGGCATGCTGTCGCTCACTCCCTTCGGTCAAACGATCGCCTGGCTAGCCCCCGAGAAATTCGCCGCGCTCAAGCCGACGATTGCGCATTTCAGCGCGTTTCTGTGGGACCCGGTGATGGTCTATCTCTTCCAGCTGCCGACTTGGCTCGTTGTGGGCGTGCTCGGCACGCTGATCATGGCGGTTACACAGAAGCCGCGACAGAAGATCGGCTATTCGAGCCGATGAGCCTCATGGCAATTCCCGGCATGCGACCGGCAAGATCTGCCAGCAGGACAAATAAGCCCTTAAAAACAACGATCCCCGAAGCAATGGCTCCGGGGATCGTTTTACCTGACGTCTGTTTCAGGCGCCGCTCAGGGACCGAACGGATCGCGCGGCGTCTCGAATTCGACGAGCGGCGTCATGCTGCCGGGCACATAGAACGGACGCGGCAGGGCATCGTCATGCTGGCGGCTCGGGAAATAGATTTCATCAGGCGTCTGCACGAGGGCGCTCGTCTCGACCATGTAGTGATTCGCGGTGCCGGGGGTCACGACCGGGCCCGGATCGAGCCAGCTGCGGGCATTGACAGTCAACGGCGGGCGAGTGTCGACATAGGGGGCGGCCGCCACCAGATGGCGATGCTTGTGATGGTGGCGCGGCTGTTGGGCAGCAGCCGGAGCGCTCAGTGCAAGCCCGGCAAGGCCGAAAGCGAGCAGAGCATAGGCCAAAAGGCGCATATCGCGTGTCCTTATTCTTCGATCGAAGTCTCTCGTCGCAAAACAGCTTAGACTGATTTTGGTTCGCCGCGAATTGCAAAGCAGCGGTCACATTTGCTTGCGCTGATTTCAGAGCGGTTTTTTACCCTGGAGTGGCGGCGGCGCATCATTCCGGTCGAGCCAGCTCGCGTGATGCACGGTCGGACGCAGTGCATTGCCGGCGCAGGCCGGATTGCGTCGGAGTTCAGAGGCGGCAAAGAAGGCTGAGAGCGTCTGGTCATCGCCGGCTTCGGCGAGATCGAGCCGGTCGATCAGGCAGCCGAGCGCCGGGCGCGACAGAACCAGTGTTTTGCCGCCGCAGGCAAAACCTAGAATCCGGAAGGCGCCGTCGAGCGCCACGCCACGGAAGCCGAGGCAGGGCACGGGCACGCCGGATTTTTGCGCGAGGGTCACGTCCGACACTTCGAAAGAGCCGAATCGCGTGGGCATTTCGGCCGGCGGTAGGCTGCGGACGATCGACAAATTGGCCGCCGCAGCGGCACGGGTGAAATCGACATAGAGAGGGGTGGAGGGCACCATCTCGCTGCCGACCCGATAGAGCTGCAGCCGCAGATAGGCCGGCGCCTCGAGGCCGCCGAAACTCAGAATGTCCTGGCGGCCGTCGCCTGGTTCGCGGCGCTGCGCCGTATAGACGAGCGGCGCTTTCGCCAGTTCTGGCGCGGTCAGGTCGAAGAGCCGGATCGGATGAATGATGTCGATCCAAGGCGACGACAATGCCGGAGATGATGCCGACGATGGCCACGGCGGGGATGCCGGCTGGGCAGCAGGGATAGGTTGAGGCGGCGAAGCGGCGTTTTGACCGGGCTCCGGCAGATAAGCGAGAGCCAGAAGGCCGGTCCCGACCGCCACCAGAAGAAGAGCGCCGAACATCAGGGTAGAACCGTCGCGGCGGCGGGTCCGGCGGCGCGGCTCGCGCCAGGCGCGGAAATCACGATCATGAAACGCTTGAACACTCATCGACGCCCCCACGGGACGTGGTGGCGTCCCCGGCGCCACTTTGGGAGCGTGAAGCTTTGTCGCCGATTACTCGGCGGCTTTCTGGGCGGGAAGATTTGCGGATAGCGTCAACAAGGGCTTTATGGGCCTTGAAAGCCGTTAATCGGCTCAATTCAAAACCATGGAGCCATGTCCTTCGCCGCAAAAGTCGATCAACTTTTCCGGGACATGCTCTAGATCAGCCATATGTGCCGCAAAGATTGCGGCGCGGGCCCCCCTGGCCTATGTACAGGCGGCCGAAACCGGATTTCCGGGCCGGACCTTCAGGAGAGATTGATGGGTTTCAAAGTCGCCGTTGTCGGCGCCACCGGCAATGTCGGGCGTGAAATGCTCGATATTCTGGCCGAGCGCCAATTCCCAGTCGACGAAGTGGTGGCGCTCGCCTCCTCGCGTTCGCTTGGCACGGAAGTCTCGTTCGGCGACAAGACGCTCAAATGCAAAGTCCTCGAAACCTATGATTTCTCCGGCACCGACATCTGCCTGATGTCGGCGGGCGGCACCGTCTCGAAGGAATTTTCGCCGAAGATCGGTCGCCAGGGCTGCGTCGTCATCGACAATTCTTCCGCCTGGCGTTCCGACCCCGAGGTGCCGCTCATCGTACCGGAAGTGAATGCTGACGCGATCACCGGCTTCGCGAAGAAGAACATCATCGCCAATCCGAACTGCTCGACGGCGCAGCTCGTCGTCGCGTTGAAGCCGCTGCATGACGCGGCGACGATCACCCGCGTCGTCGTCTCGACCTATCAGTCGGTCTCCGGCGCTGGCAAGGAAGCGATGGACGAGCTCTTCGCCCAGACGCGCTCGATCTTCGTCTCCGATCCGGTCGAGGCGAAGAAATTCCCCAAGCGCATCGCCTTCAATGTGATTCCGCAGATCGACGTCTTCATGGAAGACGGTTCGACCAAGGAAGAGTGGAAGATGATGTCGGAGACGAAGAAGATCCTCGATCCGAAGATCAAGCTCACCGCCACCTGCGTCCGCGTGCCGGTCTTCATCGGCCACGCCGAAGCGGTCAATGTCGAATTCGCCAAGCCGCTGTCGCCGGATGAGGCGCGCAATATTCTTCGCGAGGCGCCGGGCTGTCTCGTGATCGACAAGCACGAACCCGGTGGCTATATCACGCCGCATGAAGCGGCGGGCGAAGACGCGACCTATATCTCGCGCATCCGCGAAGATGCGACGGTCGAGAATGGGCTGAGCTTCTGGTGCGTCTCCGACAATCTGCGCAAGGGCGCGGCGCTGAACACGGTCCAGATCGCCGAGCTTCTCGTCAACCGCAAGCTCATCGCGCCGAAACAAAAGGCCGCGTGAGCTGGCCACCGGGAGCGAGCCCTGACCCGCATTCATCGGCTCATTGCGCTAGCTATTATGATTCTGTTGGGCGCCGCGCATGCCGCGGCCGACGATCTGCCCTCGCGCATCGATCCGCCGCTGGCGGATCCGACTCCTGCAGCCCTCGCCGAGGCGGGGCCACTCGGCGACATGACGATCGGCGCCGGCACAGCGCCCGTGACGCTCATCGCCTATATGTCGCTGACCTCCCCACTCTCGGCGCATTTCTTCGGTAGCGTATTTCCCGAGCTGAAGAAACGCTATATCGATAGCAACAGACTGCGCTTCATCCTGCGCGAATTTCCCTTCGAGCCGCGCGACACGACCGCTTTCGTGATGGCGCGCTGCATCGGCAAGGACAAATTCTTTCCCGCCGTCGAAACGCTCTTCGCCCAACAGGCCGAATGGAGCGGACGCAAAGCGACCAAGACCTTGCAGGACGTGCTGAAGCCCTTCGGCATCACGGAGAAGAGCTTCGCCAATTGCCTTGCGAATAAAAAGCTCTTCGATCACGTCAAAGCGGTGAAGACCGAGGCAACGCGTTTTGACGTGCATGCGACGCCGGTCTTCTTCGTCAACGGCAAGCGGCTTGTCGGCGACAAATCGGCGGACGATCTTGCCAGGGCGATCGAGGCCGCCTTGCCGAAATAGCATCGTTAGCATCTGTGCGAATTGTCATTTCGGCATGCTATCGTCTGATCTTGGGTCATGACGGAGCCAAAAATGACCGGCAGCGATAAGCCGCGCCTCTATCAGGCGCCTTCGTCCTATTATTCGATGATCGCGCGGCTGGCGCTCAAGGAAGCCGGCATCACTTATGAGCCGGTCTTCGTGGATATCCATATCCATGCGAGCCAGCAGCAGCCGGACTATGTGCGGCTCAACCCAAATATGACCGCGCCGACGCTGGTGCTGCCAAAGCGCGTTCTCGATCAGAGCCGCGACATTGCGGAATTCGCTTTAGACGTACCGGAGGCGGGGCGCGCGGACACCGAAACCTGGGTCGATCTGCATTACAGCTTCCCGATCGAGGAGCTGACCTTCGGCGGCATTCTTGCCAAGAATCCGATGGCGCGGATCATGATCCCGAAGCTGCTCGCTTCCGCCGAACGCCGCCTTCTTGCCTATGCGAGCGCCTATCCCGACCTCGCCGCGCTTTATAAAGCCCGCGCCGCCGTCTTCGCCGAACGTTTGCGGATCTTTGACCCCGCTGACATCATTCGCCTGTCGGAGACGCGCCGAAACCAAGCCGTCGGTTTCCTCGACCAGCTCGAGACGGCGCTCGGCGATGGCCGTGCGGTGCTTGTCCCGCCGGCCTATGGTGTGGCCGATGTCGTTTGGACCGTGTTCCTCGCGCGCATGGAATTCGCCGGCCTTGGCGCAGAAGTGGCGAAACGGCCGGCGCTGACGCATTATTGGCAGGCGATGCAAGCGCGCCCGAGCTTTGCGGCCGCCGATATTTGGACGCGCATGCACATTCTGCGGCTAATCGGCGGCATATTGGGAATCGCTGGAAGATAAGGGCGAAAAGAGAGGGTGACGCGCTCATGACCCGCGACGACATCGCCCATCTCGCCTTTGCGATCTGCCTCATCACCATTGCTGGCTATGTCGACGCGGTCGGCTTTCTGAAGCTCAGCGGCCTGTTCGTGTCCTTCATGAGCGGCAATTCCACGCAATTCGCCGTGGTGGCGACGCAAGGCCGATGGAGCGATGCGGGAGAAGCGGGCGGCATCGTTCTGCTCTTCGTGATCGGCGTCGTTTTCGGCCATATCATCGCGCTGCGCGCCGGCCCTTGGCGCCGCCCGGCGATCCTCATCATCGATGCCGGTTTGCTTGGCATGGCGGTCCTTCTCGCGCCGTCGCCGGCGGCGATGATCCCCACGGTCATCGCCATGGGCCTGCAGAACGAGGCGCAGCAGCGCGCCGGCGAGATCAAGACCAGCCTCACCTATGTCACCGGCACTTTAGTGAGCTTTGGCGAACACCTCGCCGGCGCGCTCACCGGCTCCGAGCCCGAAAAGCGCTGGCAATGGATCGCCTATCTTCTGCTCTGGCTCGGCCTCGTGACCGGCGCTGTGATCGGCGCGCGCCTGTATGCCGACGAGCAGATCGTGGCACTGGCCTGGCCGGCGCTGGTGCTGGTCGTCTTTGCAATCGGAACGGCGGTTCCCGCCTGGCGCACCCGCGGGAAAGTAAAAATTCCGACGGAAATTTAGCGGCAAAAAATAATAAACCGCATGCGCAGCGGCTCATTGGCCTTGCGACTTCAAGTATCTATTAGCTGCCTTTTGGCTTTCGCCGTTCTTCACGTCGGCGTTCAGCTTCTTCGAGCCGTTTCGGTTCAGTGATTAACCTGTCCAGCAATGCATAAGTGAAATCCAATATATCTTCGGCATCTTCCTTGGAAAGATTTCCCTTATGCGCTCCATCGTTCCCATCTTCTCGAATGCATTGGGAAAGTTTTTGTAGCGCTAAATCAAGCTTCCCACTTTCAAACATCCACCTGAGTCGAAGCCCTAAATCCCGTCGTGTCTTCTCATTGGGTTGCTTATCTGTGTTGTCTGCAGCGCTTGGCAATAAAGGCCGCGTTGCTAAATCCACGCAAAGACGGAACATGGTAGCAGCCGCATTGTAACAACCGATCGAAAAACAAGCGGCCCCTTCCTTGAAGGCCGCAGATAACGCCTCGTCGAGGAAGTCTGGAGGTTGGTGAGAATTGTGATCACGCAGCGCTATAAACCTCAAGACATCATAGGCGTCATTTAGCGTGCCGTTAAAAGAAGAAACCTGCGCGCTTTCAGTAAAATCTCTAGAGTACGCTTCTCGAGATAAGCGAATTACAAATATAGTTGGATGATGACACGCTCGGCAGAGTGCGAAAATCTCATACTTAGATGCCCATCCGAAATCCTTACCGACATTGACATCAGCGCCGACGTCGAAAGTGATGGATTTGCTGCCGCATCTAGGGCAATGCGCAATCAGTAGGGGAGGCGGAGAGGAAAAATCGATATTTCGTCGTAAAGCCAAGGAGCTCTCCTACAAGCCATAGGAGCGGTATAGTCTATATTTTTTATCCGTGGCTAAAAGATAGATTTTGCTGGATTCACAATACCGTCCCTCTCGTAGCAAATTGAGAGGACCCGCTGCACTCAGCGCATCGTCGAATACATCAGGCCGCCATGGCGAGCCGCTTCGAGACGAGCTCGCGCAGCGCCTGCATGTCGCGCGAGAAGATGCGGATGCCTTCGGCGAGCTTTTCCGTCGCCATCGCATCTTCGTTGAGCATGAAACGGAAGCTCTTCTCGTCGAGATACATGCGCGCCGGGGCCGAGTTCGCCGCATCCTGCGGTGTCAGCCGGCGCGGCAGCGTGCCCATATCCGCACCGAGGGAATCGAGGAAATTCGGCGAGATCGTCAGGCTGTCGCAGCCGGCGAGCGCCTCGATCTGTGCCTGATTGCGGAAGGAGGCGCCCATGACCACTGTCTTGATGCCATGCGCCTTGTAATAGGCATAGATGTTCCGCACCGAGGCGATGCCCGGATCGGTCTCGACCGTATAGGTCTTGCCTTCGGTCTTCACATACCAATCATAGATGCGGCCGACGAAGGGTGAGACGAGATAGACGCCGGCATCGGCGCAGGCCGCCGCCTGGGCAAGCGAAAAGATGAGCGTCAGATTGCAGTCGATCCCGTCCTTCTGCAGGACGGAAGCGGCCTGAATGCCTTCCCAGGTCGCGGCGATCTTGATCAGCACGCGGTCGCGCATCACGCCGCGGGCGACATAATCCTCGATGATCTCGCGCGCCTGCGCGATCGTGCCTTCCGTATCGAAGGAGAGATCGGCATCGACTTCCGTTGAGACGCGGCCAGGCACGATTTTGGTCAGCTCGGCGCCGAAATTGACCGCCAGCCGCCGGGCAATCCGGCTCGCCGTGGCCTTGTGATTCATGCCCCAGATGATGGCCTCTTCGACCAACGCGCCATAGGCCTCCATCTGCGCCGCTTTCAGGATCAGCGACGGATTGGTCGTGCAATCGACGGGGGCATAGGCGCGGATCGCTTCAATATCGCCCGTATCGGCCGTGACCAGGGTCATGGATTTCAATTGGTCGAGCTTCGAAGGCATAGGTTGTCCCGGAAGTCTTGAAACGACAAAGCCCGCCAAGGCGGGCTTTGATGCTTACCAAATCGGACCGGCTTGCGCAAAGCGCCGACCGGCTCGGTGCGCCGCAGCGATCAAGCCGCAGCATCACACGGCAGAAATCGCCCATTTGGCGGCTCAGCCGATGACGACGACGCGCTCGCTCACCTGCGGCGCCTCGAAGCCGAAAACCCGCCCGTAAAAATCCAGTTCCAATTCCAGCACGCGTTTCAAAGTTGGCGCCTTGCGGAAGCCGTGGCCCTCGCCCTCGAAGGCGTAATAGGCCACCGGCAGATGCCGCGCTTTCATGGCGGCGACCATTTCCTCCGCCTGGTTCGGCGGCACAGTCTTATCGTCGAGGCCCTGGAAGAAAATGATCGGACAAGCGAGGCGGTCGAGATGATTAATCGGCGAGCGCTCCTCATAGAGCGCGTCCGCCTCCGGCAGCGGCCCAATGAGCCGGTCAAGATAGCGTGACTCGAATTTATGCGTATCGCGCGCCAGCAATTTCAGATCGGCGACGCCGTAGAGGCTCGCCCCCGCTTTGAAGACATTGGACAGGGTCAGCGCTGCGAGCGTGGTGAAGCCGCCGGCGCTGCCGCCGCGGATGACGATCCGGTTGAGGTCGACGAGACGCTGATCGGCGAGAAAGCGCGCCGCGGCGATACAATCGGCGACATCGACAATGCCCCATTGGCCGTCGAGCCTTTGTCGATAAGACCGCCCGAAGCCGGTCGAGCCGCCGTAATTGACATCGACGACGGCGAAGCCGCGCGTCGTCCACCATTGGATGCGCAGGCCATAGCCATTTGTCGTCATGCTCGTCGGGCCGCCATGCGACAGCACCACAAGCGGCGGCAGTTCGCCATCGGGCGCCGCATAGTCGCGGTTCTTCGGCGCATACCAGAAGGCGTGGCCAACCGTATCCTGCGTCGGAAAGCTGATCGGCTTGCCAATCGAAATCGACTCCGGCGGCAGGACGGGCGGCGTCCCGGTGCGAATGACGATCGCCCGCCGGCCGGGTTCTCGGAGCACGACAGCGGGCGGCGCATCGGCTGGCGTCGCGATCATCGCCAGGCGGGCACCGAGTGGAAAGGGGCACTCGAGCACCTGATCGAAATCGAGCCATTCATAACGGCCGTCTTTGATGATCGCGACCTCGCGCAGGCCTTGCCGCACGACTGCCGCGAGAATGCGGCCGTCGTCCAGAAGCTCATAGGAATGCTGGCCGAAGATCCAATGCGGCCCGCCGATCTCCGCATCGATGGGCGCCACGGCCTCGATCCGGCCATCGCGCAAGGCATAGAGGTTCCACCAGCCGCTGCGGTCGGACGAGAAATAGAGCGTGCCGTCCGCGGCAAAGCGCGGTTGCACGATAGCTTCTTCGGTCTCGCCCGCGACGAGCCGCGCTGCGTCGAGCCGGCCGTCCTCGATGATCGCAGCGAGATAGAGCTGCGTCCCATCCCACGGCATATTGGGATGATCCCAAGCGATGAAGGCGAGCGTCTTACCGTCGGGCGAGAGGCGCGGCGAGCTCAGAAAATCCGGACCTTCGAAGAGGATCGCCTCTTCACCCCCCATTTCCTTAGTCTCTTGTAGCGGCAAAGCGACAATGCTTGCCTTCGGATCGCTCGGCGGCCGGTCGCGATGATCCTCGCGGATCGCCAGAACACGCTTGCGTGCGAGATCGAAGCTGAAATCGGCGTAGCGGCAGCCCTCCGGCGTCGCGATCCGGCGCGGCGGCTTGTCGCCTTCAATCAGCCAAACGCTGCCATCGCGGCGTTCGCTGAAAATGATGACGCCATTCTGCACCGCATAGGCGCCGCCGCCATATTCATGCACGCGGCTGCCGACGTCGATCGGCTGCGGCGTGACATCGGCAATCGCGCCGTCGGCTCTGCGCCGGCAAAGCGCGCTGCGGCCCGCTTCCGCCGGCCGGCTCTCAAGCCAATAGAGATCGTCGCCATCGACGGCGAGAGCCGCGAGGCCGATGGCCGCTTCCGTCATGAGCTGCGGCGTCACCGGCGACACCCAAGTGCCGTAAGGCGCAATCGTCTTTTCGCTCATGACCCGTCTCTCATTTGCCGCAGCTACGGATATAGCCGATCCCGCCTGGCAAGATGAAGGCCTTAGAAAAACCTGCCGCAGCCGGCAACCAATGACAGGCGACATTGTTGCGCTTGCTGTGCGATTTTTCACACACCCCATCCGACTGAAGGCGCAATGTCGAAGAAACCTCTTTCAAGCGACAAAAAGCCCGAGACCTCTCCACCCGACGAGGCGGAGCCTGTGGTCGCGGTTACCGAGCGCGAGATCGAAGACATCGAAGAGCGCTCCAGTCCGCGCACCCCCGTCATTTATGAGATTGTGCGGCGGCTGGGCGAAGAAGAGATGGTGCGGCCTGCCGTATCGCTGTGGTGGTCGGGCGTTGCCGCCGGTCTGTCGATCAGCTTCTCGCTCGTTGCCCAAGCGATCCTGCACACGCATCTGCCGGACGCGACGTGGCGCCCTCTCGTCGTGAGCCTCGGCTATTGTAGCGGCTTCGTGATCGTCGTGCTGTCGCGCCAGCAGCTTTTTACCGAGAACACCATCACCGCGGTTCTACCGTTGTTCGCGAATTTCACGGCGGAGAAAATTCGGCAGTTCGTCCGGCTGTGGACGATCGTCCTCATCGCGAATTTCGTCGGCACGTTTGTCGCTGCGCTGTTCTTCGTTCATACGTCGGCGCTGAGTCCGGAATTGCACGCCGGCATGCTTGCCGTCAGCCAGGAGCTGAAGGCACATGGTTTCTTCGACATGCTCATCAAGGCCATTCCAGCCGGCTTTCTCGTCGCAACGATGGTCTGGCTCATTCCGAGCGCCGATGCCGCTCAGTTCTTTGTCATCACACTGCTGACTTATCTGATTTCCGCCGCCGGCTTCACGCATATCATCGCTGGCAGCGTAGAAGCCTTCTTTCTCGCGCTGAGCGGCGCCGCCGGATGGGATTTCGCCTTCGGCGGCTTCGTCGTCCCGGTGCTTATCGGCAATATCGTCGGAGGCACGGCTCTCTTCACGCTCATCGCCTATGGGCAGGTGATGCATGAGATCAAGCCGTAGCGGCACAGAGAGGCGGCGGGAGAAGGAGAGCGTGCTAATGCACGCGCTTCGTCATAAATTTCTGGGCTTTGTGTTTCTGACCGAAGCGGCGCCCTTCGCCGCCGCCTGCCCCCGTTCCGACAGGCTGGCCGCCAGGAATGAGCTGATGCTTGCCGGGCCCAATGAGATCGGCGCGGCCCATGCGCTTCAAGGCCTCCCGGAGCAGGGGCCAGTTTTCCGGATCGTGATAGCGTAGGAAAGCCTTGTGCAAGCGGCGCTGCCGCAGCCCTTTGACGGTTTCGACGGGCTCCGATCCGCCGCGCCGCACCGGCCGGAGCGGATTGACGCCCGAATGATACATCGCCGCCGACAGCGACATGGGTGACGGCAAAAAGGTCTGCACCTGATCGGCCCTATATTTATTGCGCTTCAGCCAAAGAGCGAGGTTCATCATATCCTCGTCCGTCGTGCCCGGATGCGCGGCGATGAAATAAGGAATCAGGAAATAATTCTTATCCGCCTCGCGCGCGGCCTGATCGAAAAGCTCCTTGAAGCGATCATAGGCGCCGATGCCGGGCTTCATCATCTTCGACAGCGGCCCGTCTTCCGTATGTTCGGGCGCGATCTTGAGATAACCGCCGACATGGTGGGTCACGAGCTCGCGGATATAGGCCGGGCTTTTGACGGCAAGATCGTAGCGGACGCCCGACGCGACCATCACCTTTTTTATGCCGGGAACGGACCGTACGGCGCGATAAAGCGAGACGAGTTTGTCGTGACTCGTATCGAGATTTTTGCAGATGTCCGGATAGACGCAGGCCGGACGGCGGCAGAGCGCTTCGGTCTCTTTGTCCTTGCAGGCCATGCGGTACATATTTGCGGTCGGACCGCCGATATCCGAAATAATGCCAGTGAAGCCTTTGGTCTTGTCGCGCACCGCCGCGATCTCTTTGACGACCGATGTCTCGGACCGGCTTTGAATGATACGGCCTTCATGTTCGGTGATCGAACAAAAGGAACAGCCGCCGAAACAGCCGCGCATGATGGTCACTGAAAAGCGGATCATCTCCCAAGCGGGGATGCGCGTCTCGCCATAGGCGGGATGCGGCGCCCGCGCATAGGGCAATTCATAGACTGCATCCATCTCCGCCGTCGTCAGCGGGATGGGCGGCGGCGTCAGCCAGAGCTCGCGCGTTCCATGACGCTGCACGAGCGCGCGCGCATTGCCTGGATTGCTCTCGCGGTGCAGAACCCGGGAGGCGCGCGCATAGGCTTCCGGATCGCGCTCGACTTGCTCGAAAGACGGCAGGCGAATGACGGTTTGGGCGCCGATGTTCTTCGCCCCTTCGTCCGTCTCATCGAGATCATCCGCCTTGAGTTCGGTCCAGCCGTCGGGCGTGGCGTCCTTCAACAGGACGGCGCCGCGCACATCGTCGAGCTTTTCGGGCACCGCGCCCTTGGCCTTCGCGAAACGATGCGCGACTTCGACGACGGCGCGTTCGGCATTGCCATAGAGCAGAACATCGGCCTTCGCATCCATAAGGATCGAGCGGCGGACCTTATCCGACCAGTAATCGTAATGCGCGATGCGGCGGAGCGAGGATTCGATCCCGCCGAGCACGATCGGCACATCGCGAAAGGCCTCGCGGCACCGCTGCGCATAAACGATCGTGGCGCGGTCCGGCCGCTTGCCGCCGGCGCCTTCGGGGCTATAGCTGTCATCGCGCCGCACCCGCCGGTCGGACGTATAGCGGTTGACCATGGAATCCATATTGCCGCCGGTGACGCCGAAGAACAGCACAGGACGGCCCAAGATCTTGAACGGATCGGCGCTCTGCCAGTCCGGCTGAGCAATAATGCCGACACGAAAACCCTGCGCCTCAAGCAGGCGGCCGATCAGCGCCATGCCGAAGCTCGGATGATCGACATAGGCATCGCCGGTCACGAGGATGATGTCGCAGGCGTCCCAGCCGAGCGCATCCATTTCGACACGGCTCATCGGCAGGAACGGTGCCGTGCCGAACCTGTGCGCCCAGTATTTGCGATAAGAGAAAAGCGGTTTTGCGTCTTCCACGGCCGGGGGTTTAACGCATTTTCCGCCCGAGCGGAATGGGCGTCCCGCCAGCTGGAGCAGTTTCTGTCCCGGCTAAGCTCAGCCTGCGTTGTGAGGCGGTAGCGCCTCAGACCCCGGCCTTCTTCGCCGCGCGCACATCGACGGTCAACGTCGGCGCGATGCGCGCCCAGATGTGGCTGAAGATGTTTTTCCAGCTTTCGCAATAGACGCTCGGATTGTCATAGCCGCGCTCGGCGGACCAGCGCTGCGCCAGATGGCCGCCACCGCAGGCATCGAGATATTCGCAATTGCGGCAGGTCTCGCAGACATCGAGGCTCGCCTCATAGGCGGTGCGCCAGCGCGGATCGTTCTGCACATCCTGCAGCGAATTGTGGAACACGCTCGCGTCCGATGTCGTGCTGCCGTCGCCCGCGATGCGCAGCACGTCGAGCGGTTCGAGCGTGCCATCGGTCATCAGCGTCACCGTCTCGACGGCGCCGAGACCGATCGTGTCCGAGACGGACATTTTTCCGGCAAGGCCCTGGATCATCGCATCGAGCGTGCTGATGCGGACGCCACGCGCCGCATAATTGTCGTACCAGACATCGAAGAGGCGGATGAAATAGTCGTCGATCGGCGGCGGATTTTCCGTGTGATTCGCATCGGGCGGCAGAAGATCGAAGCCGGTGACGCCGAGCTCGTCGACGATATAGGCGAGCACTTTCGCCGGATCGGTCTTCGGATTGGCGACCGAGATGACGCCGGGTTCTACCCCGGCGTCGCGCAGAAGATTCAGGCCGCGCAGCGTTTGCGCATGCGTGCCCTTGCCCTTGAAGTCGAGCCGCACCTGATCATGAATTTCCGCCGGCCCGTCGAGGCTGACGCTGACGAGGATCTCATATTTCTTGAAAATCTCGACCCATTCGGCATCGATCAGGATCGCATTGGTCGTCACGCCGCGGTGAATGAGACAGCGGGTGCGGTCCTCGATCGCGTCGAGCTTCTTCAGCAGTTCGACGAAACGGTGTTTCGGAAACAGCAGCGGCTCGCCGCCGTGAAAGACTGCGAGGAAATTTTCGAGCTTATGCTCTTTGATATGCGCTTCGAGCTTTTCGCAGAAGGCGTCTTCCGCTTCCGGCGTCAGGACGGCCGGCTTCTTGTAGACCTCGGCGTCGCGGAACCAATAGCAATAGGTGCAATCGATATTGCAGCGTGACGCGAGCTTGACGAGAATAAAGGTGAAGACGGCGGCATTGGCCGGGAGAAGCGCCCCGTGCTTCGCTTTGATCGGGGCCTGCGGAACCTCGTAACGTTCCATTTCGCCTCGCTGCGCGCAGCGCCGGATCAGACGACAACGCGGATGCTTAAACCGTCAAAACACGGACAAATTTGTCAAAGGATCTATCGAAAAAGCCGGGACGGAGCCGGGGGAGTAGCATCCGTCCCGCAAAAGCCTAGTGGCCGCGGATTACCAACGGCGATAGAAGCGGCGATAGCCCCCGCCACCACCCCAGCGGTGATAGAAGCGGCGATAGAAGCGACGATACCAGGCTTCCTGGATCAGCTTTTCGCCTTCGGCTTCGTGCTCCTTCTTGTCGCCGCCGATAATAGCGTCGATCGCCGGATTGCTTGACTTCAGGCTCGCGGTGTCGGCGATACGCGCTTCGGCGCCTTTGGCGCCGAGCAGGAACGCCGCACCAAAGCCGACGCCCAGAACTTTCAGGCGGTCCATGAAGCCGCGACGCGAAACACCTTCGCCGCTCAGCTCAGCTTGAATCTGTTGTTGTTTGTTCTCGAGGTCATCCATCGTTTACCCTCCGTCGAACATCACACTCCGCAAGTCGAAGAGTGCGGGAAGAAATTCATGCTCGCCAATCAAATATTTTGGGAGATGCGTCAGATGCAAACGACCACATCTCGTGCCGGAGGCTATAGCAGCTTTTGGTGATGCGCAATCGTCGAACGGCGTTAACGCGCGCGATGGAAGGGATCGGAAAAATTATGAAGGAAAGACAACGAAGCCAAGACAGTTTGGAAGCCGAGACAGCCCGAGAAGCGACGACAGTTTGCATCTGCTTTCAAAGATTGTGCAGACGCGAGCATTCTATTCTAAAATTCGAGACAGTTTTTAAAATCTGATTCAGGTTCAAATCTAAGTCAGGTGACGTCAGGTGAGCGCCGCGCGGGATGCGGTCACTTGCATGACTTGCATCCCACGCGTTATCCAGCTCAGGCCTCAAGATAAAGCTTGCCGCCCTTCTCAAGGAATTCGGCGCTCTTCTCCGCCATGCCCTTCTCGGCTTCAGCGATCGCCGCCGCCTCTTGGCGCAAATCCTGGCTGATCTTCATCGAGCAGAATTGCGGACCGCACATGGAGCAGAAATGCGCAACCTTGTGGGCTTCCTTGGGCAGCGTCTCGTCATGGAATTGCGCCGCCGTTTCCGGATCGAGTCCGAGATTGAACTGATCCTGCCAGCGGAAGTCGAAGCGCGCACGTGACAAGGCATCGTCGCGGAGCTGCGCCGCCGGATGGCCCTTGGCGAGATCAGCCGCATGCGCCGCAATGCGATAGGTGACGACGCCCGTCTTCACATCATCGCGATCTGGCAGACCGAGATGTTCTTTCGGCGTGACGTAGCAGAGCATCGCGGTGCCGTACCAGCCGATCATCGCAGCGCCGATGCCCGAGGTGATGTGATCATAGCCCGGGGCGATATCGGTCGTCAGCGGTCCAAGCGTATAGAAGGGCGCCTCGTCGCACTCCTTCAGCTGCTTCTCCATATTGATCTTGATCTTATGCATCGGCACATGGCCAGGGCCTTCGATCATCACCTGGCAGCCTTTCTTCCAGGCGATCTTGGTGAGCTCGCCGAGCGTCTCCAATTCGGCGAATTGGGCGCGGTCGTTCGCATCGGCGATCGAACCCGGCCGCAGACCATCGCCCAGCGAGAAGGTGATGTCATAGGCGCGCTTGTTGTCGCATATCTCGTCGAAGTTCTTGTAGAGGAAGCTCTCCTTGTGTTGCGCGAGGC
>CAZXXA010000034.1:0-39894 GCA_964644615.1 uncultured Methylovirgula sp. | reverse complement strand
CGGACGGATAGGGCGAGGAGCGCGAATAGCGCGGAGAGGTGGTGAAGCCGATCTGATTGTTGATGATGAAATGCAGCGAACCGCCGGTGCGATGGCCTTTCAGGCCCGACAGGCCGAAACATTCGGCGATGACGCCCTGGCCGGCGAAAGCCGCATCGCCGTGAATGAGCAGCGGCAGGACTTCGGCGCGATCGACCTTGTCGCTGCGTTGGTCTTGCTTCGCCCGGACTTTGCCGAGCACGACGGGATCGACGATTTCCAGATGCGAGGGATTGGCGGTCAGCGATAGATGCACATGGTTATTGTCGAACTCGCGGTCCGACGATGCGCCCAGATGATATTTGACGTCGCCCGAGCCTTCGACCGAATCGGGCGCATAGGAACCGCCCTTGAATTCATGGAAGATGGCGCGGTGCGGCTTGCCCATCACTTGGCTGAGAACGTTGAGACGGCCGCGATGCGCCATGCCGAGCACGATCTCTTTGACGCCGAGAGCGCCGCCGCGCTTGATGATCTGTTCGAGCGCCGGCACCATGGATTCGGCACCGTCGAGGCCGAAACGCTTAGTGCCCGTGTAGCGCAGATCGAGGAATTTCTCGAAACCTTCCGCCTCGACCAGCTTGTTCAGGATCGCGCGCTTGCCTTCGCGCGTGAAGGAAATCTCCTTGCCATGGCCTTCGATACGGGCCTGGAACCAGCCCTTTTCGGCCGGATCGGAGATATGCATGAACTCATAGCCGATCGTGCCGCAATAGGTGCGGCGCAGGAGCGGCAGCATTTCCCGTATCGTCGAGACTTCGAGACCGAGGACGCGATCAAGGAAAATCTTGCGGTCGTAGTCGGCTTCGGAGAAGCCATAGTTTGACGGATGCAGCTCTTCATGATCCCGCGGCGCTTGCAGGCCCAGCGGGTCGAGATTGGCATGCAAATGACCGCGCATGCGATAGGCGCGGATCATCATAATGGCGCGCACCGAATCGCGGCTCGCGCGTTGCAGCTCTGCCCGCGAGACGGTCTCGCCTCTCTCGTCGGCTTTCGCCTTGATCTTGTCGCCGAGCGATTTTTCGAGTGTCGACCAGTCGCCATCGAGCGCGGCGACGAGCTCGCCGTTCGCGGCGGGCACTTGCACGGGCTTCCAGGCCGGGCCCTTGGCATTCTGCGCGACAGAAGCCGGATCGTCGTTCAGTTCAGCGAAGAATTGCTGCCACTCGGCGTCGACGGTGCCGGGGTCTTTCTGAAAGCGCTCATACAGCTGTTCGACATAATGCGCATTGCCGCCATAAAGGAAGGAGCTCATCTCGAATGCGCTATTGGCCGGCGATCGCGCCGCTATCGAAGCGGACCCATTGGCTCCATTGGTCGTATCGTGGCGTGCCATGATCATCCTCCGAGCCTCTGGCTCGTGTCGGTCGAGAATCCCTGCGGAAATGCCTAGCGTTTAATGCCAGATTTTTCCTTAATCGGCAGGCTCGACTTAGGTCATAACGCTCTCGATTCCCCTCACATCGATGGCGAAGATGTGATGCCGGACATTCTTATCGTCGGCTGCAGCACTATGTAAGTTCTGAAATCGAAGTTTTTCAGGCGTTGCTTGCGAAAATCCGCTTTTCAGCGCGTTTCATCCGCAACGCCTGTAAATTTGATGCTCAACGCTTCAACACTTCAACCAAAGTCTTGCCCAGCCGCGCCGGCGAGGGCGAGACCTTGATGCCGGCTGCTTCCATCGCGGCGATCTTTTCTTCAGCGCCGCCTTTTCCACCGGCGATGATGGCACCTGCGTGCCCCATACGGCGGCCCGGCGGCGCGGTGCGGCCCGCGATGAAGCCGACCATCGGCTTTTTGCGGCCGCGCTTGGCTTCGTCACGCAAGAACTGCGCCGCATCTTCCTCGGCACCGCCGCCGATCTCGCCGATCATAATGATCGACTGCGTCTTCTCGTCGGCGAGGAACAATTCGAGCATGTCGATGAATTCCGTGCCCTTGACCGGATCGCCGCCAATGCCGACAGCGGTCGTCTGGCCGAGGCCTTCGCGGCTCGTCTGGAAGACGGCTTCATAGGTCAGCGTGCCGGAACGCGACACGATACCGACCGAACCCGGCTTGAAGATATTCGCCGGCATGATGCCGATCTTCGACTGGCCGGCGGTGACGACCCCCGGGCAGTTCGGTCCGATGAGACGCGACTTCGAGCCCGACAGCGCCCGCTTCACCCGCACCATGTCGAGCACCGGGATGCCTTCGGTGATGCAAACGATCAGCGGGATTTCTGCATCGATCGCTTCGCAGATCGCATCAGCCGCACCCGATGGCGGCACATAGACGACGCTGGCTTCGGCGCCGGTCGCCACCCGCGCTTCGCGCACCGTATCAAAGACCGGCAGGTTCAGATGCTTCGCGCCGCCTTTGCCCGGCGAAATGCCGCCGACCATTTTGGTGCCGTAAGCAATCGCCTGTTCGGAATGGAACGTGCCGTTCTTGCCGGTAAAGCCCTGGCAAATGACCCTGGTGTTTTTATCGATGAGGATGGACATTAGCTAAGCGTTCCGCACATCATGTTCGAGTTGGTCACGATTGACGTTGTCGAGAAGTTGCTGCGGCGAGGCGCAATCGTCTTCATCAAATGCGAGCATCCAACGCCGGGTGAAACGATCCGGTCGCGAGGGGCTTCGACCGCTGCCGACGACAACAAACCATTTCCGTCCCAGGTCGTCAGCAAGTTCGCACGCCCAATATCGGCGCTCCGAGCTAGTAAGTTCGCCCGCCACGCCCACAAAGTGGAATGACAAAACAGGCTCGTCTTGCGCCCAGTTGAAGTGATTCCACTGAAGGTACTCTTCGATCTCCGCCTCTGAATAGGGGCACAGCTCGCATGGAGCACCGGAACCGGCGAAAGCTTCCTCCCACGCTGGCGGGTAGCGCGGGTTGGCCGACACGGGCTCACGCCTTTCTCACCGCGGCGACGATTTTTTGCGCGGCATCGTCGAGATCGTCCGCAGCGATCACATCGAGACCCGATTGCGCGATAATGTCCTTGCCGAGATCGACATTGGTGCCTTCGAGGCGGACGACGAGCGGCACTTCGAGGCCGACCTCCTTCACCGCGGCGATCACGCCCTCGGCGATGACATCGCATTTCATGATGCCGCCGAAGATGTTGACGAGAATGCCTTTGACGTTCGGGTCAGAGGTGATGATCTTGAAGGCCGCCGCGACCTTCTCCTTCGTCGCACCGCCGCCAACGTCGAGGAAGTTGGCAGGCTCGGCGCCATAGAGCTTGATGATGTCCATCGTCGCCATGGCAAGGCCGGCGCCGTTGACCATGCAGCCGATATTGCCGTCGAGCGCGATGTAGGAGAGATCATACTTCGACGCCTCGATCTCCTTGTCGTCCTCTTCCGTCTCATCACGCAGAGCGACAAGATCGGGATGTTTGAAGAGCGCATTGGAGTCGAACACCACTTTGGCATCGAGGACGCGCAGCTGGCCGTCCTTCGAGACGATCAGCGGGTTGATCTCCAGCATCGCCATGTCCTTGGCAATGAAAGCCGCATAGAGCTGGCCGACGAGTTTCTCCGCCTGTTTGGCGAGATCGCCGGTGAGGCCAAGCGCTTTGGCGACGGTGCGGCCATGATGCGGCATGATGCCGGTCGCCGGATCGACCGAGAAGGTGACGATCTTTTCGGGCGTCTTATGCGCGACTTCTTCGATCTCCATGCCGCCTTCGGTCGAAACGACGAAAGCCACCCGGCTCGTGTTACGATCGACGAGGAGCGAGAGATAGAACTCCTTATCGATCGCCGAGCCTGCTTCGATATAGAGGCGGTTGACGACCTTTCCATGCGGTCCCGTCTGGACGGTGACGAGCGTCTTGCCGAGCATTTGGCTGGCGAAAGCCACCGCATCGTCGGAGGTCTTCGCGATGCGCACGCCGCCGCCTTCGCCCGCATCCTTTTCCTTGAACTTGCCCTTGCCGCGGCCACCCGCGTGAATCTGCGATTTCACGACATAGACGGCGCTGTTGACCTGGGCGACGGCCGCCTTGGCTTCGCTGGTTTTGGTGATCGCCACGCCGGGCGAAATCGCGGCACCGAATTCCTTCAGGATCGCCTTGGCCTGATACTCATGGATATTCATTTTTTGGTCTCTCGTTGCGCCGTTCATCGGCGCGGCAGTCGCTCAGCCTAATTTCGCGAAAGCCGGATTGATCGTCTTGCAGGCCTCGACAAGGGTCTGCACCGATTTCACCGACTTCTCGAATAGCTTCTTTTCGTCTTCATCGAGGGCAATCTCGACGACCTTTTCGACGCCATTCGCGCCGATCACGACCGGCACGCCGGCGTAAATGTCCTTGACGCCATATTCGCCATTGAGATGCGCCGCGCAGGGCAGCACGCGCCGCTTATCGAAGAGATAGGACTCCGCCATGGCGATCGCCGAAGCGGCCGGCGCATAGAAGGCCGAGCCGGTCTTCAGCAAATTGACGATCTCGCCGCCGCCCTTGCGGGTGCGATCGACGATCGCATCGAGTTTCGCCTGTGTCGTCCAGCCCATTTTAACGAGGTCCGGCAAAGGGATACCGGCGACGGTCGAATAGCGCAGCAGCGGCACCATATCGTCGCCATGGCCGCCGAGCACGAAGGCGCTGACATCTTCGACAGCGACCTTGAACTCTTCCGCCAAAAAATGAGAGAAGCGGGCAGAATCGAGCACGCCGGCCATGCCGACCAGTTTCTTCGGCGCCAGATTGGTCGAGCGCTGCAGTGCCCAGACCATGGCGTCGAGCGGATTGGTGATGCAGATCACGAAGGCATCGGGCGCATGTTGCTTGATGCCTTTGCCGACCGCTTCCATGACTTTCAGATTGATGTCAAGAAGATCGTCGCGGCTCATGCCGGGCTTGCGCGGCACGCCGGCGGTGACGATGACAACGTCCGCGCCTTCCATCGCCGCATAATCATTGCTGCCGGAGAGATCGACCGAGAAACCGTGGATCGAGCCCGCTTGCGCAAGGTCGAGCGCCTTGCCCTGTGGCGTTCCTTCCGCGATATCGAAAAGGACGACATCGCCCAAATTTTTCAAAGCAGCGAGATGGGCGAGTGTACCGCCGATCTGGCCTGCGCCGATCAGTCCGATCTTATGACGTGCCATGTGAATTCCTGGCTCCAGAGCTGAGTCCAGCTTGCGCTATCGATTATTCGTTCGGTTCGGCGCCTTTAAGGGCATCTGCAATGGCGAGATCGCGGAGCGGCAGTATTTGGCATACCACCAGCCTCTGCTTGGGCTTCGTTTCCCCGATTTGCAAGTGGTTTTGCCCAACTCCCCTGCCAGATGCAAGGGAGGCGGCGAGCAGGCATGCCTAGACGAACGGCAGAAAGTGCGGTGAAAACAGCTGAGTTAATTGAAAATACCGGGAAATATCAATCGGATACCCGTGCATTAAGAAAAGTTTCAGTTTACATATTTTGTAACTTGTAATCCGGAAAGCCGAAGCCGAGGCCTAGCCGCAACAGTTCGAGCGCCCGGGCCACCCGCTCCTCCAATTGCTGGCGCGGCTGATCGATGTCCTGGGCAACGGCCGCCGGCGTGATGAACCGATGCAAGGCATCGAGGACAAGGAGCAGGCAAAGTTTGCTGTCCCTGAGCTCGGTTCGGTGCGAACCCGTTCCGTCTTCAAGGATGCGGTTGAATTCGAGCTCGATGCGGCTGCGGTGCCGGCGCGCGATCGGCGCGCCCTTCTCTGCCGCGTCGACGAAAAGCCGGAAGATCTTCGGATCGGATTCGAGCTTCTCGCGATAGGTGCGATGAATCGCAAGCACCATGCGTTCGAGCTTGTCAAAAGCCGGATCGGGCGCGTCGGCAATCACCCGTAGACCGGCCTCGAGCGGCTTCAGCCAATCGGCCGTGATCTCCTCGAAGAGCGCCATCTTCGAGGGGTAGTAGCGATAGACATTCGCATGCGACATGCCCGCCGCTTCGGCGATGCCCGTGACGCTGGTGCGCTCGACGCCGAGCCGGCGGATATGCTCGGCCGCAAGCGCAAGTATGCGCGCGTCGGTCGGGGTCTCCGGCGGGGCGGATTGGATGCGCGCCATGGGTCAGGTCTCAACGAGGCCGGTGGAATCGCCCGAGGCGACAGAAGAGACCGAGCCGTGCGGCAGAGCCAGATATTCGGACGAATGCATTTCGGTCAGGCGCGAGACGGTGCGGGTGAATTCGAAGGCCTCGCGCCCGGTCGTGCCGAGATAGAGACCCGCCGGCTCGGTTTCTGCCGAGGCAATGAGCTTTACATGCTGATCATAGAGCGCGTCGATGAACATGATGAAACGCTTGGCGACATCCGGCTGATCGGCGCCGATCACCGGAATCTTATCGACGATGACGGTGTGGAAGTTTTCGGCGATTGCCAGGAAGTCGCGCGGGCCGAGTGGCTTTGCGCAAAGATCCTCGAAGCGGAAGCGCGCCACGCGCGCCTTCGCTTGCGGCACGTAGAGATTGCGGCCGAGCACGTCGAGATTGAGCGGCGAACCTTCCGAGACGCCGGTCAATGACGAGAAGGCACGCGTCAACGCCGCCTCCGCCTTGGCGTCGGCCGGCGTCAGATAGACCGGTTCGCGGCCGAGTTTCTCGAGGCGGAAATCGGTGCGCGCCGCAAGTTCGAGGATCTTCATCTTCTCCCGCATGAGAGTGATGAAAGGCAAGAACAATGCGCGGTTGAGACCATCCTTATAGAGGTCGTCCGGCTCGACATTCGACGTCGCCACGAGAACGACGCCGCGCTGGAAGAGATATTGGAAGAGACGGCCGAGGATCATCGCATCGGCGATGTCGGTGACGCTGAACTCGTCGAGGCAGATGAGCCAGGCTTCGTCGGCGATCGCCTCGGCGACCGGCGCGATCGGATCGTCGCCCTTCATCAGACCGTTTTTCATCTGCTGGCGCATGGCGAAAATGCGGGCATGCACATCGGCCATGAAGGCATGGAAGTGCATGCGCTTCTTGCGCGATATCTGGGTCTCTTCATAGAAGAGGTCCATCAGCATGGTTTTGCCGCGGCCGACCGACCCCCAGATGTAAATGCCTTGCGGCGGGGCGGCGCTGGCGCGGCCGAGAAGCCAGCCGAGGGCCGCGCCCTTGCGGACCGGCCGATAGGTGGACAGCGTCTCGCTGAGCGAATCGAGCGCCCGCACGACCGACACCTGGGCAGGATCGGTCTCGATCTGACCGCGTTCGACGCGGTCGAAATAGCGCTGGCGCAGAGACAGGGATATCCCCTCTTGGGGTCGGCGGGTCTCGAATCGGCCGACATCATCCCGGCGCGCGAGGCGGGACGCAAGCCAGGCGACCGGCAGACGGACGACGTTGTTTTTCGTCCGCCCAGCGTCGCCTTTGAGCGGCTGTTTTGCGCGCGAATCATCAATGTCTCGGCCAATCTCTTGACCAATTTCGCGCGCATAGTCCGCCCGCGTCATCGAGAGCGACGCAAGATAGCGTGCAACCGCTTCGTCATGCGAAGCGCGTTCGGCCGTCGTCTGATTCAATCCCTGGGCCATCCTAAAAGCTCTCGCTTCGCAATGCGCATCGCGATCAAAGGGGAAAGGCGAATCTGCGTCTAGCCAATTTTTTTGATGTTTAATTTGCTTTTGTTGAGTCGATCGTATCGCCACATATGGTCGACCAAACGCAAGCACATCAAACCATCTTTCGAACGCAGCGCATCGCTCGCAAACGACGCTCGTCTGACAATCGTTCCCGCGTCTACGCTAGGAAACCGTTGGCTTTCCGAGCACTGGCACAGGCGTGCAACATCATTGCGCCGGCACTTGGCGTACGCGACTCATTGCATACCAATACGTGCTTTACGCGACTGCAGCGCGATCCTGTGCGACACCAAAGCACTGCATAAAGGCAGTGATCGCTTGTGTGCGCCGATCGCACCCAAGCTTGTCGAGGATAGCGGAGACGTGGCTCTTCACTGTGCCTTCGGTGAGCCCGAGTTCCCAAGCGATCTGCTTATTGAGAAGACCGCGCGTCATGAGTTCGAGGATTTCGAACTGACGACTCGACAGACGCGAGAGGCGTGCCGGCACGCCTGGCGGCGGCTCGTTCTGTTGGAAATGCGCGCGGCCCGCCGCAAGATCTTCCGCCATGGCGATGACGGCCTCGATTTCCGCATCGGGTGCGATGAGGCCGGCGATGCCGCGGCCTGACAAAAGTTTCGCCGCGTCACGACCTGCAGAAGCAATGAGGCCGACGGTGACGCCGCGCGCCTTCAACGCCTGCAATTGCGGCGCACCGCCCGGCCCTTCGAGAGAGCCCCAGGCATTCGTATCCAAGATGACGACATCGCCCGCACCTGTACCCGCGAGGACGTCGGCCGCTTCGCTCAAATTTGCAAAGCCGATGACTTTGCTTTTCATGAAGACGGGCGTGTTACGGAGTGCCTCGATGAAACCGAGCCGCATCAGCGGCACTGCATGAATGATTGCGACAACGCCTGCCACTGCGGAAGCATCGCGCAACACATGCATTTTGAACGGGCTCATCTCGGTCATCGTTCGTCCTTTCCAGCCTTGAAACGCGGCACGGGAAGGGATCAGTAACGAAATCCGATTTTTGAATCTCGCGAAAAGGGGACGTTTTGCAAATTGTTTGCATTTTGCATTTGCAATGTTACAAAACCTTCCCATGCGACAGAAATTCTATGCCGGGACCCAGATCCGCCGGCTCCGCGAAGGTCAGGCTCTGACCCAGGCAGCCTTCGCCGAAAGGCTTGCGATATCAGCAAGCTATCTCAATCAAATTGAGAATAACCAGCGTCCCGTCACGGCTCCGGTCCTGCTCGCCCTAGCGCAGTCTTTTTCCATCGATCTCACGGAATTCACCCAGGAAGAAACCGAGCATTTGCTCCACGATCTGAAGGAGGCGCTGGCCGACCCGATTTTCGCGAGCATTACGCCCAATGTTCAGGATCTGAAGGCGGTCGCCGCGAACATGCCGTGGTTCGCCCACGCCTTCCTCAATCTGCATCTCTCTTTCCGCCGCAACAATGAGCGCACGCAGCTGTTGAACGAGGCCGTCTCCTCGGGCCGCGTCGGCACGGACGAAGAGCCGGCTGTGCTGCTGCCCTATGAGGAAGTGCGCGACTTCTTCCATTATCGCGCCAATTATTTCGACGCGCTCGACCGCGCTGCCGAAGCGCTGGCGGAAGAACTCATCGTCGCCGAAAACGCGCCGAGCACGCGGCTCGCCGACTATCTGTTGGACAAGCACAAGGTCCGCATCGAAGCCGAACGCGTCGAGCCGACATCGCGCTTCATGCGCCGCTTCGATCGCATCGGCCGCGTGCTATGGGTGCGCGAAGGTCTCGACACGGCGACGCGCGCCTTTCTCGTCGCCTATCAGATCGGCCTGCTGGAACAGGAAGCCGAGATCGAGCAGATCGTTTCGAGCGGCGCCTTCAAATCGGCGAGCGCGGCGACGATCACCCGCATCGGCCTTACCAATTATTTTGCTGCAGCGCTGCTGATGCCTTACGACCGTTTTCTCGCGGCGGCGCGCGCCATGCGCTATGACGCCGAACGGCTCGCCAATATTTTTGGCACGAGCTTCGAACAGGTCGGCCATCGTCTTTCGACCTTGCAGCGGCCGAATGCGCGCGGCGTGCCCTTCTATTTCGTCCGCATCGACCGCGCCGGCAATATCATCAAGCGGCATTCCTCGACGCGCTTTCAATTCGCGCGGTTCGGCGGCACTTGCCCGCTCTGGAATGTGCATGAGGCTTTCGAGATCGGCGACCGCACCTCCGTGCAGATCGCGGAAATGCCGGACGGCATCCGCTACATCTGCGTCGCCCGCCAAGCCAATAAAGCGGTCAACGGTCATCTCGCGCCGCCGCGCCATTATGCGCTCGGCATCGGCTGCGAGATCGCTTATGCGCAGGACGTCGTCTATGCCGACGGACTAGACCTGCGCAATGGGCCGGTGACGCAGATCGGCGTCAACTGCCGGCTCTGCGAACGGCTCGATTGTCTGCAGCGCGCCGCGCCGCCGATCGACCGGCCGCTCGTTGTCGATCCCGAACGGCGAGACTTCGTGCCCTTTAGGTTCAGGTGAGATCCCTCCGCTTCAAGGGGAGGGTGGCCGCAAAAGCGGCCGGGTGGGGGACCCCATCCGGCATGACCGCTTCGCGCCAATGCCACCTTCGCCGTTCCGGGGAAGGATTGCCCCTAACGACCCTCACTTCCCCGTCTTCACCCGCATCCATTCACGTGTGACGATTTTCTGCGTCGCCTGATCGTAGGTCGTCACGGTAAAGAGCCGCTTCATCGTCTCTTCGTCCGGGTAGATCGCCGTATTCTTCAGAATGTCCGGCGACACGAAAGGCTTCGAAGCCAGAACGCCATTGGCGAAATTCGTCGCATTGGTGTTCTGCGCCGCCACCTCCGGCCGCAGCAGATAATCGATGAAGGCATAGGCTTCGGCCGGATGCGGCGCATCGGCCGGGATCGCCAGCGAATCGAGCGACATCAACGTGCCTTCCTTCGGAATCACATAATCGATGTCGATGCCGTTATTGGCCTCTTTGGCGCGGCTCTTCGCCTGAAAGGCATCCCCCGCCCAGGCGACGGCGAGGCAGATGTCGCCATTCGCCAGCGCATTGATATATTCGGAGGAGTGGAACTTTTTCACATAGGGCCGCATCAGCGAAAGCAGATTCGCGGCGCGGCGCAGATCGATAGGCCGCTTCGAATTCGGATCGAGGTGCAGGTAGTTGAGCGCGACGGTGAAGAGGTCTTCCGGACTGTCGAGCACATAGACGCCGCAATCGGCGAATTTCTTCAGCAGTTCCGGCTTGAAGAGAATGTCCCAGCTGTTGAGCGGCAGAGTGCCGAGCCGCTCATGCGCCTTCTGCACATTGAAGGCGAGACCCGTCGTGAACCACATATAATCGACGGCATAGCGATTGCCGGGATCATGTACGGCAAGGCGCTTCATTACCTCCGGCCAAAGGCCGCTATAATGCGGCAGTTTCGACCGATCGAGATTCTGATAGAGGCCGGCGCGGATCTGCCGTTCGAGGAAGGTGCCGGACGGCACGACGACGTCATAGCCGGTATTGCCGGCGAGAAGCTTCGTCTCCAAGGTCTCGTTGGAATCATAGGTGTCATAGACCACCTTAATGCCGGTCTCCTTGGTGAAGTCCTCCAGCACGTTCGGGGCGATGTAATCGCTCCAATTATAGATGTTGACGATGCGGTCCGCGGCTGTTGCGCGACTGATATGTGCAGCGATGAACAGGATGGAGAAGACGAGAACGCAAAATCTCGTAATGTGATTCATCGCCGACGACCGCCGCTCTGATGGAACTGCGCCTTGTCACCGGCGCCCGCGGCGGATCATTATATAGAACAAAGGCCGCATGTCCGCCGTCGATCAGCATGAAACAGAAGCTGTGACTTCTCTACACACATCCACCCTCATCCTCGGCGGGGCGCGCTCGGGCAAGAGCCGCTATGCGCAGAAGCTCGCGGAGGACTCGGGCCTGACGCCGCTGCTGATCGCCACCGCGACGGCAGGCGATGACGAGATGGCGGAGCGGATCAAAAAACACCAGGCCGAGCGCGGCAATCGCTGGCGGCTGATCGAAGAACCGTTCGACCTTGCCGGCACGCTCCAGAGGGCCGCCGCGCCCGATACGGCGCTCGTCGTCGATTGCCTGACGCTCTGGCTCTCCAATCTGATGTTCAAGGACGCGGACGTCGAAGCGGCCGGCGAGGCGCTGGCCACGAGCCTGCCCGGCCTCAAAGGTCCGGTGATCTTCGTCTCCAACGAGATCGGGCTCGGCCTGGTACCGGAGACGGCGCTCGGCCGCGCTTTCCGCGACGCGCAGGGGCGCCTCAACCAGAAGCTCGCCGCCGTTTGTGAGAACGTGATCTTCGTTGCCGCGGGCCTGCCGTTGCCGCTGAAGTCCAGCCCGCTCACGCTGCGACGTTAAGCGGCGCGATTCGCATATCTCTTTTGAGTTGCAGCCCCAGGCAGCGTCCGTTAAACAACGGAGATGGACGTAAATTCTAAAGATGCACGTATTTCACACGTAAATAGTCGCCTGACCCCGCATCTACGGCGGCTCGAGGCCGAGGCTATCGCGATTTTCCGGGAGGTCGTCGCCGAATTCGAGCGGCCGGTCATGCTCTATTCGATCGGCAAGGATTCGAGCGTCCTTCTGCATGTGGCGCTGAAGGCCTTCTATCCGTCGAAACTGCCCTTCCCGCTGCTCCATGTCGATACGACCTGGAAATTCCGCGAGATGATCGCCTTCCGCGATGAGACGGCGAAGCGGCTCGGCGTCGATCTTCTGGTCCATATCAATCAGGAGGGGCTCGCGCGCGGCATCTCGCCCGTCGCCTCCGGCTCGGCGCTGCATACGCAGGTGATGAAGACCGAAAGCCTGCGCCAGGCGCTCGATAAATATCAATTCGATGCGGCCTTCGGCGGCGCGCGGCGCGACGAGGAGAAGAGCCGCGCCAAGGAGCGCATCTTCTCGCATCGTTCCGCCAATCACGTGTGGGACCCGCGCAATCAGCGTCCCGAACTCTGGCGGCTGTTCAACACGCGCATCGCCAAGGGCGAATCGATGCGCGTCTTCCCGCTGTCCAATTGGACCGAGCTCGACATCTGGGACTATATCGCCGCGGAAGAGATCCCCGTCGTGCCGCTCTATTTCGCCAAGGAGCGGCCGGTCGTCGATCGCGGCGGCACGCTCATCATGGTCGATGACGAACGCCTGCCGCTGAAGGCCGGCGAGACGCCGCGATTGGAGCGCGTGCGCTTTAGAACACTCGGCTGCTATCCGCTTTCCGGCGCGATCCGCTCGGACGCCGATACGCTTTCCGGAATCATTGCGGAGATGCGGTCCTCCACCACGTCTGAACGTCAAGGCAGACTCATCGATCACGATGAATCGGGCTCGATGGAGAAAAAGAAGCGCGAGGGCTATTTCTGATGAACAAGGCTCTCGAAGTTGCGGAACTAACGCTGGGCGCATCCATGGCCGATCAGGGTAGTTTTGCGCGGCCGACGCTACGCTTTCTCACCTGCGGCTCCGTCGACGACGGCAAATCGACTCTGATCGGCCGCCTGCTCTATGAACAGCAGCTGATTCTCGACGATCAGCTCGCGGCGCTCGAACGCGATTCCAAGAAGCACGGCACGGTCGGCGCCGATATGGACTTCGCGCTGCTCGTCGACGGGCTTGAGGCCGAGCGCGAACAGGGCATCACCATCGATGTCGCCTATCGCTATTTTTCGACGCCGAACCGCTCCTTCATCGTCGCCGATACGCCCGGCCATGAGCAATATACGCGCAATATGGCAACGGGGGCTTCGAATGCCGATCTCGCCATTCTGCTCGTCGATGCGCGCAAGGGCCTGCTGACACAGACGCACCGGCACGCGGCCATCGTCTGGCTGCTCGGCATCAAACATATCGTTCTCGCAGTGAACAAGATCGATCTCGTCGATTACGACGAGGCGGTCTTCAATGCGATCGTCCGGGATTTCACCGCCTTCGCCGCGCCGCTCGGCTTCACCAGCTTCGCTGCCATTCCGATCTCGGCGCGCTTTGGCGAGAATATCTCGGAGAAGAGCGCCAGGACGCCTTGGTACAAAGGCGCCCCGCTCGTGCCTTATCTCGAAGCGGTCGATGTCGAAGATCAGCGCGCCTTGCTGCCCTTCCGCATGCCGGTGCAATGGGTGAACCGGCCGCATCTCGATTTCCGTGGCTTTTCCGGCACGATCGCCAGCGGCGTCGTACGCAAGGGCGATGACGTCGTCGTCGCCGCCTCAGGTAAGTCATCAAAGATCGCCCGCATCGTCACCGCCGACGGCGATCTCGATGAGGCATCCGCCGGAGATGCGGTGACCCTCACTCTGACGGATGAAGTCGATATCAGCCGCGGCGACCTTCTCGCCGCGCCGCAGGCACGCCCGTCCGTTGCCGATCAATTTGCCGCTCATCTCATCTGGATGAATGAGCAGGAACTTGTGCCCGGCCGCTCCTATCTCATGAAGCTCGGCGCCCGCACCCTGCCGGTGACGGTGACCGAGCTGAAGCACCAGCTCGACGTCGATACGCTGGCCGAATGCCCGGCGAAGACGCTGACCCTGAACGGGGTCGGCCTCTGCCATCTCGCTGCGCATGCGCCCGTCGCCTTTGACGCCTATCACGACAATCCGGTCACCGGCGCCTTCATTCTGATCGACCGTTTCAGCAATGCGACAGTTGCCGCCGGCCTCGTCGTCCAGGCGCTGCGGCGCGCCACCAATGTGCATCTGCAGACGCTGAGCGTCAGCAAAGAGGCGCGGGTGCAGCTGAAGCACCATCACCCCCGCGTGCTGTGGTTCACCGGCCTTCCGGGTGCCGGCAAATCGACGGTCGCCAATCTGGTCGAGACGCGGCTCAACAGCCTCGGCATGCACACGATCCTGCTCGACGGCGACAATGTCCGGCACGGGCTGAACAAGGATCTCGGCTTTTCCGCCGCCGATCGCGTGGAGAACATCCGCCGCATCGCGGAAGTCGCCAAGCTGATGACGGATGCCGGGCTGATCGTCCTCTGCTCCTTCATCTCGCCGTTCCGGGCCGAGCGCGAGCTCGTGCGCTACACGGTCGGCACGGATGAGTTCATCGAGATCTTTGTCGATACGCCGCGCGAGGTCTGTATCGAGCGCGACCCGAAGGGCCTCTACAAAAAGGCGCTGGCCGGCGAGATCAAGAATTTCACCGGAGTCGATCAGGCCTATGAGGCGCCCGAAGCGCCCGAGATAACGCTCGGACGCAACGGCGGGACGGCGGACCAGGCGGCCACGCAGGTACTGGTCTATTTGGCGGCGCACGACGTCATTCCGCATTTCGACGAAACGGGCGATTGGTCGATCTGAGTTTCGGCTCAGGTCTGGCAGCGATTCTTGGCCGTGGTGGCTGTTGCCCAGATTGGGTTGTTTGCGGCGGTCGAAAGACTAAGTGAATCGCATGAGCGAATTCAAACGATACCGCCGCAAAGAAATCGCTGAGCTTCGCCCCTATGAGGAAGGTGAAGACGTCGCTGGAGTCAGCCTCTCTGATGCCGATCGACAGGCTGGATCGCCCAAAACGGGAGATATGATCGCGCGCAATCCCGCCGATCACGCCGATCAATGGCTTGTCGCGAAGCAGTACTTCCTCGACAATTTTGAGCCTCTCTGAGCAAGCGCATCTGCTGCGTCATCAAAGATTGTGAGGCTTCACTCCGGCTCACCCCTGGCGCGGGCGCGGCCGGCGAGGAGCTTGCGGATACGGTCATGGACATATTTGTGATCGTAGGTGACCGTATCGGCCGGTCCTTCTTCGCAAAGCTCGGCCGCCTTTTCGACCGCCCCGGCGACCGTGCCGACGAGGATCACATCGATTGTCGGAAAACTCTGCCGAATCCAAGTGGCCAGCGTAAAGCCGCTCTCCTTCGGTGCGTTGACATTGGCAAGCACAACGTCGACCGCGGATCCCTCCTTGACCAAGATCGCGCGCGCTTCATCGCCATGCGCCGCTTCGAGCACGCGATAGCCGCATTCGCGCAGATATTCGGCGAGCGGCGCGCGCACCAAAACATCGCTTTCGACAATCAATATACAGCCGTCATCCATCGTGAATGGTCTCAGAAGCTGTTTCGATTTTTGGCATCGAGGATGCTCATCACAAACCGAGCCGCCTGTTCGATGGCATAGGGCTTCGGCAAGAAATGTCCGACCATTTCACCAGCCAGCGCCATGCGCTGTCCGGAAGTGAGGACGATCTCCATCTCGGGATAGGCCGCTTTGACGCGGTGGGCGAACTCAAGCCCATTCATCGAGCCCGGCATACAGATGTCTGTGAAGATAACGTCGATATGGCCGCCGGCCTGAAGATAGGACCAAGCCTCGTCGGCATTCATAGCTTCGATGACTTTGAGGCCCCGGGCGCGCATCTCCTCTGAGATGGCGATGCGGATCAGCACCTCATCTTCGAGAACTAGGACATGCAGCTCGCCCGACTGCGCCCTAGCTTGAGGTACCATGGCTATTGCGCTCCACATTGCCAAGCGAAACGCGCATGGTTCAGCTCGGTTCCAGCTCTCGGAAGAACCTAGGTAAATTTAGTAACGGCGCGAGTTCAACCCGCCTTCAACCCCCGATAGCTGCCTTCCTCCGCTTCGGGCCGATTGCGGCAGCAGGTGATGCGGCAGGCAGAAGCTGTTGACTTTGGGCGCTCGGCTCTTTCATTGCCGCGCGCTCGGAAGCCGCCTATGTTGACGCTGTATCAGGTGATCAGGATCACCGGCGGGTCGCGACGAGGAGGCGGCCATGCGCGAGCCCACCGACTCTGTTCTGCTCCGCATCATTATCGGCGAGGACGATCGCTATAAAGGACGCCTGCTCTATGCCGCGATTCTCGCCAAGGCGCGCGAATGCGGGATGGCAGGCGCAACTTTGTTCCTCTGCCTCGAAGGCTTCGGCCGGTCGCGGGATATGCGGAGCGTGATACCCGTCGACGCAGACCGGCGCCTTCCCGTGCTCATCGAAATCATCGACAGCGAGGCGCAGATCGACGCCTTTCTTCCGATGCTTCAAGAGATGATCGAGAGCGGACTCGTCACTTTGGAAAAGCTTCGTGTGATCCGCTATCCGCGCCGCCGCGCTGCGGCTTAGCAGCAGCTCGACAAAGGAACAAACGGCCACGTCGATGGTACGGCTATAGAAACAAGGAGGCGGCCATGGAGACGCCGCATGAGGCAGTCCTGCTCCGCATCTTTACCGATGTCGCGAGCAAATGCGGCCAGGAGCCGCTCTACCAGGCGATCGTCAAGAAAGCGCGCGAGATGAATCTCGCGGGCGCCACTGTGCTGCGCGCGCCGCTCGGCTTCGGTCATTCGGCGCGGCTGCATGAGATGCATCTCATCCATTTGCACGATGACGCGCCGGTGGTGATCGAGATCGTCGACACCGCGGATAAGATCGACAGTTTTTTACCGGTGCTCGACGCCATAATGGACGGCGGTCTCGTCACGCTCGAAGCGGCGAAAGTCCTGCAGTATGGCAAGCACAAGGCCGGCCTTTTGGAGCGGCTGAAGGCACATCTGAGCCGGCATGGCCATGGTCCAGGCGCATCCGCCGCCTGAAACCTCAGAAGCCTCAGACAGGCACACGCACCGTCGCCCGCAGGCCGCCGAGCGGGCTGTCGCTCAGATAGATGTCGCCGCCATGCGAGCTGGCGATATCGCGCGCAATGGCGAGGCCGAGGCCGGTGCCGCCCTTGTTCTCGTCCTGGGTGCGCGCCGCATCGATGCGGAAGAAGGGCCGGAAGACGTCATCGCGCAATTCGGCGGGAATGCCGGGGCCGTCATCATCGACATTCACCGTCAGGAAGCGATGATCGCGCAGCGCATCGATGCTGATCGTCTTGGCGTGATTCTGCGCATTCGCGACGAGATTGACGAGGCACCGCTTGAAGGCGTCCGGCCGCACGGTGACGAAGTGATCGCCGGAATAGGCCAGGGTCGCGGCACGGCCGTGCCGCTCGTCAACGCTGCGCAATACGTCGAGAAGATCGCGCATATTGACCGGCGCCGCCGCCTCGCCCGCATCGCCGCGCGCGAAGGCGAGATAGGCCTCGAGCATGCGCTGCATCTCCGAGACATCCTTTTGCATCTCTTCGGTCTCGGGCTCGTTCTCCATCAAAGCGAGCGACAGCTTGAAACGCGTCAAGATCGTGCGCAGGTCATGGCTCACGCCGTTCAGCATGGCGGTACGCTGATCGATCGAGCGCTCGATGCGGCGCTTCATCTCGATGAAGGCCGCACCGGCCTGGCGGACTTCCCGGGCGCCGCGCGGCCGGAAAGGCGCATCGCGGCCCTTGCCGAATGCCTCCGCCGCCGTCGCGAGCCGCAGGATCGGCTTGATCTGATTGCGCAGGAAGCCGATCGCGACGAGGATGAGAACCAGCGATGTGCCGAGCATCCAGAGCAGGAAAATATAGGAATTCGAGGCATAAGCGGCGCTGCGATAGGCGAGGACGCGCAGCGTGGTGTGTTCGAGCTGGATACGGATCTCGATGAGGTTCGAACGTCCGACCGTATCGAGCCAGAAAGGCCGGCCGATCTGTTTGCGGATTTCATTCGAGAGCGCCGTATCGACGATCTCGAAAAATGGCTTCGGCACCGGCGGCGGCAGCGGGCCCTTCGGCAGGAACTCGATGTCGAGATGCATGCGCTCTTGCGCGATGCGGATCAGCTTCTCGTCGTTCTTGTCCTGCGGATAGGACCCATAGATGTCGATGATCGCCGCTATGTCCTGGGTCAGTGCGGTCGAGAGCTGATGCGTGACGAGCTGCCAGTGACGCTCCAGAAAGACATAGGTGAGAACCGTCTGCAGGATCACCATCGGCAGGATGACGATGAGCAGCGAACGCGCATAAAGCCCCTTCGGCATCGTCGAGGCCAGCTTGCGCGTGAACGCCCGCCACAGCGAGCGGGGCTGCGTCAGATAGGCCGGGATGGTGAGGAGGCTCATCGAAAGCCTCAAGCGTCGAGCAAAAGGCGATATCCGGCGCCGCGGACAGTCTGCAGATGCAGCGGATTGGCCGGGTCGCGTTCGATCTTGCGGCGCAGGCGATTGACCTGCACATCGACCGTGCGCTCATTGCCGGCGCCGCCCGGACCGGCGAGCGCCTCGCGCGAGACCGTCTCGCCGGCATTTTCGGCGAGAAGCCGCAGCATCTCGCGCTCGCGCTCGGTCAGGCGGATCAGCTCCTCGCCGCGTTTCAGCTCGCCACGCGCGAGATCGAAGCTCATCGAGCCGAAGCGCACATGCGTGACTTGCGTCGAAACCGGATGCGGCTGCGCCCGGCGCAGGATGGATGCGACACGCAAGGCAAGCTCGCGCGGCTCGAACGGCTTGCCGAGAAAATCATCGACGCCGCTTTCGAAGCCCTGGATGCGATCGTCCGTTTCGCTGCGCGCGGTCAGCATCAGGATCGGCACCATGGCGCGGTCGCCGCAATCGGCGCGCAGCTTGGCGGCGAAGTCGAAGCCGTTCTGGCCCGGCATCATCACGTCGAGGATGATGAGGTCGAAAGAGAAATTCTTCAGGCAAGCCGCGGCTTCTTCGGCATTGCCCGCCAGCGTCACGCGATAGCCGCGCTGGGCGAGATAACGCTGCAGCAGAACGCGAATGCGGGCGTCGTCATCGACAATCAGCAGATGCGCGGCGTCATCGGCCGGAACCGGCGGCTCCACTGTGGTCGGCGTCTCTGTCACGAGCGATCGTCCAAGCTGCGTTGGCTCCCCTGTGCACCGGTGCGGAAGCGTGCGCCCGATCCGACCAGCGCCGCAACTTTTTCCCTTTCGGACGGATCGATCATCGACAGGAGAAAATCGATGGTGTCTTGCGGCGCCGATTCGGGGGCGGCGGCGAAAACACGGGCAAAACGCTGCGACTGCAGCCGCGCGATATCGAGCGCAAGCGCGGTTCCGCTCTGCGTCGGATAGAGCTGGCGCTGCCGGCGATCGGAAAGGCCGGCGCGCGATTCGACATAACCTTTATCGAGCAATTCTTTCAGCACACGGTTGAGGCTTTGTTTGGTGATCCTCAATATGTCGAGCAATTCGGCAATGGTGAGGCCGGGGCGCCGCGTGACAAAATGCAGGACGCGGTGATGCGCGCGGCCGAATCCATAGGTCTCGAGTAGCCGGTCGGCATCGCCGACGAAATCGCGATAAGCGAAAAACAAGAGCTCGATGAGCTCGAATAACGGCTCCGCTTCCGCCGAACTCGCTTCCTCCGAGGCGCGCCGGTCGGCGTGGCGCGCGAGTTCCGTTGCTTTTGCCCGGTGTTCGGAATCCATCGAAGGCTCACCTCGACTCATATACTGACGTATGCCTATAAGGCCCTTGCCGGATTAAGTCAGCTATATTGACATATTTCAGCAAGATTGTTACCCGTCAAGGTCCCGGCCCTGCCGGTTCGATCCAGAAGGAGTAGGATTGATGTCCGTTATACCGTTCGACCAGCGTGAAGGTTTCATCTGGATGAACGGCAAGCTCGTAGAGTGGCGAGACGCCAAGCTGCACGTCCTGTCGCACGGCTTGCATTACGCCTCCTGCGTCTTCGAAGGCGAGCGTGCCTACGGCGGACAGATTTTCAAGTCGACCGAGCATTCGGAGCGCTTCAAGCGCTCGGCCAATCTGCTCGACTTCGAAATCCCCTTTTCGATTGCCGAACTCGATGCGGCCAAGCAGCTCGTCGTCGACAAGAACAATCACCAGGACTGTTATGTCCGCCCCGTCGCCTGGCGCGGCAGCGAGATGATGGCCGTCGCGGCGCAGAATTCGACGATCAATGTCGCCATCGCCGTCTGGCCCTGGCCGAGCATGTTCGACGTCAACGAGAAGATGAAGGGCATCAAGCTCGACATCGCCGAGTACCGCCGTCCGGATCCGCAGACCGCGCCGAGCCTCGCCAAGGCGGCCGGCCTCTACATGATCTGCACGACCTCGAAGCATCGGGCGGAGCGGAAGGGCTATGCCGACGCGATGATGCTCGACTGGCAAGGCCGCGTCGCCGAATGCACCGGCGCCAATATCTTCTTCGTTAAGGACGGCGTGCTGCATACGCCGATCGCCGACTGCTTCCTCGACGGGATCACGCGGCGCACGGTGATCGAACTTGCCCGCCGCCGCGGCGTCGAAATCGCCGAGCGGCGCATCATGCCGGAGGAACTGTCGGGCTTCTCCGAATGCTTCATCTGCGGCACCGGCGCGGAAGTGACGCCCGTCTCGGAAATCGGGCCTTACAAATTCTCGCCTGGCGCTTTGTCACGCACCTTCGTCGAAGACTATTCGGCGGAAGTGAAGCCGAAGCAGAAAGCCGCCTGACAGCGATTTCATATTTGCAAAAGAGCGCCCCACAAGGCGCTCTTTTTGTTTGGGCTTTTGCGCCCCACGACTACGCCTGAGGACTGCGCCTGGCGGAAGCTCCGCTGCCTCCGCCTCTGCCGGATCGCCGCGCGATCGTCTAAGCTGGCACGCAGAGATCTGCGCCTTAAAAAAATTTCCAACGCTGTCGATTCCGGCATCCCTCGTTCGACGTGTCAGCGGAACCGGCAAGCGCCCGGGCATCCATAAGGGAGAAAGACCATGCGTTTCATGATGATGATGATCCCGGACGTGTATCAGAAGTCGACCGACCCGGATTTCATGCCGTCCGCGAAAGCCCTCGAAAAAATGGGCAAATTCAATGAGGAGCTGCAGAAGGCCGGCGTGCTTCTGGCGATGGACGGGCTGCATCGGCCGGAAACCGCCGTGCGCGTCGCCTTTGACGCGGTGGGCAAGCCCAAGGTGACCGACGGTCCCTTTGCCGAGGCCAAGGAGGTCATCGGCGGCTATTGGATGATCCAGGTGAAGTCGCGTGAGGAAGCCGTCGAATGGGCGCGGCGTGTCCCGGCGGCGCCCGGCGACGTGATCGAGCTCCGTCGGGTCCACGAGCCGGAGGATTTCGGCCCCGCAGTCGCGCAGCAGGAGCGCGAGCTGTTGGAGAAGATCGGCAAAAGCAAATAGATTTGGGCAGATAGATCTGGGCAAATAAGCTTGCCGGGCCTGCGCGGCATGGTCTTATACGGCCATGCCGCCCGAGCTTTCCCGCACCGTCAATGCCATATGGCGGATTGAATCCGCGCAAGTCATCGCATCGCTGACCCGCATGGTCCGCGATGTCGGCCTGGCCGAGGATCTGGCGCAGGAGGCACTTGTCGCTGCGCTGGCGCAATGGCCGGAAGAAGGCGTGCCGAACAATCCCGGCGCCTGGCTGACCGCCGTCGCCAAGCGCCGCGCCATCGACATGATCCGGCGCAACAAACTGATGGCGGATAAACAGCACCTGCTGATGGGCGATGCCGTCGCGGAAGCGCCGGAAATCAAGGATCCCGACGACGTCGACGACGATCTGCTGCGGCTGATCTTCACCGCCTGCCATCCGCTCTTGACGAAGGAAGCGCGCATCGCGCTGTCATTGCGGCTCCTTGGCGGCCTCACGACGGATGAAATCGCCCGCGCCTTCCTCCTGGCCGAACCGACGATCGCGCAGCGCATTGTGCGCGCCAAACGCACGCTGTCGGAGGCCAGTGTGCCTTTCGAAGTGCCGCGCGGCGCGGCGCGGGCCGAACGCCTGCCGTCGGTGCTGGAGGTCATCTATCTGATTTTCAACGAAGGCTATGCGGCGACCGCCGGCAACGACTGGATGCGCCCGCAGCTCTGCCAGGAAGCGATGCGGCTCGGCCGCATTCTCGCGCATTTAATGCCGGACGACGCTGAAGTGCATGGACTTGTTGCGCTGATGGAGCTGCAAGCCTCGCGCTTTCCCGCCCGCATCGGCGTCGATGGCGAGCCGATCCTGCTGCCCGATCAGAACCGCGCACGCTGGAATCATGTGCTGATCCGGCATGGTCTCGCCGCGCTCGCCAGAGCCGAAACGATCGGTAAGGCCGGCATCTATACGCTGCAGGCTGCCATCGCCGCCTGTCATGCGCGCGCAGCAACGGCCGCACAGACCGACTGGGTCCGCATCGCGGCCCTCTATGCCGCGCTCGGGCAAGTGATGCCCTCGCCCGTGGTCGAATTGAACCGCGCCGTCGCGATGGGCAAGGCCTTCGGACCGCAGGCCGGTCTCGACATAGCAGATCCGCTGACGCGCGATCCGGCTCTCAAATATTATCACCTCCTGCCTGCAGTGCGCGGCGATCTGCTCGAAGAACTCGGCCGGCACGACGAAGCGCGGGCCGCGTTCGAACGCGCCGCCGCACTTGCGCAAAACAATAGAGAGCGCGCATTGATGCTGAAGCGCGCAAGAGCCGTGCCCGTCGAAGACGAGCTTTAGGGGCACACGGCAGCTTCTCATCGGGAATGATTGAGCGGTGTTTTATGAATGCCACAATAAATCCGGATGGTAGAACGCGTATAGAATTTTCTGCGAAGCGCCTGCGGATTCCGACATTTGCGAGCGGGAGCAATCATGTCAGATCATATCCTTGTTTTTTACGGATCTTACCGTCGTGATCGCCTGGGCATCAGACTCGCAAATTACATCGTGCACGGCCTCGGCCAGCGCGGCGCCGCGCCCGAGCTTATCGATGCGAAAGAGATCGGACTGCCGATGCTCGATCGGATGTACAAAGAATATCCGAAAGGCAGCGCACCGGAAGCGCTGGAGACGCTGGCCGAAAAAATCCGCCGTGCCGACGGCTTCATCTTCGTGACCGGCGAATATAATTGGGGTCCGCAGCCGGGGCTCAAGAATTTGACTGACCATTTCCTCGAAGAGTGGTTCTGGCGGCCGGCGGCGATCGCGAGCTATTCGGCCGGACGCTTTTCAGGCGTACGTGCGGCGACCACTTGGCACGGCATTCTATCGGAAATGGGCATGGTCGTCGTCTCGACCACGCTCGCGATCGGGCCGATGACGCAGACGCTCGATGCCAATTCTCTGCCAATTGGCGAGGGCGGGAAGGCGCTCGAACAGAACTTCCCGCGATTTGCCGATGATCTTGCGTGGTGGACAGAAGCGGCGCGCGAACAACGCGTGCGCCGTGCGCCGCCTTATTAGGCCGTTAGCGGCCGCAAAGGCATAACGCCACGCCACGGCCGCCTAGTAGCCAAGGGCTTTGCGAAGGGCGGCTTTGGTTGTTTCAAAATCGGCGCGAAAAACCTTGTCTTGGTGGAGGGAAGCGGCGACCGCAGCTCCCGCAATTTCACCCGCATAAACATCGCTGCGGAAATGAACTCCCGAGACCATGCGGCTGAAACCGAAATCCTCGATGCGCGCATAGACTTTGTCGCGCAGCTCAGGAACCATCTCGATTAAAATGAGACCGACGGCGGCGCCATATGCAGCATGGCCGGAAGGATACGAAAAAGAATCGTCCGGCTTTACTTGTTTGAGAGGGTGAAGCCCATCGTCGGGAAGCTTATAGGGCCGTGTTCTCCGAAATCCGTCTTTTGCCTGTTCGACGGCTTCCTCGACGGAGCCATGGACACACTCGAAGAATTGATCCGCGTCACCCAGTTGATCGTTGTCTACTTTGATGCCCATCTCACCCAGAAATCTTTTGATCGATCGCTTGTGATCGCCTTCGGCATGCTCGGCCTGTTCGGCGCTACGCGACGCTTCGAGAGTCTGGAGTTCGGCAAGTTCAGCCTTTGTCTCGGTGCTGTTATCGGCGGGCGGCTTCAGCAACAATTGGGATAAAGGCGGCAGTTCGGAATGAAAGCACAACGGCTTCTTCGCCAAGGCACCCGCATGGGACAACGCTAAAATTGAAAAGGCCAGTGATGCAAGCAGACAGCGGCGTGACATTCCCGACAAAGAATTGCGGATGCGCCGTGTACGATGCCGAATGTCAATTGGGGAGTCCATAGTACGCCTCCGTGAAATGAAATCGCATCAAATATCGAACCGCGTGCGGCGCTTGCTGCGTCGGCATTCTTATTGAGTTTGAGGCTTGCGTCCAACGAAGAGCATGATGGGATCTCTTTTTGGAAGATCTTGCAGTTTGTAGCCGATCGCATGAAGGGCCGTATAGAGACGCATCCCCGCATCGGATGATGTCATGCTCATGCCCAAGCCCTCGAAGGGCGTAGCAAAAAGACTTGTCGATGTGTTGACCGTTAGACCGGCGTCGCGAAACGTTTTGGCCAATTCAGCGGCGAATTGCGCGGCCTCCTTGTCATTGTTGACGGTCATAACGGTGACCGCCAGCTGATGGCCCTTCATGGCCGCCACGATCCTATCGTGTTCCTCCGCACTTATACGCCTCGGATCGCTGTTATCCGGTGCCGCCTGACTTTGTCCTTGCACGGATGGTTTTGCCGATTTCAGTTCCACAGCCTTGCGTAGCTGCTGCAACATCATGGCAACGCGTTCATTCGCCGCCGCGGCTTCAGCTTTCGCGCGATCACTGCGTTCATTCGCTTCGGCGACGGTCTTGTCCGCCAGCTCTCGTTTCGTGTTGGTCAAACGAACGAGGGCAATCGCGGAAATAAGCATCAGAACCGCACCGGCGGCCAGGCCGAGCAGAGCCAGATTCTGAGCATTGAACAGGCTGGATGGATTCAACAGCGTGGTAACGGTAACGACGCCCATCGTGTTGCGTCCCCGATCGATTGGCTGCGCCCCGCATGCCGGACGGGCTGGTGGTGAAGGTTTGACGCGGGATTTCATCATTGACCTGAGAGTTCGCTCACGACGCTTGGCGGTCAAGGACAGAAATAATGACCTTGCCCCGAACTTTACCCGAATAGCCCGTTGGCAAAAAGATACACCCCGGAGCTCGTGCCCCGCGTCCGCCGTGAGGCTGACGCGGCTGCCGTTTGTCGGTGGGGACCTCCTTGCGCAGCATCCCTGCTTCGCGCCCAGATGGCATGGGGCTGCGCCGATAACCTATTCTTTACGCCATATCGCTAAGATCAATCAGTTCTGCGGCTTAAAGCGGATGTCGAATCGCAGCGTTCAGCATGCCCGGCTTCTCGACGCGGTCGTCATCACAGTGATGGCTGCCGGAAGTCTCTACGTGACTGCCCGCATTGCTCTTCAGCCCCGCCGTCCGGCCGATGGCGTTGCCGTTGTTTTTGCTCCGTGGACCGATAGTAGTTCGGCCCTGATCCGCGCCGTATCCGCGGGAGGGCGCTTCGTGCGCTATGGCAAGCGCCCATTTATTGTGGTGGTCGTTCCAGAGAGCGCCGACTATCAATCGCGCGCATTTGGAAAAGGCGCGCTTCTTGTCGTCGATCCGCAAGTTCTATCAGCCTGCCTCTCGGTTCTGCCATGAACGATTTCGACACGTTTCAAAATGCTGTGGCGCGGATCCTGACGGCGCTTGCCGTGGCGCATGTTCCCATTCTCGGCCTGATCTGCTGGTCTATCGGCCGCGATCCTCGCAGCTTTATGTTAGCGGCCGCGGCTTTCGCTGCTCTTCCCATCGCTTTTTCTATAACGCGCCGCCCGATCACGGTCATCGCCTTCGCGCTTGCCGTCACGCTCATCGGCCAGACTTCGCTGCTCGTCTACGCGTTTAGCGGGCACCCCTGGCAAGTCGAAATGCATTTTTACTATTTCGCGGTACTCGCGATGTTGTCTGGCTTTTGCGATTGGCGCGTCCTGATTTTCGCCAGCGTGCTGATCGCTTTACACCACCTGAGCCTCGACCTGTTGCTACCGTCCGCGATATATTCGGGTCCTACCGATGTTGCGCGCGTCCTCGTTCACGCGCTCTTTGTGGTCGCCGAAACCGCGATGCTCATTGGCATCGGCCGCGTCATCCGTGGCGCTTTCAACCAGGTGCAATACTACGCGAGCGCGACCCAGCACGAGGTCGAGATCGCAACGGCGGAACTGAAGGCCATCGCGGCACAACGCGAAGACGAGCTCGCCGCGCAGATCCGTCGGGCCGAGCGGATCGGCACTCTACTCGACCGCTTCAGGCGCGAGATGGGCGCCTCCATCGAACGTCTGCATGCGGCCGCACAGGACCTGCAAAGGAACGCAGGCGGCCTGGATTCGGATACGACCCGCACGCGCGCGCAAACCGTCGCGCTTGCCGTCGCGGCGCAGCAGACGAACAGTATGATCGATGGCGCGGCAAACGCCGGCACGGCGCTCGCACAGAAGATCAGCGAAGTCGGCACGCATGCGGCGCAATCTTCTGGGCTCACTGGCGAAGCCGTTAGCGAGGCGGAGCTGACCAATGCGACTATCGACGAAATGGCCGCCGTCGCTCAAGAAATCGGTAAGGTGACGGACCTGATCAGCGGCATTGCCGAGCAGACGAATCTGCTCGCCCTCAACGCAACCATCGAAGCCGCGAGAGCCGGGGAATCGGGCCGTGGTTTCTCCGTCGTGGCAATGGAGGTAAAGGCGTTGGCGGGTCAGACCGCGGCAGCCACGCGCGATATTGCGACCCGTATCGCCGCATTTCAGAGTGCGACGGGCCGTTCCGTCGGAGCGATTCAGGCGATCACTCGCACGGTTCGAAAGCTTAACGATTATGCGCTGCTCACCGCGACGGCGGTAGAGGCGCAAGCCGCTGCGGCACGCGAGATCGCCGGCAACGTCAATGCGGTTGCAAGCAGCGTAAACCAAGTGAACGAAGCCATCGACCACATCGAAGCGGTTGCCGATAAAACCGCGCATGCTGCGACTGAGCTGAATACCGCGGCAGCCGATGTGTCTGTTCAGACGAAAATGATCCGCGAGCGCGTGCGTGCCTTTACTGAAGAAGTACAGGTGGCGCAGGCCTAAACCTTCGATGAGCTTGCGGCCAAGGACGCGGTGCGGAATGCCCGTTTCAGGGGAAGCGGCCTCTCCGAACCAACGAGACGGACGCAAAGCCGCCGCCCACATTTTGCCCCGAGAGCCGTGCCAATCTTGAAATCTCTTTGCAGCAGAGGCAGAAACGACATGTCCAAAGTGAGTACATGCCTGTGGTTCGGTAAGGACTTAGAGGCAGCCGTGCGGCTCTACGTTTCACTCGTGCCGAATTCCGAGATCGAGAGCATCCTGCGCGCGCCGGCGGCGTGGCCCGGGGGCAAAGCTGGAGAGGTCATCTTGATCAGCTTCGCGCTTGCCGGCCAAAAATTCCAAGCACTCAATGGCGGCACGCCCGCCGATTACGGAACCGCGGCTTCAATCTCCGTGACATGCGCTGATCAGGGCGAGGTTGACCGACTATGGGCTGCCCTTACGGCGGACGGCGGGGCTGAAATCGTGTGTGGCTGGCTGCGCGACCGCTGGGGCGTCCCTTGGCAGATTGTCCCCGAGGTTCTGCCGCGCCTGCTTGCCAATCCCGATCCCGCCGTCAGCGCGCGCGTCTTTGCGGCGATGCAGGGCATGGTCAAACTGGATATCGCCGCATTGGAACGCGCAGCCACTGCCTAAGTCTTTTCCACTTAGCCAGGAAGCGATGAAGTGGACCGAGCAGTTGGCCCGCTTTGCACGATCGGGCCTACCGCAAATTCGCTGATGTGACGGCGATCCCATCGATCGACGCCGTCTGGCTGCCCCAGTCAAAAAGCGCTTGCAGGACCGGTCGGAGACTGTCGCCGCGCGGGGTCAGCGCATAGACGCGGTGCTTCTCACGGTCCTTTTCGATCGCGACCAAACCGGCTGCCTGGAGATCTTGCAGCCGCTGCGTCAGCATCTTGTCAGAGAGTCCCGGAACCAAAGCGCGGAGCTCGCCGTAGCGCAGCGGATGCTCTTTAAGCCGCGCCAAAATCACGGCCTTCCACTTACCGCCGAGGACGTCGAGCGTGAACTCGACCGGGCAGCCGTAGCGCGCCTTCAACCGTTTCATATCGTTACCGCTCACGAACCATTTGGTGCGTTGAAGGCGACTCTCCACCCTCGCTATCAGGATAGCCGGCCGCTCGGGACGGCCGCAAGGAGGCCGAACCCATGTTGAGGACCGTCACACATCTGAGCCTGCCCCAAACGCTGCCAGAACTCGTCGATCCCGCCCGCGCCGCGCTCCTCGTCTATGACATGCAGGTCGGCATCTGCCGGCAGGTCGCTGAGGCAGCCCGCATCATTGCCCTCATTGCGGAGCTCGTCACGCAAGCGCGGGCCCGCGGGATGCGGATCGCCTATACGCGCCACCTCTCATTGCCGCGCCCGTGGCTAGGCGCCACCGCACTGCGGACGGCCATGAGCTGGCAACGTCAGACCGACCCCGCGCAAGTGAAACTGCCTTTCGGCCGCGATGCGGCGGCCAGCGCGATCGCGCCGGAATTGGCCCCCGCTCCGGACGATCTGGTGCTCGACAAATTCGCAATGTCCGCCTTCGCGGGAACGCATCTTGCCGAGGCTCTCCGCGACTGCGGATTGTCGACTATCATTGTCTGCGGAATCGCCACCGAGGTCGGCATCGATCCCACCTTGCGCCAAGCGGCCGATCTTGGTTTCGTGCCGATACTCGTCGCCGACGCCTGCGGCGCCGGCAATGCCGCGGCGGCAGAACATGCACTCGCCGCTCTGCGGCATGCGGGCGACACAGTCATGGTCACCAGCGCCGAACTCATCGATGCGTTGAGGCAGGAGGCGGGGTGAGGTCGGCTTGCCCGCGTCGAGTTGCAAGCCTCAATCCTTGCCGAACCAGAAATCGAGCTCGCGCAAACGCCGCTTGTCATAGGACTGAGTCTTGGCGTCGGCGCCGGGCGCGCCGATCTGCCAGGCGTCATTATCGGCGAGGCCCGCCCAGTGCGTCTTCCCCGAATTGCGCGACTGGCGCCAGCGATACTGATTGTAGATCTCCATGATCTTCGTCGCATATTGGCTGGCGAGATCGGAATTGTTCTCGATAATGATGAGATTCTCGTCGTTCACGCCGCTCGCCTTCGGCCCCATATTGTGCGAGCCGGTCATCACCACGGGATGATCGCCGTAAGGATCGATGACGATGACCTTGCTGTGCACCATCGCATGGGCGCGCGGCAGCTTCTCCAGCTCCCTCACCCAAAATTTCGTCGTCTCGTCGATCGCCGCGGGCAGCACGACATCGGCATTGGCTTCGATGCGGTCGCCGCGATTGAACAGAACGACGGGGTTCTTGGTTGTGCCGGGGTTTTGATTGACGACCCCTTGGATATAAAGCTCAGGACTGAAATTCGGGCTCGACGGCGAGGCGAGCTCGATAATGTCGTTCAAGAGCGTGCCGCGCGGCCCCGGATTGAACATCAGGAAGAGAATGCCCTCTTTGGCGTTCGCGATGAGCGTCCCGGCCTGCTCCAGATCCAATTGATCGTGCATGGGCGTGAACCACAGTGTCACGTTCTTGTTGCGCGCCGGATGCCGCGGTGTCTCATCGGCTTGGCGCAAGCTTTCAGGCGTCGCGTCGCCGGCCTTCGACAGCGCCGTCCACTGATCGAAATATGCGGAAGCGAGCGACGGACTTTCGACCAGCAGCCCATTGTTCGCCTGGGTGCAGAGGCCCGATTTCGTCCAGTTGGTGCTGCCGGTCCAAACCGCTTGCGGCGTCTTGGCGGAATCGCAGATCACCATGAATTTGTTATGAGCGAGCGCGCGCGGCGCGGTGAAGCGGTTGCGGATATCGCAGATGTCGGCGATCTCCTGCCGTGCATCGGCGTTTTCGTCCTGGCCTTTCTTCTTCACGCTGCCATTGCCGAGCACGACATGGGCGCGCTTGCGCAGCGCGATCAGCAGCGAAACGAGCTCCGGATCGTCGAGTTCGAACAACGCTGCATAGATATGCCCTTTCGAGGTCTTGGCATCCTGCAGCAATTCGACAAGCTTTTCGCGGGCGGGACCGCCGAGAAAATTCCGCGTCGGATCGCCGACCGTGGCGATGATCTTGGTTAGCCTCGCGCCCTTCTCCGTCGTGTCCTTCTTCGGGTCCGAATTGCTTGGCAGCAGCCGCGCCAGCCATTGGCTCGCGACAATGCCGCGATTGAAGAAGCACGAGATATTGCCCGCCGTATCGGCGCCGATGGTTACCGGCTTGCTCCAGGCCGAGGCGAGATGTTGGTTTTCCTTGAGCGCATTCCACGGACCGAGCATCGGGCTGACCTGATAGGAAACGACATCGCCGGCGCGCACCGCGAAATCCGACCAGAGATATTTTTGGATCGGCCACACGGTCGTCGGCTCACGCGTGCCTTCGGCGACATCCGGCCCATCGGCGAAACCGACCCAGCTCGCGACGATCTCTTCAACAAAGCCGTTTTTGTCGGGCTCTCCGACAGTGTTCGGGCTTTGGGCGCTATGCGGCCCATGTTTCACGCGCCGGCGTAAAGCGAAGCCGCGGCATTGCGCGATAAAGTCCGAGCGCCACGCGATGAATGCGTCATCGGATCCGGCATGCACAAGAATGTCGATCGCCATCGAAAAGCCTTCGAATGAAACAATGTCATGGGAAAAACAATCACGGCTTTATGAATGCTGTGTGTCTGCCGCGTGAACTAGAGCATCTTCCGCTTCGGATAGAATCATCCGAGCGAGAAGAAGATGCTCCAGCTCGATAGATTGGAGCATGTTCTCATCGAAAAAGTCGTGCAACTTTTTCGGAACATGCTCTAATGCGGCAGTTCGGCGGCGAGCTCGAAAGAGACGATCGTAAAATGCTGCGCAAGGATCTCGAAGAGATCGAGCGGCGGTCCGGCCTCTTCAGACCCATTCCAAGTAACTTCGAAACAGAGATGCGTCTGCGCATTATTGTCGTCACGGCATTGACGAAAAAATTGCGCCGAATAGCCGTGCGGCCCGATAATGTCGCTGACGCTCCTGATCGCGGCCGCCGAGGGCGCTAACGCGACGACAAGAATGCCGCGCTGCTTGCGCGGCATGCGTTTGTCGAAAACGTCTAAAACAGCCAAGGTGAAGACGCTGATCAGCGTCGCCACAATGCCGAGGCCGAGCTGGCCACCGCCGAAACACAGGCCGATGACGGTGACCATCCAGAGCGTCGCCGCCGTCGTCACGCCGGTCACGAGATCGCCGCGGCGCAGAATCGTGCCGGCGCCGATGAAACCGACGCCCGTCAATATGCCGAGCGGCAGGCGCATCATATCCATGACGCCGAAGGATTCGGGCGTCTTGCCCGAGACCGGCAACAGCTGATTCATTTGGATCATCGCAACGGATGCCGCGAGACCGACGAGCATCGTGGTGCGCAGGCCTGCAGCATGGCCGCGCACGCCGCGATCGAGACCGATCGCACCGCAAGCAACCACGGTGAGAAGGAGGCGCAGCGCGATGTCGGCCCAGCTCGGGGAGAGAGGCATGACGACGGCCCGCTAAAGCCGATCCCGATGAAATGAATCGCAAAGCGATCCATTCGATCGGGACAAGTCGGCTCGACTCAAAAGCTTGGAGCATGTCCTTTGTCGGAAAGGTCGATCAACTTTTCCGGGACATGCTCCACGCGACCGAAGCCGCGGCGTCACAGCGGCGGCTGCGTTTGCGAATCCGTGTCGCGATAGGAGCGGCTGCGGCGCCGCTCGACCAGCGCACGCGCGATCGACATGAGTGGCGAAGTCAGCCGGCTCAAGTCCTCGGCGCGAGCGACGAGCTTGCCACCGCGGGTCAATTCGCGGTCGAGCGCTGCCATGGTCGCAGCGAGGCCTGGGTCGTCATCCGTGTACCAAGTGTGCAGCACACGGCGCCAGGCAAGCGCCAAGCCTTGCAGCTTCAGGGCGCCGACGGGACCTTCGGAGTCGATGCCCGCCGCTTCCAGCATGAAGCGCATCGAATTGATGACCTGCTGATTGATCGCGGCAGCCGCCAACGGATCGCGCGACGTCCAATCGTGGATGCCTTCAAGGCCGAGGCGATAGGGCGCCAACACGTCGAGCCGGCGCATCAGCACGTCGAAGAGACGTTCCTTCGGCGGCTCATCGGCCAGCGCATCGCCGAGACCCTCAAGCACCTGCTTGTCGATCTTGCGGATGAAGGCGGAGAGCACCGCGCCTTTCGAGGGGAAAAATTCGCGGAAGCTCGCCAGAGAAACATGAGCGCGCGTCGCGATCTCGCCGAGGGAGATGTCCTCCCAATTGCGCTCGCCGGCAAGCTCCATGAGCGCCTCGATGATCGCGTCTTTCGGACTGGCGGGCGCGGCCTGTCCGGCGCTGTCGGTCTCTTGCGTCATGATTCGCCTCCGGATCTGCCCCGTATAGGCAATTTTATCGCCCTGGGCGCCACATTCCAAGGCTTCTGCGCGACTTCGGTTCCGGGACTAGCCCGACAATTCGCCGGCGCGCTTTTTGGCCGCGATGACGGCTTTCTCCAGCAGCGGCTTCAGCCCGTCGTCGTTCATCAGCACGTCGAGTGCCGCGGCTGTCGTGCCGCCTTTCGATGTGACGCTTTGACGAAGCGCGGCGGGCGTCTGATCGGGCGAGGCGGCGAGCAGCGCACCGGCGCCTTCGATCGTCGCACGGGCGAGCCGTGCCGCCGTCTGCGGCGGCAAGCCGATGGCGCAGCCTGCTTCGGCCAGACATTCGGCAAGATAGAAGACGTAAGCCGGGCCGGAGCCGGAAATGGCGGTCACGGCATCGATCAAGGCCTCCTTGTCGAGCCATTCGACCTTACCAACAACCGACAATAGAACATCGGCTGCGCGCCGCTGTGCGGCAGTCGCCGTGGCATTGGCGACGGCGCCTGTGACGCCACGGCCGATCGCCGCCGGGAGATTGGGCATGGCCCGCACGATCGAGCGCGCATAGGGCAGGCGGTCGAGCACGTCGGCCATCGTCTTGCCGGCGAGGATCGAAATGACCAGCGTCCCGGCGTAGGCCAGACCCGAAAGCTGCGGCGCAACCGCATCGAGCGACTGCGGCTTGACCGCGAGCACGAGAACTTCGGGAGGAGACGGTGGCGGCTCGAACAGCACGCCGCGAGCTTGGCACAAGCCGCGGACCTGCGGCGACGGATCGGGATCGATGACCCGTATGCGCGACCCTTCAAAGCCGTGATCGAGCCAAGCTTGCAACAGGGCGCCGCCCATTTTGCCGGCGCCCACCAGGACTAAGGAAGCGGGAAAATCTTTCCCGCCGGATGCTACCATGTCATGCTTCGCCTTGCGTTTCGATCATCGCCGTGTCGAGCGCTTCGCGGCTCGACTTACCGGCCCAGATGACGAATTGAAACGCTTGATAGTAGCGTTCGCAAGCGACAATTGCGTTGGAGAGTGCAGATTCGCATTGCGACACATTCAGCGTCGCGCCGCCGGTTAACAAAATCGCATGACGGAACATGATCACGCCGTCTTGCGGCCAGATATCGAAATGACCGATCCACAGCTGCTCGTTAATCATAGAGATCAGGGCCAAGGATTCATTGCGCCGCGCCGCAGGCACTTTGAGATCGAAGGCGCAGGCCAAATGCAAAGCTTCGAGGTCCGGCAGCCAGGTGAAAGCGACATTGTAGTCGCACCAGCTCCCCGACACGACGATCGAGATCTCGTCCTCTTCTTCGCGGTCGAATGACCACTGCTTCAGAACGGCGATACTTTCGACCAGATCGACCGGATTTTCCGTTTGCACGAATTCGATTTGCGAAAGCGACATGCCATGAACCTTGGATACAATGTGCGACACCGGTCGCGGGAAAACGCATACAAACTCGGCAAGCCGCTATCGCCGACGCCGCGGGCGTGGCGCTCGAATCGGGGCTGGCTCGTCGGTCGTTTATTTAATTCGGGGGTTCGGGACTAGTGTTGCCATCTGAGGCCTCGCATCTGGCTTGTCCGCGCGCGCCACCCTTTGCCGCCACATCAGAGGCGCACGCGACTCACATCACCGATTACTGGAAGGACAGAATCATATCGTGGCGTCATCTTGCAACAGCTCGACGACACTGCGACTGCGCTGACAAGACATCCCTCAGGCCGCTCTCCGGCACCGCCTGGATGACTCGAGCCTAACTTCTTGAATATGAGGTGATTCGTCTACGCCGCGGGGATGCTTTCCCACAGCAATGGCGCAACCGGAAGCGCATAGAGGTCACAACCGGAGGGCCCCTGCGCCGCCAGTTGGCGGCACAGGGAAGCGCGTTCTGGCACTGCAACCTAAACGTCTGGACGATTGCATGCATTCGGCAGAGACGCCGACGGGGCGCTCGCTCAAGCGCTCACTCGAACGCTCACTCGGCGGCGTGGTGATGCATCGCATCAGCGGCCGCAAAAGTCTCGATCATCTTGGCGCAGAACTGCGGTAGGTCGGCGGGCTTGCGCGATGTGACAAGCATGCCGTCGACAACCACGGGCGCATCTGTCCATTCGGCGCCGGCATTGCGCAGATCGGTTTCGAGCGACGGCCACGACGTCATCTTATGGCCGCGCACGCCATGGGCGTTGATCAGCGTCCAAGGGCCGTGGCAGATCGCGGCGATCGGCTTTCCAGCCTCGACGAAATGAGTCACGAAGGCGACGGCCTCAGGGATGAGACGCAGCTTGTCGGGATTCATGACGCCGCCCGGCAGCATCAGCGCATCGAAGGTTTCCGGCCGCGTTTGCGGCAACGGGCCGTCCACCGGAAACTTATCCGCCTTCTTCATATCGCTATCGCTGAAGCCCTGAACCTTGCCCTGTGCAGGCGAGACGATCACGGTCTCGGCACCCGCGGCTTCCAAAGCCTTCTTGGGTTCCGTCATCTCGATCTGCTCGAAACCGTCGGCGACCAAAATCGCAACACGGCGGCCCTTCAGCTCTTTCGCCATGATCCTGTCCTTTCCTTCTTGAGGTCCGAAGAAACGGATGGCGATCTGGCCAAGTTCCGCAGCTAAAGCATCTTCCGCTCGGATAGAATCACCCGGCGAAAAGAAGATGCTCCAGCTCCATAAGGTGGAGCATGTCTTATCGAAAAAGTCGGGCAACGTGCTCTATGGCGGGCTGTTCAAGCCGCGCATGCGCTTCAAATCGTCAAGGCTGACGGGCGGAAAATAAAGGCCGGTTTCGCGCCGTATCCACCATTGCCCCGTTCGGGCATGCGTCGCCGGATCGGCGAAGCGGTAATCATAAAGCGCAATGCGAATGGTGTGCGGCGGATGACCGGAAAACGGATCCGATCCGATGAGATTGAGAACCCGTGGCCGTGCTTCGAGCAGTGCCTGCAACAAGGATATCAGCCAGGGATTGTCGGCAGCATTGCCATAGGCGGCAAACCACATCTGCCAATCGAGCCGCGGCTGATGTGGAATGTTCCATGCAGGCGCGCGCGTTACGGGTCCGGGGTAGAACGGCAAGACATAATCGCGCCAATGTTCATTGTCGTCGGAGCCTTGAATGACGAGCTCGGGCCGCGTTGTCGTCGTGGTGATGAAGAGCCCGTAAGGATTGACGATGAGCAACGGATTGATCGCATTGGTCAAAGCGCCGATGACCGGCAAATGCTTGTGCGCGAAGGGTTCGTAGAGCCGGTCGAGTCCGGCCGGCACGACGATCAGTGCGACGAGCACAGCGACATATTTTGCTATTCGCGACGGCGCCTGCGCGCGGTTCTGCACGAAGGCAATAAGACGCTTCGGCGAGATCGCCGCGAGCGCCTGATCGTCGAAGAGGAAGAGGCATAGCAGCATGGTCAGGAGATTGAAGAAATTATAATTGCCCGTCGCGATGATCATCAGCTGAAAGATCAGCACGCCAAACGCCGCGAGCAGGCGCGGACGACGCGGCAAAAAGATCAGAAAGACGAGGATGAGTTCGACGAAGAGCGCCGCCGCCGTGCCGAATTGCAAGGCGAGATGCGGCAGGCGCGCGGCAAGCCAGGCGAGCGGCGCCGGCAACGGCTGGGTGAAGAAATGGGTATCGAGCGCGGTCAGATGCCGCCAGGTTGGATCGCCAGAGAGAAGCTTTGTTGCGCCAGCAAGGAAGAGGAAACGGAAAGCAAGCAGGCGAAAGAGAAAGACAATAAGCGGCGTCCCCACCGACAAGAAGATCGCCAGGAAGCCACACTCGACCAGCAGCTGATCCCATTGATAGTTCAAGAAAATCTGTCCGGCATAGATGAGCGACAGATAGAGGACCAAAGCCGCGATCAGCGCCGGACGGACAAAGACATTGATGAGAATCAGCAGGCCGCAGAAGGCACCGAGCAGCGTTGCACCGAACAGAGCGGCGTCGCTTGTATTCAACCAAAAGAGTGTCGGCAGACGCCAATAGGCCGATGCGCCCCAGCCTTGATGCGCGGCCCTGAGATAAGGTTCCGCGGGCAAGAGCCCACCGTACCCGACAAGCCCGCGGATCTGAACAGCGAGTGAGAGAAAGGCCGCGACATAGATCGCGCCGAAACAACGCAGGAAGAGAAGAGACGTCAGCGCATAGCGTGCCGGCGCGAGTTTTCGGCCCCAGAGAAGATGCGTGACAAGCGCCAGCAATCCGCGGCGCTGCGCGAAGAAATCATAGGCCGTCTCGCTGATGGGCGCGAAGCCGGGAAGATAGCGATACAGAAAACTCCAGAAGCCGCGGCCACCCGCACGCAGCACGCGGAATGTTGCCGCGGCGCCCGAAAAAAATTCGCCATTAGGTTCGATGAAATAGATCGCTTTCGCGAGATTTTCGCGTGGGATGGCTGGGATGTCGTCGCCCGCCTGCTGATAGGGACGGTAGACGACGCGGTCGTCCGTCAGCATCTGCCAATAGACAACCCACGTGCGGCAGATGCCGCAATCGCCATCGTAAAGAAGGGTCGGGCGCGAATCGGGCATGAGCCTCCGCCGATAAGGCTTAGAGCCGATCGGAATAAATCGGCTCGATAAAGACCTAGAGCATGTCCTTTGACGGAAAGTCGATCAATTTTTCCGGGACATGCTTTAAGCGGAAGTGTCCGCCTTCAGCATACGATCGATCATCGCCAGAAACGCCTGCTGGTGTTCCGGCATGCGGATCTCGAACGCATGCAGGAACGCATTGTCGTAGATTGTGTTGCGCCCGAAATGCATGTCGCCGGCTAAATGCCATTTCGGCATTTCGCAGGACGTCGGCCACAAATAGCGGATGGGATGTTGCTTCGCTTCGGCGCGATAGGTCAGCTCTTCCGCGACATCGCCGCGGCACGTCTCCGTGAAGCTCGGTGAGCCGAGACGCTGATAAGTTTCGCGGCTGAGCGCCATGAGAAACGGCCCGGCATAGAGGTGATTGTTGTTGCAGATGTGATTCGCGCGCTGTGCAGCGCCGACAAGCTCACCCGATTCGGCCGCCGCAATCAGCTTCGGCAAGGCGTCGGCCGCGATCGGAATGCAATCGATGTCGAGCAGAACGACGACAGCATAGTCCAAGAGCGCGATAAAGAGATCGATCGAACGGCCATGGCCGAAGCCCGTCCGCAATTGCAAGAGATCGACACCGGCCGGTAGAAAACGCCGGATCGCCTTAGCCTGGGCTCGCACGACGTCCTGCGCGATATTGCTCATGTAGAAGGAGACGACGGCCTTGCGATTCCGCGGCTTTCCGCCGTATCGCCGCTTCAGGAGCTCGCCGAGATAGGCGAGTTTCCATGGCGCATTCGCCGCTTCCTGGCGGGCGCCTTTGAGGAAAATGGATAAGTCAAAGCCTGGCATAAGCGAGGCATAAAACAAAAAACCCGCCGAGGGGAGTCGGCGGGTTTGGGGCCAAGCGGGGCCAAATGGGCGCTTATCAATCCTTCGGCAAATCGGGCCGGCCCTCATGTGCGACGAGGAGATCATGCATATCATTCGCATGTTCTTCTTCGTTGGCGAGGATGCTCTCCAGCATGACGCGGGTCGTCGTGTCGTCATCACCGAAATAGCGGATGAGCTCGCGATAATGTTCGACTGCGATTCGCTCGGCGACCAGATTCTCGCGAATCATCTCGACGAGATTGCCGCCTTTCGAATATTGCGAGGCGGCGCGCGTCGCGAGCCCTTCCGGATCGAAATCGGGTGTGCCGCCGAGCTGATTGATGCGCTCGGCAACGCGCAGCATATGCTCCTGTTCTTCGTGGGCATGCTCGGCAAATTCTTGCTTCACGGCTTCCGAAGAAATGCCGGTGGCGGCGATTGAATGCATTGTGTAGCGCAGCACGCAGACGATCTCGGTCGCGAGTACGGTCTGCAGAATTGAGATCGTCTTGTTGACGTCGCCGCCATAGGCTTGCGTCACCGCCCCATCAGCAAGATGCTGCCGCGCCCGCTCGCGCAAACTTTTGATATCGCTAAGAAACGGCTTGGACTCGGCAGATTCGGGGGATTTTTTGAGGGCTGTCATGGCGCGCTGCGGTCAATGGCGGACGGATGCGCACCAACGCTGCCTTTTCCCGGCAAGTTCCGCGTCGGGGACGGCGGACACGCAACCGATGGCCAAGCTCGGGCCCAAAACGACAAAACCCGCCGAGATCGTCGGCGGGTCGAAGATTTGGTTGCGGGGCCAGGATTTGAACCTGGGACCTTCAGGTTATGAGCCTGACGAGCTACCGGGCTGCTCCACCCCGCGCCAAAGCACTTGAAGAGATATAGGTATTTTCTGCTTTTGTCACAGAGTTGCGTGGGAGGCGCGACCCAAATGACGAACGGCGGCCTCACGCCCAAGGCAAGAGGCCGCCGTTTGTAAGAAATGAAGAGGAATAACCCTGCCTTCGGCAGGCCTGGCAACGACCTACTCTCCCATGTCTTGAGACATAGTACCATTGGCGCGGAAGCGTTTGACGGCCGAGTTCGGGATGGGATCGGGTCTTATCACTTCGCAGGAGCCACCAGGCCGGCGAAAGGCAGGATTGAAGCAAGCGTGAACGCATCAACAGTGCGTCGGAATATTTCCGACTGCGGGATGATGCTGGTCTCGTCGAGCCCTTGCTTGTCGCGACAGCGCGCGACCAACAATGGGCATTGATTAATGAGAACGATCAAGCCGATCGAGCTATTAGTACCGGTAAGCTACATGCATTGCTGCACTTCCACACCCGGCCTATCAACGTGGTCGTCTTCCACGGCTCTCAAGGGAGAACTCGTTTTGAGGTCGGTTTCCCGCTTAGATGCCTTCAGCGGTTATCCGTTCCGTACATAGCTACCCTGCACTGCGGCTGGCGCCACAACAGGTCCACCAGAGGTACGTTCATCCCGGTCCTCTCGTACTAGGGACAAATCCTCTCAATTCTCCTACACCCACGGCAGATAGGGACCAAACTGTCTCACGACGTTTTGAACCCAGCTCACGTACCACTTTAATCGGCGAACAGCCGAACCCTTGGGACCTTCTCCAGCCCCAGGATGTGATGAGCCGACATCGAGGTGCCAAACAACCCCGTCGATATGGACTCTTGGGGGTTATCAGCCTGTTATCCCCGGCGTACCTTTTATCCGTTGAGCGATGGCCCTTCCACG
>CAZXXA010000033.1:0-39909 GCA_964644615.1 uncultured Methylovirgula sp. | reverse complement strand
CCGACCACACGCTCGAAGAGGTCGGCCAGCAGTTCTCGGTGACCCGCGAACGCATCCGCCAGATCGAGGCGAAGGCGCTGCGTAAGCTGAAGCATCCAAGCCGCAGCCGCAAGCTGCGGAGCTTCCTGGATAATTGAGGGCCGAAGCGCCGCATTTTGAGGAAATTTATGGCCGGGCTTGCCCGGCCATTTGTTTTGAGTCCCGCTCAGATCGCCGGATCGTTATCCGGCGGGGTGATGCCGAGATGCGCCTCAAGCACGGCAATGCGCTTCTCAAGCCGCTCGTTTTCGTCGCGCGCCTTGATCGCCATCGTCTTGGCCGCTTCAAATTCCTCGCGGCTCACCACGTCCATCGTGGCGAGGAGCTTCTCGACCTGCGCCTTCATCAGCCCTTCGGCCTCGCGGCGCACGCCATGCGCCATATCGGCCGCATCCGACATCAGCTTGGAAAAATCTTCGAACATCCGGCCCTTAGCTTCCGCCATGTCCGCCTCCTGATAACCGCACCCGTCGCAAAGCGATCACGGAAATCGCCTAGTCCAAATCTATCTTGCGCGTTTCCGCCGCGCCTGCAAGCCGCCTTGACGCTCGCCGGACAGCGGCGCAAGAGGCGGCGAGCGCGGCAAAGCAGCGGATCAGATTCGGACGGTCATGTTCCTTCTCATTCCCTACCCCGTCATCAACCCGGTCTGGTTCAGCATCGGCCCCCTGCCGATCCGCTGGTATGCCTTGGCTTATATCGCCGGGCTGATCCTCGGCTGGGCCTATGCCCGGCACTTGACCCGCCGCGACCCGCTCTGGGGCGGTCTGCCGCATCCGCCGCCGCAGTCGATCGACGATCTCATGGTGTCGATCGCCTTCGGCATCATCCTGGGCGGCCGGATCGGCTATGTGCTGTTTTACAACCTGCCGCTCTATCTCACCCATCCCCTTCAAATCTTCGCGCTTTGGGAAGGCGGCATGTCCTTCCACGGCGGCCTTGTCGGCGCCGCGATCGGGATCATCCTTTTCGCCCGGCGGATGAAGGTGCCGGCGCCGAGCGTCATGGACATCTCCGCCGCTGCTGTGCCGATCGGCCTGTTTCTCGGCCGTATCGCCAATTTCATCAAACCGGAGCTGTGGGGCCGCCCGACCGACGTGCCCTGGGCGATGATTTTCCCGGGATCGGATGGACAAGCGCGGCATCCGAGCCAGCTCTATGAAGCCGGCCTCGAAGGCATCGCGCTGTTTCTTATCCTGGCGCTGGCGATCCGGCTCGGGGCGCTGCGCCGGCCGGGGCTGGTGACGGGGCTTTTCGCCATTGGCTATGGCATCGCCCGGATCATCTGCGAATTCTTCCGCCAGCCCGATCCGCAGCTCGGCTATCTCTGGGAGGGCGCGACCATGGGGCAGATCCTGTCTCTGCCGGTCATCCTGGCAGGCCTCGTCTTCGTCGCCTATGCGTTAGGCCGCCGCCAAGAGGTGAAATCATGACGACGCCGCTCGAAGCCGAGATCGCCGCCCTCATCGCGCAGGAGGGGCCGATAAGTCTTGAGCGCTATATGGGCCTCGCGCTCCTGCATGCGCGCTACGGTTATTACAAAGCGAAGTTGCCGATCGGCGCGCGCGGCGATTTCGTCACCGCACCGGAAATCCATCAAATGTTCGGCGAATTGATCGGGCTTTGGGCGGCGGAAGTCTGGCAGATGCTCGACGCGCCCGCGCGCGTCAATCTCATCGAACTCGGCCCCGGCCGCGGCACGCTGATGGGTGATATGCTGCGCGCTGCACGTGTCGTGCCGGAATTCCGCAAGGCGCTTGTAGTTCATCTCGTCGAGGCCAGCGAGCGGCTGCAGGAAGAGCAGCGCCGCACGCTGCCAGACGAACAGATCACCTGGCATTCCGATGTCGAGACGCTGCCCGAAGGCCCCGCGATCATCATCGCCAATGAATTCTTCGACGCACTGCCGGTGCGGCACTATCTGCGTGGCCGCGACGGCTGGCACGAGCGCCTGATCGGCCTCGACCCAGAAGGCAAACTCTGCTTCGGCCTAGCGCCCGGCGCCGAGCCGGCGATCCTGACGGACGCGCCGGAGGGAGAGGTCCTCGAAGTGGGCGTCATCGCCCAGCGCGTCATGAGCCGGCTCGCCGATCATCTCGCGCATGAATCCGGCGCGGCGCTCATTATCGACTATGGCTATGTGACGACGACCGGCGGCGAGACGCTGCAAGGCGTGCAAGGCCATCGCTATGCCGATCCGCTCGGCGCGCCGGGCGAAACCGATCTCTCCGCGCATGTCGATTTCGCCGCGCTGGCCAAAGCAGCGCGTGCCGCCGGCGCCGACGTATGTGGGCCGGTGACGCAGGGTACATTTCTGACGCGGCTCGGCATACAGCAGCGCGCCGAAGCTTTGAAGCGCAAAGCCGACAGCACGCAAGCTGCCGCGATCGATCAAGCGCTCGCCCGCCTTGCCGTGCCGGGGCCTGTCGCCGGCGCGCAAGCGAGCATGGCCGACCTCTTCAAAGTGCTGGCGGTCACCGTGCCGGGCCTGCCCACGCCGCCCGGCTTCGAGGTCGAGCCGGCAAGGATGGATTCATGACAACTGACACTGTGACGGCGCCGATCGAAAGCGAACTTCTGCACGGCGAAAACATCACGCATGGTTTCTTCACCCGCCACGGCGGCGTCTCGCAAGGGTTGTACGCAACGCTGAACGGCGGCGTCGGCTCGAATGACGATCGTGACTCGGTGCTCGAAAACCGCCGCCGCATGGCGGAGCATCTGAACGTGCCGCATCTGATGGTGCCGTTTCAGATTCATTCGCCGGATGTGCTGATCATCGACGCGCCCTTCACGCCGGACGACCGGCCGCGGGTCGATGCGCTCGTCACCGAGACGCCGGGCCTCGGCCTCGGCGTGACGGGCGCCGATTGCGGCATCGTTCTGTTTGCCGATGCCGCGCATCAGGTGATCGGCGCCGCGCATGCCGGCTGGAAGGGCGCGCTGACCGGCGTGCTCGAAGCGACACTCAGCGCGATGGAAGAGCTCGGCGCAACCCGCCGGACGACCAAGGCCGTGCTCGGCCCGACGATCGGCCCGCAATCCTATGAGGTCGGCCCGGAATTCTTCGAGCGCTTCAAGGCCGAGAACGCGATCTATGAATGTTTCTTCGCGCCGTCGGTGCGCAAGGAGCATTTCATGTTCGACCTGCCGGCCTTCATCGCCTTCCGCCTGAAGAAGGCCGGCATCGGCGCCTTCACCAATCTCGGCCTCGACACCTATACGAACGAAGAGCGCTTCTACTCCTATCGCCGCTCCGTGCATCGCAAGGAAGAAGACTACGGGCGGCTGGTTGCAGCAATCGCGCTGGTCTGAAAGCCGCTCATATGGGGGCCGCACAAACCCTCTCCCCTTGTGGGAGAGGGTAGTCGGCAGAGCCGACTGGGTGAGGGGTTCCCCTCATCCGCCTCCCATAGCCCGTCGTGTCGACAGGCGTCGAACCGACGCCCTACGGCTCGGCAGCTTCTCCCACAAGGGGAGAAGGAGGGCGCTACAGAACCGCCGCCGCCACCAGCGCCTTCGTAAATTCATCCTGCGGATTGGCGATCACGGCTTCCGTGGCGCCCTGTTCGACGATGCGGCCGGATTTCATCACCGCGATCTCATCCGCCATGGCGCGCACGACCGCGAGATCATGGCTGATGAAGACATAGGTCAGCCCATGTTTCTCCTGCAGGCGGCGCAGGAGTTTGAGAAGATCGACAGCAATCGCGCGGTCGAGTGCCGACGTCGGCTCGTCGAGCACCAGCAACTCCGGCTTCAGGATCAGCGCGCGGGCAATCGCGATGCGCTGGCGTTGGCCGCCGGAAAATTCCGCCGGATAGCGAAAGCGCGCATTGGGGTCGATGCCGACTTCGGTGAGCGCCTCGATGGCTTGGCTGTCGCGCTCCTTGGCGCTCAAGGCCGGCGCATGAATGCGCAGGCCCTCAGTCACGATCGCGCCGACCTTCATGCGCGGCGACAGTGCGCCATAAGGATTTTGGAAGACGAGCTGCATGCGGCTCCGCAGCGGCCGCATTGCCTTGCGGTCGAGCGGTTCAAGATTGCGGCCCTCGAAGGAAATCAGCCCTGAGGCCGGCACGAGCTTCAACAGCGCGCGGCCGAGCGTCGACTTCCCGGAGCCCGATTCACCGACGAGGCCGAGCGTGCGGCCCCTGGCGAGCTTGAGGCTTACGTCATCGACGGCCTTGATCTCCTGGCTTTTCTCGAAAAGCCCGCCGCGCAGCCGATAGACCACGTTGATATGCTCGGCATCGAGCAGCACGGGCGCGTCGGCTGCGGGATTAATATCGTCTATGGCCCTACGCGGCGGCGGCAGGGATTCGAGCAGCATGCGCGTATAGGCGTCGCGCGGATGTTTCAGCACCTCATCCGCCGCGCCGCTCTCGACGATTTCGCCCTTGCGCATGACATGGACGCGGTCGGCAAAGCGGCCAACAAGATTCAAATCGTGACTGATGAGCAGCATCGCCATATTGAGCCGCGATTTGAGATCGGCGAGCAGTTCGAGAATACGGGCCGCGACCGTCACATCGAGCGCCGTCGTCGGCTCGTCGGCGATGAGGATTTCCGGATTGCAGGCAATCGCCATCGCAATCGCAATACGCTGACACTGGCCACCCGACAGCTCATGCGGATAAGACCGCCAGCGCCGCGCCGGCCGATTGATGCCGACCATGTCGATCAGCTCGAGGCTGCGCGCCATCGCCTCCCCGCGCGACAGCCCGGCGCGCAGGGTGAGCACATCGGTGATCTGCTGGCCGACCGGATAGAGCGGATCCAGCGCCGACATCGGCTCCTGAAAAATCATCGCAATGCGCCGGCCGCGCACCGTATCGAGGACGGCGGGCGGTGCATGCAGAAGCTCGGTGCCGTCGAATCTCACCGAGCCCGTCGCGCGCGATCCTTCCGGCAGAAGTCCGAGAATGGCGGCAGCGGTGAGGCTCTTGCCCGAACCCGATTCGCCGATGAGCGCCAGCGTCTCGCCGCGCGCCAGATCGAAGGAGATTTCATCGACCGACGGCGTGCCGCCGAAAGCGACATAGAGTTCGCGGATCGAGAGAAGCGGCTCCGTCACGTTGAGCGTCCTTCCGCCGCCTCGGCGAAGGCATCGCCCAAAATATTCAGCGCGCCGAGAAGGAGCGCCAAAACCACCGCCGGAAAGATGAGCAGATAAGGCGCGCTCTGGATTGTGTTGGCGCCCTCGGCGATCAGGACGCCGAGACTCGTCAGCGGCTCCTGTACGCCGAGGCCGAGGAAGGACACGAAGCTTTCCGCCAGGATCACACGCGGCACGAGCAGCGTGAGAAAGGCGACGATCGGCGCCAGCATATTGGGTAATACATGCCGGAAGAAAATGGCCGAGGGACGTGCACCCAGCGCTTCGGCGGCGGCGACATAGTCGCGGCGTTTCACCGACAGAGTCTCGCCGCGCACGATCCGCGCCATATCGAGCCATTCAACGAGGCCGATGGCGACGAAGATCAGCACGAAATTGCGGCCGAGGAAGACAGTCAACAAAATGACGAAGAAGATGAAGGGCAGCGAATAGAAGATTTCGACGAGGCGCATCATCGCCAGATCGGTCCGGCCGCCGACGAAACCGGCGATGCCGCCGAAGGCGACGCCGAGCGAAAGTGCGACGAGCGTCGCGAGCAGTCCGACGGCAAGTGAGATGCGCAATGCGATGAAGATGCGGGCGAGAAGATCGCGGCCGTTCGTGTCTGTGCCGCATGGGAAGGTCAGCTGATTGAGTGGCACGGTGAAGGTCAGCGCCTTGCCGTCCGGACTCTTCGAGACGATCTGCGGCGCGCCGAAAATCGCCGATTGCGAGAAATAACGCAGCACGCGTTCATCGATCGCCGCTTTCGAAGCGGCGAGCCCGACCGTTACCGATATCCGGCTGATGCTCGTCTGCACCATGGCGATATGCATGCGCTTTTCGAAATCGCGCAGCGCCAGAGACGTCTCGGCAATCGTCGGATGCGGTTTGAGCGATGGCGGCGTCAGGACGAAATCGGAAAAGACCTGATCGTAGCGATGCGGATAGACGAGCGGCCCAGCGATGCCGGCGAGCGCCAGCGCGGCGAGGCAGAGAAGGCTCACCACTGCCGCTCGATTGCGCAGCAGCTTCTGCAAGAAGCCGGGTGGCGCTAGCGCATCGGGCGCCAGCAGCTGGTCCATGACCGGCGGCATGCCGGCTTCGGCATTTGCGGCGTTTGGCTTTTTCCGTCTAGCCATGCCGCACCCGCGGATCGATGACGCCGTAAAGAACATCGACGATCAGATTGAAGAGAATGACGAGCGCGGCGACGACGATCACCGTGCCGAGCACGAGCGTATAATCGCGGCCGAGCGCGGCGGTGACGAAATAGCGGCCGATGCCAGGAATGCCGAAAACGGTTTCGACGACGACGGAGCCTGTTAGCAGATTCGCCGCCATCGGCCCGAGATAGGAGAGCACGGGCAGAAAGGCGCCGCGCAACGCATGCGCATAGAGAAGCCGCGGCGGCATGCCGAAGGCGCGCAGCGTCCGCACTGAGGGCGCAGCGAGCACATCACCGAGAGAAGCGGCCAACAGCCGCGCAATCACCGCCATCTGCGGCAGAGCGAGCGTCACAACCGGGAGGAGCTGATTTTGCCAGGCGCCATCGTTCCAACCGCCGACCGGCAGGCTTTTGAGCGCCAGACCGAAGGTAAGCTGCAAGAGCGGCGCGACCACGAAATTCGGCACGGCAATCGCCAGCAGCGCAAAGGCGGCGACGGCTTTCGCCGGCAGCCCATCTTTGCGCGCCGCAGCAATGAGGCCGACACCGACACCGCCTAGCAGCGCGACGATGAAAGCCTCGACGCCGAGCGTCAAAGACACCGGCAGCGCATGGGCGAAAAGTTCGGCAACGGTGAAATCGCGCCAGCGCAGGCTCGGGCCGAGATCGCCATGCAGAAGGCCGGCGATATAGCGCAGATATTGTTCAGGCAGTGGCTTATCGAGGCCGTAGAGCGCTTGCAGATGATGCAACGTCTGCGGATCGATGCCGCGTTCGGTCTCGAACGGGCCGCCCGGCGCAAGATGCATCAGGAAGAAAGCAATGGTGACGACGGCAAAGAGCGTCGCCAGCGATGCGAGAAGCCGCACGAGACTATAGCGCATAGGCCACGTCCCGCGTCATTGCGGAGCCTTGCCGCTGCAATTGGCGCATAAGCCCTGGCCGCTTGATCTGCATGAGCCTCTTTCAATCGGCCATTTTCAATCGACATGCGGCCAAGGCGGCGTGCACGTGAAGTTTACCGGAACAGCCGCGCCTGCCGGAAGTTAACTAACGCAAGATCCGGAATTTTTCATCCTTGGAAAAGGCCGCGGCGATGCGTCAAATTCCTGCGCGATATGTGTTAACGGCGGTCTCGCTCGGACTGGTCCTCGCGCTCGCGACGGCGCCCAGCTCCGCAGCACTCGCCTTCGGCGGCGGGCATTTCGGCGGTGGCGGTCACTTTGGCGGCGGTGGCGGTCATTTTGGTGGCGGCGCGCACTTTGGCGGCGGCGGCGCGCACTTTGGCGGAGGCCATTTTGGTGGCGGTCATTTCGGCGGTGCGCATTTCGGCGGACGCTTCGGCGGCGCGCATTTCGGCGGCTTCCATGCCGGCCATTTCGGCGGAATGCATATAGGACACCGCTTCGGCGGCATGCATTTTGGGGGGGCGCGCTTTGGCCATATGAGTCATATGCATGTGGGCCATATGCATTTTGGCCATACGCATTTCGGCCGTGCGAATTTTGGCCATGCGAATTTTGGCCATGCGCATTTAGGTCGTGCCTTCGGCGGCACGCGCTTCGGCGCCGGACATGTCGGCGGCCATTTCGGTCATGCGCTGGTCGGCGGCGCTGTCGGCGCGGGAGCGGCACGGCACTTTGCCGGTTTCCACGGCAATCAGGCGATCGCGACGCATGGCTTCAATCGCAACGGCTTTGGCCAGACTGCCGGATGGAATCGCTGGGCACGCAGCCATTGGGGGCTCGGCTGGAACGCCTGGGGCTCGGGCTTCGGCTATTGGGCTGGCCCTGTTTTCTGGCCGTTCTTTTATGGCGATGCGTTGAGCTTCGCGCTTTGGCCTGACGACCTCTACGATCCCTTCTTCGCCTACGGTCCCGACTATCTGCTCGCAGGGATATTCTGGCCCGGCCCTGATTACGACTATTATGATTATGCCTATGGGCCGCTCTTCGACATCTATGGCGCACCGCCGCCCGAAGCGCGCAATTATTACGGCTACTATCATCATCACCGGCGTCATCATCATCACCGCCACGCCGTCGTCCAATCGACGGCGAATGACGCCGCCACCTGCGGCGGCCTTGCGCCCGGTCTCGAGAGCGTGCCGGTTGACCGCATCAGGCGCGCGATCAAGCCGACCGATCAACAAAACGATATTCTGAATCAGCTGCAGCAAGCCTCCTCAAAGACCGACGGCATTTTGCAGGCCTCCTGTCCGAAATCGCCGCCACTAACGCCGGTCGGCCGGCTCGAGGCGGTCGCGAAGCGGCTGCAGGCGATGATCCAGGCGATCGACATCATCCGTCCGCCGCTTGTGCGTCTTGACCAATCTCTCGACGATAAACAGCGTGAGGCTTTCGAGAAATTGGGCCGCGCCAGTAAACATGCGCGGGGACCGCAGCAGGACCTCGCCGCGCTGTGCAAACAGGAGACGGCCAGCTTCACCGTACTCCCGATCACGCGAATCCAAGATCAAATTCAGCCGACCGTTGAGCAAAAACTGGCCTTCGATACGCTGAAATCGGCCTCGCAAACCGCCGCACAAAAGCTCGACGCCTCCTGCCCCAGCGAAATGCCGAAGACAGTGACCGAGCGTTTCGACGCGCTGCGCAAGCGTCTCACGGCATTGAACGACGCCGTCGCAAGCCTAAAGCCGGCGCTCGCGCAATTTTACGCGCAGCTCAGCGACGAACAGAAAGCCCGTTTCAACATTATTGGTGTCGCGACGCAGCAGGATCAGGGCAAATCGAAGGGCTAGCTGTGGATGGGCCGCTTCGCGATTTTGTAATGCGCACGCCCGGCCATTGACATCAGCGAAAAGGCATTAACGCTCTTCGCCACCAGTCGATATTACGCGCGGCCGCAACGAGACCGCGCCCGGCACACCCACTTGGTCTGCATTAAAATTCTTTCAGTTTGGCGATCGCACCTAGCAATGTGTCTAGAGTGATGCGATGAGTGGTTTGCTGAAGCGAAACAGTCGATCCCGTTGGGTGTTAACCAACGCAAGGTCCAGAATTTTTCATTCTCGGAAAGCTGCCGCCGCTATGCATCGAAATCCCGCGAGATTTTTGTTGACGGCCGCCTTCGGGCTCGTTTTCGTTCTCGCAGCAGTAGCTAGCTCTACAGCATTCGCGGATGCCCGAGGGGGGCTTTTTCGCCCTCCGCCGCCGCCCCAGGCGCGCAACTACAGCTCCTATCACCACCGGCATCGCCGGCCGCCCCAACGTCATCGCCCGCCCGCGGTCACACCGGTCGCACCCGTAGCGGCTGTCGCGCCGGCGATGCCGAATGACGCCGCCACCTGCGGCGGCCTGGCCCCGGGCATCGAGAGCGTGCCAGTTGACCGCATCCGACCCGCGATCAAGCCGACTGCTCAGCAAAATGACATTCTGAATCAGCTAGAGCAGGCGTCCGCGAAGGCGGACGGCATCTTGCGGGCCTCCTGCCCGACGGCGCGACCGCTGACACCAGTCGGCCGCCTGGAGGCCCTTGCAACGCGGCTGCAGGCGATGATCCAGGCGATCGACCTCATCCGTCCGCCGCTGGTGAGCCTCGATCAATCGTTCGACGACAAACAGCGCGAGATTTTCGAGGGATTGGAGCACTCGAACGGGCAGACAATCGGAGCGGCGCATGATCTTGCCGAGCTCTGCAAGCCGGAGACGTCCAGCTTTACCGCGCTGCCTGTGATGCGAATCGAGGACGAGATCAAGCCGGCAAAAAATCAAAGGCCGGCCTATGACGCGCTGAAGTCCGCGGCGCAAAAAGCCGCGCAAAAGCTCGACGCAACCTGCCCAAGTGACATGCCGAAGACATTGGCCGAACGCTTCGATGCGCTCCGCAAGCGCCTCACCGCGTTGAACGATGCCGTCAACAGCATGGAGCCGTCGCTCACGCATTTTTATGGCGCGCTGAGCGATGAACAGAAAGCCCGCCTCAATGTGATTAGCGCCGGAAACCAGCAGGCTCAGGGCAAGTCCGGCGACTAGAGCCGATCCCGATCAAAATGGAATCGCTTCGCGATCCATTTGATCGGGGTAAATCGGCTCAATTCAAAACCTTGGAGCATGTCCTTGTCGGAAAAGTCGTCAACTTTTCCGGGACATGCTCTAGGTCAATCGTGAATGGGTCGTTTGGCGATCTTGTGATGCGCGCGCCCGACCGTCAGGCAGAGCGGCAGAGTTGCGAGCCCATAGAGGGCGAGCGGCGCGAAGCCTGAGATCGGCTGATGCGTCCATTCCCATAAAACTCCGGTGATCACCGAAACGAGCATGGCCGATCCGTAGCTGATCGTGAACATGCCCGCTGACGTACGGTGAACGTCATGCGGCGGGCTGAGGATCGACGGCAGCGCCAACACGAGGATAAGCGTGACGGCGATTGAAAAACCGAGCAGACAGCACCAGACGACGATCCATTGCGCCGGAGAACACATGATGCCGATGAGGCTCAGAGTCGAGATGAGCCCCATGACAAGATAGGCAGAGGGGTGCCCGGCAAGGCGGCCGGCGATGAGCAGCATGAGAAACGAGGCGGGCAATTGGCAGACATTCAGCGCGGTCAGCGCCGCACTGATCAACTCCGGATGGCCGCGCGCGCTCATGTAATCGGGCAGAAAGGCGCTGCCGACGAAATACATGGAGTTGATGCTGCCGAACAACAGGCCGAGCTTCCAGATCAGCGGATCGCGCCAATTGGGCCACCAGGCGACAGGCGTCGTGGCCACCGCGGGTTTTTTCTGCGGCGTCTTCATGCTGCGCGGATAGAGGGCGACAAGCAGCGCCGTCGCCACGACAGGCACGGACCAGGCGAAGAAGCTGCGTTGCCAGCTCTGGCCGACAAGCGGCAGCACCAGCGGAATCGTCAGCGAGGAGACGAAGATTTCGCCGCAAATCAGTCCGTTGGTATAGACCGCCGTGGCAAAGCCGATGCGGCGCGGAAACCAGTTGCGCACGAGCGGCGGCATCGCCGGCTGCATGATCGACACGCCGGCCGACATCAGGATTGTCGCGCCATACAAGAACGCCGCATTGGGCGCAATGCCGCGCGCCGCGGCGGCAGCCGCATTGAGGAGCAATCCGGCAAGCAGCGCCGCTTTCACGCCGAAGCGCGCGATCAGCAGCGCGCCAGGTACGGCTGCGATGGAGAATAACAGCGGCGGAAAGCTCGACAATATACCGATGTCGGATTCGGAAAGATGCAGATTCTTATGCAGCAGCGGAATGAGCGGCGGTACAGCGACGATCGTCACCCGCAGGCAGGCGCCCGACAGCCACATAATGATCAGCGACAGCAGTGCCTGACCGGAGGGCTCTGGACCATCGACATCGCTGCTCTGCTTCAACGCCGATCACTTTCTTCTGCCGGGCTTGAGATGAGCGCGGCTTTCCGCTGCCGATCCGCGGCGGAATCACCTCCGCAGTGACAGGTCCGCAATATGGACCTTCGCCGGATCACGGTGAAATGAAAGCATCGCGAGCCGGAGGTGAAATCCGGCGTCTCAGTCAGAAGACAATGTTGGTGCGCAGGCCAAATATCGCCGCGTCGGGGATGGTCCGGGCAGGATTTGCCGGGTTCGGGATGCCGCCCTGTGCCCGCCACAGATATTGGAAGTCGGGCTGCAAATACCACCAGGGTGCGAGGCGGATCTGATAGGTGGCCTCGATCATGATCTCGGCCGTCTGAACCGGATAGGGCGCGCCAGTGTTGAAGGCGATGTCCTGATCCAATTGGCTCTGTTGATCGCTCGCCTTCGAGAAAATGACGCCGAGGCCGGCGACATCGTCCGGCCGGCCAGGGATCAAGCCCTTATAGTTCGCGCCGGCATCGATGTAATAAGAGATGACGTTGCGATCGTCGGGCGCACCCATCATGCGAAAGAAGACGCCGAGGCCCTGATCCTTCGTGCCCGGCACTTTGTAGATCATCTGATCGGCGACGAAATAGGCGCTCCAGTCGCCGCGATGGCTGATCGCCACGCCATTGCTCGCCGCATTGGCAAGCGAGAGGCCATCGGTCCCGTAGTGCAGATCGCGGAAGTTGTTCGAATTATACCAGGCGCCCACCTTATAGGTGCCAGGCAACCCAACCGCCGTCTTGTCGTCGCCATTGACTGAATATTGCGCTTCGGCAATCGCGAAGGCGCCCTTGTCGAGGCGGAACGACGTGCCGGTGCCATTGTCGGCCGGATCGCCATTGAACAAGGCAGCGAGCACGGTGAGCTGATCATTGATCTGCGCCTTGATGCGCACGCCCGGCGTCGCCAGCGGATAGGCCGGGCCGCCGGAGGGCAGAACCGTCGCCGGCAGAGTCGGCCAGCCGAACGCTGAGTTGACGAACAGTGTCGCGTAGCTGCTGATGATGAATTCCTGGTCGGCCGCCAATTGACCGAAACGCACCGACATTTTGTCGTTTGCAACCGATTGCTCGTACCAGAGCTCGAAGAGCCGCGCGCCGACCGGTGCTTCGACGTAGCTGACCTTGCTCCAATTATCGAGATTGTTGGCGCTCAGGCCGCGGCCGTAGATGTCATAGCCGCTGACATTGAATTTGCCGCCTGGCCAGCCGACGAGCTTGCTCGTATCGACGCCGAGGATCACCAGCAGATTGCCTTCAAAGGCCGCATTCTGCTTGATGCCGCCGGTCGGATTGGCGAGCACCTCGCTCGTGTCCGTCGCGTAGATCGATACGCCCTTGTCTTCGAGATGTTTGCGGACGCCGCCGAGATCGCCGAAGAGCTTGTCTCGTTCCCAGATGCTGGCCTTCTCGGGAGCTTCTGGTTGCGGCGAATTAGGTGTTGGCGTCGCCGTTTGCGCCATCGCCGACGAAGGCAGTGCGAGCAACATCATGGCGAAGGGCGTGCAAGCGAGAAGCCCCCAGCGCAGCCAAGTCCTCGACATCACCTTTGAATAAAGCATGTGCATCCCCCGAAGCGCACGCAGCCGGCCGCAAACGATGCAGCGGCTATCTCATTGAATAATGATGATTCTCAAGCGGGCCAATCCGAAAAGCCATGTCTTAGAACGAGTCTAAATCGGCTGTGGCCCGCTATGCGTAGACGGAAGTGTTCGTCTTTCTGCCGTCCGATCAGCGACTTGCGGCGCGCGTTCCAAGTGGAAGCCGTGCCGGCGCTTCCAAGGCCCTCTCCGTAAGGGCCCCGAAAAGCAAACCAAGTGTCATCCAGAGCACAATCTGAATGCCCATGGCGGCAACACGAAACTTCCACAACAGGACGGCGGAGAAGGCCTGCGGAACTTCATTCACGTCCGGCAATGCATATTGCACAATGACAATGACCGCGGCATAGGTGAGACCCGCCAGCAATATGGCATTCCAATTGCCGAAGCGCGCTGTCAAACGCCGTGCGAGAACGACGGCGCCGACAAGCGCCGCAATCGAAACCACGATCATGATGAAGTAAAGCGCGGTCCGGCTACCGATCGTATCCGGATTGCCGATCGAGGGCGGATTGGCCGGATATTTCAGCCCGGGCACCAGCACGACCGAAATGAAAGCGCCCAAGCCGAGCAGCGCCGATAGCGCGCGTGCCCGCAGATTGCCGAGCCGGCCGTAAGCGAAAGCGAAGACGAGCGCAAACAGGCCGCCCATCGCCGCGCTATAGACCACGACGCCGGTAAACAGCCCAAGGCCGGATTGCGTGCCACGGCTCACCAGTTCCGGTTCCGCCACATCGGGCTCGTGATGCGCGATGCGCTCCTGATGCGCCATCTGTTCTTCGAAGGCGATCGCGCGATCGATCTGTGGCTCACCGAAAATTTTGGCAATGCCGAATGCGAGGAGGCCGGCGATCAGGCCGACCACCATCCCCCGCAGGAGAAGCGTCCCCACCATAACAATTCTCCCTCGCGACTGTCAGTGACAGGGAAAGCCGAGGAGATGGCGGCCGTCGTGCACGAATTCATGCACATACATGCCGCGGACGATCGACGTCGCGCCTTCTTCGGCGCCGACGAAATAGATCGCCAGAAGCAGAAGCAGGCCGGCAAAGATGGCCCAAGGGAGAAGTTCACCAACAGAGATGGGAAGGGGGCGAGTGCCCGAAAGCGTCGTATCGCTCATATCGATCCTCCTGGGATTCCGCGTCCCGTAGTCGAAGCTGCGTCATCAGGGAGGGTCTGACTTCCGGCCGCATCCAAGGATCGACCGGTTACAGTGGCGCGACCGCGCCGGACTTTCACCGGCTTCCAACCCCAATCGCGCGCTGAGGCTAGGGTGCCGCTCGAATCATGTCAAGCAACAGGCCAATACGCGCGCGTGCTTCGGAGATGCAACATAATGGACGTGGAAACACATCGACGAAGTCGCCCGAGAGCGACTTGATCGTGCGTTTCCATGTGAAGAGGAAATTTGGAGCGGGCGAAGGGATTCGAACCCTCGACCCCAACCTTGGCAAGGTTGTGCTCTACCCCTGAGCTACACCCGCATCCGTGCGCGGCGAACCGCGTCCGGGCTATATGCCGCAATCTTCATCCGAATGCAACAGACACCCGTGCCGCAGGCAAAATACGATAAATCCATTCGCTGCCTCGATTTTTTGAAAAATGCCGTAATTTTGGCTGCACCTTATTCGCAGCCTTCGCGAAAATGCGGCGGGGTATATTTTTGCATGCTATAGGGCACGCGTGGATCGAACAGGGGAGAGCCACGGATGGCGCAACAATCGCCTCGGGATGCTGAACTCGAAGGCGCCCGTGAAGGTGGCACGCCAATCATCAAGGACACGACGACGCAGGCCTTCAGCGCCGATGTTTTGGCCGAATCGGCCCGCCAGCCGGTTTTGGTCGACTTTTGGGCGCCCTGGTGCGAACCCTGTAAGCAACTGACGCCCGTTCTCGAAAAGATCGTCAACGCGGCCGGCGGCAAGATCAAGCTCGTCAAAATGAATATCGACGACCATCCGCAGATCGCCGGACGGCTCGGCGTCCGCTCGATTCCGGCGGTCATCGCGTTCCAGAAAGGCCAGCCGGTCGATGGCTTCATGGGCGCCATGCCGGAAAGTCAGGTGCGCGGCTTTATCGAACGCCTGACCGGCCCGCTCGGCGGCAGCGATCTGCTGGCCGAAGCCGAGGCCGCTCTGGCGGCAAGCGAAACGACCGAGGCCGCCGAAATCTTCGCCGGCCTGCTCGCCGAGGACCCTACCGACATGAAGGCGCTCGCCGGGCTGGTCCGCGCCCATCTCGCGCAAGGTGACATGGAGACCGCGCAAAATCTTCTGGCGCAGGCGCCCGCGACTATGGCGCAGGACCCTGCACTTGTCGCGGCGCGCGCCGCGCTCGACAATGCAGTGCAGGCGGCCTCTGTCGGCGATCTGTCGCAGCTCGCCGTGCAGCTCCTGTCCGAGCCCAACGATCACAAAGCGCGGCTCGACCTCGCCATTGCGCTTAATGCGCTCGGCCGGCGCGAGGAAGCCGCCGACGCGCTGCTTGAAATCGTCAAACGCGACCGCAGTTGGAATGATGACGGCGGCCGCAAACAATTGCTGCAGTTCTTCGATGCCTGGGGACCGATGGACCCGAACACGATCGCCGCGCGCCGAAAGCTTTCGTCGCTTTTGTTCTCCTGAGAACGGCGGTGCGGCGGAAAGGCTTCAACCATGGTGATGAATAATCCCTATAGTGGCCCGGACGAAGTGCCGAATGTCATTGCGGTGTTTCCGCTGACCGGCGCGCTTCTCCTGCCGCGAGGCGAATTGCCGCTCAACATTTTCGAGCCGCGCTATCTCGCGATGATCGACGATGCGATGAAGTCGCACCGGATCATCGGCATGATCCAGCCGGAAGATAGGACATCGAACCGCGATGTGCCGGTGCTGCTGCCGGTCGGCTGCGCCGGCCGCATCACCCAGCTCGCCGAGAGCGGCGACGGACGCTATCTTCTGACACTGACCGGCATCGCCCGCTTCCGCATTGCCGAAGAGATTGCGGCGACGACGCCCTACCGGCAATGCCGGATTGACTTCAGCGACTTCCTCTCCGATTTCACGCCGCGCGTCGGTGAGAACGCGGTCGATCGCGATAGCGTCATCCGCACGCTGCGCGATTTCGCCGAGGCCAATCAGCTCGAAATCGATTGGACCAGCATTCACGAGGCGCCGAACGAAGCGCTCGTCAATGCGCTCGCCATGATGAGCCCCTATGGCCCGAAGGAGAAGCAGGCACTTCTCGAGGCACCTGACCTCAAGGCACGTGCGGAGGTGCTTGTCGCGATCACCGAGATTGAACTTGCCCGCGGCAAAAATGCCTCGTCGCCGCTGCAATAGATGCCGCAATTAGACAAAGCGAAGAAAACCATGAGCGACAACGAATCGAAACACACCGCACTCGAACCGATCTCCGAGCCGTCGCGCATCGATCCGCGCCTGCTCGAAATCCTCGTCTGTCCACTGACAAAGACGACGCTGGAATATGATGCCGTACGGCAGGAGCTGATTTCGCGGTCGGCCAAGCGCGCCTATCCCATCCGTGACGGCATCCCGATCATGCTGCCGGATGAGGCCCGCCTCCTCGACGATTGAGCACCGCCTGAATGTCCGAAGCGGTTGAGGGGCTCGTGCAAATTCTCGATCTCGAAAGGATCGAGCATAATATTTTTCGCGGCCACAGCCCGCAGGTCGGCTGGCAGCGCGTCTTCGGTGGTCTCGTCGTGGCGCAGGCGCTCGTCGCTGCGAGCCGCACGGTCGAAAGCCGGCCGCCGCATTCGCTGCATGGCTATTTCATGCTGCCGGGCGATCCCAATGTCCCGATCGTCTATGAAGTCGACCGCATCCGCGACGGCGCCAGTTTCACGACGCGGCGCTGCAACGCGATCCAGCACGGCCGCGCCATCTTTTCGCTCTCGGCCTCCTTCCAGGTGAAGGAAGAGGGGCTCGATCATGCGCTGCCCATGCCCGATGTGCCGCGCCCGGAGGAACTGGCGAGCGAGATCGAACTGCAGGAACGCTTCGGACATCTGCTGCCGGAGGCGATGCGCCGCTGGTTCACATCAACCAATCGTCCGATCGAAATCCGGCCCGTCGATCCGCTGCGCTACCTCGGCCAGGTGGCCAAGAATCCGGTGCAATATGTCTGGCTGAAGACGGTGACGCGGCTGCCGGACGATCCGCGGATGCACAATGCGGTGCTCGCCTATCTGTCCGATATGACGCTGCTGGACACCGCCCTCGTGGCGCATGGCCGCACGCTGTTCGACGACGATCTGCAGGTCGCGAGCCTCGATCACGCGCTTTGGTTTCACCGGCCATTCCGCGCCGACGAATGGCTGCTTTATGCCCAGGACAGCCCCAATACCAGCGGCGCGCGCGGCCTGACGCGCGGCCTCCTCTATGCGCATGACGGACGCCTCGTCGCCTCCGTCGCGCAAGAAGGTCTGCTGCGGATTCGCCCGGCGCCGTGACAGTCGGACGATTTCACGCATGCGCATTTCATGCCGCTGTAAATTTCAATATACACTCTCCGCGGCGAACGACTCGCATTGGGTTTGAGCGCTGGAGAGCCTCATGAAAATCGTGACGGCCATCATCAAGCCATTCAAGCTCGATGATGTGCGTGACGCGCGATGGCGCTCGGCATCCACGGCATGACCGTGACCGAGGTGAAAGGCTACGGCCGCCAGAAAGGCCACACGGAAATCTTCCGCGGCGCCGAATATGCCGTCAGCTTCCTGCCGAAATTGAAGATCGAGGTTGCGGTCACGCCCGAGCTTGTCGATCGAGCAATCGATTCGATCATGATCGCCGCACGTACGGGTCAGATCGGCGACGGCAAAATTTTCGTCTCGCCCCTCGATTGCGCCGTCCGCATCCGCACCGGCGAACGTGACCTAGACGCGATCTAATTCACCCGCTCCGTTAGGGTTAAGCCGACCTTAACCGCCGCCCACTAGCGTGTCGGAAACCGGCCGAAACAAGTGAGCACTTCTGCACTTCGGCGCGGCAGTGGGACTTATGCGTACGACGACCAGTTTCACGGTGTTGGACCACATTCCCGACCCGCTGCGGGCCGTTGCCGCGCGCGCGGCAGCGAAGGCGGTCGGTTTGGCTTTGATTCTCGCGAGCGGCGCTTTGGCGCTCGCGTTGGTCACATGGTCGGTCCAAGACCCGAGCCTCAATCACGCTTCTTCAAGCCCGGTCCATAATCTTCTTGGCGCACCGGGCGCGATCGCGGCCGACCTCATCATGCAGCTCCTCGGCCTCGCGGCAATCGCCTTTCTGCTGCCGATCACGCTGTGGGGCTGGCGCCTTATGCGCCATTGTGAGCTCGACCGGATCGGCTGGCGCTTCCTCTTCTGGTTCATCGGCTGCTTCGCGACCGCGGCTTTCGTTGGCCTGCTGCCGGTAACGAGCCGCTGGCCGCTGCCGACCGGTCTCGGCGGCGTTTTGGGCGATGCGCTTTTGATGCTGCCGCGCCGGCTGTTCGGCGGCAATGGTATCGCCATGCTGATCGTCGCGCTCATATCCGCCGGCATGGCGGTTTTGAGCCTGTCGGCCTGCATCGGCGGGCCGCGCGAAAATCTCGATGCCGATCTCGAAGACGATTACGAATTGCCGGAGCCGGCGCGCACCGCCAATGCGCCGAGCGAAGACGAAGACCGCGCCGGCGAACCTGGCTTGGCGCTCGTCATGCTCGGCGCCGGCATTCATGCGCTCTTGTCGCTCAAATCCGGCCTCATCCGCGCCATAAGGGAGCGCGGCAAAGGCAACAGCGCGCCGCTCGCGCCCTGGCAATATGCGACACGCCGCGCCGGCCCGGCGCTGGACCAGCCCTATATGCGCGGCGACGTGAATTTCGACTCCTCCTTCTTTTCCGCCAATGATTACGCGCCGCCGTCGGCCCGTGGCGCACCCCGCGACGAGCAAGAGGAAGACTATGCCGAGCCCGAGAGCAAGGCGCATGTCACGCCCGCCGCCGGCAGCCTGAAGAGCGGCAAGCGCCTCGAACGCGAGGTGCAGCCCTCGATGTTCGACCGCATCAACCAGGGCAAGTATCAATTGCCGCCGCTGCTGATGCTGACGGAAGCGAAAAAACCCGTCGGCAGCAAGGTCTCGGAAGACGCCTTGCAGCAGAACGCGCGGCTGCTCGAAGGCGTGCTGGATGATTTCGGCGTCAAGGGCGAGATCATCAATGTCCGCCCCGGCCCCGTCGTTACGCTTTACGAACTCGAACCGGCGCCTGGCATCAAATCCGCCCGCGTCATCGGCCTTGCCGACGACATCGCCCGCTCCATGTCGGCCGTCTCGGCCCGCGTCGCCGTCGTCTCCGGCCGCAATGCGATCGGCATCGAATTGCCGAACCAGCGGCGTGAAACCGTCTTTCTGCGCGAACTCCTCGCCTCGCAGGATTTCGAGAAATCCAAGCAGAGTCTCGCCATCGCGCTCGGCAAGACGATCGGCGGCGAGCCGATTATCGTCGATCTCGCCCGCATGCCGCATCTGCTCGTCGCCGGCACCACCGGTTCGGGCAAATCGGTCGCGATCAACACGATGATCTTGTCGCTGCTCTATCGGCTGCGGCCCGATCAATGCCGGCTCATCATGGTCGATCCCAAGATGCTCGAGCTTTCCGTCTATGACGGCATTCCGCATCTGCTGACCCCCGTCGTCACCGATCCGAAGAAAGCGGTCGTGGCGCTCAAATGGGCGGTCCGCGAGATGGAAGACCGCTACAAGAAGATGTCGAAGCTCGGCGTCCGCAACATCGACGGCTTCAATGCCCGCGTGGCGGAGGCAGCCGGGAAGAAGGAAACGATCACCCGTACCGTGCAGACTGGTTTCGACCGCGAGACGGGCGAGGCGATCTACGAACATGAGGAAATGTCCCTCAGTCCTCTGCCCTATATCGTCGTGATCGTCGACGAGATGGCCGACCTGATGATGGTCGCCGGCAAGGACATCGAAGGCGCGATCCAGCGTCTGGCGCAGATGGCGCGCGCCGCCGGCATTCATCTCATCATGGCGACGCAACGTCCGTCGGTCGACGTCATCACCGGCACGATCAAGGCGAACTTCCCGACCCGCATCTCCTTCCAGGTGACGTCGAAGATCGACAGCCGCACGATTCTCGGCGAGCAGGGCGCCGAACAGCTCCTGGGCCAGGGCGACATGCTCTATATGGCCGGCGGCGGCCGCATCATCCGCGTCCACGGCCCCTTCGTCTCCGACGGCGAAGTCGAAAAGGTCGTCGCGCATCTGAAGAGTCAGGGTGCGCCGGAATATCTCGACGCCATCACCATCGACGAGACCGAAAACGACGAGGACGGCGACGCGCCGGCCTATGGTGAGGGCGAGGAATCCGGCGATCTCTACGACCGCGCCGTCGCCATCGTCCTGCGCGACCGCAAATGCTCGACGAGTTATGTCCAGCGCCGCCTGTCGGTCGGCTACAACAAGGCCGCCTCGCTGGTCGAGCGGATGGAGAAGGAAGGCGTCGTCAGCCCGGCCAACCACGCCGGCAAGCGCACCATTCTCGTCGGCGGCGGCATCGACCGCGGCGCCTTCGATCCTGGCGACAACTGACCCTAACCGCGTGACCCCAACCGCGGGCGGTTCGCCCGCGCCAGCCAGATGACAGACGCCGTCGCCAGACTGTCCTATTGCCGCCACATCACAGGCCTAGCTGATCGGCGCTGACGAGCGGGATTGCGAAAAAGTGTCAGCAGCTTTTCGGACGAGCCCGCTCTATGCGTTTAGAACCGGTCAACGTTCATAGGTTTGGGTCATTTCAAGTCCCAAAAATGCTCCCCTCGGCCAAGCCCGAGGTAGGGATGATCCAAAACCGTCGTGATCTAGGCGGCGAATCAGCGCACCATGACGCCTGCGGCGTTCGGTCCCTGCCTTGCCGTCCCATCCTCCGTGCCACGAAGGCCGCGCTTCCCGAGGTTTGCCGATGAAGCCCAAAATCTCTCTGTTGCTCGGTCTTGCCTTCGCCCTCGCTGCCGCCCCGCTTGCTGCTGCCCCCGCTTGGGCCGGCGACGCGACGCCGAGGGACGCGCCCGCCAAGGGCATGGCGCCGCCGGCGCCGATTGCCGGGAGCAAAGCCAAGCCGGCTCCGGCCCCTGCGGCAAAGGCGGCCACCCCAGCCGAGAAGGCGGACGAGGCCGACGCGCTGGACCCCAAGCTTGGCCTGCAAATGGCCAATGACTATTTCAATCACATCAATACGATGATCGCCGACTTCGTGCAGATCGGCGGCGACGGCCGCCGCGCCGAGGGCAAGATCTTCGTGCAGAAGCCGGGCAAGCTGCGCTTTGAATATGCCGAGCCCGCCACGCTCGACATCATCGCCGACGGCACGACCGTCGCGATCATCGACCGCAAGGCCGGCAGCATGCAGCAATATTTCATCTGGCAGACGCCGCTGAAATTCCTACTGAAGCCGAACATCGACCTCGCCCGCGATACGCAGGTGACCAAGGTCGAGAGCGAGCCTGATACGCTGACGGTCTATCTCGAAGACAAGCAGGTGTTCGGCGGACCGACCAAAATCAAGCTGATGTTCGACCCGAAGCCGTTCCGGCTGCGGCAATGGCTCGTCACCGATCCGCAGGGCTACGAGACGCTGGTTTCGCTATTCAATCAGGACTTCAAAACCAAGCCTGATCCGAACTATTTCCAGCTGCAGCAGAGCAGTTCGAAATAGCTTTGCGGCGGCGGGGTTTTAGACCTTAGGCATAGGGGCAATTTTTTTGTCCAGATCTTGCGACCAGCAGCCCCGCCTCCTATCTGAAGGTTCGGAGAGCGATACACCGGTTTGACGTATCCCCCCGTCTCGTCAGACCGGGCCCTTGCTGGACCCCTCCCGGCAATGTTTCGCTCCGGGGCGCTCGATCAGCGATCGGGCGCCCTTCTTTTTCCGGACCTTCCCTTGCGGGCTTACTATCCCGTCGCGAGTCCGCGTGGAAACCTACCTACCGCAGGGACCCACATTGCCAGAAATCCGGCCGGACCCGCATCAGTTGGGCGGTGTGGCGAGCTCGCAGTGGTTTCATCATCGACGCGTGAAGCGGGGTTCTCGCGGGCGGCGCTGATACAACAAAATAAAATGCGCCCCGGCAAAATTTGTAAGCCGATCACCCGGACAACTTTAGTGTGTAGAATGACAAATCAATAGGCAAACAGGCAAAAATTTAGAGTAGACTAAAATCAATAGTGCCAAACTAGTTTTTCGACTCATGCAGTTTCCGAAGACGGCATGTGATGCAATTGTTTCGATTGAAGCAAAAAAGTCTGGCCGCGCCCGATGCGCCTCAAGCGGACACGCCTGTCCTCGACGAAACAAGCATTTGCGGCGAGTTAAAACAGCTCGCGCAAAATTATGCTGCAACGCCGTCGCAATCCTTGCCTGCGAGGGTTGCTGCGGCTTTCGAGGATTTTAAGCATTCGCTCCTCGTGCAATTGCGGGGAAATTTCTTTGCCGTCACTTCGATGGCCGTGGAAATTTCGGAAGCCGCGACACGTGCCGGCTGGGTGACCCATGACGTTAAGGAAGTAGCGGAGAGCTCTTGTGCAATCGCCACGGCGGTCGATCAACTTTCGAATTCCTTCACCGAAGTGACCCGCCAAAGTGATCAAAGCGTTCAGCAAGCTGTCCAAGCCGAACATGAAAGTGAAGCTTGCGTGGTTCGAATGCATTCCGTCGATGAGTCCATGCGGCGCATTAGCACGCGGATGAATACGATCGATGCGCGAATTCCCGTCTTGGAACAAGCGTTCAAACAAATTGCCGCGATAGCTGCCGTCATCGAATCCATCTCGACGCAGACCAACCTTCTCGCACTCAATGCGACGATCGAAGCTGCTCGCGCCGGTGAGGCTGGAAGAGGTTTTGCGGTCGTCGCGAGCGAAGTGAAGGAGCTTTCCTCGCAAACGACCTATGCGACGAAAGAAATTCATGCGCGACTGTCCGCCCTTAGAAACGAGGTGAACACGATCAAGACCATGTCGTGCGAAAGCATGACGGCAGTATTTGACGGCGAGACAACGGTGTCCGCCGCAATCGAAGGTATAACTTCCATAGGAAAGCGGATCAGCTCTGTCCGTGAAAATGCCCAGGTCTTGAGGACGGTGATTGACTACCAGCGGCAGGCTACCAATGAGATCTTAGCCCAAGTGACGATGATCGCGGGAAAGGGTGAAAAAGTCAGCGGCGAGGTGACCGCTGCGCTCGACAGATTGTTGATAGCCGAAGGCCTGGCCAACAAAGTTCTGGAAAGTTACGCCGATCGCGGTCTCCCAGGCTACGAATTGATCCGCTCTTCAGCCGATCTTGCGATCTGGAAACGCCAGCTGGCATTGATCTTCCTAGGATGGGTGCCCCTGCCGGATAGCTTTCCGTTACCGGAATTGACCTCAGGCGATGATGTCTCGAATGAAAACATGCGAACTGCTCTTAAAGCATTTGACAGAAAGCGCTCGGCTCTCCTCATTCATGCAAACGAATTCATCGACGCCCTTCGCCGGAAGGATCATGATAGGGCGACGCAGCATTACTTAGCCATGGAAAACGAAATTGAAGCATTGCGGTTGCTCGTCGACGGTCTTCAAGACGGCGTGTCAAAGCAGCTTCCTGACTCCGCCGCTTAGACGGTGAATTGCTCTTCCATTGAATCTTACGGCTCTAGCTCGCACCCGCAATGGAGATGTAGCGGCCAGGATGGTGGTCGAGCACATTCGTGTGCCAGCCCTGCAACCGCTTCGATACGAGATTGTGCGAGCGAGCGAAAAGCAGCGGAATATAAGGCTCGTCATTGAGCAGCACATTCTCCGCCTGATGCAGGATCGCGATGCGCTCCGCGCCGTCTGAGGATGCCGCCTTCTGCATCAACCGGTCGAACGCCGGGTTGATGTAGTGCGCAACATTGAGGCCGGGATTGTCGCTCTGCCCGAGGAAGAGATAGTTCTGCGCATCGGCATAATCCGCGAACCAGCCGAAACGCGCGACATTATAGGGCGTGGGTGAATGGAGCGCGGCGAAGAAGCTCGTCTCATCCATCTGATAGAGCGTCGTCGTGACGCCGAGCCGCTTCCACATATCGGCGATCGCGACCGCCGTCGCCTTGTGATTCTCCGATGTATTGAAACGGATCTCGACATGGAGCGGCTTGCCGCCCGGTCCATGGCCCGCCTCTTGCAGGAGCTTCTTCGCCGCATCTTCACGCGCGAAAAGCTCCATATTCTTCCAGGTCACCATGGACGGCGTGCCATAGGATTCGATGCCGTCCGGCACGAAACTATAGCCCGCCTGCATCGAGCCGCCCCAGATCTTGTCGGCGAGGAATTCGCGATCGATCACCATCGATAGCGCTTGACGGACGCGCACGTCGTTGAACGGCGGCATGCGCGTATCAATCGCATAGGCATAACTGCCGAGATAGGGTGCATCCTTATACTCATCGCCGAGATGTGCCCGGATGAAGCCGATCTGCTGGACCGGCACATCGTCATAGGAATCGATTTCGCCCGCCATGAAACGACGCAGCGCGGCGGAGCGATCTTCGAGCGGCACGAAGATCTCTTCCTGCAATTTCACCTTGGCGTGATCGTAATAATAAGGGTTCTTCACCAGCACGAGCCGATCGTTCGGGAAGAACGCCTTCAGCATGAAGGGGCCGTTGCTGACGAGATGGCCGGGTTTGGTGAAACCATCGCCGTAGGTCTCGACATTCTTCGGGTTGAGCGGCAGCGCCGTCAGATGGGTCAGCTGCTCGAGGAGATAAGGCACCGGATGTTCGAGCGTCAGCTCCAACACGCTGTCGCTGACCGCTTTCACGCCTAGGGCCGTGAGCGGCAGTTTGCCGGCATTGACGCGCTTCGCATTTTTCAGCGTGAAGAGGATGTTCGCATATTCGGCGCCGGTCGCCGGGTTCATCAAACGCCGGAAGGCGAAGACGAAATCGTCCGGCATGACCTTATCGCCATTCGACCAGCGTGCGTCAGTACGGAGAGTGAAGCGGTAGACGGTGCGGTCGGGACTGATCGTCCAGCTTTGCGCGACGCCCGGCACGATCTTGCCCTCGGCGTCGAGCACGACGAGCCCTTCGAAGAGTTCGGCGAGGATATTGGCTTCGAGCACCGTCGTGGCCTTGTGCGGATCGAGCGAGCCCGGATCGCCACTGGAACCGCGCCGCCAGATCTGCGCGGGCCGCGGCGCTGAATGGGCATGGCCATGAAATAAGAGGCCGCCGATGACAGCCAGACAAAGAGCGAGTGCGGCGAGCGCTCTCAATTCAGCCGGCCTGGCGAGCGGCGCCCCGTCTCGGTATGAGTCTCGGTTTCGACCGGCGCCGCGATCGGGCTCGCCTGATGATGGATCATCCGCCAGACGCCGTTGATACGGCGAAACCAATTGGTCGCGGCGAGCGCTACGCTGCCGACAACCTCCACGCAGAAGACGCGGCCCTCGTCGCCGCTGACCATCGCCGTCGCATTATGCGGCTTGATCGGCGCCTGATTGGGATTGTTCAAAATGCTGCGGTAGGATTCGAGGATGTCCTCGCGTCCGAGCAGAACCGGCCAGCCGGGATGCACGCAGGAGACCTGATCCTCCGCCCAGATGCCGCACATCCGATCGTAATCGCCCGCGACGAAAGCGTTGTAATAGGTGGTGTTGGCAGCCAGGATCGCGTCGTCGGTCATCGCTCTGGATTGCCGGAAGTAGCGGCCGAAATCAATCTGCGCGCGTTTGAAGAGCCCGCGAATCCGCCGCATCGCCGGTCCTGCCTCAGCCGAACCTGACCTTGTGCTGCGCCACCGGTATTTGCGCCCGGACCTTGGCGATGAGCTTCGGCTCGACCCGCGCCGAGACGAAGCCGACGCCGTCCGAAGCTTTCGCCACCACATGGCCCCAGGGATCGACAACCAGCGAATGGCCATAGGTCGCGCGCGTCTCATTGCCGACCCTATGCGTGCCGCATTGCGCCGGCGCGCAGAAATAGGTTTCGGTCTCGATCGCCCGCGCGCGGCAGAGCACTTCCCAATGATCCTTGCCGGTCTGCAGTGTGAAGGCGGAGGGCAGCGCGATCATCTCGGCGCCCTGCGCCGCGAGCGCCTGAAAAAGATCGGGAAAGCGCAGATCGTAGCAGATCGAACAGCCGACGGTGATGCCTTCGCAGGCATAGGTCACGACCGCATCGCCCGGCTTGAAGGACGCGCTTTCCTTATACTGCGTGCCGTCCGGCGCGGTGATGTCGAACATATGGATCTTGCGATAGCGCGCGATCTCCTGGCCCTGCCGGTCGAAGACAAGCGTCGTGTTGTGGATGCGGTCTTCGCCGTCGATCTTTTCGAGGATCGAACCGGCATGGATGAAAACGCGGTGCTTCTTAGCGAGCGCCCGTAGCGCGCTGGAAGCCGGCCCGTCGCCGGCTACCTCCGCCGCGGCGAGTTTGTCGGCGCGATGCGCACCGAGAAAATCGAAACATTCGGGGAGCGCCACCCAGTCGGGACGCTCTTCCGCCACCGCCTTTTCGATCAGCGCAACGGCGGACGCGATATTGGCCGCCTTGTCGGCGCCCGAATTCATCTGGATGAGAGAAATCTTCATGGCTAGGATCGGCCTCTTTCGAAGCCTAACTATCGCCGCTTTGCGGCTTTTGCCAGTCGGATCGGAGCAGCTGTGACCTTAATCGCGATGACGGCGCTGATCTGCGTCCTGCTCTTCCTGATGCTGCTGCCCATGGTGCTGATGATCGGCACTTGGGCCGCGATCCGGCACAAGCTCCGCCGCGAGCAGGCGGCACAGCAAAAAACCGGGTCTTAAGCGCGCCGGGCTTTGTGGATCTGACTTGCGCGATCAGGCCGCGTGCTGCAATTCCTCAGCGAAGGAGCGCACGTCATTCGCCATTGTCGCGGCGAGTTCGTCGAGCGCACGGGCGAGTTCGACGACCGATTCGACGCTGACGCTCGTCTCGACGACCGCCTTGGCGACACCCTCGACGAAGCTTGACATCGCCGTGGTGCCGGAAGCGGCCGAGCGGACGTTGCGGGTGATCTCCTGCGTCGAGGCGCCCTGCTCCTGGACGGCCGAGGCGATGATTGCCGAAATCTGCTCGATCTCGCCGATCTTGGTCTGGATCGTATCAATGGCGGCCACCGAACTTTCGGTCGCGGCCTGCATATCGGCGATCTGGCCGGAAATTTCCTGGGTCGCACGCGCGGTCTGCGTCGCCAGCGTCTTCACTTCCTGCGCGACGACGGCGAAACCGCGGCCCGCTTCGCCGGCACGCGCTGCTTCGATGGTCGCATTGAGCGCGAGCAGATTGGTCTGCGCGGCAATGCGCGAGATGAGGCTCACCACATCGCCGACCCGGCGGGCAGAGGCGGCGAGACGCTCGATCCCGGTCGAGGATTCGACGCTTTCCGACACGGCCCGCTTGACGACGGCGGTGGACTGCACCACTTGGCGGCTGATTTCTTCGATCGAGGCGAGCAATTGCTCCGAGGCGATGGCAACCGAGGAGACGTCGCTCGCGGCATGCGAGGAAGCGGTCTTGGCCTGGTTGGAGCCTTCCGCCGCATGGCGGGCCGCTTCGATCATCGCTTCCGAGGCCTCCGCCACACGCTTCGTCATGGCGCTGAGGCGGGTCATCGTCCCGGACAGGTCCTGCGAGAATTTTTCGACCTTGGCGCGGACCGCCGCTTCACGGACGAGGCGCGCCTCGCGGTCGTCGCGGGTCTGGATTTCGGCAGCGAGCGCATTGTTGGTGCGGACCGCATCGCGCAAACCGGAGAGCGCCCGCGCGATGGCGCCGATCTCGTCCTTGCGCTTGATTTGGGCGCTGTCGATCTCGATTTCGGTCGAACCCGAGGCGAGGGTCGCCATTTGCCGGGCCAGGATCTCGACGGGCTTGGCGACGGTGCGGTGGATTACCGGAATCGAGACGGCGACCACCAGGAAGCAGCCGAGGGCGGTACCGAAGAGCAGGTTGTTGGACAGCGCGCCGGCTGCGGCTTCGAGTTCGGCGGCCTTGCGGATCGCCGTTGCCGGATCGGAAATGGCGACCGTATGCGCAAGGTCATGGAGATCCAGCGCTGCGAAATAAGCGATAACCCCGAGGACCACGAGCAGGGCCATGAAAAGCAGTTGTCTCAGGACGAGGCTTCCGCCAATGGATAAGCCAACCATGAATGTGCCCCTCAAGTCCTTGAGCATTTTCAAATGCGCTCCTGCCAATTTTAATGAGGCGCCCCTTCATGGGAGGTTAACGCCAAGGAAAAGGCACGCTTAACCTCGGTGAAATTCGGCAGGAAAGCACCTTAAGTGATGGCCCCGGCCGTAGTGGACGGCCAGCCACGAATGCCGGCGTCGGAAAGGAATGCTCATGTCGCTGAAAGTCGCGGTGCAGATGGACCCGATCGAGCGGATCAATATCGCGGGCGATACAACGTTTGCGCTGATGCTCGAGGCCTCCGCCCGCGGTCACCAGCTCTTCTATTACACGCCGGACCGGCTCTCCCTGCTCGAAGGCACTGTCGCTGCCGAGGCGGCGGAGGTCAGCGTCCGCGATGTGAAAGGCGATCATTTCACCCTGCAGCCGAAACAGCGGCTCGACCTCGCGGCGGTCGATGTCGTGCTGTTGCGGCAGGACCCGCCCTTCGATCTCGCCTACATCACCTCGACGCATCTCCTCGAAATGCTGCCGCGCGAGGTCATCGTGGTGAACGATCCCGCCTCGGTCCGCAATGCGCCGGAAAAGCTCTTCGTCGTGGGCTATCCGCAGTTCATGCCGGAGACGCTGATCACCCGCGACAAGGTGGCGATCACCGAATTTCTCGACCGTTATGGGGAAGCGGTGATGAAGCCGCTGCACGGCCATGGCGGCGCCGCCGTGTTCAAGCTGACCCGCGACGATCCGAATTTCGGCTCGCTCTACGACCTCTTTGCCGCCACCTTCAAGGAGGCTTGGGTGGTGCAGCGTTTCCTGCCGCAGGTCGCTCAAGGCGACAAGCGGATCATTCTCGTCGATGGTGTGGCGCTCGGCGCCGTCAATCGTGTGCCGGCGAGGGGCGACATCCGCTCCAACATGGTCCGCGGCGGCGCGGCGGCGGCCACGGATTTTACGCCTCGCGAAAGGGAAATCTGCGATACGCTCGGCCCGGAACTGCAGCGACGCGGCCTGCTGCTGGTTGGAATCGACGTGATCGACGGCCATCTAACAGAGATCAACGTCACCTCCCCGACCGGCCTGCGCGCGATCAAGAATCTTGGCGGTCCCGATCTTGCTGTCGGCGTCTGGGATGCAATTGAAAAACGCCTGAAGGAACGCCGCGCCGGCAACGCCGCCTATGCCGCGAGCTGAAACCAATTCGCTTGATTGATCTTGCCGACAAAGGCGCCGCATGGATCTGCAAACCTATTCCGACTCCGAGCTGAGACCGGCGCCGCTGATGCCTGCCGCGCAGCGCCGCGCATGGACCTTTACGGCTGCCGAACTGTTCGACCGCGCGGCTGTCGGCGCCACCATTGCTGAGGCGCATAGGCAAGGCCTGAGCGGTGACGAGCTGCGCAAAGCGGCCTTGAATGTGATGCGCCAGGAGCTGGAAGAAGGCCGCAACAAAGCGCGCCACGCGCTTGAGGCGACGTCCGGCGGCTTTGCCTGCGCGCAGCATCTCTCGATGCTCGAAGACGAGCTGATCCACGCCCTCTATGATTTCATCACTACCTATGTGCGGCCGCTGCCGCCGGGCGCGGCCGGGCATCCGATGGCGATCGTGGCCGTCGGCGGCTATGGCCGCGGCACGCTGGCGCCGGGCTCCGATGTCGATCTCCTATTTCTGTTGCCGGCGGAAAAGCATGAATGGAGCGAGAAGGTCGCCGAAGCGATCCTCTATGCGCTTTGGGACCTGCGTCAGAAAATCGGTCATTCGACCCGTTCGGTCGAGGAATGCCTGCGCCAGGCGATCGAGGACATGACGGTTCGCACCGCGCTCCTCGAAGCCCGCCTGCTGCTCGGCGACGAACATCTGTTCGAAACCATGCGCAACCGCTTCGAAGCGGAGGTGATCCATCTCGCGCCGGCCGAATTCGTCATGGCCAAACTCGCCGAACGCGACGCGCGCATTTCGCGCGCGGGGCGCTCGCGCTACCTCGTCGAGCCCAACGTCAAGGAGGGCAAAGGCGGCCTCCGCGATCTGAATACGCTCTTCTGGATCGCCAAATGCGTCTATCGCGTCCGCGAAGCGGAAGATCTTGTAGAGGCCGGGCTCTTCACCCGCCGCGAATATCGGCTGTTCAACCGCTGCGAGGAATTTCTCTGGCGCGTGCGCTGCCACCTGCATTTCTCGACCGGCCGCGCCGAAGAGATTCTGAGCTTCGATCAGCAGCGCGTCGTCGCCGCGCGTCTCGGTTATTCGGATCGCGGCGGCCTCATTGGCGTTGAGCGCTTCATGAAGCACTACTTTCTTGTCGCCAAGGATGTCGGCGATCTGACCGCCGTCGTCTGCGCCGCGCTGGAAGAACGGCAGGACAAGCCGGCCGCCGTGCTCGACCGTTTTGCTGCGCATCTGCGCCACCACGAAAAGCTGGTGAAGAGCGCCGGCTTCATCATCGACAACGGCCGCATTAGCGTGCCGAGCGCCGATGTTTTCCGGCAGCATCCGGTCAATCTCATCCGGCTCTTCTGGCTTGCCGACCGCAGCGGCCTGGCGATCCATCCCGATGCCAAACGGGCGGTCATCAGCTCGCTGAAATACATCGATGCGAATCTGCGCGAGGACATGGAGGCCAATCGGCTCTTCCTGCACATTCTGACGTCGCGCAATTCGCCGGAAGTCGTGCTGCGGCTCATGAACGAAGCCGGCGTGCTCGGCCGTTTCATTCCCGATTTCGGCCGCATCGTCGCGCTGATGCAGTTCAACATGTATCACCACTTCACGGTGGACGAGCATCTGCTGCGCAGCATCGGCCATCTCGCCGATACGGAAGCGCATCGCTTCGCCGACGAACATCCGCTCGCGACTGCGATCCTGCCTTCGATCGAGAAGCGCACGGCGCTCTATCTCGCTCTGCTCTGTCACGACATCGCCAAGGGCCGCGAAGAAGATCATTCGATTGCCGGCGTCACCGTCGCGCGGCAGCTCTGCAAGCGTTTCCGCATGTCGGAAGCCGAGACGGAGACCGTCGCTTGGCTCGTCGAAAATCATCTCATCATGTCGGACACGGCGCAGCGCCGCGATCTCGGCGACCGGCGCACGATCGACACATTTGCCGAGAAGGTGCAGACGCTTGAACGGCTCAAGATGCTGCATGTGCTGACCGTCTGCGATATCTATGCGGTCGGCCCGGGCGTCTGGAACGGCTGGAAGGGCGAATTGCTCCGCACGCTCTACTGGGAAACCGAAGTCGTTCTAGCAGGCGGCCATTCGGCGAAGGAACGCACCCGCCGCGTGGAAGCGGCAAAGCAGGAGCTGCGCGACCAGCTTCCGACCTGGTCGGACGGCGATTTTGAAGCCTATGCAGCGCGTCACCAGCAGGCCTATTGGCTGAAGGTCGATCTGCCGCACAAGCTGCGCCACGCCAAGCTGCTCAACATGACCGAGGTCGAGATGCCGGCCTCGATCACCGATGTTGCGACGGACGCCTACCGCTCTGTCACCGAGCTCTCGGTCATTGCGGCCGACCATCCGCGCCTCTTGTCGACGATTGCTGGCGCCTGCGCGGCTGCCTCGGCCAATATCGTCGATGCGCAGATCTTCACGACCACTGATGGGCTGGCGCTCGACACGATCGTCATCTCCCGCGCCTTCGACCGCGACGACGACGAACTGCGCCGCGCTCATAAGATCGCCTTCTCCATCGAGCGGGCACTGCGCGGCGAAATCCGTCTCGGCGAGCTGGTCAGCGCCCGGAGCCAGGAAGCAGGCAATCAGGGCCCGTTCCATGTGCCGCCGGAAGTCTCGGTCGACAATGAACTGTCGCGCCGCTTCACCGTCGTGGAAGTCTCCTGCCGCGACCGGCCGGGCCTGCTTTACGGCGTCACCCATGCGCTCTCCGAGCTCGATCTGAATATCAGCTCAGCGCATGTCGTGACCTTCGGCGAGAAAGCCATTGACGTCTTTTACGTGACCGACTTGAACGGGGCGAAAATTACCTCCAGTACCCAGATCGGGGCCATCAAACGCCGGCTCTTCCAGGTCCTGAACGAGCGCCCGGCGAATGCCGCGGCGCCCGTTCCGGCAGCTTGATTTTCGCGGCTAGAGACCTGATATCGGGGATGAATTTTGTAACCAGCGACGGGTTCGACATGGCCGATCCAAATCTTAACGAAGCCAATAACTTAGAAGACCGGGGCACGGCTGACGACCAGGCTGGCGTGCCGGATCCGTTTGCCGTCCTGCAGAAATTGCAGCAGGAAAATACGGATTTGAAAGATAAAATGCTGCGGACGCTTGCGGATATGGAAAATCTGCGGCGGCGGACGGACAAAGAGGTCAGCGACGCCAAGCTTTACGGCGTGGCCTCCTTTGCCCGCGATATGCTGACCTTTGCCGACAATCTCCGTCGCATTCTCGATAATGTCCCTGCCGAGCTGCGCCAGAGCGGCGCAACGCTGATTGAGGGTCTCGAACTCACCGAACGCGATTTCGTCTCGCGGCTCGCGCGGCATGGCGTCAAGAAGCTGGAGCCGCAGGGCACGAAATTCGATCCGAACCGGCATGAGGCGCTTTATGAAGTGCCGGATGAAAGCGTACCGAATGGCACCGTTGTTCAGGTGGTTGAAGATGGCTATGCGATCGGCGATCGCGTTCTGCGGCCGGCGAAAGTCGGCGTTTCGCGCGGTGGCCCGAAAGCCTGACAAATCGTCTTTTGCTGATGCGAAAAAGCCGGCGCTCGCGCCGGCTTTGTTCGTTTATAGCTTCGCTCGCATGGGGAACCATCTAAAGGCGTCCGTCATTCAAGCCTTGCAACTCAGCGAGTTTCGCAAGGAGGATACCATGAACTGGGACCGCGTTGAAGGAAATTGGAAGCAGTTCAAAGGCAAAGTCAAGGAAAAGTGGGCCAACATCAGCGAGAGCGATCTCGATAAGATCGAAGGCCGCCGCGACCAGCTCGAAGGCATGCTTCAAGAGCGCTATGGCATCGCCAGAGACGCCGCCAAGAAGGACGTCGATGACTGGCTAAAGACCATGCACTGACCTCCGAGATTATGACTGCGCGTTCGCGCCGCGGCTCTGCTGTGGCGCGGCGCCTAAAATTCGCAAGGGAGGCTTACATGCCCCGTGGCGACAAATCGAAATACACCGACAAGCAAGAGCGCAAAGCCGACCATATCGCTGAAGGCTATGAAAACCGCGGCGTTTCCGAGAAGGAAGCCGAGCGGCGCGCCTGGGCCACCGTCAACAAAGAGAGCGGCGGCGGCAAGAAGAGCGGCTCTGGACGCGGTAAAAAGGAGTCGCACGCTTCATCGAAGAAGGGCGGCCGCATTGGCGGCGCGGCTTCGGCAAAACGGCCTGCGGCTGCACGCAAAGCATCCGCAAAGAAAGCAGCGGCCACACGCGCGCGCCATGCGCATAAGAAGGCGTCTTGAGGCGCACGATGTTGACCTACGCTTCGCTCAAGAAGCGCCGCAACCAATCCGTTTCCTTCGAATTGGATTTAAGAATGCCACCGGGAATTTGGGAAATTTCCTAACAAAAGCATCGGCGGCATCAAGGAAATGAAGAGGAGGATATCATGGGCCTCGGCCGCGGATTATTGCTTTGGTTGATCGGCGTTCCCATCCCGATCATCATTCTGATCGCGCTCTTCTGGCACCATTAGGAACAGCGATTGGGAGTTATCCCGCCGGCCGGATCACCCGCCGCAAGGTGAGGTTGATGCGGCCGCCGCCTTTGATGAGACGCGATGTGCCCGACAGAATGCGCGAGACGCCGTGATAGGCAAGTCGCGCTTCGCCAGCGAGCAACAGCGCATCACCCGAGCGAAGGTGGATCGCTTGCGTCTTACCGCCCTGCGATGTTCCGCCGACGCGAAAGATGCAGGAGGCGCCGAGCGACAGTGAAAGCACGGGCGCCCGCATATCCTGCTCGTCGCTGTCCTGGTGCAGCCCCATACGTGCCGCCGCATCGTAGAAATTGATTAGGCAGGCGTCAGGCAGAACCGGATAATCCGCGAGTTCGCGCCAAGCCTTCAATGCGAGTTCCGGAATCGGCGGCCAGGACCTGCCCGTCACCGGATGTGCTGCCTGATAGCGATAACCGCCGTCGCGATCCGACACCCAGCCGAGCGGCCCACAATTGCTCATCTCGACGGAAAATTCTTTGCCCGTTTTCGGCATCGTCGGCCGATAGAGCGGCGCTTCGGCAAGTGCGGCTTCGACGTCGCCGAGAAGCGCCCGCTGCGCGGCTTCATCGAGATAAAAGGGTGCGTAGATCAGACCGTTTTCATAGACCCGTACCGAGCCGGGCGCCGGGTCAAACAAATCCCCGCCGATGAAATCCCCGCCATGCCTCGCGGGCGCGTGTTTCACGGCTTCAGGACCTCCCGCGTCTCGACGGTTGAATCGGCATTGAGGCGATAGACGAGCGCGGCGCCTGTCGCGATCTCGATGCTCGGGATCGTCTTCGCATTCAGCCCGTCGAGGACCATCACCAGAGCCCGCAGCGAATTGCCATGCGCGGCAACGACGGTCGCTTCGCCGCGCAGCACGCCCGGCAGAATCGTCTGGCAATAATAGGGAAGCGTGCGTGCCACGGTATCCTTCAGGCTCTCACCGCCGGGCGGCGGCACGTCATAGGAGCGGCGCCAGCTATGCACCTGCTCCTCGCCCCATTTGGCACGCGCCTCGTCCTTATTGAGGCCGGAGAGATCGCCATAGTCGCGTTCGTTCAAGGCGACGTCCTCGACGACCGGCAAGTCCGACTGTCCGAGCTCGGTGAGGATGAGCTGCAACGTATGTTGGGCGCGGTTGAGTAGCGAGACATAGGCGCGGTCGAACGTCATGCCGCGCGCCCGCATCAGCCGGCCTGTGGCCTTGGCTTCCTCAACGCCCTTATCGGTGAGCGCCGGATCTTTCCAGCCAGTGAAGAGATTCTTCAGATTCCATTCGCTTTGACCGTGCCGGACGAGAACGAGAAGACGTTGCATGAAATGATCCCATGTGAGCTCGGCAGAGTGACCTTGGCAGACACGACTAGGCAGGCACGCGCCTTCTTCTATTGCCGGAAGAAGGATCGCGTCGATCATCTCCGAAGCGCAAACGCAACACTAGTCAGACAGTCCCAACACATCCGCCATGGAATAGAGGCCTGGCTTGCGGCCTTTTGCCCAAAACGCCGCATGCAGCGCGCCGCGAGCAAAGATGCCGCGATCTTCGGCACGATGGACAAGCTCAAGCCTTTCGCCGGCACCGGCAAATATCGCCATATGCTCACCGACGACCGTGCCGCCGCGCAAAGTCGCGAAACCGATCGTGCCTTCCTTGCGGGCGCCCGTATGGCCGTCGCGGACACGCACGGAATGGTCGGCGAGACCCACGCGACGGCCGCGGGCGGCCGCCTCGCCGAGCAGTAAAGCTGTGCCGGAGGGCGCGTCGACTTTCATCTTATGATGCATTTCGACGATCTCTATGTCGAAGTCAGGGCCGAGCGTGCGCGCGACCTTTTCGACAAGTCCGGCAAGCAGATTGACGCCGAGGCTCATATTGCCGGAACGCACGATCGCAGCATGCCGCGCAGCGGCGGAAATCACCGCGAGATCTTCGTCCGAAAGTCCCGTCGTTCCGATGACATGGGCAATACGCGCTTGAGCAGCAAGCGCAGCGAGTGCAACGCTCGATGTCGGCGTCGAAAAATCAATGATGCCATCGGCGCTCACCACGGCTGCAAGCGCATCGGAGGTGACTGGCACACCAAGCTGCCCGCAATTGGCGAGCGTGCCGGCATCCTGGCCAAGCGCTGCGCTGCCTTCGCCCTCTAGCGCGCCGACGAGTGTCGCGCCTGGCGTCTTGGCGATCAGATCGATGAGCACGCGGCCCATGCGACCGGCTGCTCCGGCCACGATCAGCCGCATATCGCTCATCCTTGCATCTCCACCCGCTGACAATGACACTGCATGTCAGTGCTATGACATGCAACCCTCTATAGGGCGCGCCTCCGCAATTGCAAAGTCTGCGCAAAGTATCAGCGAATGGCAGGTTCCCCGCACTAGATAATCGCCGCATTCTCGTCATTCGGCGGTCACATCGCTGCGATAGCTTTTGTCTCGACCAGGGACGACGCTAGGCGCGAGCCTGCACATGAGCCGGATGTACGTTCATGTGCGCGTCACCCCGGTCAACCTCTGGGCTGCGTTCGCTCGCCGGTTTTGCACGACAGTCCGGGTGCGTATTTCCCGCGAAAAGTTCAAGTCGTGCTGCGTCACTTGTCGAGCCCGTAGTGCGGTTTCGTTTGCGTGGCGTTGTTTCCAGTCGGTTGTGCATCCTCAGAAGAGCGGCGGAAGGATGCGGTTCCGCACGCTCCGAGGCAACTGAGATTCCCGAAATCAGATGCGGGAAATCAGATCGTTGGGACGCCCGAACACGCGGCGGCGATCTCGTTCTGAATGGCTTCCGCGGCCTTACGCGGATCGTCTGCTTCGGTGATCGGCCGCCCGACAACGAGATAATCGGCGCCGGCTTCGATCGCCGTCTTCGGCGTCGCCACGCGCTTCTGATCGCTGAGGTCGACGCCTTGCGGTCGGATACCCGGCGTCACGAGGCGCATTTCCGTTCCGATCAGCAAGCGCAGGGCCGGCACTTCGGCAGCAGACGACACAAGTCCGTCCATGCCGGCGTTCCAAGCCTGCCCGGCGCGGCGCGCCACGAGATCCTGCACCGAGAAACCATAGCCTGCCGCCGCGAGATCGGCGTCATCGAGCGACGTCAGCACGGTCACGGCGAGAAGTTTGAGGTCCGTGCCGGCAGCACCTTGTTTCGCCGCGACCATCGTCGGCGGATAGGCGTGAACGGTGAGAAATTCATAGCCGCGCTTTGCGAGCGTCGCGACGGCCTTCGTCACCGTGTTGGGAATGTCGTGCAGCTTGAGATCGAGGAAGACTTTCTTGCCTTGCGCAATGAGCTTGTCGGCGAGCACAAAGCCATTGGCGCTCCTGTCGCCCGAATAGGCGAGCTCCATGCCGATCTTGTAGAAGGAAACCGTCGGGCCGAGCGTCTCGACCAGCGCTTGCGCCTGCGCCGGATCGGAAAAATCGAGCGCGACAATGAGACGGTCTGACGGCTTCGGTTTGTCCAGCATGCGCTCCCCCGCGAATATCGATCTTCGCTTACTGGCCGCCCAGATTTTCGAAGAAATCCTTCATCTTGGCGAAGAAGCCGGAGGCTTCCGGATGCGTCGTATTGGATGACAAGGATTCGAATTCGGTGAGCAATTCGCGCTGCCGCTTGGTGAGATTCTGCGGCGTCTCGACGGTGACCTGAATGTAGAGATCGCCGACATCGCGCGAGCGCAGCACCGGCATGCCCTTGCTGCGGACTTTGAACTGTTTGCCGGACTGCGTACCTTCCGGAATCTTCACCTTCGCTTCGACGCCATCGACGCTGCGCACCACGATTTCGCCACCGAGCGCCGCCTGCACCATGGAGATCGGCACGCGGCAGAAGAGATCGGCACCGTCGCGCTGGAAAAAGGGATGCGGCTTCATCGCGACGAAAATATAGAGATCGCCATTGGGGCCGCCGCGCAGCCCTGCCTCGCCTTCGCCGGCAAGGCGAATGCGGGTGCCGTCCTCGACGCCCGCCGGCACATTGACCGCGAGCGAACGCTCGCGAGTGACGCGGCCCGAGCCCGAGCAGACGCTGCACGGATTGTCGATGATCTCGCCCTGCCCGTGGCAATGCGGACAGGTGCGCTCGATCGAGAAGAAGCCTTGCTGGGCGCGCACCCGGCCATAGCCGCCGCAGGTCGGGCATTGGCGCGGCTTGGCCCCGGCCTTGGCGCCGCTGCCGGAACAGGCTTCGCAGACGATCGACGTCGGCAAGGTCAGATTGGCCGTCTTGCCGGAGAAGGCTTCCTCGAGCGTGATTTCGAGATTGTAGCGGAGGTCCGAGCCGCGGGTCGCACCATTGCTACGGCCCGTGCGGCGGCCCATCATATCGCCGAAGAGATCGTCGAAGATGTCGGCCATCGAAGCGCCGAAGCCCTCGGCGGCGCCATGGAATCCCGCGCCGCCCTGTTCGAAGGCGGCATGGCCGTAGCGATCATAGGCGGCGCGCTTCTGCGCATCCGAGAGGATCTGATAGGCCTCGTTGATCTCTTTGAATTTGAGCTCCGCCTCGGCATCGCCGGGATTGCGGTCTGGATGATATTGCATCGCCGCCTTGCGGAAGGCGGATTTCATCTCGACTTCGGTGCAGGTCCGCGTGACGCCGAGAACCTCGTAATAATCGCGTCTTGTCGCCATTCAGGCCCCTTTGGCCGCGTGCAGACGGCACCGATTCACGTGTTCGTTTCAGCCCGACCGATCTGGCCGCCTATAAGCGAGAAGCCCCGCACCGCCGAGGCGCAAGGCTTCTCGTGTCGGTGCAACGCGACCACGGCAGTATTCTAAGCTGAACAAACTCGCAAGAAGGGTGCCGCGGCTCGGGCTGCGGGAGGCGCCGCCAAGAGAGACGCCCCCTGGAAAAACCGGCGCCCGGAACAGAGCCGGGCGCCGACGAATATTAGGCCGACTTCTTCTTGTCGTCGTCGCCGACTTCCTTGAATTCGGCATCGATGACATCGTCCTTCGGCGTGCTCTCGGGAGCTTCGCCGCCTTCGCTCTGCTGCGACTTGTACATGGCTTCGCCGAGCTTCATCGAAGCCTGGGTCAGATCGTTGACCTTGGCCTTGATTGCCTCGACGTCGTCGCCTTCAAGGGCGCTCTTCAGGTTCGCGATGGCGCTTTCGATCGCGCTCTTGTCGGATTGAGCGACCTTGTCGCCATAGTCCTGCAAGGACTTCTCGGCCGAGTGGATCATCGCCTCGGCATGGTTCTTGGTGTCGACGAGCTCACGCCGCTTCTTGTCTTCGGCGGCATGCATCTCGGCATCCTTGACCATGCGGTCGATGTCGGTTTCGGACAGGCCGCCCGATGCCTGGATGCGGATCTGCTGCTCCTTATTCGTCGCCTTGTCCTTCGCCGTCACATTGACGATGCCGTTGGCATCGATGTCGAAGGTGACTTCGACCTGCGGCACGCCGCGCGGCGCCGGCGGAATGCCGACGAGATCGAACTGGCCGAGCAGCTTGTTGTCCGCCGCCATTTCGCGCTCACCCTGGAAAACGCGGATGGTGACCGCCGTCTGATTGTCTTCCGCCGTCGAAAAGACTTGGCTCTTCTTCGTCGGAATGGTGGTGTTGCGCTCGATGAGGCGGGTGAACACGCCGCCAAGGGTCTCGATGCCGAGGGATAGCGGCGTCACGTCGAGGAGCAGCACGTCCTTGACGTCGCCCTGCAGCACGCCGGCCTGGACCGCCGCACCGATGGCGACAACCTCATCCGGGTTGACGCCCTTATGCGGCTCCTTGCCGAAGAACTGTTTCACGACGTCCTGGACTTTCGGCATGCGGGTCATGCCGCCGACGAGAACGACTTCGTTGATCTCGCCCGCC
>CAZXXA010000032.1:0-41509 GCA_964644615.1 uncultured Methylovirgula sp. | reverse complement strand
GCGAAGCCTGTCAGGGCGACGGCGTCATCAAGATCGAGATGCACTTCCTGCCCGACGTCTATGTCACTTGCGACGTCTGTAAGGGCAAGCGCTATGACCGCGAGACGTTGGAAGTCAAATATCGCGACAAATCGATTGCCGACGTGCTTGATATGACGGTCGAAGAGGCCGCAATCCTCTTCAAGGCCGTGCCGTCGATCCGCGAAAAGATGGAGACGCTGGCGCGCGTCGGCTTGAATTACATCAAGGTCGGCCAGCAGGCGAATACGCTGTCGGGCGGCGAAGCGCAGCGCGTCAAACTGGCGAAAGAACTGTCGCGCCGCGCGACCGGCCGCACGCTCTACATTCTCGACGAGCCGACGACCGGCCTGCACTTCCACGATGTCGCGAAACTTTTGGAAGTGCTGCATGAGCTCGTCGACAACGGCAACACGGTCGTCGTGATCGAGCACAATCTCGAAGTCATCAAGACAGCGGATTGGATCATCGATCTCGGCCCCGAAGGCGGCGATGGCGGCGGCGAGATCGTTGCCGAAGGACGGCCTGAAGACATCGTCGAAGTGCCGGCGAGCCACACCGGCCATTACCTAAAGGAAGTCCTGGAACGGCGGCCGGTGAAAACTGCCGATAAGAGCGAAAAAACCGCTGTCAAACGCAAGGAAGCGGCGGAATAGACGCCGCACCCGTCACGGTCATTTTCGGATTTCGTACGTGCGCTAGGATGCAGACGGCAATCATGCCGGCTGCCATCCTGCGCGCGTCGTTTTTGAAGGAAATGTGTCATGACCGAACCGGGGGATTATGCGCATCCGCATCCGGCGATCGATCATGACGATGACGGCGGTCAAGACATCTGGGCCGGCCTGCCGATCAAGCGGCTGATCCTGGAAACCGACAGTTTTATCGTCTTCATCGATACGGAAGGCGAGATCGACTGGCGCACCGTTGGCTATGATTGGAGCAAAGTCGATCTCGGCAAATTCGATGCGATCATCAACCGCGCCGCAGCGCTGGAAAGATCCGACGCGACGGCATCGACGCAGACTTTACCGACAATCACAAACGGCTCGTCGCCGAAGCCATCGCGCGGGCCCCCGACGGCGATCTCGCGGCGGCACAGGCGATGCTCAATCTCGCCGAAAAGATTCTCAATGCGAAAAGCCGCGAAGCCGCCCGGCTCTGGTATCTCGCCGCCTGTTTCGCAACTGTTGTTCCTTTTGCGCTGATGGTCCTTGGTCTTTGGATCTTGAGGCAAATTGCTCTGCCGCATCTCGGCGAGACTCTGTTCTGGATGCTGCTCGGCTCGGCCAGCGGCGCCGCCGGCGCGCTCTTGTCCGTTATCATCCGCAACAGCGAAATCAGTTGCGAACTCTCCTCCGGTAAAACTCTGCACTTCGCCGAAGCGCCTCGCGCATTCTGGCCGGCGCAATTGCAGGCGGTCTCGCGGCGCTCGCCGTCAAAGCGGGCTGGCTGTTCGAGCCTCTGGTGAAGGCTCATCAGGGCAGTCCGACGATCATCATTGCGGCTTTTGCCGCCGGCTATATCGAGCGGTTCACCACGTCGCTTATCGCCAACATCGCACCGAGTGTTGCTAAACTGCAAGAGACGACGGATTCGCCCGCGCCGCAGCCATTGACGAGCGACACGCCACGGCGCGGAACCGCCTAGAACGGTTCATCATGCGCAGCATGAGAGAGCGTCAAATCTTCATCGAACCCGTAGGCACTGCTTGTTCGAAAGCCGGTTATCCGATTGACCCTGAAAATACGGGCAGCTACACTTTACACGTGTCCAATTAAGTTAGCACAACTTATTGAATTCCTGGGAGCTCCATGGCCGGGACCGATTCTTCGTCACGAGTGTCCCCTGCGCAGACGACAGAACCGAGCGACACCTCAGCAAAGGACATCGCGGAATATATCGCAGCGATGACCGCTGAGCTTGCTGCCATGGCCGGCGCGGCACGTCTCGACATGCTCACCTATTTTCTGAATATGGCGCGCCTCGAAGCCGAGTCCCGCATGCGCGGCGAAGAATGACGCTCCGCAATCGGGCGTTTCCTACAATCGGCTGATGAGATCGCCCGGCTGATGTTCGATCTCGCCTGACAGTTCGAGTTCGAAGAGGATGGCGCGAAGATCGCCGGCAGACAGTGCTGCAGCACGCGCCAATTCATCGATCGCAATCGGGGCCGGTCCGAGAAGCGCAACGATGCGGCTGCGCGCATCACCGCTATTTACAGATGTCCTCGGCGCAGCAGAAGACATCTGTATCTTTTCCGATTTTTCGGCGCCTACTTCGATGCCGACCGGCAGTCGTGGTGCGGCGGCGACATCCGGCAGATCGAGTTCGTCCCACAACGATTCATCCTGCAGATCGCGCGGCTCGCCTTCGGCGAATAGATGATATTGCGGCTCGATCTGCCGCGCCAACGCATCGATGACATCCTGGGCCGATGTGCAGATCGTCGCGCCATCGCGGAGCAGATCGTTCGCGCCTTCGGCACGTGGATCGAGGGGCGACCCCGGAACGGCAAAGACTTCGCGCCCCTGCTCGGCCGCAAAGCGCGCGGTGATGAGCGAGCCCGATTTGCGTGCCGCCTCGACGACAACGGTGCCTTGCGCCAATCCCGACACGAGACGATTGCGGCGCGGAAAATCGCGGCCGCGCGCTTCCCAGCCGAACGGCATTTCGCTTAACGCCGCGCCACTGGCGAGCATGCGCTCCAACAAAGGCGCGTGTTCGGCCGGATAGATTTTGTCGTGACCGCCGGCGAGCACGGCGATCGTGCCAGTTTCGGCCGTTGCCAGATGTGCGCGAATATCGATGCCGCGTGCGAGGCCTGATACAATTGCGAAGCCAGCCTGTGCTAGACCGCGCGCCAGCCGTTCGGCAAAAGCAAGACCGGCAGCTGACGCGTTGCGCGCGCCCACGATCGCAACGGCGGGTTTTGCGAAGATTTTCGGATCGCCGCGCAGTGCGATGATCGGCGGCGCGCTATCGATGCGCCGCAGCAGTGTGGGATAATCTGCTTCGCCGATTGCGATGAAGCGGGCGCGGCAACGCGCCGCCGCCTCCATCTCGCGCTCGATATCCGCCTCGCTCGCAATCTTGATCTGCCGTCCCTGTGCCGCGAGACCCGGCAGCGCCGCAAGCGCCGCGCGTGCGCTGCCGTGGCGATTAATCAAAGCGCGGAAAGTACGCGGACCGATATTGTCGCTGCGGATGAGACGCAGCCAATCGAAACGCTGCGCGTCGGAAAGTTCCGGCCCATCGCTCAGCGGGCCGCCGCCCATCAGCGCTGCCCGATCTTGGTTTCAGTGCCGTTGGCGAGACGCATGATATTGCCGCGATGCTTGTACCAAAGCAGCACGGCAAGCAGCGCATAGAGAATGGCAGCGTCCGGACGGTGGAACATCAGCAGCGCAACCGGTGCCGCAACGCTCGCGACAAGCGCGCCCATCGACGAATAGCGGGTCACAAAGGCCGCCAGCAGCCAGATAGCGATAAAGACGACACCGGCCCGCCAATCGACAGCGAGCAGCGTGCCGAGGAAAGTCGCAACGCCCTTGCCGCCTTTGCATTTCAGCCAAACGGGAAAGACATGACCGAGGAAGGCGCCCGCCGCCGCAAGGAGTGTCGCCAATTCCGAGCCACCACGCGCGACGATGAGCACCGCCACCAAACCCTTCGCCGCGTCGAGCAGCAAGGTCGCTGCGGCAAGGTCCTTGCGCCCGGTGCGCAACACATTGGTCGCGCCGATGTTGCCGGAACCGATCGAGCGGAGATCAGTCGTCCCGGCCATGCGCGTGAGCAGCAGGCCGAAGGGAATCGAACCGCAGAAATAACCGAAGAGCAGCGCGAAAAGTGCAGCGGAGGGCAAAGGGCGACCGATCTGAGCCGTTGCGGAGGCGCCAAACTAGCGGGCTCCCTCCGGCAGGGCAACCCGCAACAGGATGACGGCTCCCCATAGGGAGCACCTGAGCGGCGTCAGCGCAAGGCGCCGGGATGCGCCAGAGCCGCCAGAAGCTCTCTCTGCGTCACAAGCCCTTTGAGATGTTTGTCTTCGTCGACGACGACCACGCTCTGCGGCTTGGCGCCGAGCAGCGGAGCAATCACCTCCACCGCCGGCGTCTCGGGCCGCACGGTGATCGCTTCCGACATCCGGGTGGTGATATGCCCTCCGTAGCGAAGCAGCTCCGGCAGGCTGACGCAGCCGATCACTTTGGCGCGGTCATCGAGAACCGGCAGGACAGACACGTTATGGGTGAGCAGCAGGCGCTCGGCAAATTCCGGCGACGAGTCCCAGCTGATCGCGGGGACATCGCGCGACATGATATCCCGGCAGTTCAGATGTCCGTGCTCGCGGCTCAATGCATGCATCTCGACCCGGCGCAGCAGCAAATCGAGGTCGCCGCGATCGATGTCGAGCGCTTCGCCGAGATCCTCAATGGCTTGATCGATGTCGGACGGCCGAAAGCCGAGGCTGCTCGGCGGCGGCGTCTCGGCCGCAAGCGCACGCGGCGGCACATGCGGATAGGTATGCCGGCGCGACAGCTGGTGGTAGAGATAGCCGCAGAAAACGAGCATGCTCGAGTTCAATCCGACCGGCACAAACGCGAATTTATAGCCGAGCGCGATAACCGCCGGACCGCCGAGCACCGCCGTCAAAGCAGCAGCGCCGCCCGGCGGATGCAGGCAACGGCAGAGCGACATCGCGCCGATCGCGCCGGCTACTGCTATGGCCGATGCGAGGATCGGATCATGCACGAATTGCACGACCGTGATGCCTACGAGCGCGGAAATCGTGTTGCCGCCGATAATCGACCAGGGCCGCGCGAGCGGGCTCGCCGGCACGGCATAAAGAAGCACGGCCGAGGCACCCATCGGCGCAACGAGCAAAGGCGTTACCGGAACATGGACGCCGTTGAAGCCCAGGCCACAGATCAGCGCTGTGAGTCCAATGCCCACGAGTGCGCCAAGGCAGGCGAGCGCCCGGTCGAAAAAGGTTGCGCCCGGCAAGATCGGCACAAACAGCCGAACCACGCGACCGCCGCGCGCCCCCCGGGGCGACGTGTCGGATGATGTCATTTTTTTCTGATTATTCCGGCTTTAGTCCGATTTCATCGCCGCGGCTGTGCCCTAGGCGGCCGCCTGGCTTTCCCTGCGGAATGGGAAATGCACGCTACGATGCTTCTCCAGCTGCTGGACTGCGGCACGAACGCGCAGAATATCCTTGCGCGCAACAAGGCCGACGACACGGCCCGTGGAATCAAGGATCGGCGCCCGTCCGACATCCTGCATGACCATGCGATCGACGAGGCTCGCGACCAATTCATCGGACGATCCCGTGACGACATTGCGATTGGAAAGAACATCGCCGATCCGCTGAGCGGTCGGCGGCGTTCCGATCCAGCTCAGCACATCGCTGCGGTGGACCTGACCGACGAGCCGGCCTTCCGCATCGACCACCGGATAGGTCTTGTGGCGCGGTTCGGATGTCGTGAAGAAGGCAATCGTCTCATTGACAGTCTGGCTCGCCGGCAGTGTGTCCACTGCGTCGACCATGATCTCTGCAACACGCATCTGCTCGAAAGGATCGACCGAATATTCACGGGTGATGTGATAGCCGCGACGCGCCACCTTTTCGGTCAGGATCGAGCGCTTCATCACGAGCACCGTCACCATATAAGCGGCGCCGGTCGCTGCGAGCACAGCCGGCAACGCCGCGATATCGCCGGTCAATTCGACGGCGAACAAGGCGCCGGTGAGCGGCGCGCGCATCGTGCCGCCCATCGTCGCGGCCATGCCGAGCAAAGCCCAGAAGCCGGGATGGCCTGGAAGAAACGTGCCTTCGAGCGCGCCGAGCGTGCCGCCAAGAATGAGCAGCGGTGCCAGTACGCCACCTGAAGTGCCTGATGCCAGGGCGACAATCCAGATACCGGCCTTCACCAGCATCAGCCGGATCAACTCCTGCACCGGGACATGCGTCGTGAGCAGCGCGTCAATGACATCATAGCCGACGCCAAGCGCGCCGGGTGCGATCAGACCGCCGAGACCCACGATGACGCCGCCGATCGCCGGCCACCACATCCAATGGATCGGCAATTTCCCGAACAGATCTTCGGCGCCATACAGAACGCCCGTGAGAATGCTCGACTGCAGTCCGGACACGAGGCCGACGACGACCGCGAGCGGCAGCAGCCACCAGGTAAACGCCGGATGATCGGCAAAGGGGAACAGCGCGCCGCTGCCAAGAAGGAACGGCCGCAAACCCGTCGCGACGAGAACCGCAGCAATAACCGGCAATAAACTGCGCGGCTTCCACTCGAAAAGCAGCAGTTCAACGGCGAGCAGAACGGAAGCAATCGGCGTATTGAAGACGCCGGTCATGCCGGCGGCAGCACCCGCCACCAGCAAGGCTTTGCGTTCAACGGCGGAGAGATGAAAACATTGCGCGAAGAGCGAGCCGAAGGCGCCACCCGTCATGATGATCGGGCCTTCGGCGCCGAACGGGCCACCTGAGCCGATCGAAATGGCCGAGGACAGCGGCTTCAGAATGGCGACCTTCAGCGACATGCGGCTGCCGCCGATCAAGATCGCTTCAAGCGCTTCGGGAATACCGTGGCCGCGGATTTTCTCGGAGCCGTAGCGTGCCATCAGGCCGATCAGGAGGCCGCCGATCGTCGGAATGGCAACGATGAGCCAGCTCGGATGCAGCGAAGCAAGCGAGGCCGATACCGTCGATGCTTTGCCGAACCAGGCGAGATTGGTGACGAGCGAGATCAGCCGCAGAAGGAGCCAGGCGCCAAGGGTGCCGGCCGCGCCCACGACGAGCGCCATGGCGAGCAGGAGAAGGACCCTGCTATCGGTGGTAAAATCGCCAAGGCTGACATGCCGCGGCTGCGGGTTTTTAATGGGCTGGTGCATGTCTCGAGGATCGTTGTCGGCGACGCCAATGGCCGGCCGAAGCTGTATTACGGATAAGCGAGATATATCGTAATACGACATTTTTCAAGGAGGCGAGGTTGCCGACGCGTTCCAAGCCCCCAAAGAGTGGACGCCAAAAACTGTTAAGTGACGCGGATTTCCGCAAGCTTGCGGCGTTCCGTCACGCCCTGCGCACCTTTCTCGCCTTCAGTGCCGCAGAGGCAGAAGCCGTCGGCCTCGCTCCCCAGCAGCACCAGGCCCTCCTCGCCATCCGCGGCTGGCCGGAGGCAGGACCGCCGACGATCAAAGACCTCGCCGGGCAGTTGATGATTCGGCACAACAGCGCGGTCGAACTGGTCCATCGCCTGGAGGACGGCGGCTATCTGCGTCGCAACGCCGCGGCGGAGGATCACCGGTTAATTGAACTCTCATTAACCGCCAAGGGCGAAGCGGCGCTGGTTGCCCTGTCCAGCGCGCATCTCGACGAGTTGCGCCAGCGCGCGCCGCATCTTGTCGAGATATTGACGGGACTGACCTCCGATTGAGGCCAGTGTGCATCAGTCCTGCTGCGCCGTCGGCCGCATCAGGATTTCATTGCTATCGACATTGGCCGCTTGGCCCACCGCATAAGCAATGGCCGTGAACTTGGCGCCAGCATGTGGCGCCAAGATGGATTGTCCGAAGACGAATGACGCGGTTTCAAATAGGCGCGAAGCGCGCGCCGCTTGCCAAGATTGCTGAGAATTGATCGCGCTTGCGCAAGTCATCGCGCATCAAGTGCGTTCGCAAGTCCCGCGCGTCAGGCGCCTTCAAAGGCGATTTCGCCGCCGACAAGAGCGAGCTTCACCCTGCCTTGCATGCGCGCTTCGTCGAATGGCGTGTTCTTGCAGCGGGAATGCAGCTTGGCGCGGGCGACGACATAAGGCTCATCGGGATCGAAGCGGATGATATCCGCCGGGGCACCGACCGCCAACCTGCCCTGCTGTAAGCCGAGGATCGAAGCCGGGCGCGCCGACAAGGCCGCGAGAAGCCGCGGCAGCGCGACGTCGCCGGAATGCACGAGGCGTAGACCGGCGGACAGCATGGTCTCGAGCCCGATAGCGCCATTCTCCGCTTCAGCAAACGGTAAGCGCTTCGTCTCGACGTCTTGCGGATTGTGATCGGAGACAATGACGTCGATCAGCCCTTCGGCCAGCGCTTCGACGAGCGCCTTGCGGTCCTCTTCATGCCGCAGCGGCGGCGCGAGTTTCAGGAACGTACGATAATCGCCGATGTCGCTTTCGTTCAGCGTGAGATGATTGATCGATGTGCCGCAAGTGACAGGCAGCCCATCCGCCTTCGCCTTGCGGATGATGGCGAGCGATTCCGCCGTCGAAATGATCGCCGCGTGGTAACGTACGCCTGTCAGCGCCGCGAGCTTAATGTCGCGGTCGAGCATGATGGTTTCAGCTTCGCGCGGAATGCCCGGCAGGCCGAGGCGCAGTGCGAACTCGCCCTCATTCATCACGCCTTCAGACGACAGATCCGGATCTTCGAGATGATGGATGATGAGCGCGTCGAAATCCTTGGCATAGGACATCGCGCGGCGCATGACGCGTGCATTGCGCACCGACTTCGCCGCATCGGTGAAGGCGACCGCGCCGGCATCCAGCAAGAGGCCGACTTCGGCAACATCTGTGCCTTGCAGACCCTTGGTCAGTGCTGCGGCGGGCAGCACGCGCACACGGCCGGTGTCGCGGGCGCGGCGCAGCAGAAAATCGACGACGGCCGGATCATCGACCGGCGGATTGGTATCGGGCCGCGCAACGATCGTCGTGACGCCACCCGCCGCAGCAGCGGCCGTCGCCGTCGCAATCGTCTCGCGATGCTCGGCGCCCGGCTCGCCGACGAAGGCGCACAGATCGATAAGCCCTGGCGCGACGACATCGCCGCCGCAATCGACGATCTGCGCATCGGACGGCATGGCCGCCGCAACATTCGGTCCAATCTCGCGGATCAGGCCATCGACGATCAGAACGCCGCCCGGCGTCTCTGTCTCAGCCAGAGGATCGACGAGCCGCGCATTGACGAGCGCCAGCGGCTGCTGCGCGATCGAGGCGGAAGCCGGCATCGTCATAGGCGCTCGTCCTGCAAAGCATTCGGCAGATGCTGCGCCAAGGCTTCAAGCACGGCCATGCGCACGGCGACGCCCATTTCGACCTGCTCGCGAATAAGGCTCTGGGCACCGTCGGCGACGATCGAATCGATCTCGACGCCGCGGTTCATCGGCCCCGGATGCATGACGAGCGCATCCTTCTTCGCATAGGAGAGCTTTTCCTGATCGAGGCCGAAATAGCGGAAATATTCGCGCGACGACGGCACGAAGCCGCCGACCATGCGCTCGCGCTGCAGCCGCAGCATCATGACGATATCGGCGTCGGCGAGGCCGCGCTTCATGTCGCGGTGAATTTCGACGCCGAGCCGTTCCATCGCTTGCGGCAGCAGCGTCGACGGCCCGACAAGCCGGATACGCGCGCCGAGTCGCGACAGCAGCAGAATATTCGAGCGCGCGACGCGCGAATGCAGAATGTCGCCGCAGATTGCGACAAGCAGGCCTTCGATGCGGCCCTTGTTGCGGCGGATCGTCAGCGCATCGAGCAGCGCCTGCGTCGGATGTTCATGCGCGCCGTCGCCCGCATTGACGACCGAGCAATCGACCTTGCGTGCCAGCAGATGCGCGGCGCCCGCTTGCGCATGCCGCACGACGATAATGTCGGGCCGCATCGCATTGAGCGTCATCGCCGTATCGAGCAGCGTCTCGCCCTTCTTCACGCTCGATGTCTGAACCGACATGTTCATGACATCGGCACCGAGGCGCTTGCCGGCCAGCTCGAAGGAGGACTGCGTCCGCGTCGAAACTTCGAAGAAGAGATTGACGAGCGTGCGGCCGCGCAAGGTGGCGCGTTTCTTCTCGATCTGACGCGAGACGCCCACTGCGTCTTCGGCCAAGTCGAGGAGAGTCAAAATGTCGGGTGCAGAAAGCGCTTCGATCCCGAGCAAATGCCGGTGACGGAAGCGTTGAAGGGGCCGAAGCTCTGACATTAAAGCCAGCTCTATGAAGCCAATTGGCCGTCGCCGCAAGAGGCGTGCGCCGCTGCTGTCCACAGGCACGTGCGAATTTTAGGCGCGTCGTTTACGGGCGGACGTCTTATATATGCAAGGGCAGCTGGCGTGGCAGGAGAAGCGTGGCTGGACCACCCGCAGCTTGCTTGGCCGAAGGCGGCCAGCGCCAACTTAAGCCACTGATATCGCTGAAAGCTTAAGCATAAAAGCGGCTGAGGCTTGAGGCCAACTGCCAGCTTATGGCATGCCGCGCCTCCTGTGCCGTCAAGGCTCGCACCCTTGCAAGGCGGGTCGGTTTAGCCCATATGGCGCGTTGACTAAGGCGTCACCCTCCCCGACCGTCTTCGCCAATTCGCGAGCGCGCGGCCATCTCGGCTGCATGGCGTCGTTTTGCCAGCCTTAGTGTCGTGAACGTGATGCGGTTCCGTTGCAGGCTTGCATCGGAGCCCGATGAAACAGGACAAAGCGCGGCATGTTTTGCCGTGCGTAACGCTGCAGCGGACGGCCGTTTTGGACTGCCGTCACCAGCATGAGGACCAAGACTTCATGGATCTCGTCATCGTCGAATCGCCGTCCAAGGCCAAGACGATCAACAAATATCTCGGCCGCGGCTATGAGGTCCTGGCATCCTTCGGCCATGTGCGCGATCTGCCGGCGAAGGACGGCTCTGTCGATCCCGAATCCGATTTCACCATGCTGTGGGAAGTGGATTCGAAATCCACCAAGCGCATGAATGATATCGCCGCCGCCGCCAAAATCGCGACTAAGATCATTCTCGCCACCGACCCGGATCGCGAAGGCGAAGCCATTTCCTGGCATGTGCTCGAAGTTCTGCGGGCGAAAAAGGTTCTGAAGGATAAGCCCGTCGAGCGGGTCGTCTTCAACGCCATCACCAAATCCGAAGTGCTCGATGCGATGAAGCATCCGCGCGCGATCGACGAGGCGCTCGTTGACGCCTATCTCGCGCGCCGTGCGCTTGATTATCTCGTCGGCTTCAATCTCTCGCCGGTGCTGTGGCGCAAGCTGCCGGGCGCACGCTCGGCCGGCCGCGTGCAATCGGTGGCGCTGCGCCTCGTCTGCGACCGCGAACTCGATATCGAGAAATTCGTCCCGCAGGAATATTGGTCGATCGTCGCGCATCTGGAAACCGCGCGGAAGGCACCCTTCGTCGCCCGCCTCGTCGCGGCCGACGGCGAAAAGCTCGGCCGTCTCGATATCGGCACGGGCGCCAAGGCAGATGATTTCAAGCAGGCGCTGGAGACGGCGAAATTCACCGTCACCAATATCGAAGCGAAGCCTGCCAAGCGGCACCCCTGGGCGCCCTTCACCACTTCGACCCTGCAGCAGGAGGCGTCACGCAAGCTTGGCTTTGCGCCGGCGCGGACCATGCAGCTCGCGCAGCGGCTCTATGAAGGTGTCGAAGTCGACGGCGATACGGTCGGTCTCATTACTTATATGCGAACCGACGGTGTCGACATGGCGCCGGAAGCTGTCGCCAAGGCGCGCTCGGTCATCGGGCAGGAATTCGGCGCCGCCTATGTGCCGAAGGCGCCACGCAAATATCAGGTGAAGGCGAAGAACGCGCAGGAAGCGCATGAGGCGATCCGCCCGACGGATGCGGCACGGCTTCCCGCTGATATGGCGCGCTTCCTCGATCGCGACGAAGCCCGGCTCTATGAGCTGATCTGGACGCGCACCATCGCGAGCCAGATGGAATCTGCCGACCTCGAACGCACCATCGTCGATATGCGCGCCGATGCTGGGGCGCGCCAGCTGCATCTTCGCGCGACCGGCCAGGTCATCCGCTTTGACGGCTTCCTGAAGCTTTATCAGGAAGGCCGCGACGACGACGCGGACGAGGAGTCGGGCCGTCTGCCGCCGATGGACGTTGGCGAACACCCGACCAAAGAGAAGATCGACGCCTCGCAGCATTTCACCGAGCCGCCGCCGCGCTTCACCGAAGCGACGCTCATCAAGCAGATGGAAGAGCTCGGCATCGGCCGGCCCTCGACCTATGCCTCGACGCTCGCCGTGCTGCGCGATCGCGGCTATGTGCGGCTCGACAAGAAGCGCCTCTTCCCCGAGGACAAGGGCCGTCTCGTCACCGCTTTCCTTGAAAGTTTCTTCACCCGCTATGTCGGCTACGATTTCACCGCCGATCTCGAAGAGAAGCTCGATCGCGTCTCCAACAATGAGATCGATTGGAAGCAGGTGCTGCGCGATTTCTGGCGCGACTTTTCGAGCGCCCTGCTCGGCACCAAGGATCTGCGCACGACCCAGGTGCTCGACAGTCTCAACGAGCTTCTGGGGCCGCATATCTTCCCGGCGAAGGAAGACGGTTCCAATCCGCGCGCCTGCCCGTCCTGCGAGAATGGCATTCTGTCGCTGAAGCTCGGCAAGTTCGGCGCCTTCATCGGCTGCTCGAATTACCCCGAGTGCAAATTCACCCGTACGCTCAACGCCGACGCGGCGGAGCAGTCGGGCGTGAAAGTTCTCGGCATCGATCCGGCGACGGGCGAGGAAATCTCGCTGCGCGACGGCCGCTTCGGCGCCTATGTGCAGCAGGGCGAAGGCGAGAATGGCGACAAGCCGAAGCGTACCTCCGTGCCGAAGACCTTCACGCTTTCAGAGCTAACGCTCGAAGATGCGATCGGACTTCTCTCGCTGCCGCGCGAAGTGGCGCGGCATCCGGAAAGCAAGGAACCGATCGTTGCCGGCATCGGCCGCTTCGGCCCCTATGTTCAGCACGGCAAGACCTATGCGAATATCGGCAAGGATGAGAATATTCTCGACATCGGCGGCAATCGCGCCATCGATCTGATCATCGCGAAAGAAAGCGGTCTCTCCGGACGCCGCTTCGGCGCCGATGCGCAAGCGGCGAGCCGCGAACTCGGCCAGCATCCGGAAGGCGGCAAGGTCGTCATCAAGAGCGGCCGCTTCGGCCCCTATGTGAATTGGAACAAGATCAATGCGACGCTGCCGCGCGATGCCGATCCGACCCGCCTGACGCTCGAAGAAGGCATCGCGCTTCTCGCGGCAAAAGCGAAGGGCGGCAGCGCTAAGGGCGGCCGGGTTCTCGGCCAGCATCCAGATGGCGGCGACATCACTGTGCATAGCGGTCGCTTCGGTCCCTATGTCAGCCTTGGCAAGGTCAATGCGACCTTGGGCGACGATCTCTCGCCGGAAACCATCACGCTTGAGGATGCAATCCGCTTGATCGACGCCAAGGGCGGCGCGCCATCGAAGAAGAAGGCGGCGGCGAAAAGGGCGGCGGCAAAAAAAGCACCTGCGAAGAAAGCGGCGCCCGCGAAACCGGCTAAAGCGCCCGCCAAAAAGGCGGCGCCTGCGAAAGCGGCCAAGACCGCCGCGCCGAAAGCCGCAGCCAAGAAGGCAGCCGCAAAGGCACCTGCCAAGAAGGCGGCGACGGAAACCGCAGCCAAACCAGCGACGAAGGCGAAGCGCGCGTGAAAGACCGACCGAGCAGGCCCGCAAAACAGCGTGCAGCTCCGGCGCCGAAGCGAAACAGCGACGCTATGACTCAGAAAGCGGGCGGCCATGCGCCGACCCGCGAGGACATTCTGGAATTTCTCAAGCGCGAGCGCGAAGCCGGCCAGAGCGGCAAGATCGGTAAACGCGAGATCGCCCGCGCCTTCGGGATCAAGGGCAGCGACCGCATCGCTCTCAAAGCGATATTGAAAGAACTCGAAGCCGACGGCGCGATCGAACGCCGCCGCAAAACATTGCATCGACCCGGCACGCTACCGAGCGTCGTGCTGGCCGACATCACCGGCCGCGACAAGGATGGCGATCTCATCGCTGTTCCGGTCGAATGGGATGCGGAACATGGGCCGGTTCCGAAGATCGTGCTGATCCCGGTGCGGCAACGCCAAGGCACGCCCGTGCCCGGCGTCGGCGACCGCGCCTTGATCCGCACCGAAATCCTGCCCGACGCACGCGACGGTGAGCCCGCCTACAGCGGCCGTGTCGTCAAGCTGCTGCAGAAGGCGAAGAGCCAGGTCCTCGGTATTTTCCGCGTCGATGCGCGCGGCGGCGGCCGCGTCGTGCCGATCGACAAGAAGAATCTCGGCCGCGGCGAACTCTTCGTTCCGCCTGGAAATGAAGGCGAAGCGCGCGAAGGCGATCTTGTCGCCGTCGATGTCCTGCGCTCGGGACGTCTCGGCCTGCCCTCTGCCAAAGTGCATGAGCGGCTCGGTTCTCTCGCAACGGAAAAAGCGATGAGCCTCATCGCGCTGCATGCGCATGGCATTCCGATCAGCTTCCGTCCGGAGACAATTGCCGAGGCGGCGCACGCCAGAGCCGCGACCATGGATGGGCGCGAAGATTGGCGCAGCATTCGGCTTGTCACCATCGATCCGCCTGATGCCAAGGATCATGACGACGCCGTCTTCGCGACGCCCGACCCCGATCCCAACAATAAAGGCGGCCACATCATTTATGTGGCGATTGCCGACGTCGCCGCCTATGTGCGGCCCGGCAGCGCGCTCGACCGCGAGGCGCTCGATCGCGGCAATTCCGTCTATTTTCCCGATCGCGTCGTGCCGATGCTGCCCGAGCGCATCTCGAACGATCTCTGTTCGCTGCGTCCGAACGAGGATCGCCCGGCAATGGCGATGCGCATTGTCGTCGCTGCCGATGGCCACAAAATCTCGCATCGCGTTCATCGCGTGATGATGCGCTCGGCGGCGAAGCTCACCTATGCGCAAGTGCAAGCCGCATGGGACGGCATGCCTGGCCCTGAAACGCAGCCGGTTCTCGAAGCTGTGCTGAAGCCGCTCTTTGCGGCTTATGAGTCATTGAAGGCGGCACGATTGAAGCGCGCGCCGCTCGACCTCGATCTGCCCGAACGCAAGATTCTGCTGAAGCCCGACGGCACAGTCGATCGCGTCATTACCCCGCCGCGGCTCGAAGCGCATCGTCTCATTGAGGATTTCATGATCCTCGCCAATGTGGCGGCGGCGGAAGTGTTGGAAGAGAAGCGTCAGTCGCTGATCTATCGCGCGCATGACGAACCATCGCTCGAAAAGCTGAATGCTTTCTCCGAGTTTCTTGCGTCGATCGATATCCGTCTTGCCAAAGGCCAAGTGCTGAAGCCGCATCAGTTCAACGGTATTCTCGCCCGCGTTTCCGGCACGGAACATGAGCATCTCATCAATGAGATCGTGCTGCGGACACAAGCGCAGGCCGAATATGTGACGGAGAACTATGGTCACTTCGGCCTGCATCTGCGTAGCTATGCGCATTTCACATCGCCGATCCGCCGCTATGCCGATCTCATCGTGCATCGCGCGTTGATCCGCGCCTTGCATCTTGGCAGTGACGGTCTGCCGGACATGCCGGCCGAAGATCTTGCCGAAATCGCGGCGCGTATTTCTGCGGCGGAACGGCGCGCCATGGCGGCCGAACGCGAGACGATCGAGCGGCTGATTGCCGCGCATCTTGCGACGCAAGTCGGCACGATGTTCGAGGGCCGCATCTCCGGCGTCACCAAGGTCGGACTGTTCGTCAAGCTACGTGATACGGGCGCGGATGGCTTCATTCCCGCCGCGAGCCTGGGCAATGAATATTTCCACTATGACGAAAGTCAGCATGCGCTGATCGGCGGACGCAGCGGCGAAATGCATCGGCTCGGCGATGAAGTCACCGTAAAGCTGATCGAGGCCGCGCCCTTCGCAGGTGCCTTGCGGTTCGAGCTTTTGAGCGAGGGAAAACGCGCCCCGCGCGGGCTGGAGCGCAGCAAGGGCAAGCGTGCGACGCGCCGCGACAACAGGCCCGATGGCACATCTGCGGGAAGCCGCGTAGATAAGAGCAGACGACGCTGAGTGATAGACTCGTTTTCGGCAAACGGCTTGCTTCTGCAACGCTGGCCGAGTGCCGAAACAACAGGCCAAACTGCGTCTAATAATTAATCTGGGTTTACGAATGGGCTGTATGCCCCGGAAACGTCTCTGGAGTGTCCCCCGTTTATGCTGCGCGATCGAGCGCCGCCGCCCCGAACCTCCGACGAATGAGTTTCTCCCATGGATCTCGACATCTCCCATGGCTCCTTTACCGCGCTGCCGAGTGAACAGCCGGTAGCGAAAAAACGCGATCGCGATGTTTGGCAATCGATGAAGTGCGGTGCGGCGGGTAAGTGCCCGAACTGCGGCAAAGGCAAACTGTTCTATCGCTATCTGAAAGTGGCCGACCGCTGCCCGCATTGTGGCGAAGAACTCTTCCATCACCGTGCCGATGACGCGCCGCCCTATTTGACGATCCTCGTCGTCGGTCACATCATCGGCACCGGCATTCTGGCGCTCGATAGTTTCAAGCCCGATCTGCCGATCGCTTACCATCTGATCATTTGGCCGCTCCTGACCTTAGGCCTGAGCCTGTGGCTGCTGCCTATCTTCAAAGGCGGATTGATCGGCCTGCAATGGGCGCTGCGCATGCACGGCTTCGAGACAGCCGGCGCGTGTCATCCCGCCGCTGATAGGAATGCCTGACAATCACGAAGCAGAACCGCCCGCCGAAGCTTCAAGCACGGCAGCGGGCTTGGCTAAATCCGATTTGGCGTCGCCGCGCAAAGCGGTGCGGCCGCAATATGCGGCCGCGATCATTTTGATCGACCGCAGCGGCCCGGAACCCAAGATCCTCCTCGGCCGCCGCAATAAGGCGCTGAAGTTCCTCCCTGGCAAATACGCCTTCCCGGGCGGCAGGCTCGAGCCCGACGACAGGCACATGGTCTGTGTCGGCGCGCTGGACGAGATCAGTGCCGGCCGTTTGGCGCTGCATCGCGCGCGCCGCGCACCGCCGCCGCACAGTTTTGCCATTGCCGCGATCCGCGAGCTGTTTGAAGAGACCGGCTTATTGGCCGGGGCGCCACCCACGGCTGTGGTCAAGCTTGTTCCGCCAGTCTGGCAGGCTTTCGCCGAATATGGTTTTGCGCCCAATCTCGCGCCGCTGCGCTTCGTGGCGCGTGCCATCACGCCGCCGGCTTTTCCGCGCAGGTATGACACGAGCTTTTTTCTGCTCGACGCCAGCGCAATCGCGCATCGGATAGATGGCTGCGTCACCGAGGAGAGCGAACTCGTCGAGCTCGTCTGGGCGACGCCGGAAGACGGCGGCAAGCTCGACATACCGATCATCAACGCGATGATCTTGCGCGAGCTGGCGGTAAGGCTCAAAGACGACGTCCCTGAACAACGGCCGGTCCCCTTATTCTATGAAAGAAATCGACGCTGGATTCGCGAAGAGCTCGCCTGACGCGGCGGCAGCGGACCGGCCGGCGCTCGCTCTTGCTGCCGCGATAGGCTCCGTCTCGCTCGTCGGTATCGGCCTCTCGCTCACCATGGCGCTGCTTGCTGTCAGGCTTGCCGAACAGGGTTATTCGGGCCGCGCCATTGGCCTCAATCCGTCGGCGGGCGGCTTTGCGACGCTGCTGATCGCGACGTTCGTGCCGCAGCTCGCGCAGCGGCTCGGCATTCGCAATCTGTTGTTTGTTGCGATGGGCTTGGCGATTGCCAGCCTCACCGCTTTCGCGCTCTACGAAAATTATTGGGCTTGGCTGTTCGTGCGCGGCCTCTATGGCGTCGCGCTCACCATACTCTTCGTGCTCAGCGAATTCTGGATCAATGCCGTCGCCCCGCCGCAAAAGCGCGGCCTGATTCTCGGCATCTATACGACGAGCCTCGCGGCAGGCTTCGCCGTGGGCCCGACGATTCTTGCCCTCACCGGCACGCAAGGCTTGGCACCTTTCCTGGCGGCCATCGCGCTCTTTATAGTGGCGAGCGTCCCTGTCGCGCTGGTCGGCGGCGCAGCGCCGCAATTGGAACCGCAAGCGCGGATCTCCGCCCGCAGTTTTATCGTCGCGGCCCCAGGCGCGACGCTCGCAGCGCTTGTCTTCGGCGCGATCGAAACCGCCGCCATGGGCCTGCTGCCGGTCTATGCGTTGCGCAACGCCATGCAGGCCGAGACCGGCGCGCTGCTCGTCAGCCTCTTCGCCCTCGGTAATGTCATTTTCCCTATTCCCATGGGGATGTTGTCCGATCGCTGCAACCGCCGCCGCCTGCTCGTCATCGTCGCCGCGGTGGGCGCTGCCGGCGCGATTCTCCTGCCGTTCGCCGCGGCTAAGTCCTTCGGGCTCTTTGCCGTGCTGCTTGTCGTCTGGGGCGGCGTGGTCGGCAGCCTCTATACCCTCGGTCTGGCGCTGCTCGGCGAGCGCTATAAGGGCATCGAACTCGCCGCCGCCAATGCGACCTACATCATGCTCTATTCGGTCGGCATGCTGGCTGGGCCGCCGCTCCTCGGCATCGGCCTCGATCTGGCGCCGCCCGGCCTGTTCTGGTCGATCGCCGCGATACTGCTCGGCTATTTCGCCATTGCCTTATGGCAGCTGAAAGCCATGGATTCCCAGCGCCAATCTTGACAAGCAAGGCGCGATCCTTATGGTGCCGGCACGTTTTGCCTCCCCTCCGTGCCGTTCACGAAGCCCGTCCGGGAAGGTTTTGGGATTCCACTGAATTTTGCGCCGGCATTGTGGGCGCTGAAGGACGAGACCATGGCTAAGGCCGCAATGATCAAAATCAAGCTCCTGTCGAGCGCCGACACGGGCTATTTCTACGTGACGAAGAAGAACGCCCGCACCAAAACCGAAAAATTGTCGTTCAAGAAATACGACCCGGTCGCGCGCAAGCACGTTGAGTTCAAAGAGACCAAGATCAAGTGATTTGGATCAAGTGAGTTGAAGCCCTCCCGGGCTTCAACCCTTTTCTGAAACATCAGCGTTTTATTAAGTCTTTCAAAAACCTAAAGCGCACTGCGAAACCTCATCCGCCGCTTTTGGGACAAGACTCCGTCTGTTGCTGTTTCGAAGGCCGCCAGGAAATAGGTGGCCGGCGGCAAATGGTGTCTCGAGGAGGCCACTCCAAACCATTTGCACGCCGGCCGACCCTACGGACCCAGGAGATGCGGCGGACCTGAGCACTCCGCAGGGTATCGCTATTCATATTCGGAGGCGGCCTTCGCGGCGCGCCTGGCTTCCAAGTTTCGAGCCTCGTCGGACCCGAATGCCAAACCTGTTCGGCGCCCAAGGGGCGTTTTGCGGGGGCTGAAATCGCAAAGTCGATTGAATTCGTAAACGATGGCGTCGGTGAAAATGGCTTGGCGAACGGACGCCCACACCGCCCTTCCCTCGCGCCACCATACAGATTAGGTCTGCCCCCCTGCCTGTACCAAGGACGTTAGCGCGACCACCCGAAAAAGCAAACTGCTTATTGGCTGGATTTGATCGACGTTCCACGCCTTGAACACGGCAAAGTTAACGGGGCAAAAGCCTCACGCCGCATCGGCTGAAACGCGGTTACGACCGCCGGTTTTCGACCGGTAAAGCGCCCGGTCGGCGCGGCGGAAAAGTCCGTCCGGTTCGGCGTCGTGGCCACGTTCGGCGAGGCCGATCGATGCCGTGACGGCAATTGCACGCCCGTCTTCGCTGATCACGAATCCGCGCTTTGCAATCTCATTGCGCAGCCGTTCCGCGACCTTCGCCGCGATCTCCAGGCAGGTATCCGGCATTACCACAACGAATTCCTCGCCGCCCAGGCGGCAGATCAAATCCGAGGTGCGGATCACCTTGCGGATGCGGTCGGCAAAGCCGCGCAGCACCATATCGCCGGCATCATGGCCATAGGTGTCGTTGACGCCTTTGAAGTGATCGATATCGAGGATCATCAAGGCAAGCGACCGGCCGCGGTTCGCCGCATCGGCGACGAGCGAAGCGAGATGCGTCTCGAAATAGCGGCGGTTGTGCACACCGGTCAGCGCATCGGTGACCGCCATTTCCATCGACGCCTGAACATTGTCGCGCAATGTGTCGGCATAGCGCTTGCGGCGGATCTGCGTGCGCACCCGCGCCAGAAGCTCATGGCCGTCGATCGGCCGGAGCAGGAAATCATTGACACCGAGATCGAGCGCGCGCAGCACCCGCGGCCGGTCTTCCGTTTCGGCAAGACAGAGGATCGGCAATTGCCGCGTCCGTTCGAGCGAACGGATCTGGCTGCAGAGGCGCAGCGCGTCGAAATTGGCGAGGCCGAGGCTCACGATCAGAAGGTCGTAGCTGCCGGAAACCGCCTTGACCAAGGCCCCCTGCGGGTCCTTCTCGACCTCTACATGCGCCTTGCCGCGCATGGCCGTCGTGATCTGGTCGGCCGATCCATTGCGATCGTCGACGATGAGGATTTGGCCGCCGCTGCAATCGGCCCTCAGCGCATGCGCGAGCGGATCGGGCATGCCGAGGCTGACCGAAGTCGCGGCGCGGGCGCGCAATTCGTCGAGCACCATTTTGAGGCGGGCGAGCGACCGCACACGGGCGATCAGCGTCATTTCGTCGATCGGCTTGGCGAGGAAGTCGTCGGCCCCCGCCTCCAGGCCCCTCAGCCGGTCGGCCGGCTGGTCGAGAGCGGTGACCATGATAACCGGGATATGCGCCGTCGCAGGGTCAAGCTTAAGCCTACGGCAGGCCTCGAACCCGTCCATGCCGGGCATCATCACATCGAGGAGGACGACGTCGCAGTCCTGGCGGGCGCAAATGGCGAGAGCTTCGGGTCCGCTCGTCGCAGTGCTGACGTCGAAATATTCGGCGGTCAGCCGGGCTTCCAGCAACTTCAGGTTTGGAATGACGTCGTCGACAACTAAAATACGCGCGGTCATACCAGAACTTCCCCAACGCTTGACCGGGTGAGCTTTACGCGAGCAAATGCAAGACCTTATGGGTCAGCGATATAATTGCGGACGGTTTCCAGAAATTTGACGACGGAGATGGGTTTGGAAAGATAGGCTTCGCAACCGCCCTGCCGGATCTTTTCCTCATCGCCCTTCATCGCGAAGGCGGTGATAGCGATCACCGGAATGTGGCGCAGCTCTTCATCGTCCTTGATCCATTGCGTGACTTGCAGGCCGGACACCTCCGGCAGCTGAATGTCCATCAAAATGAGGTCCGGACGATGCGTCCGCGCGAGTTCGACGGCCTCCACGCCCGAACGCGTCTGCACCGTCTGATAGCCATGTGCCTCAAGAAGATCGTTGAAGAGCTTCATATTAAGCTCATTATCCTCGACGATCAGAACGCTCTTTTGCATGATAAGAAACCCATCCCGCCTCAAAGGCGGCGGACTGTCCGCAGCCGGCCCGTCCGACAATAGCTGCAAGCGTTAGCAGAGAGAAATTTACGAAAGGGAAATTCAGTTGAAGAAAGCAGGACCCGATTCGGATTTGTCCACAGAGCGGCGGCGTAAAACGCCAGCTTTTGGGCGGCTTTCTAGCCGAGCGGGCACACAGAAAATGGACCCTGAAGCGGCGCAGGAACTCGCCGTGAGATGCGTGGTTTTCTTGGCGCTCGACGCCAATCGGGCAAAGCGCTTTGCCGTCGAAACCGGGCTTTCGTCCACGAATCTGCGCGATGCCGCACAAACGCCCGAATTCCTACAGGGCGTGTTGGACCATTTCATGCGCGACGAGAGCCTCTTGCTCGCATTCGCCGCCAATTGCGGGGTCGATCCGACCGATCTGCCGCGCGCCCGCGAGTCGCTCAATCCACTGCCCGACGAAGAATGACCGTCCCCCGCGCCTATTGTCGCGACTGTCTGGCTTCCGTTACGAAAGGCGGATCGCCGCAGATCGAGCGGCAATTGGAGCGGTGCACGCATTGCGGCTCGCCGCGGCTTCTGCAGCATGACGAGATCGATGGGCTCGCCATCGCCCATATCGATTGTGATGCGTTTTATGCTGCAATCGAGAAACGAGATGCGCCGGAGCTGCGCGACAAGCCGCTGATCGTCGGCGGCGGCAAGCGCGGCGTCGTCTCGACCTGCTGCTATATCGCGCGCACCTACGGCGTGCGCTCGGCCATGCCGATGTTCAAGGCGCTGGCACTCTGTCCAGAGGCTGTCGTCGTACGGCCCGACATGCAGAAATATGTGCGGATCGGCCGCGACATCCGCGCGCTGATGCGCGAATTGACGCCGCTCGTCGAACCGCTGTCGATCGATGAGGCCTTTCTTGATCTCTCCGGCACGGAAGCGCTGCATCGCGCCAGCCCTGCCCTTGTGCTGGCGCGCTTTGCCAAGCGCATCGAAGATGAGATGGCACTCACCGTCTCCGTCGGTCTCAGCTACTGCAAATTCCTCGCGAAGATCGCCTCCGATCTCGACAAGCCGCGCGGCTTCGCGATCATCGGCCGCACTGAGGCGAAATCTTTTTTGGCGCCGCGCCCAATCAGCCTTCTCTTCGGCGTCGGCCGTGTCGCGGAAGAAAGACTCACGAAAGATGGCTTTCGCACGCTGAGTGATCTGCAAGAGAGAGACGAAGCCGATCTGATGCGGCGCTACGGCAGCGAAGGCCGGCGCCTCTGGCAATTGGCGCAAGGCATCGATGCGCGCACCGTCGATCCCGAACGCGACACCAAAAGCCTCTCCGCCGAGACAACATTTGCATCCGACATCAACAGCGAAACAGAGCTGACGCCGATCCTCTATGCGCTCTGCGAGAAAGTCGCGGGACGCCTCAAAAATGCCGGGCTCGCGGGGCGCAGCGTGACACTGAAATTGAAGACCGCCGATTTCAAATTGCGCACGCGGACCCGCTCGGGCTTCGCGCCGACGCAATTGCCCAGCCGGCTCTTCAAACCGGCGCGCGATCTGATGCTGGCGGAACTCGATGGCACGCGGTTTCGTCTGATCGGCGTCGCCGCCGGCGATCTCTGCACTGCCGACGAAGCCGACCGCGGCGATCTCATCGATACACATGCGGCGCGCGATAAAGCGGAGGACGGCGCGATCGACCGCATTCGCGCCAAATTCGGCACCGCCGCGATCATCAGGGGCATTACATTCAAAAAGCGCTAGAGCATGTTCCGAAAAAATTGCACGACTTTTTCGAAAAGAACATGCTCCGAAGCTCTATTTGCAGGGCGGTGTCGGTAGAAGCTCGAGGCTCTTCATCTGGCCGGCGAGAACGAAATCGCCATAGTCGAGCCGCAGCGCCCGCGAAATCCCGTTCTCATAAAGATCGAAGGCCAGCACATAGCTCGGCAGCTGGTCTTTGCGGCTTGTATCGAAATAGCTGATCGAAATGGGCCAGCGGCGCATATTCTTCAGCGCGGGAATCTGCAGAGCAGGCTCGGGCGGCGGCTGGGTGATCGGCGCGCCGATGAAGGTCGTCGTCTGGAAGATTTTCTCGCCGGTTTCCGACCCGTCGTAGACTTTCTCCTCAAGGATATGCTGGCCGGCCTTGGCGGCGGCGAGGATATATTTCAGATGTTCGGTTGGGAACAGAACACCGCGGTCGATGTCGATCTTCTCGTCCTTCGGCTTGGTCAGCGCGACGGCAATGGGACCGCTGGAGCGCTGCGCCCGGCCATCGACCTCATCGGCTGGATCGCTGTCAACTTGCGTCTGCATCTTGAAAGCGAAGTTCTTGCCCGCAGCATCCTCGAAAGTGGTTGAACGCATATCGGAGACGCGGGTCGGCCCTTCAGCCGGCTGCAATTCCGTCACCTGTCGGAAGGTCTGCGTATAGCCGTCGCAAACGGAGCCTGCGAAGTCGAAAGCGATTCGTCCACGCGCGAAGGTCGGGCTCTTCGAGCCTGTCGATTTGAGCAGCGTCAGATCGTAGACGGCGCGATGCGAGGCGAGCGGTATCGCCTCGATAGAAGCATCGGGCGTCGACAAATGCGGCATATGCGGCGGCACATTGGCGGCAAGAACGGGCACAGCGAGAATGCCGGCAAAAGCACATCCGGCGAACAGGGAGAAGGCCAAAAGAGGCCGATTTTTCGTTAAGCTCGCCAAGCGCCCTCTCCTCCGTGCCGCGACGGTTCTGGTTGTTTCATCGACAACGCACGGCAAAATTAAGATGCGCCGGGACTCCTGGCAACCCGATCCTCTCCCTAAAGCGGCGCCTGGCGCCGTGAAATATCTCAACGAATTGAGAACCGCTCCGATAAAGCCGCCCCGCGATCGATCAGGCCAAGTCACAGCCAAGGCCTTGCCAACTGAGCTGCAATCGGCACATTGGCGCCGGTTTTATCGAAGGAGGCATGGATGAGCGCGATCGAGACGCGTCTGCAAGCATTGAACGTTACCCTTCCGGCCGCGTCGGCACCTGTTGCGAATTATGTGCCCTGCGTGATCACCGGCACGCTTCTGATCGTTTCCGGCCAACTCGCACTCGGCGCGGACGGCAAACTGGCCACGGCTCATACCGGTAAAGTCGGAGCCGAAGTCACCGTCGACGAGGCAAAGACCGCCGCGAAACGCTGCATCATCAATGTTCTGGCTCAAGCCAAGGCGGCGCTTGGCGATCTCGATCGCATCCGCCGCTGCGTGCGGCTCGGCGGCTTCATCAATGTCGCGCCCGGCTTTTCGCAGATCGCGCCAATCATGAATGGCGCCTCGGATTTGATCGTCGAAGTGCTGGGCGATGCGGGACGGCATGCCCGCTCGACGATTGGGGTCGCCGAACTGCCGCTCGACAGCGCGGTCGAAGTCGAAGCGATGTTCGAAATCGCGCCGTAAGCCACAAATTTTGAGCCACAAACTTTGAGAAGCACCCGCGATGCGAATGATTGGCTGATTGCACGGCCAATCGCGCATCGCGGTTTGCATGATGCCGCGAAAGGCATTGTCGAAAACAGTTTGGAGGCGGCACAAGCCGCCATCGCCAAAAACTATGCGATCGAATGCGATCTGCAATTGAGCCGCGATGGCGAGGCGATCGTCTTTCATGATGAGACTCTCACGCGGCTGATCGGCATCGACGCCGCAATCCGCGAGCGCGAGGCGGCTGAACTCACGGCCTTGCACTATCAAGGCACCAAAGCCTCGATCGCCACTTTCGCCGATCTTCTCGAAACGGTTGCCGGCCGCGTGCCGCTCATCGTCGAATTGAAGAGCCGCTTCGACCGCGATAAAGGGCTGCCCGCCCGCGCTGCGGCACTTGTGAAGGCGTATGCAGGCCCCCTCGCCTTCCAAAGCTTTGATCCGCAGATGCTGCGGCAACTGCGCGCGATGAACATTGCACAACCTTTAGGTCTCGTCGGCGAAGCCACGTACCGCCCTGTCGATTGGCCAGAGCTCGATGCCACCGCGCGGGCGCGTCTCGCCAGCTTTAACGATTTGCCGGAGGTGCCGATCGATTTTCTCGCTTGGAATTTCCGCGATCTGCCGCATGCTGTGCCGCTGCGCTATCGCGCCGAGCACGGTCTGAAGATTCTGACATGGACTGTCCGCAGCGCAGCAGATCGCATTCAGGCTGGCAAATGGGCTGATCAAATCATTTTCGAGAGCTTTGAACCTTAACGGAGCCGAAAAACCCGCCATTGCTAACCAAATCGCAAGAGAAATGCGCCTCGCAGTCTTGCGGCCGGGGCTTCGCCGCTACACAACAAAGGCAGGTCGCGTTTTGGAGTAGCGTTATGTTGAGGACATTCATTTTCGCCGCGGTTGCCGCGGCAGGCTTTACCGCCGCATTGGCCGCCACGCCCGCGCTTGCCAGCCCCTGGCTCAACTACGACGGCTATTATCCGGTGAACCCGAACTGGGTCTATTTCGCGCCGAACGATTATTCATATGCTGCTTATGCCGATGTCGTCGTCGGCGTGCCGGTCGTCACCTATGCGCCGGCGCATGTCCGCATCTACACGGTTCCGCAAGTGCCGCCCTATTACAACGTGCCGCCTTACCCGGTTTACCTGCCCTATTGAAGCCGGCCTTTGGCAATGGCAGAAGGCGCTAGAGGCAGCCGCGCAGCGGCTGCGCTTGAGCAAGATACGAAAAACGTGAGGCGCCCATGTTCATCGCCATGAACCGGTTCAAGGTCAAAAAAGACGAATGCGCGGCCTTTGAAGAGGTCTGGCTGACGCGCGACTCGCGGCTTGCCGAAGTGCCGGGCTTCGAGACTTTTCATCTGCTGCGCGGCCCCGAGCACGACGATTATGTGCTCTATGCCTCGCATTCGATCTGGGAGAGCCGCGACGCTTTCACCGCCTGGACGCAGTCGGAACATTTCCGCGCCGCGCATGCTTCTGCCGGCGAACGGCGGCCTTTGACGCTCGGCCATCCGGAATTCGAGGGCTTTGAAGTCGTGCAAAGCCTCGAAAATCCGAAGCAGCGCGCGGCTGAATAGCATCATCCCAAAAAATTGCAGACTTTGGGGAAAAGATGATGGGTTGAAGGCCATCATCGCAAAAAGTTGCTGCAAACTTTTTGGACGCTAAAAATCTTCTTACTTCGCTTTGTCCCAGCGCGTTCCGAACAGCGTGTCGCAAATACCGGGACTGCCAAAACCGTCGCTGAAGCTCACATTGAAGCGGCGGTGGTGCTCGGCATGCGCGTGGCTTGTGACGAGGCCTTCGATGACTTTCGCGAAGGCCGGCAGGCTCTTATAGAAGCGCGTCTGGCGCAGCGGCGCGGCGAAATCATAGCCCGAATGCTCATAGAGACCGCCGAAGGCGCCGAGGCCAGCGACAAGGAACTGGAAGAGAATGTCGCTGCCGCCGCCGCCGATCACGACAAGCGGAATGAGATAAGGCAAAGCGATTTCGAGGAAGAAATCGGGATAGCTCATATAGCAGGCGCTGACGCTTTTGCTTGCGCCGGTCGAGTGATGCAGCGCATGGCCAAGCAGCTTCATCAATTTCGGGCGGTGCAGAATGCCGCGATGCGCGACGTACTGCACAATGTCGTGACCGATGCCCATTGCGATCATGCTGAGGATGAAGCGCAGCGGCGAGAGATGCTCCAGCCCCGTGAAGGCAAGTCCGACCCATTGCAGAAAGAGCATGGCCGGCAGCAGCACGAAAAACTGATTGGCAAGGATGCGCGGCATCATCTCGGCATAGCTCAGCCGGTCGATGTTGCGCACTTTGGAGCTTTTCAGCCAGCCGTTGCGGTCGGAGAGTTCGAAGAGGAAACCGATCCCGTGATAGACGGCCATCACCACGCCGAATGTCAGCAGCGACAGCGGCAAGTAGACTGGCAGCGATCCATTCGCCGCAAATCCGCCAGCCAATCCGCTCGTGAAAGCCACCATCCGCCCTATCCTCTTGCCAGAGCCGATCCTGACCCGATGGAATTGCTTTGCGATTCCATTGAGACGGAGCAAATCGGCTCCATTCAAAACCTTAGAGCGTGTCCCTCATTGGAAAAGTCGGTCAACTTTTCCGGCACACGCTTTAAGAACCGGGGCCATCTAGGCCCGCTGCGCCGGTCGAGGCAAGCCCGTAGGTTGACGCTGGTCCAACAAGCGGAAATCGCAGCGGAAATCGTCCTCGGCCCTCGGGCTACTTATCCCCAGGGCTGCGGCGCTGCCGCTGTTCCTTGGCTTGAGGCGGTTGACGCCGCGCATTGAGCGCGCGAGGAAGCAACATCAAATCATGCGGTCTGCCCAATGTCGTCCATGTCGTCTGTTGCACCTGAATTCGTCGCCGAAAAAACGCGGATTGCCCGCCAGAGCGCCCGCATGCTGCTCGAGATCGAAGCGATCTCCTTCAATGCGGAAAAGCCGTTCATTTTCACGTCCGGCTGGGCGAGCCCGGTCTATACCGACATGCGGAAGATCATCTCCTATCCGCGGCTGCGGCGCGGCCTGACCGATTTCGCCGCGCAGACGATTTTTGCCGAGATCGGCTATGAGAGCCTCGATGTCGTCGCGGGGGGCGAAACGGCCGGCATTCCCTTCGCCGCCTGGCTCGCCGACCGCCTGATGTTGCCGATGCAATATATCCGCAAGAAACCAAAGGGTTTTGGCCGCAATGCCCAAATCGAGGGGACAATCCTCGACCAGGGCCGCGCCCTGCTCGTCGAAGACCTCGCCACCGACGGCCGCAGCAAGGTCAATTTTTGCGAAGCGCTCCGCAATTCCGGACAGCGCTGTGATCATGCCTTCGTATTCTTTTTCTACGACATCTTCCCGCAAGCCCGCACCGTGATGGCCGAGATCGGTGTCACGCTGCATTATCTCGTGACCTGGTGGGACGTTCTGGCGGTGGCCAAGGACGGGGGCTATTTCGCGCCCGCGACCCTTACGGAAGTCGAACGCTTTCTGCATGAACCCGCGCGATGGTCGGCGGCGCATGGCGGAATCGCCGAATTTAAGCCGGCTGGCTGAGTGAGCCTGTGGCGGAGAAGTGCCGTCACGAGATTTTTTTGCGGCCCTCCGATTTGGAACGCGCCTTGCCCTGTTCTTGACGCAAAGCGCGCCTGCAATAGCGACGGTTACGGAAGCCGTGGTGAGACCGTCATGGCGTTATCTTTGAAGGGCATGAATTTACGCGCGTTAGCTGCCGGTTTCCGGCAACGCGACCTTGCGGTGGCAAGTGTCGTGAGCTTTGCGCTTATGCTTATTGCCGGGAGCGCTGTGCTGAGCTCAGCCGGCCTGCATCGGTTCACGATCGCCCCGTCGAAGACCTACATCAACGCGCGCCCCGCTGCGCCTGCCGTCAAGGACGATTCGCCCTGGGGCGCCGCACCCGATTCCCGGCTGGAAGGCCAAGCCACGCCCCAGCCCGGCGTGCCGCTGACCTCGGCTTCCTACACCTCGGGTTTCGACAAATCGGCGGCTGGCCTCGGTCCGCTGCCGACGCCGAAGCCGCCAGCGCAGACCGATGCGCGCGCCTGTCCCGATAATTTGAACTGCGCCTTCCGCCCGGCGAAAGCCGGCGCGGTGGCTCTCGTGGCGCCGTCGCGGAAAGTCGCGATCGAGCCGCCGAGCAAGCCAGCGCCACAGCCGAACAACAACAACAATTTTGCCTTCCTGACCGCCAATTTGCATTGGCCACAGGAATTGCCGCTCGCCGATAATATCCTGAAGCCCTTCTCTTACGTGGGCGATCGGGTCGCGGATTTCGTCAAGAAACTCTGACAGCCGCGTTTCGGCGCGAGAATCTTCCCTTCCGGCATATCGCATGTCGGCCTGACACCGGCGTTTGATGGACGGCCGATCATGCCACCTTCGCCTGCTTTGCCGGGCGAATGAGTTCAACAGCCGAGTTTTCCCTACAAAAATCCGACATCCGCACGGGATAAGAGTCGGCGGACGCGCTGGGGCCATTTCGGGGTTCCAGAATTTGTCCTAGGCTCAAAAAGCCGAGCCCATGGCGGGGGCATCAGGAACGGAGACAGGTTATGCACTTCATCATATGGCTCATTGTGGGCGGTATCGCGGGTTGGATCGCAGGCCTCATCGTTCAAGGTAGTGGTTTTGGCATCATCGGCGACATCGTCATCGGCATTATCGGCGGATTTATCGGCGGCTGGATACTGACCCAGGTTGGTTTTCCCGTCATCGGCGGCAGCGCCGTCATCAGCCAGCTCATCGAAGCGGTGATTGGCGCGGTCGTCCTGCTCTTGATTATCAAACTGATCCGCAGAGCCGTCTGACGGACGCCGCAGCCGACAGGGCAACGGAATCGAAAAGGCGGGCTTCGGGCCCGCTTTTTTTGCGGTGTGCGATCCTACTATTTGCCGGGATGGCTGATCGCCCAGACATAGGCGGCGACGGCTTTGACCTGGGCGTCCGACAGCGGCGCACCGCCCTTTGGCGGCATGACGCCGGTAAAATTCTTCGGCTTCGTCACGCCATTGGTGATGATCTTCTCGATCGATGCGAGACTGCCGTCGCCCCAGATCCATTGGCGCGTCGTCAGATCCGGCCCGACAGACGTCCCCTTGGCATCCGAGCCATGGCAGCCGCTGCAAGTGCCTCCTGACGCGCCGTGGAAGATGCCGTCGCCTTCCGCGACTTCGGCTTTGGTGTCCCCCTGCGGCACCGGCAAGGCGCGGTCGTCGCGTCCGGCATTCGGATGGATGCCTTCCGGCGGCAGGACCTCGGGCGACGCCGTGCCGGCGACCTGCGCCCCCGGCGCGGACGGCGCAACCGCGGTCGCATCGGCCGGACCGTGATAGGTCACGCGCCAAATCCGGCCGCGCACATCGTCGGAAATATACAGCGCGCCATCGGGGCCGACCGCGAGCCCAGTGGGACGGAAGATGGCACGTCCTGGTTCCTTATGCGGCCCGGCAAATCCATCGGCGAAGACGACGAAGGGACCATCCGCCTTGCCGCCCTTCATCGGCTGGAAAACGACATTGTAGCCGCCTTGCGGGGCCGGAGCGCGATTCCACGAGCCGTGGAAAGCGATGAAGGCACCGTCGAAATAAGGCTTGGGGAACGCCGAGGCCGCATAGATGACCATGTCGTTCGGCGCCCAATGTGCGGGGAAGTAAGCGACAGGCGCATCCTTCTGCGCGCAAATGCCGGTCTTCTTGCCGTCGCCGCCATATTCCGGTGCGAGCACGAGCTTCTTCTGCTGATAGCCGTCGAAGTAACATTCCGGCCAGCCGAAGTCGGCGCCCTGATGTTCTTCGACAACCTCCTCCGCCGGCATATTGTGGCCCTGATCGGCGCTAAAGAGATTTGGCCAATTCTCATAGAGCTGATCGCGGCCATGCTGGGTCGCGAATAAGCGGCCTTTGGAATCGAAGGAGAAGCCTTCTCCGTTGCGCAGGCCGGTGGCGAAACGCTCCTTCGGCGAAAATTTCTGCCCGAGCTTATTGGCGTCATAGCGCCAAGTGCCGCCGCGCGTTTCGAGTTCAGTGCAGGGCTGCAAACCCTTCGATTTCGGAATGCGGTTTTGCGCCTGACAGGCGTTGGTGGCCGATCCCATGTCGACGTAGAGATTTCCTTTATTATCGATCACGAAAGGATGCATCGGATGATCGCCGCCCAGCGGCATGCTGGAGACGACCACTTGGGGCTTGCCGCTCGGCACGATCTCGCCGGGCTTCAGCGCATAGCGCAGGATCTTGTCGCTCTCCTCGACAAAGAGCCCATCTTTGTAGATTGCGATCCCCGTGCCGCCCTTCGCGCCCTGCGACTCGCCGCGGCCGAAACGTTTGACGACATCCGCGTGGCCTGTGCCTTTGGTGTCTTTCAAAGCGAGAATGAAGCCACCGCCCGGCATCGGACCATTATGGTAATAGGGGCCGCTCCAGCTGTTGGCATAGACGGTCCCATCCGGCGCAACGGCAAGATGACGCGTGTGGCCGAGATCGCCGGCAAAGACGGTTGCACAGAAGCCGGGCGACAGGACGATGCCCGTGTTGTCTTTCGGACAGCCCTGCGCCGCGGTTTCGATCGCGTGGGCCGGCGCGATGAACGTCGGCAGTCGGGCGACCATGGCAAGGCCGACGATGGCGATCGCACCAGCGGCGATCGCGCCGCATGCCGAGGGATCGCGGGGAGCAAGTTTTGTGAACGAATTGCGACGCTGCGTGGTCATGACAACGCTCCGGTGGTTCCTCGGCCTTCAGCTATAGCGCTCAGCCGGAGTTCCAATAGGCTGGCTGCAGATTAGCTCTTTCATGTGTTTTGATCGGATCGTTCGGCCGGATAGCGCGTGAAAAGACGATCTTTGGGCGGGACCAGAGCTACGATTACCCCGTAGCGCACACAGTGCGAAGCGGAGCGCGAAAGTCGATGTGTCTGGGTGTTTCGGTGCCGGAACACTGGCGTTGGCGAAAAAGAGCGCAGCCGAAAAGGGAGGAGGAAAAAAGGACTAAAAGTATGCGGCCCCCGCAATGCAGAGGCTGCATTTTCGTATCACGCCGCGCCGGGCTTCACTTCATTGTGGACCGACTAATGATGGTAGCGCTTGATGCCGCTCAGTAGCGACTACCATTACTCTTGCCCATCCGTGCCTCGAAATAGCGGCACCACCCGTTCGGCGCTATCCGTCCCTCGACAATTTCGCAGCTGTCCGGTCCATGGAAATGCGCGCAAATGCTACAGTGCTGTTTTCCATGCGGATGGTATTGATAATGCGCGGTGGCTTTTGAGACTTTCTTGTGCCCCCGGCCGTAATGAGCGCCATGTGCCCAGGCCGGCAAAATTGAAATCCCAGCGAGAGCCGCGCCGCAAGCTTTTCCAACGAAGCTCCGACGTGAAACTAGAGACTGTTTCTGTTCGTCCTCTGAGGAAGTTTTTGAACTGAGATCGTCGTCCATTTTCGTTCTCCTTGAAACGAAAAAAGCGCGATTCGCTAAACACGTTCAGATCGGGCTTTGTTCCAGCATTCCTGCAAATTGGCAGACCATTTATCGGCGCCTGACGGCAACTTGTGTTGCAGAGCAGATGTTTTGTTGTGAGCTGAAATAGAGTTGGGAGGTGATAATGCCTCAAATCATAACTGACTCTCCCCCTGGAACTGGCCTGGAGAGAACCGAGCAAGGAACCCATCCCGTTCAACTACGCACGTCGAATCCCCGTAGCACCGCTCAGATTGCCGGACATCCGATTCATCCGATGCTGATCCCATTCCCGATCGCTTTCTTGGTCGCAACCTTGGTCAGCGACTGCGTTTACTGGGCTACCAGTAATACAATGTGGGCAACCGCGGCGCTGTGGCTCGTGGGAGCCGGAACGATCGGTGGCGCCCTCGCTGCTGTGATGGGATTGACGGACTTTCTTAGCGAGCCGCGCATTCGCGCTCTGGATGCCTCCTGGTACCACTTCATCGGAAACGCCGGGGTGGTTTTGATCTCAGCCTTCAATTGGTATTGGCACCTTCAAGGCAAAATCGTTCCTTGGAGCGTCGTCATGTCCGCCGTTGTCGTCTGCATCTTGCTCTTCACTGGATGGAAGGGATGGGAGATGGTCTATCGTGGTCGCGTCGGCATCGCCGATAGCCAGTAGCGGTCGCTCCTAACGAAAATTGCCCGCGCCGATAACCGGCACGGGCAATTCATGCGTCAACGGCTCTTACTTATTGATGCGCGTATTCGCGAAACCCAGCAGCGTCAGCAGTAAGCCGGCGCGAGTTGACGGTTGGATTCGAATGAAAGGCATATGAGATGCGCACGACGCCGCTTAACGGCAGTCGGGGCGGGTGCTGTGTTGCTGACTGAGACGAGCGCTGCGCATGTCGTCGCCGGGCTGTCGGTGAGAAACAGCCGCAAAACAAGCAGCAAATCCGCAGCGCGCGTGGTCGCGCCGAGATCGACGGCGGCGCGCAAATCGTCACTTATCATCTGTGCAACGAAAGCTTCTCCGCGCCAACGATTGAGGAGATAGCAATCGAGCATGTTTTTATGTTTCGCTGTTGGGCCCGGGCCAAGCAGCAACTCATTCGGATTAAGGCCGACATATTCGGCGCACTCTGAGACTGAGAGCATTCCCCTCCCCAATTCCCCGTTTGCACAGCGTTGAACATGGCCACCTCTGGGTAAACAGGGAAGCCAAAGCATAGGTAATCGTCAAGCGGAGCAAGAATTGTGGCGAATGATTTGATCACGCTTTTGGAAAATGCGTGCGATTGGATGCAAGTGCAGCAATCTTCGTCCGGTCATCAAACCGAAATGGCAGGCATTCAAACAACACACATATTAAGGTTTTACCGGCGACATTTTTCGCGCGGGTTCCAAACAATGCCATGCAACCAAACAATGCCATGCAAGATGCAATAAGGCTTGAAGATCACGCCGCCGCTCACGCATGCATTGCATCAATCGGCATCGCGATTGCGTATTTGATAGGTGCGAACAGCTTTCGAAAGCGGATCGAGAAAGGAATATGCGCACGTCGCTTTTCGAAGTGCACTCCAATCGATTTCTCTATTATCGATTTCTCCCATGATGTGTTCGTCGATGCGGCATCCAAACCAGAATGCGTTGGAGCATCTTTCAATTCATCATCAGGCCAGCTCTAAACGCGACGACCGAACCCCGTCGTTTTGGCTATGCGCTCCGAAAGTACTGAGGCTGAATTGGGAACGGCCCTTGGCGGTGGTGGTGCGCGGCTATCCACTCTCGGTGGCGCCGCGATGCGATCACCGCTCGGCCAGACCATCAGAATGAGACCCAGACCGAAGTTGATGAGAGCACCAATGATGGTTCCATGGTGTTCTGGCCCAAAGGACAAGCCGGGCGCGTAGCTGGCTAGGACCGGATCGATAAAGCGGAGCGCGGCCCAAGCAGGGATGACGATGACCGGGTCCCAGCCGATGTCTCGAACGCGCATTGAGGCAAGCATGAGGCTGCTCACCAGGTAGAACCCCAAAAAGACGATCCATACCCACCCCGCCGATGACAAGGAGGCAGGCGTGCCATCGGTTATGGAAACATGGTGGACGTAGAGGGCGATGGGGATAATGAGGAGAACGCTCACGATCCCAAGTGCGATGCCGGCGAGAAAAAACTGCAGACGTCGGAGGCGTATGTTGAAGCCGAAGACCATATCGAGCAAATTGTCGAACATCGGAGTTCTCCCGTCTGCATCCTCCTCCGCGCTCGCTTTCCTGCACGTTAAGGTGATCGGGATTTGCTCGAGATGGTTTCCTCCGCGTCAATGCGAATGATGCAAGCCGAACAAACTAAAAGCGTTCACAATTTGCAAACTGGCCGCAAACCAGCAGCGCTTTGTTCCAGGGTGTCAGCCGTAACACCCTGGTTTTATTGGTGAGCGCGATGGGACTCGAACCCATGACCCTCTGATTAAAAGTCAGATGCTCTACCGGCTGAGCTACGCGCTCTGAAAGAGGTACTGTGCGGGATGCGCCCGTCTAACGGTATCGCTGCGGCGGGTCAAGCCAGGGCTTTCTCTAAGCCCTTAGCCCATATAGGCCGCATAGAGGCTCACCGCCCCAAAAACCATGATCGTAATGACCGTCGTCCAGAGGATTTTAGATAGCAGCCGCGGCGTGACCGGCGCGCCGGGGTCGGTCCCCGGCACGTAATCGCCCACCTCATGCTGCGATTTGACACCGAAGGGCAGCACGGCGAAAAGGACGACGAACCAGATCGTGAAGAACAGCGCGATCGAGAGGGGCAGTGAAAACGGCATGGTCTGCTTCAGTCGTTGAGACGCGAGCCAAAAGAGCTATCACAGCACGTCCAGACGCGAAGCGACAGTCTTTGCCGCACCAGTCTTTGCCGCACCCACGCATCCCGGCCCTATAGCCGATCCCGATCAAATGGATCCTTCCCGATCCATTTGATCGGGACAAATCGGCTCGATTCAAAACCTTGGAGCATGTCCTTTGGCGGAAAAGTCGACCAACTTTTTCCGGGACATGCCCTAGCGCTCGCCCCGACGGTCACGGTCGAGCCCCTTATTTGCGAGCTCGGCGACATAGGCGTTCCATTTGGCGTCATGGTGGGCGCCGAGTTCGTACAGATAGTCCCAGGTGTAGATGCCGGTCGAATGCCTGTCGTCGAAAGTGAGGCGCACGGCATAAGAGCCGACCTCCTCGATCCCTGTGATCGCGACATTGCGCTTGCCGCCGACCGTCAGGCGCTGGTCCGGACTATGCCCCTGAACCTCGGCACTGGGGCTCATCACCCGCAGATATTCCGCCGGGAGATCGAAGGCCTGGCCGTTCTCAAAATGCACCTTGAGCAGCTTCCCAGAGTCGGTCAGCCGCAGCTCCGTCGGCCATTGTCCGGCTTTGGCTGTCATAAGCTTGCTCCATATACTGAATAATCTATATTATACGCGATATAGCTAGAAGTATCGCCAGCTATATCGCAGACTCCGGTCATGTATTTCGCAGTGCAAGGCCGGCTCGGACCAAGTCGCCGCCAGCCGAACTTGTCTGTTTTGACTCAAAACAAGCATGGCGGCCGCCCTTTAGCGCATGGTTCTCGGGTTTCCCAACGGGGGAAACTGCCCTATATTTAGGTATCTATGAACACACGCTTCACCCCCGCCGAATTTGCCAATTCTGCTCCTGCAACGCCCGATAGCGCCGCGCAGCAGCCCAAGGCGCCGCTGATCGATCCGTTCGGGCGGAAGATTTCCTATCTGCGCGTTTCGGTGACGGACCGCTGCGATTTCCGCTGTGTCTATTGCATGTCGGAAGAGATGGAGTTCCTGCCAAGGCGCGATCTCCTCACGCTCGAGGAAATCAACCGTCTCTGCAGCGCTTTCGTCGCGCGCGGCACGAAGAAGCTGCGAATCACCGGCGGCGAGCCGCTTGTCCGGCGCAACATCATGAGCCTCTTCCGCGATCTCTCGCGGCATCTTGAAACCGGCGCTCTCGAAGAGCTGACGCTGACGACGAATGGATCGCAGCTCGCGCTTTTCGCGCAGGAGCTGAAAGATTGCGGCGTGAAGCGGATCAACGTCTCGCTCGATAGCTGCGATCCGGAGAAATTCCGCGCCATCACACGGCGCGGCGATCTCGCCCAGGTCATGGCCGGCATCGACGCGGCGCAGGCCGCGGGTCTTGCCGTGAAACTGAATGTGGTCGCGCTGAAGGGCGTGAACGAAGACGAGATCGTGCCCGTGATCGAATGGGCGCATGGCCGCGGTATGGATATCACTTTTATCGAAGTGATGCCGCTCGGCTCCATCGAACCCGAACGGCTCGACCAATATTTGCCGCTCACGACCGTCCGCGCGCAGATCGCCGAGCGCTTCTCGCTCACCGATCTTCCCGACCGGACCGGCGGACCAGCCCGCTATGTCCGCCTCGCCGAGACCGGCGGGCGTATCGGCTTCATCACGCCGCTCAGCCATAATTTCTGCGAGAGCTGCAACCGCGTCCGCATCACCTGCACCGGCACGCTCTATATGTGCCTCGGCCAGGAAGACGCCGCCGATCTGCGCACGCCGCTGCGCCAATCGCAGAGCGACGAGCTGCTGCATGCGGCGCTCGACGAGGCGATCGCGCGCAAGCCGAAAGGCCATGATTTCGTGATCGACCGCACGCATCGGGGGCCCGCGGTGCCGCGTCACATGAGCGTGACGGGCGGCTAGCTCACCAATCGCGACCGCACTTCATTGACGAAAGCATCCGCGTCAGCCGGCGTCAAAACCAGCCTGCGGAACGGGCCTTTGCGCTTGGTGACAAGAACGAATTCGCCGAAGGGCCGATTGCCGAGGCCGAGAGTGGCGCCTTTGATCGCAAGCTCCTTCCGCGAAAGCTTCGCGACGGACGCCACATTCGCCAGCCGCAGCCGGTAGATCGGCAGCATACGGAAGAGAACGATTTCGATGCTCTTCCCCTGAACGCGGCAATCATAGAGCCACGGCAAAGCAGCAACCGCCACAATGACGACAAGCGCCGCGACAACGGCCGCAGCGAGCGTGATCGCAGTGTCAGCGCTCACGTCGCGCCTCGCATTCAGCCAATGACGATCTTGGGCGCCTGCCGCGCCCGCCCTGTCTCCAGCGACGCTTTCACCTTCTCGGCAATCGCGCGGTAAGCGCCGGTCTGCGGGCTATCGGGATCGGTCACGATGATCGGCTTGCCCGAATCGGCATGCTCCCTGATGCTCATCGTCAGCGGCACTTCGCCGAGGAAGGGCACGCCCATCTTCTCTGCCTCATGCCGCGCACCGCCATGCGCAAAGATGTCGGAGCGTCCGCCGCAATGCGGGCAGACAAAGTAGCTCATGTTCTCGACGATGCCCAAGACGGGGATATTGACCTTGTTGAACATGGTCACGCCGCGCCGCGCATCGATTAGAGCGAGATCCTGCGGCGTCGACACAATGATCGCGCCGGCCAGCGGCACTGTCTGCGCGAGCGTCAATTGCGCATCGCCGGTGCCGGGCGGCATATCGATGACGAGGCAGTCGAGCTCCCCCCAGGCGACATCGCGCAGCATCTGCTGCACAGCCGACATGACCATCGGGCCGCGCCAGATCATCGCCTCCTCCTCGGCGACCATGAAGCCGATCGACATCGCCTTCAAGCCATAGGCCTCCAGCGGCCGGATCATCTTGCCTTCGGATTTGGACGTCTCGCGGATGCCGAGCAGGCGCGGCAGAGATGGTCCGAAAATATCGATGTCGAGGATGCCGATGCGCCAGCCGAGCGCAGCCAGCGACAGCGCAAGATTGACGGCCGTCGTCGATTTGCCGACGCCGCCTTTGCCGGACGCGACGGCGATGATGCGCGCGACACCGGGAAGAGAATTGCCGCGCGGCGCTTGCGGCTGTTGACGCGGCGGCGCGGCGCTGGCGCCCGCCGGCTTTTCTGCCGTGAGACTCACAAGCGCGCTGGAGACGCCGGCAAGGCCCGTGACCGCTTTTTCGGCCTCGCCCCGCATCCGCTCCATCGCCGCGGCCTGAGCCGGGTCGATCGCGATCGAGAGATAGACTTTGCCGTCCCGTACTGAGAGACCGGCGATGGCGCCTGTCTGCGGTAGAGGCGTCTTTCCATCTGGGCCCGCGACCGATTGCAGAACCTTGAGCACATCCTGTTCGCTGACCATAGCCGCTGTTCCGTTATTTCACTTCCAATAATGCACCACCAACGCCGGGGCTGCCGCCAAGAAAATAGGCTTTTGAGAGCTGCAAAGCAAAACGCCGCAATAGAACAAGTTGTGACGAGCTGCGGCGGCCCCGCCGACGGCTTGATAGCCGGACCGCTGCCGGTGCGACAATCGGCCAATCAGATGCCGCGACGAATGGCCAAATGCCCAAGGAGCGGCTTTTTCAGAAGCCGGCGTAAAAGGCCCCGATCGAGATGAAAAGCAGAACGAGGCCGGTGAGGAAGATGTAGTCGGCAGCGCGTTCGATCAGGAGGCTCGTGTTTTTGAGCCGCATAGACGTGTAGGACAGCAAACAGGCTGCCAGAAAACCGACCGACGCCGCCATGCTGATCTCATCGCCCCACGTCCTGTCAGCAAGATGTGTAACGCGCAGAGCAGCTATGATGAAGAAGCAGATACCGAGAAGGTTCGAAGACGCCTGAAGAATATGCGGGCTCTTCCCGGAGGTCATAACGGCATCCCGAGGCTTCAGAAGGCGTTGTGAGCCGCCCTTTCTGTTTCCACTAGAGATCAATTGCGCTTTCGCCGCAAGCGGGCGCTCCGCCCTTTGGCTCGTAGCTTTCGTCGGAGCCCTCATCCAAGCCGCGCCAATGCCGCAGTGAGTTTCTCGCGCCGCTCTTGCGCCTCGGCGAGACGTTCGCGGTTCTCTTCGATGACTTCTTCCTTGGCTTTCGCGATGAAATCGGCGTTGCCGAGTTTGGCCTCAATCTTTTTCTCCTCGCCCACCAGCCTGTCGATGTCCTTGCGGAGCCGCGCCGCCTCGGCGGCGAAATCGATGATCCCGGCGAGCGGCAGTGCCGCCAGCGTGCCGCGGATAATCAGCTGCGCCGCCTGCGCCGGTGCCTCACCCGCGAAGGTGATTTCGGACAGCCGCGCAAGGCGCTCGATCGTATCGTCCCAGTTTTTCGCGCGGGCGACGACATCGTCCGATGCCGCGACGAAGATCAGCGGAATCTGCGTGCCGGCCGGCACATTCATCTCCGAGCGCACTGAGCGCACCTCCGAGACGATATCGATCACGAAGCCGATCTCGGCTTCGGCAGCGGCATCTTCCAGGCCTTGTTCTGGCCATTTCGCTAGTGCGAGAACGGTCGCAGGCTGACCTAAAAGACCGCTACCCCACAGTTCCTCCGTCAGGAAGGGCATGAAGGGATGCAGCAGCTTGAGGATCTGTTCGAGGACGAAGCTCGTCGTCGCGCGCGTCTCGGCCTTCGCCGCTTCATCCGCGCCCTGCAGCAGCGGCTTCGACAGTTCCAGATACCAATCGCAGAAAATATTCCAGACGAAGCGATAGATAGCATTGGCCGCATCGTTGAAACGATAGGCCTTGATCGCACCGGAGACGTCCGCCGCAGCCTTCGCGGCCTCGCCGATGATCCAGCGGTTGAGCACGACGGAGATCTGCCGCGGATCGAAGCTGTCGTCTTTCGCACAGGCGTTCATCTCGGCGAAACGCGCGGCATTCCAGAGCTTCGTCGCGAAATTGCGATAACCTTCGACGCGCTGCGTCGAGAGCTTGATATCGCGGCCCTGGGCGGCCATGGCGGCCAATGTGAAGCGCAGGGCATCCGCGCCATAGTCGTCGATCAGATGCAGCGGATCGATGACATTGCCCTTCGACTTCGACATCTTGGCGCCCTTCTCGTCACGGACGAGGGCGTGAATGTAGACGTCGCTGAAGGGGGCTTCGTGCATGAAATGCAGGCCCATCATCATCATTCGGGCGACCCAGAAGAAGATGATGTCGAAACCGGTGACGAGAACATTGGTCGGGTAATAGCGCTTCACCTCGGGTGTTGCATCCGGCCAGCCGAGTGTCGAAAACGGCCAGAGCGCTGACGAGAACCAGGTGTCGAGGACGTCTTCATCACGGGTCAGCGGCGTCGTCTCACCGTAATGCGCTTTCGCGGCGGCCTCGGCTTCTTCCGCAGTGGCCTCGACGAACACCTTGCCGTCCGGCCCGTACCAAGCCGGAATTTGATGGCCCCACCAAAGCTGGCGCGAGATGCACCAGGGCTGGATGTTTTCGAGCCATTGGAAGTAGGTCTTCTCCCAATTCTCCGGGACGAATTTCGTTTTGCCCTCGCGCACGGCGGCGAGCGCCGGCTGCGCCAAGACTTCCGCATTCACCCACCACTGGTCAGTGAGGCGCGGTTCGAGCACGGCGCCGGAACGATCGCCATGCGGCACCATATGCGGATTGGGCTCGATCTTGTCGAGCAAGCCGCGTGCTTCCATCATCTCGACGACAAGCTTGCGCGCAATTTCGCGCGGCTTCCGGTCGACCGTCGCAATCGTCTCTTCAACGTCTGAGGGACGGGCATCAGCCAGGAAAGTCACATTGCCCGCAAGCTCCATCGCGCCTTCGGCGTCGAGCACATTGATGAGCGGCAGATTGTGCCGCTTGCCGACCTCGAAATCGTTGAAGTCATGCGCGGGCGTAATTTTCACCGCGCCCGTACCCTTCTCCGGATCGGAATATTCATCTGCGATGATCGGGATGAGACGGCCGACGAGCGGCAGGCGCACGCGCTTGCCGCGTAAATCCTTGTAGCGCTCATCGTCGGGATGCACCGCCACCGCCGTATCGCCGAGCATGGTCTCCGGCCGCGTCGTGGCGACGACGATAAAGTCGCCCGTCTCCTGGCCCACGTCGTCGACGACCGGATATCTGAGGTGCCAGAGATGACCCTTCACCTCGACCTGCACGACTTCGAGATCGGAGATCGCAGTCAGCAGTTTCGGGTCCCAATTGACGAGACGCTTGTCCTTATAGATCAGCCCTTCCTTGTAGAGCTGCACAAAGACCTTCACGACGGCGCGCGACAGGCCTTCATCCATGGTGAAGCGCTCGCGCGACCAGTCGCAGGAGGCGCCGAGCCGCTTCAGCTGCTTGACGATGGCGCCGCCGGATTGCGCTTTCCAGCGCCAGACCTCTTCCAAAAATTTCTCGCGGCCGAGTTCGCGGCGTCCCGGCTCCTGCCGTTCCATCAATTGGCGCTCGACGACCATTTGCGTCGCAATGCCGGCGTGATCGGTACCGGGTTGCCAGAGCACGTCCTTGCCGCGCATGCGCTCGAAGCGGCAGAGAATGTCCTGCAGCGTATTGTTGAGCGCATGGCCCATATGGAGCGAGCCCGTCACATTGGG
>CAZXXA010000031.1:0-41752 GCA_964644615.1 uncultured Methylovirgula sp. | reverse complement strand
CCCTGCATCATCTTCATCGACGAAATCGACGCGGTCGGCCGTCATCGCGGCGCCGGTCTCGGCGGCGGCAATGACGAGCGCGAGCAGACGCTGAACCAGCTGCTCGTCGAGATGGACGGCTTCGACGCGAATGAGGGCATCATCCTCATCGCCGCGACGAACCGGCCCGATGTGCTCGATCCGGCGCTGCTGCGTCCCGGCCGTTTCGACCGGCAGATCGTCGTGCCGAATCCCGATGTCATCGGCCGTGAGCGCATCCTGAAAGTGCATGTGCGCAAGGTGCCGCTGTCGCCCGACGTCGATCTCAAGACGGTGGCGCGCGGCACGCCCGGCTTCTCCGGCGCCGATCTGATGAATCTCGTCAATGAGGCGGCGCTGCTCGCAGCGCGGCGCGGCAAGCGCATCGTCACCATGGCGGAGTTCGAGGACGCCAAGGACAAGATCATGATGGGCGCCGAGCGCCGCACGCTGGTGATGACTGAGCAGGAGAAGATCCTGACTGCCTATCACGAAGGCGGCCATGCGATCGTCGCGCTCAATGTGCCGGCGACCGATCCGGTCCATAAGGCGACGATCATCCCGCGCGGCCGTGCGTTGGGCATGGTCATGCAGCTTCCCGAACGCGACAAGCTGTCGATGAGCTATGAGCAGATGACGTCGCGGCTCGCCGTGCTGATGGGTGGCCGTGTCTCGGAAGAGATCGTCTTCGGCAAGGAGAAGGTCACCTCCGGCGCGCAATCCGACATCGAGCAGGCGACGAAGCTGGCGCGGGCGATGGTGACGCGCTGGGGCTTCTCGGATGAGCTCGGCACGGTGATGTATGGCGAGAACCAGGAAGAGGTCTTCCTCGGCTATTCCATGGGCCGCCAGCAGAACATCTCGGAGGCGACTTCGCAGAAGATCGACGCGGAAGTGCGTCGTCTCGTCGAGGCGGGACTCGCGGAAGCGACCCGCATCATCACCGAAAAACGCGATCAGCTCGAAGTCCTCGCTAAGGGTCTCCTGGAATACGAGACGCTGACGGGCGACGAGATCATCGCGCTGTTCCAGGGCCGTCCGCCGATCCGCGATACGTCGGATCCGGCGCCGCCCCCGCCGCCACGAGCGTCCGCCGTGCCTTCGACCGGTGCGTCGCGGCCGAAGCCCGGTCCTGAGCCGGGGCTGGAGCCGCAGCCGCAGGTGTGAGCCAAAGGTTCTGAGCGAACGCTCTTGGAAATTAAAAAGCCCTCATGCGGATCGCATGAGGGCTTTTTGTTTGTGCGATCGTTGATGCGTTCGCTCAGGCCTTCGCGAACGGCAAGCTGCGCATCCGCTTCTTCGTCAGCTGATAGGCGGCATTGGCGACCGCCGGTCCGATCGGCGGCACGCCGGGTTCGCCGACACCGGTCGGGTGCTCGTCCGACTCGACGATATAGACCTCGACCTTCGGCATCTCGTTGAGCCGCAGCACGTCATAGCTGTCGTAGTTGGTCTGCATGACCTTGCCGCCATCGAGCGTGATCTGCGACTTCAAGATAGCGCCGAGGCCGAAGCCAATGCCGCCTTCCATCTGCGCCTTCACTTGATCCGGATTGACGGCGATACCGCAATCGACGGCGCAGACAACGTGGTGCACTTTCACATCGGAGCCGTTGAGCGAGACTTCCGCGACCTGCGCGACATAGGAGTTGAATGACTCCGCAAGCGCGATGCCGCGCGCATGTCCGGCCGGCAGTGGCGTGCCCCAGCCAGCCTTTTCCGCTGCGAGCTTCAGAACCGCGGCATGCCGCGGCTTCTGCTGCAAAAGCGCGAGACGGAAGGCGAGCGGATCCTTGCCCGCCGCTTCGGCGATCTCGTCCATGAAGGTTTCGAGCGCATAGGCGGTGTGGGTCGAGCCGACCGAACGCCACCACAGCACCGGCACTGGATTTTCCGCCGTCGTCAGCCCGACTTTGAAGTTCGGAACGCCGTAGGGCTGGTTCGCCATGCCTTCGACCGAGGTCGGATCGACGCCGTTCTTGATCATGCTTGCCGCAAACGGCGTGCCGGTCATGATCGATTGGCCGACGATCGTGTCGGAGAGGCCGACGAGTTCGCCATTCGCATCGAGCACGGCTTTCATCTTATGCACATAGGCCGGCCGGTAGCGGCCGCCGCGCATATCGTCCTCGCGCGTCCATTGCACTTTTACCGGCGCCTTCCAGCCGATCGCCTTGGCGATACCGACCGCCTCGACAATGACATCGGCATCCGCGACAGCACGCCGGCCGAAGCCACCGCCCGTCTTCATGACATGCAGCACGACTTTGTCGGGCGTGATGCCCGCGACCTGCGCGGCAGCGCCTTGATAGACGTCGGGCATTTGATGGCCGCCCCAGACTTCGAGCGTGCCGTCCTTGTTCATCCGCGCGACGGCGTTGAGAGGTTCGAGCGCGGCATGCGCGAGATAAGGGAACTCATAGCTCGCCTCGATGATCTTGCCGCCGCTTGCGAAGGCGGCATCGACATCGCCGACGGCCTTCGCAGCCGTGTCGCCACCCTTGTCGGCGGCGGCATGATAGGCGGCGAAAATATCGGCGGTGCTGCGGCCTTCGGCGTGGCTTTCGTCCCACTCCGCCGTTACCAGTTTGCGGCCCTGCATCGCTTCCCACATGCCCGTCGCAACGATCGCGACGCCGCGTGGAATGGCGACGACATCGACGACGCCCTTCACCTGCTTCGCTTTCGATGCATCGAAGCTCTTCAGCGTCGCGCCGAACCGCGGCGGATGAATCATCGCCGCGGTAAGCATATCCGGCAGGCGCACATCAAGCGTGTAGTCCTGCTTGCCGGTCGACTTCGCTTTCGAGTCGTAACGAGGCAGGGCGGCATTGCCGATATAGATGCGGTCCTTCTTTTCCTTCAGCGCCACGGTCTGCGGCACGGGAAGTTTCGCGGCTGCCGCCGCCATGGCGCCGTAAGTCGCGGATTTGCCGCTCGCGTGAGCGAGGATGCCTTTGCGTGCGCTGATCTCGGCGGGCGGTACCTTCCACGCCTGCGCCGCAGCGGCGATTAGCATTTCGCGCGCGGTAGCTCCCGCCTTGCGATAGCGGTCCCAGCTGTTGAAGACGCCGGTCGAACCGCCCGTGCCCTCCATCTTCCCGCCGAAGGCGACATTGTTGTAGAGCGCGACATTGCCGGCGCCGCCGACGACATCGAGCTTCGACCAGTCCGCGTCGAGCTCGTCCTGAACGAGGGTTGCGGACCCGAAATAGATGCCTTGGCCCATGTCCATATGGGAGGCGAAGACGGTGACGCGATTGTCGGGATCGATCTGCACATAGCCTTCGAACGGATTGACGACGGCGGCGGCGGCAGCCGGATTTTCGGCGGCGGCGGCATAGCCGATGATGAAGCTCGATCCGACGGCGGTGGCGCCGATGAGAAAGCCGCGGCGCGACAGGCTAAGATGATCGGTGGCCTCGGAGAGGCGGCGGGTGAGAGCGTTCGGCAACATGGATCAGGCCCCCAGACGTTTGGCGGCGTCATGCACGGCTGCGCGAATGCGGTGATAGGTGTTGCAGCGGCAGAGATTGCCGCTCATCGCATCGTCGATGTCGGCGTCGGTCGGCGCCTTATTCGTGGTGAGCAGCGCGACGGCTGCCATCACCTGGCCCGACTGACAATAGCCGCATTGCGGCACATCGAGTGCGACCCAGCTCGCCTCGACAGTTTCCGCGACATGACCATTGATGCCTTCGATCGTGGTGATCGATTTGCCGGCGATATCGCCAATTGCCGTGATGCAGGAGCGCGTCGGCTGACCGTCGACATGGACGGTGCAGGCGCCGCAGAGCGCTGCGCCGCAGCCGAATTTCGTGCCGGTCATGCCGAGATCGTCGCGCAGAACCCAGAGCAGCGGCTTGTCGCGTGCGGCGTCGACCTCGCGCGGCTTGCCGTTCAAGGTGAACTGAATCATCTCATACGTCCTCGTTTCAAGAGTCGAGATTCGGGCTGTAAGGGGAGTGTCGGTTCCTAACTAAGCAGGTGCAGCACGAAGCTCCAGACGTCGGCCGGGCGCGACGCCTCACGTTGCCGTGACATGCTATATATTTTTGTTTATTTGGATTTTGCCGACGGCGTCTGCCCTACGGCATGATCTCTTGATCTCTTGGACGCGTTCGGCCGGCCGGCAGAGAACGGCACCTCTATCGCCGACGATCGGCCGCTCGATCAGGATCGGATGTTTCACCATCGCATCGATGAGCGCGGCGTCGGACAGGCGCGGATCCTCGAGACCCAGATCGTCATCGGGCGTGCCGCGTTTGCGCAAGAGCGCGCGCGCCGTGATCTTGATCTGCTTTAGAAGTCCGGTGAGTACCGCTTTCGTCGGCGGGTTCTCGAGATGAAGGACGATCCTCGGATCTATGCGTCGCGCAGAAGCCCAGAATCTTGCGCGAGGTCGAGCAGTTCGGGTGTCGCCAGATCGGTGATGCCGGACCAGCCAATAAAAAAACCGGCGCCATCGGGGCGCCGGTCAAGCTTGGTAGAATGAGTCACGCTCTTCAGGCGATGACTTCAGACCGTGACCTGGCGAGAGACGCTTTGGGGGTTGCGCCTCGTCCGCATCACGATGGGTTGCGCCTCACGACTGATTGCCGCCGAGGACAGTGACCGCGCGGCGGTTCTGCGACCAGCAGGAAATGTCGTTACAGACCGCGACCGGCCGTTCCTTGCCGTAGCTGATCGTGCGGATGCGCGAGGCCGCGATGCCGCGGGCGATCAGATACTGCTTGACGGTCTCGGCACGGCGCGCGCCGAGCGCGAAGTTATATTCGCGCGTGCCGCGTTCGTCGGCGTTGCCTTCGATGGTGAAAGCATAGTGCCCGTACTGGGACAGCCAGCGCGCCTGCTTGTCGAGTGTCGCCTGCGCAGTCTGCGTCAGATCGCTCGAATCCGTTTCGAAGAAGACGCGATCGCCAACATTGGTGGCAAAATCCTGCGGGCTGCCGGGCGCCGCGACCCCATATTGGGATGCGTCATCCGCCGGGTTCTTGGCGCAAGCGGTCATCATAAGGGCGGCGCCGATAATGGCGGCCCACTTTAGCCCGCCCACGCGGTGAAAAAAACTCATGAGGGAACTCCTCTGGAGACAGCCGTATGAGCCTGTCGTAATGGCAGTTGGTTAAACGAAGGTTCCGTCAACCTTTATGAGAGCTTCACGACATCCGTTGCATTCGAGCCATCGTCCCCGATGGTTAAAGCAAGCTTAATGGCGGGAATGCGACTTCTGCCCCATTTGTGGGGGCGGAAGCCGCACCTTTAACCGCGACTTTGTTGAATTTGCGGGGCTGGAACGTTTTTGGGCGGGGTGTGCTGCGCCGACAACAGTATCAGATCACAACCGGCATCCACTCAGTCGCGATCGAATTCGCGTTTCTGTTCGCTGTCGATCCGGAACTGATGCGCCGGATAAACGCCGAGAATCTTGAATTCCTTGCAATAAAAGGCGAGTTCCTCGAATGCCCGGGCGAGCCCCGGCTGGCTCGGATGGCCGTCGACATCGGCCAGGAACTGCGTCGCGACGAATTCGCCCTCGACCATATAGCTCTCGAGCTTCGTCATATTGACGCCGTTGGTCGCAAAGCCGCCAAGCGCCTTGTAGAGCGCCGCCGGCACGTTGCGGACGCGGAAGATGAAGGTCGTGACGCAATCCTCCGTGCCGGGCGCGGGCCAATCCGCGGTGCGCGAGAGAATGACGAAACGCGTCGTATTATGGGCTTCGTCCTCGACGTCGCGGGCGAGCACGTCGAGGTTGTAGATCTCGGCGGCCAAGCTCGGCGCCAGGGAAGCTTTGCTTTTGTCGCCCCACGCCGCGACCTCGCGGGCAGAACCGGCGGTGTCGGCCGCGACATAGGCCTTGAGGCCGAGCTGGCGGATGATCTTCCGGCATTGGCCAATCGCATGGACATGGCTGTAGACGGATTTGATGTCGTCCAGCGTGGCGCCCTTGATGGCCAGCAGATCGAAATGGATCGGCAGGAAATACTCGCCGATAATATAAAGACCGGCGGTCGGCAGCAGGCGATGGATGTCGGCGACCCGGCCGGCGACGGAATTTTCGATCGGGATCATGCCGCGCTCCGCCACGCCTTCGGAGACAGCAGCGAGCGCGTCCTCGAAGGTTGCGCAGGGCAGGGGCTCGAGGTCGGGAAACACATCGCGGCAGGCGATGTCCGAATTGGCGCCCAACTCACCCTGATAGGCGATCTTCGCTTTCGTCATTTCGATCCCAGAATAGCTCGCGCGCGCTCGAGATCGGCCGGCGTATCAACACCGAAGACCGCCGTCTCGACGAGCGCGGCATCGATGCGCATGCCGGCTTCAAGCGCACGCAATTGTTCGAGTTTCTCGCGCGCCTCCAGCGTGCCCGGCGGCAGGTGCACGAAGCGCTTCAGCGCCTCCCGCCTATAAGCATAGACGCCGATATGATGAAAGTGGGGGCCATCCCCCCAAGGTGCGGCGGCCCGGCTGAAATAGAGCGCCCGCAGCCTGTCCGTGCCGATCGGCGTGCCCACGACTTTGACGACTTCCGGCCTGTCGCGGTCGGCTGGGTTATGGATCGGCGTTGCGAGGGTCCCGATGTCGACGGCTGGATCGGCAAGCGGCCGCAGCACGGCAGCCATATCGGCCTTTGTAATCAACGGCTGATCGCCCTGCAGATTGATGACGACGTCGCGCTCGCCCTTGGGGTCGACCGTCTCCAGCGCCTCGTAGATGCGGTCGGACCCTGAAATGTGACTGGTCTGGGTGAGGACCGCGGTGCCGCCTGCCGATTTCACCGCCTCGGCGATCTTCGGGCTGTCGGTCGCGACCAGCACCGGCGCGATCGCAGCCTCCATCGCCCGGCGCCAGACATGGACGATCAGCGGAGCGCCACAAAGATCGGCCAGAGCCTTGCCGGGCAGGCGCTGCGATTCCAGACGGGCGGGGATGATAATCAGCGGGCCGGGCATGGCTTTCGGGGTCGGCGTGGCGGCAAGATGCGGCCATGTTGCTGAGCCGGCGGGAAAAGCAAAGCCATTCACCCGACGGACGCGACGAAATTGCACGCGGCTGGCGGCAAAAAGTAGCAAGACCCCCGCCTTTATACGTGTTGCCAAATCTGCCGCAAAGCGCCTAACCATCGCACGCTCGGTCAAGGCCGGGCCAGCCGTCAGCGCGCCCTCAATGGCGTGCGAGGGTAACTTCGGCAAATGGCGGAGCTGGGGGATATGGATTCGTTCGAATTCAACAAAATAGCGGGCGCGATTCTCGGCGCACTCCTCTTCACCCTGGCGACCGGCGTCGTTGCCGATGTCGTTTTCTCGCAGGCGAAGCCGGCCAAGCCCGGCTATGCGCTTCCCGCCGCAGCGGAAGGCGAGGGCGGCGGCGAGGCAGCCAAGGCCGCGCCGCAGGTGCCGCTCGCCAATCTCCTGGCCAAGGCCGACCCGAAAAAGGGCGAGGCCGACACTAAGCCCTGCCAAGCCTGCCATAATTTCGAAAAGGGCGCCGGTCCCAAGGTTGGACCGCCGCTGTGGGGCGTCGTTGGCCGGCCGAAGGGCTCGATCGCCGGCTTCGACTATTCGGCCGGGATGAAGGCCAAGGGTGGCAATTGGACCTATGAGGACCTGAACACTTTCATCACCGATCCGAAGGCTTTCGTGAACGGCACCAAGATGGCGTTCTCCGGCATTCCGGAGGCGGAAAAGCGCGCCGATGTCCTGGCTTATCTGCGGACGCTGTCGGACAGCCCCGTACCTTTCCCAAAGCCTGAGCCGGCGAAGGCGGCTGCGCCTGAAAAGGGGGCCGCGGCACCCGCGGGCGGCGCGCCCGCCGCTGCGCCGAAAACAGCGGCGCCACCGTCGACTAAGGAATAATTCATCCCAAAGCGCAGCCCCAGGGCTGCGTTTTTTTGACTGTGCTTTCTTTATGTGCCTTTGTCCGGCGGCAGCTCTCATGTTGGCATGTCAAATCGGTAAGGTTCGACATCTGGCGCCGGCCGTAAAAACCGACATAATTCGCAGCGATAAGGCTCTCGTCGCATGAGTGCCAGTTGTCATCCGTGGCACGCCTGAGAGAAGCAGCTCGCACTTTGAACGCCCCATTTCTCCCCTCTCGCCGCGCCATTCTCGGGTTCGGCACCGCTTTCCTGAGCAGATTCGGATTCGTGGGTCTCGGCGTCGGCGGCCTCGCACCGAAGCTTGCGGCCGAACCGGCCGCGACGCCTGCGCCCTCCACTGTTCCTGCGCCAGCGCCCGCCGACGGCACGATGACTCACGGGCTGTCCACCTTCGGCGATCTCGCGCTGCCCGCCGACTTCGCGTCCTTTCCCTTTGTGAATCTCGATGCGCCGAAAGGCGGCGAGATTGCACTCGAATTGAGCGGCATCAGCGGCAATCAGAACTTCACGACGTTCAACACGCTGAACATCTACATTCTCAAGGGTGACGGCGCCGCCGGCATGGGCATGGTCTTCGACACGCTCATGACCGCCAATCCCGACGAGCCGGATTCATCCTATGGGCTTGTCGCGGAAAAAGTCTGGATCGCGCCCGACAAGAACAGCTACCGTTTCTATCTCCGCAAGGAAGCGCGCTTCCATGACGGCTCGCCTCTGACGGCACATGACGTCGCCTTCTCGCTGCAGATTTTGAAGGAGAAGGGCCATCCGGCGATCCGCCTGTCGATGCGCGATTTCGTTTCCGCCGAAGCGGAAGCCGACAATGTAGTGCTCGTCAAACTGGCGCCCGGCCACAGCCGCGAGGCGATTCTTAACATCATCGGGCAGCCGATCTTTTCGAAGGCCTATTACACGAGCCATCCCTTCGACGAGACGACGCTTGAGCCGCCGCTCGGTTCCGGCGCCTATAAGGTCGGCGACTTCGACTCCGGCCATCACATCTCATTCACCCGCGTCGCCGACTATTGGGCCAAGGATCTGCCGGTTAGTCGCGGCCAGAACAATTTCGACAGGATCCGCTTCGAATATTTCGGCGATCGCAAAGTCGCGTTCGAAGCTTTCAAGGCCGGCGTCTTCACCTATCGCGAGGAGTTCACCTCGCTGATCTGGAACACCGCCTATAACTTTCCTGCGGTGGCCGACGGCCGCGTGAAGAAAGAGCAGCTGCCGGACAATGCGCCCGTCGGTACGCAAGGCTGGTTCTTCAACACCCGCCGCGACAAGTTCAAGGACCCGCGCATCCGTCAGGCGATCGGCCTCGCCTTCGACTTCGAATGGACGAATAAGACGATCATGTTCGGCATCTATCGCCGGACAGTGTCTTATTTCCAGAATTCCCCGATGCAAGCGAGCGGCAAACCCTCGCCGCAAGAACTGGCGCTGCTCGAACCCTATCGCAAACAATTGCCGCAGGCGGTCTTCGATTCTGTCTATGTGCCGCCGGTCACCGACGGCTCGGGTCAGGACCGCAGTCTGTTGCGCCAGGCGAACGACATGTTCCTGGCGGCCGGCTGCAAACGCAATGGCAATGCGCTGCTATTGCCCGACGGCAAGCCCTTCGACATCGAATTTCTCGATTTCAGCTCGGCGCTGGAGCCGCATACGGCGCCCTTTATCCGCAACCTCAACCTGCTTGGCATTTCGGCGCATTACCGCGTCGTCGATCCGGCGCAATATAAGCGGCGCACGGATGCTTTCGATTATGACGTCGTGACCGAACGCTTCGGCCTTGGCCTGACGCCGGGCGAGGGCATGCGCATCAGTTTCGGCTCGGAGGCGGCGAAGATTCCCGGCTCGCGCAATCTCTCAGGCATTGCCGATCCGATCGTCGATGCGCTGATCGCGCAGGCGCTCGTCGCCGACAGCCGCGAGAAGCTCACGAACATCTGCCGCTGCATCGACCGTGTTCTGCGCGCGGCGCATTATTGGGTGCCGATGTGGAACAATCCCTATCATTTGATCGCCTATTGGAATCTGTTCGACCGGCCGAAGCGCACTGCCAAATATGATATCGGCGTGCTCTCGACCTGGTGGTACGATCCGGCCAAGTCGGCGCAAACGCATCTACCGGGGCATTGACGCGGCATGTTCGCCTATATTGCGCGCCGCATTCTTTTGATGATCCCGACGCTCTTCGGCATTCTGGCGGTCTCCTTCATCATTGTGCAATTCGCACCAGGCGGCCCTGTCGAACATGTGCTGGCGCAATTGCAAGGGCTCGACCAAGGCGCGACGGCGCATTTCTCCGGCGCTGGCAATGACGTCATGTCGTCAGGCGGGGGCGGCGGACGCTACCGTGGCGCCGAAGGTCTCGATCCGAAATTCGTCGCCGAGCTGCAGAAACAGTTCGGCTTCGACAAGCCGCCGCTCGAACGCTTCGGCTTAATGCTGAAGAATTATCTGACCTTCAATTTCGGCAAGTCTTATTTTCTCGATACGCCCGTCCTCCAGCTGATCAAGGAGCGCCTGCCGGTCTCGATCTCACTTGGCCTCTGGATGACGCTGCTCTCCTATATGATCTCGATACCGCTCGGCATCGCCAAAGCGGTCCGCGACGGCTCGCGCTTCGATGTCTGGACGTCGGCGGTCATCATCGTCGGCTATGCGGTGCCGAGTTTCCTCTTCGCCGTGTTGCTCATCGTGCTCTTCTGCGGCGGCTCCTTCTGGCACATCTTCCCGCTGCGCGGGCTGACCTCTTATAATTTCGAACAGCTCTCGCTCTTCGGCAAAATCAAAGATTACCTCTGGCACATCACGCTGCCGGTTGCGGCCCTGACGCTCGGCGCTTTCGCGACGATCACCTTCCTCACCAAAAATTCCTTCCTCGACGAGATCCGCAAGCAATATGTGACGACGGCGCGGATGAAGGGCCTGAGCGATGGCAAGATTCTCTATCGCCATGTCTTCCGCAACGCGATGATGATCGTCATAGCCGGTTTCCCCGGCGCTTTCGTCAACGCCTTCTTCGGCGGCGCACTGCTGATCGAGCAGATTTTCTCGCTCAAGGGCCTGGGGCTCTTGTCCTTCGAGGCGATCGTCAATCGCGACTATCCGATTGTCTTCGCCGATCTCTATATCTTCGCGCTTCTCGGGCTGGTCGTGAACCTCGTGTCGGATTTGACCTACACATGGATCGATCCGCGCATTGATTTCGAGACGCGGGAGGTCTGAGTGGTTTACGCGCCCTTCGAGGACACAACAGTACCAAAGCGCCTCGCGCCGCCCGTCGCGCATAAGGGCCTCATCCGCCTGTCGCCGCTCAATCGCCGCCGCCTCGCCAATTTCCGCAATAACAAGCGGGGCTACTGGTCGCTCTGGATCTTCGTCATCCTGTTCGGCGTGTCGCTCTTCTCCGAATTCATCGCCAACGACCGGCCGATCTTCGTCTATTACAAGGGCGAAGCTCTCTTCCCGATCTTCCATAATTATCCGGAATCGAAATTCGGCGGTTTCTTCGCCGTCACCGATTTCCGCGACCCGCGCAACGTCCAAGAAATCAATGCGCATGGCTATATGATCTGGCCGCCGATCCATTTTTCCTACCGGACAATCGATGCCGCGCCGCCGACGCCGGTGCCCTCAAAGCCGACATGGATGCTGTCGAAGCAGCAATGCGAAGCGGCGGCGGCGAAAGTCATCAAGCCCGGCCAGGTAAACCGCGGCTGCGCCGATATCGAATGGAACTGGCTGGGGACCGACGATCAGGCCCGCGATGTCGTCGCGCGCCTTCTTTACGGGTTCAGGATTTCGATCCTCTTCGGTCTGGCGCTCGCCTCGATCTCATCGGTGATCGGCGTCGCGGCCGGCGCGATCCAAGGCTATTTCGGCGGCTGGACAGATCTTCTCTTTCAACGGTTCATCGAGATATGGACCTCGCTGCCGCATCTTTATCTGCTGATCTTCATTTCTTCGATCGTCACGCCGGGCTTCTTCGTTCTGCTCGGCATTCTCTTGATGTTTTCCTGGGTCAATCTCGTCAGCGTGGTGCGCGCCGAGTTCCTGCGCGCCCGCAATTTCGAATATGTCAATGCGGCGCGCGCCTTGGGTCTGTCGAATGGGCGGATCATGGTCCGCCATGTCCTGCCCAATGCGATGGTCGCGACGCTGACCTATCTGCCTTTCGTGCTGAACGGCTCGATCACCACACTGACCGCGCTCGATTATCTCGGCTTCGGCCTGCCGCCGGGCTCGGCTTCGCTCGGCGAATTGCTGCTCGAAGGCAAGGAACATCCGGAAATGCCGTGGCTCGGCTTGACCGGATTCTTCGCCATGGCCATCCTTCTATCGCTGCTGATCTTCATCGGCGAGGCGGCGCGCGACGCGTTCGATCCGCGTAAGACGATCGCATGAAGACAAATCGCATGAGCACCGTTGCGACCCCGCTCCTTGATGTCCGCAATCTCGAAGTGAGCTTTGCGCAAGGCCAGGGCGTGAAGGCCGTCGGCGGTGTCTCCTTCACTCTGGAGCGCGGACGCACGCTGGCGCTTGTCGGCGAATCGGGTTCCGGCAAATCGCTGACGGCGCTGTCGATTTTGAAACTGCTGCCGCCCGGTGCGAATGCAACGGGCGAGGTTCTCTTCAAGGGCGAGAACCTGATGACGATGCGGGACGCCAAGCTGCGCGGCATCCGCGGCAATGCGGTCACCATGGTCTTCCAGGAGCCGATGACCTCGCTCAATCCGCTCCACATGATCGGCAAGCAGATCGGCGAAATTCTGGAGCTGCATGGCAAGGCGGAGCGCGGCAAACTCAAGCAGCAGATCATCGGCCTGTTGGAAGAAGCCGGCATTCGCGATCCGGCGAGCCGCCTCAACGCCTATCCGCATCAGATGTCGGGCGGGCAGCGCCAGCGCGTGATGATCGCCATGGCGCTCGCCAACCGGCCCGATCTCTTCATCGCCGACGAGCCGACGACGGCGCTCGACGTCACCATTCAGGCGCAGATCCTGGCGCTGTTGAAGACGCTGCAAGAGCGTCACGACATGGCGATGCTGTTCATTACCCACGACCTCAACATTGTGCGTCGGCTCGCTGACGATGTTGCCGTCATGCAGAACGGCCATATCGTCGAGACGGGCAAGGTCGAGCGGATTTTTTCGCAGCCTCAGCATCCCTATACGAAGCTGTTGTTGGCAGCCGAACCGAAGGGCACGGTGGCACCGGTTGCTGCAGCCGCGCCTGTCGTGCTCGAGACCGACAATCTGCGTGTCCATTTTCCGATCAAGCGCGGCATCTTGCGGCGCACGGTCGGCGCAGTGAAGGCAGTCGATGGCGTCAGCTTCCGCCTGCATCAGGGCGAGACGATCGGCATCGTCGGGGAGTCGGGCTGCGGCAAGACCACGCTCGGCCTCGCGCTATTGCGGCTCATCCGTTCGGAAGGGCGCATCGTCTATATGGGCCGCGACATCGATCAGTTCGGCTTTAAGGCGATGCGGCCTTTGCGCCGCGATATCCAGATCGTCTTTCAGGACCCCTATGGCTCACTCTCGCCACGCATGTCGGTCGCCGATATCGTTGCCGAAGGCGTGCGCGTCCAGAACAAGAAAATGAGCTTCGAGCAGATGCGCGAGGTCGTCGCCCAGGCGCTGCTGGATGCGGGGCTCGATCCGGGCCTTATGGACCGCTATCCGCATGAGTTCTCGGGCGGCCAGCGCCAGCGTATCGCGATCGCCCGCGCGCTCGCCTTACAGCCGAAGCTCGTCGTGCTTGACGAGCCGACATCGGCGCTCGACATGTCGGTGCAAGCGCAGATTGTCGAACTGCTGCGCGGTTTGCAGAGCGAGCGCAATCTTTCCTACCTTTTCATCAGCCACGATCTGCGTGTCGTGCGGGCGATGTCGCACCGGATCATCGTGATGAACGGGGGCAAGGTCGTCGAGGAAGGTCCGACCGACGCGATCGTCAATCGCCCGCAGAGCGATTACACGCGGGCGCTGTTCGCCGCCGCCTTTGCGATGGAGCCGGACAAGACCGGCGTCGTCAGCGATTGAGCATCGCGCGCAAAAATTGTGCGCGGTTTTGTGCATCAAGCGATCCTTTAGAGCTTCGCCGGCTTCGCCAAGCCGAAAGCGCGTGCAAAGAAATGATCGAGCGAGACGACGCCCGGCCCGCGCAAAATGACGATCAGGAAACAGGTGGCCCAGACGCCATGCGTCGGCCATGCGTCGGGATAGACGAAGATCTCGATCACCGCCGTCATGACGAGCAGCGAAAAGGCGGCGAAGCGGCTCGCGATTCCGAGCACCAAAAGTATCGGAAAGATATGTTCGGCAAAGGCCGCCGCATGCGCTGCGACGACCGGATCGAGGAAAGGCAGTTTGTAGTCGCTTTTGAACAGCTCAAGGGCGCTTGCCTTCAGCGAAATGCCGGAAATTTTCATGTCCGGCGTCGATTGCCAGAAAGCATCGACCTTCGTCTCGCCCGACTGCCAGAAGACAGCGGCCGGAAAGATGCGGGCGCAAAGGGACAATAAGGAATAGGGCACCGCTTCGAGCACATCCAGAATCTGGCCGCTCAGACCGATGAGGCCGCCGCGCGGCTGGCTTTGCGTAGCGCTCACAGCGGACATGGGTGCAATCCTTTCATGCGTTTTGCTTTTGAGAGACGATTTCAACGATGAGGCCAAAGCGAATGACGATGCTGAGATTTTCTGCGAGATCGAAACCGGGTTCTGAGGCGAGCGCCGCCTCTGCGGCTTCCGCAAGCGTCACGCCGTCGGCCCATGCACTCAGAAACACGGCGCCGCCCTTCGGCAGACGATGCAGCTCGACGCGCGCATAAGGCCGCACGATGCCGACGTCTTCGCCGTGCCAATTGGCGATCTCGGCGAGCGGTTCATCGCCCATATTCATCGCAAAGATCGTCGCTACGGGATGTGATGAGGCGAGAACGAATAGCGAGGGATGCGGTCGAATACGCAGCGTTGCGAGTTCGACATCCCCGATGCCGGCGAAATCCCCCGCCGTTAGAGGCACCGCATCGGCGGCGTGATAGGCACGCGTGCGCGCCGCTTCGAGACGCGCGAGATCGGCGAGATAGGGCAGTTCTGCGCAAGGCGCGAAAGTCTCAATGAACTGCGGAAAATCCTCGCCGTAAAAGGCCATGATCGGCGAGCGTGGCGGCGATTGCGTCGCATAGACCCGCGCCATTGCGGCAAAGAAATCGTCGCCGACAACGCGCGCGACGGCGGGAAAGCGCGTCGCCAGCGCGCGGACGAGTCCCTCGACGACATTGTTGCGATAGATCGCAAAGCGCTCTTCAGCCGTAATCGTGCAGCTTGCGGCGGTGCCGCTCGGCGGCGGCAAAGCCGGATCGAGAAGGGCGGCGGCAAAGCCCGCGGGTTCGAAGCTGGGCGTGCTCATGCCGCGCGCTCCGCATTGGCTGCCGATATATAGCCGCGCGCCGTCTCCATCTCGGCTGCCAGCAGCGGCCAATCCGGCACGTCATTGTCGCGTTCGATCAGGCTCGGCACCGGACCCGTCCGTTTCAGCACATGCGCATAGAGATCGAAGACGGTGTCGGTGATCGCCTCGCCATGCGTGTCGATGACGAGTGTCTTGCCATGTTCGGTCGGCGCGAAACTGTGCCCGGCGAGATGGATTTCGCCGACGGCTGCGACCGGGAACGCGTCGAGATAGGCGTGAGGATCGAAATCGTGGTTGCTTGCGCTGACGAAGACGTTGTTGATGTCGAGCAGCAGGCCGCAGCCGGTGCGCCGGGCGAGCTCGGCAAGAAATTCCGTCTCAGGAATCGTGCTTTCGCCTAAGCGCAGATAGGTCGCCGGATTTTCGATGAGGATGCGGCGTTGCAGCGTCTCCTGCACGCAATCGACATGGGCCGCGACATTGGCGAGTGTCGCCTCGGTCAGCGGCAGCGGCAGAAGATCGTTATAGAAATTCTCGCCATGGCTCGACCAGGCCAGATGTTCGGAGACAAGCTCCGGCTGATAGCGGTCGCAGACGGCCTTGAGCCGCGCGACATGCGCCAGATCGAGGCGCGCCGCGCCGCCGATCGAGAGGCCGACGCCGTGGACGGAGAGGGCATAATCGCGCCGCAGCGCTGTGAGCTGCGCATGCGGCGGGCCTCCGGCGCCCATATAATTTTCAGCATGAATCTCGAAGAAACCGGCATTTCGCGGCGATTCAAAAATCGCTGCGAAATGCTGCGGCTTGAAGCCGGCACCGACCGCGCCTTGAAGGAGGGCTCGTTTGTCGATCATGCTCGTCTCGCTGCCGGCCAAAGGGAAGTGAGATCAGACTTTCTTCGGCGTCAGCGAGCCGGCGCCCTTCGGCGTCTTGATCGTGGTGCAGGTTCCCTTCGCGACATATTTCCAGCTATTGCCCTGGTAATCGACTTTCTGGGTGCCGGCGCAGGTCGTGCCGGGGCCAGCGGCGCAGTCGTTATGGCCTTTGAGGGAGACGCCGTAGCACTTCTCCATCGCAGCCGTATTGTCGGCGGCCTGGGCGGATGACGCCGCCGCAATGCTCAGGGCGGCGGCGAAGGAGGAGGCCAAAGCGGCCGCGGTGATCACGGTCTTGGTGGTCATGCTTTTTTCCCGTTATGGCTCTAGAGCATGTCTCGGAAAGTTGGTCGACTTTCCGCCAAAGGACATGCTCCAAGGTTTTGAATCGAGCCGATTTGTCCCAATTAAACCGACGGCGAAGCAATCCGTTTAATCGGGATCGGCTCTATGGCACACCAAAGCCGAGGGGTCGGCGAAGGCGTGTGACGACCAAAATCCCCGGTCGCATGCCGGTCTACGGTTCGGTCCGGTCTGGCGTTACGAGCCGGCCCAGCACCATAGCATCACGAAAGCGTGACAAATTGGCGCCAGCCGGGCATGTAACAGACCTGGTCGCAGGACGAAGGAACTGAGGGAAAGCTTGCGCGAGGGCACTGACAGGGAATGGGTTTTCCTGATGCAGGCGGCCAATAAGGGTGATGCGCTGGCCTACCAGCGTCTTCTGACCCAATTGACGCCCGCCTTGCGCAGCTTCGTGCGCCGTGCGCTCGCGCGTGCGGTCGCGCCGGAAGCCGATGCCGAGGATATTGTGCAGGAGACCTTGCTTGCCATCCATCTAAAGCGCCAGAGCTGGATCAACGGTGCGCCCGTTGCCCCCTGGGTTTTTACGATTGCGCGGCACAAGCTCATCGACTTCTTGCGGCGGCGTGGCCGGCGGGTGCATCTGCCGCTCGACGACTTTAGCGAAACGCTGGCGAGCGAAACGCAGGAGCCGGGTCTCAGCAGCGTCGACATCGACCGCCACCTCGACAGCTTGTCCACAGTTCAGCGTAAGGTGGTGCGATCGATCGCCGTCAGCGGCGCGTCGATCTCGCAGACTGCTGCCGACCTTTCCATGAGCGAAGGCGCGGTGCGCGTCGCGCTGCACCGCGGCCTCTCGGCTTTGGCGGCAAAATTCTCAACACCCTAGGGAGGAAGGCCCGGCAGATGAAGACAGAGGACCTTATCCGCACTTTGGCGACCGACCAGTCGGGACCGACGTCCCCCTTGGCGCGGGCGCTGATGTTCGGTCTTCTGCCGGGTATCGCCTTCGCGGTTCTCTTCTATGGCATTGTGCTGGGGCCGCGCCCGCATCTCATGAATTTGCTGTCCCATCAGCCGCGGGTCGACTTCAAGGTTGTTCTGCCCTGGCTTCTGCTGGTTTGCGCGTGGCCGGTGACGCTGCGGCTCGTTCAGCCGGGCGCAGATTGGCGCCGCGCGGCGCTGCTTCTGTTGCTGCCGGTCGTCGCGCTTGTCGTGGCGGTGAGCATGGAACTCTCCGTTCTACCGCAGTCGACGTGGCGGACATATTGGTGGGGCCATAACGCGCTCATCTGCTCGACCCTCGTGCCGATCATGTCCTTCGGGCCGCTGATCGCCGCTCTGGCCGTCCTGAAACGCAGCGGCGCGCCGACCAATCCGGCGCTCGCCGGCGCCGGCGCCGGGCTTGTCGCGGCGAGTTTCGGCCTCGCGCTTTATGCGACCCATTGCCCGGATGATTCGCCGCTCTTCGTCGCCTGCTGGTACGCGCTGGCAACGGTGATCGTCGTGATCATCGGCAGCATCCTCGGCGCGCGCTGGTTGCGCTGGTAGCTCACCGGACCGGGCGGGCCGCTAGACGGCACCTGCAACCGCGCAGGCTGACCCCAACCTGATCTCAGCTGTATAAAAATACAATCCGAGACTGTTAATTTCGTCACTTAAAATTGGGGAGGAAGGATTGCCGGGCTGATTACCTACGCCTGAAACTGCGGCGCTTTTCCACCAGGGACGAAGACAGATGCAGATGCCATTGCAGACGGGGAAAATTTGGTCGGCGAAGTCGGGCTTCTACTTCGTGGTGTTGTTCGGCGCCGTCAATCTCTTTGCCGATATGACCTATGAGGGTGCCCGCAGCGTCAATGGTCCGTTTCTGGCGACGCTCGGAGCGAGCGGGTTTATTGTCGGCTCAGTGACCGGATTTGGCGAGTTCCTCGGTTACGCCTTGCGTCTTGTATCGGGGCGCTGGGCCGATCGCAGCCATCTCTATTGGCCGATTACAATCGGCGGCTACATCGTCCAAATGGTGGCCGTGCCAGCCCTTGCGCTCGCGGGCAGCTGGCAACTTGCGGCCCTGTTCATTCTTCTCGAACGCATTGGCCGGGCGACGCGCAATCCGCCGCGAGATGTGATGTTGGCCCAGGCCGGAGAACAGATTGGGCGGGGTTGGGCTTTTGGGGTCAACGAAGCGCTCGACCAGCTCGGGGCTTTTGTCGGTCCACTCGCTGTCGCCGGCATCCTTTTTTGGCGTCAGAATTACCAGCTCGCATTCGCCTTTCTGGCGATACCTGCCATTGCGACGCTGCTCCTGGTCTTCGGCGCGGGGATCAAATTCCCAAATGCCGGACGTGTCGAACGCGAGGCGGGACCGCCTCACGTCGGACACTATCCGCTCGGCTTTTGGTGGTTTTGTTTCGGTTCGGCGTTGGTGGGCTTCGGTTTCGCCGATTATTCGCTCATCGCTTTTCATATGAGCAAGACACAGGCCGTGCCGCATGGTTGGATTCCGATCTTCTATGCCCTGGCGATGGCCGCCGGCGGGCTGGGGTCATTGCTTATGGGAAAGCTGTTTGATCGGGCCGGATTGATCGTTCTGGTGCCTGTGACCGTGATTGCCGCGGCCTATGCGCCGCTCGCCTTCTTCGGCGGCTTTTCTCTTGCGCTCGTCGGCACGCTGCTCTGGGGAATCGGCCTCGGCGCGCATGAATCGGTCATGCAGGCTGCGGTCGCGCGTATGATTCCGCGCGCGCAGCTGGGTTCCGCATATGGCCTCTTCGGTGCGATATTCGGCATTGCCTGGTTCGCCGGAAGCGCAGCGATCGGCGCGCTTTATGATGTTTCGATTCCCGCTGCCGTGGCGTTGGCCGTCATCGCGCAATTGCTCGCGGTTGTGCCATTGATGATCGCAGTCCGCAGGGTCAGACAGGAACGCGCCTACTAGGCCTCTCTTTACTAACCATTTGATTTAGCGGATATGCGGTCCTCGGCTTGCTTCACAACTCAGCTATCCGCCGGCCACACCGACAGCGGCGGACGATCCATCGCAAAAGTTACAATTGAGCGCCGGAGGGGGAACCATGCGCAGAATTACGATGGCCGCAGCTTTCGCAGTCATGACCCTGACGACCGCTGCGGCGCAGAATTACGATGGCGGCCCAAACGATGCGCGCCTGAAGCAGACGCCTGCATGTCGCTATGTCGCCCGGGGCTATGTTTCGGGGACTTACGTCGGCTGCTGCAAGTATGGCGTGTTGAACCAATGCCGGGGGTTTTCCGACTATGGGATCGGATGTTGCAACTTCCCGCCGCGTCGTTGAAACGCGACAGGCGAGACGTTTAGCGATCCAGGTAAAAAGTTCCGCACGCCCAGCGTTTTGGCGTTGTAAAGTTATGTAAATGCATCGAACGCGGCTTCCGCGAGATTTAAGGGGAGGGGCGCGAGTAGGCTAAATCGTTGATGATGGTGGGCGCGACAGGGATTGAACCTGTGACCCCTACGATGTCAACGTAGTGCTCTCCCGCTGAGCTACGCGCCCGTGCCGTCATGCGGCGGGAATGGAGCCTATAAAGGCTTGGCTGCCGGGGCGCAAGCGGCAATCGGGGCCACTGCGACATCAGCGCAAAAAAGATCTCAGGCGGCCAGAAGGCGCTGAACCTCGTTCACCAGATCCTTGAGATGAAAGGGCTTTGAGAGGATCTTCGCCTGTTTCGGCGCATTATTGTCGGGGTTGAGCGCCACCGCGGCAAAACCGGTGATGAACATGACCTTGATGTCCGGATCGAGTTCCGTCGCGCGCCGGGCCAGCTCGATACCATCCATCTCCGGCATGACAATATCGGTCAGAAGCAGCTGAAACGGCTCTTCCCGCAGCCGGTTGTAGGCGGACAGCCCGTTGTCGAAGGAGGAGACGGAATAGCCGGCATTCTGCAAGGCTTTGGCGAGAAAGCGGCGCATGTCATTGTCGTCTTCGGCAAGCAGAATGCGCAGATTGGGCGAGAAGGAGGTATCGGTCATCTTGGCCTCTAGACCACGCTCTTTCGGATGAGATCAATCCAAAAGTGGACACGCGATCGATTTTGACTATTTGGCGCGGGATGTGGGTGGAAATGCGATCCCTGCGTCCACGCCATCCAGGTGTACCGTCATCAAAGCAATAGTGGGTAAAAATCGAGTGAAAGCCGGCGATCTTTGGACACGTCGCCGCGTTGGCGCAAAACGTCCGGGCAGCGCCGCGAGTTGTGAACGCCTGTTTTGAAGGCCTGGCAAGACCCGTCGATGGCTGCAGTGGACAGCGGCTTCGTCTCTTGTCACACTCAGGCAACAAGAGGGCAGGGCAAGCTTGAGCGATGGTTTGAGTCGGGGCGCGCGACGGGCAAGGGCCTCAAACTGACCAGGGGTCGGAAGACTGAGAAAAGGAAGATCCATGGCTTCGGGCCGGCCCGGCAATCGTGATCACCTCGCCAGATCCCAGCTCGCGAATTCATCTGCGGACGGGCAGCCGCACGAACCTGAACTTGATCCACCCTATGATGTGCTGGAGCCGGCGGTCCTTTCGACTCCCCTCGTGTTTTCCTCGCCCCATTCCGGCGCCATCTATCCACGCCGTTTTCTCAGCGCAGCGCGCCTCGATGCAATGACCTTGCGCCGTTCGGAAGATGCCTATGTCGATGAATTGTTCGAAGGCGTCGTTGCGCATGGCGCGCCCTTGATTCGGGCGCGTTTTCCGCGCGCCTATCTTGATCTCAATCGCGAGCCCTATGAGCTCGATCCGCGCATGTTCGACGGGCGGCTGCCGCCTTTCGCCAATACGCGGTCAGTCCGGGTGGCGGGCGGTCTCGGCACGATCGCGCGCGTCGTTGGCGAATCACAGGAAATCTACGGCGAGCGGCTGAAGGTGGACGAGGCGCTCGCCCGCATCGAGAAACTGTACAAGCCGTATCACCGCAATCTGCGCGCACTGCTCGACCGGGCCCAGAAACGCTTCGGCGTTGCGATTCTGGTCGACTGCCATTCGATGCCGTCGGTCTCGAGCGTGCCGCTGCCCGACTCGGGCTGCGACCTCAAGGTGAAGGCGGATTTCGTGCTCGGCGACCGCTATGGCACGAGTTGCGAGACGGCGCTTGTCGATACGGTCGAATATGAGTTGCGGCAGCTCGGTTACACGGTCATGCGCAACAAGCCCTATGCCGGCGGCTTCATCACCGAGCATTACGGCGACCCGGCCAATCACTTCCATGCCTTGCAGATCGAAGTGAACCGCAGTCTTTACATGGACGAAAAGACGATGGAAAAGGCGATCCGCTTTGCGAAAATCGCCTCCGATCTTTGCCGGGTTTCCGATCAGCTCGCCTATCTGCTGGCAAGCCGGCGCGGCAATGAACGCGCGGCGGCGGAGTAGGGCGCGGTATCCGGTTTTAAAAAACGGTAGAAACTTGGGCCCTAAACGTAAAGAGGCCGCCTGCGTTACCACAAGCGGCCCAAGTCTAGGGAGGAAACGCCCAAGGAGGGCATCAGCGGCAACAAAGTTGCCGCACCGCAGTAATATGCACGTGCGTCGCACAAAGTGCAAGTCCTTCTGACCCATTTTCACCCACCTGTGTCGGCAGGCCGCACATTGGCGGATAAGTCCCTGGGCACGCGACAAAATTTCCGTATACCAAGCGACAGATTCAAGCCTCTTTTTACACCGTTTAATCGTGCGGAGCGCATCGGTTTAGCCATGCCGATTCGCGTGGGAATTTGCTTGCCTCGACGCGCGAATGCGGCGAAAGAGCGAAGCCATCGCCGCATTCGGTAATCTTCGATCATCTCGATCCCGATCCGATCGCCTCGTCCTGTCTCAAGCCGTGTCCGGAAGGGTGCCGCATGACCGCTGTCGATTTCGCCGCTTTCGTCGATGAACTTGCGGAGGTCGCCTGGCGCACGCTTTTGCCGTTCTTCCGCACCTCGCTGCGGGCCGAGGACAAGAGCCGCGGCGGCGTCTTCGATCCGGTGACGGAGGCGGATCGCGCGGCGGAATCGGCCATGCGCCATCTCATCACGCGGACCTTCGGCAATCACGGCATCATCGGCGAAGAGTTCGGCAACATCCGCCCCGACGCCGAATATGTCTGGGTGCTCGATCCGATCGACGGCACCAAGAGCTTCATCTGCGGCTGTCCGACCTGGGGCACGCTGATCGGCCTACTGCACAATGGGGTGCCGATCTACGGAACGATGGTGCAGCCCTTCACCCGCGAAACTTTCAGAGGTGATCGCAAAATGGCGCGTTGGCGGGGGCCGGGCGCCGATCACTCGCAGATCGAACGCAAGCTCAAGACGCGCGCCTGTGCCAATCTCGCCGAGGCGACGGTGATGACAACCTCGCCGCTGCTCTACCCGCCGGACGAACTCGCGGCATTGAAACGCATCGAAGCGGCGGCGCGGCTCTCGCGCTACGGCTATGATTGCTATGCCTTCGCCATGCTCGCAGCCGGCTATGTTGATATCGTTCTCGAAGCGGGTCTGCAGCCTTACGATATTGCGCCGCTCATTCCGATCATCGAAGGTGCCGGCGGCATTGTGACGGATTGGCAAGGCAACAGCGGCACGCTCGGCGGCAATGTGATTGCCGCGGGCGACAAGCGCGCGCATGAGAGGGCGCTCGAACTGCTCGCCGGCTGAAGCGGCAGGCGCGCGTCCTGAAGGTCAGCCGCGGGCGCTTCGGGGTTAGCCGCGGGCGCTTCGCATGCCGGGCTGTTTCGCCACCGCCGGATCGGTCAGAAGTCGCGCATATTCCGGACTTTCGACAGGCACCAGAGCGACGCGGCCGTCCGCGTCGTGATGCAGCCCGTAACCGTACTTCTTGACCAATGGCGAGCAGCGCAAACAGGCCTGCGGTCTGGAAAAGAATGCTTCCGCCGTCGCCTTGCCCTTGCGTTCGGTCTCGACCGCGAGCAGCAACGCGTCCGACGTCAATGTATAGGGTTTGGCGGCAAGCAGTCTGAACTGCCGCTCCGCAATTGTGCCTGGCTTGGCCGGCGGTGTCCCTACGCTCACTGGGCAATCCGCTGAAACCGTAATGAGCGTATTGCTGTAATTGGTGCTGTACATCCCGCCGCTGTTTTTCATGGGTTCGCCGTCGTGCCGTGCCAGGGCCAGATGGAGCGCTTGCGTTTCCGGGCCACGATGGCGGCTGCGGCCGACTGCGCGACGCGATCGTGGACGCCAGGGATGAAACTGTCGAAAGCGGCCCAGAATTGCGCGCGGACGACGTCGCGTTCCTGCAGGATCTCGTGCTTTGCGTGAGGTATGGTGATGACGCGGCCCGCCTTGAGCCGGCTCGCGAAACTCTCGATCGCAGGCGTCGAGACGAGATGGTCTGCACCGGCCGCGACGATGAGGATCGGCGTGTGCGTGCGGCGCGGATAGTCGGCATCTTCGAATTGCCGCATCAGACGGTAGGCGGCATTCGTCCAGCCGATCGTCGGATCGCCGAGGCCGAGCGCGGGCGCGATTTCCACCATCTCCGCCGCGCGGCGATAGCGAGTCTCGTCCGATGTCAGAAGCTCGGCATTGACCGGCCGCAGAAAAACCGGCTTGCGGCGGCCGCCCGGAATATAGGTGCCGCCAAACCCTAAAATATCGAATACTTCGGCGGCCAATGACGCCGCCTTCGACATGCGCAGACCGGCGAGCGCAATCATCGGTGACGTTGCGATGATCCGCGCGAAAGGCGACTTTCCGGCGCGCGCCTGTGCGATGAGATTGGCCGCGCCCATCGAATGGCCGAGCGCGAACCAGGGTTTGGCACAAAAGGGCTCCAGCACTTGATCGTGGAGCGCGGCGAGATCAAGCTGATAATTGTCGAAATCATCGACATGGCCTTTGCGGCGATCGCGCAATTGGCGTTCCGAAAGCCCTTGGCCGCGCCAATCCATCGCCACGACATCGAATTGCCGCGCCAGCAATTCGCCGACGACTTCATAGTAGCGCTCGATGAATTCGGCCCGGCCGGTTAGAATCGCCACTGTGCCGCGGCTGGCTTCGCCGGGCGTCGTCCAGCGTGCGACGCGCAAATGGATGCCGTCCGACGCGGTGATCTGCGCGACGGCTGCGCCCGGCGGGATCGGATTGTTGGGGCTGACAAAGAGGTCCATAGGCGCTCGCAAATGGCTCGCCCCAGCTATGCAGCAGCGTGCCAGGGAATGAAAGAGCCATGTCGAGCTTGAGCGGCAAATCGCAACAATTCGCCCCTTGCAGGCCAAAAATGTCCTTCCCACATCTAACTTAGCGCGGGCCGCTCTGGACGCGCAAAGGGCAAGCCAAGCGACCAAACCGGCAACGGAGGCGGCGCATTATGCGCGGCTCCAGAAAGCCTAAGTTGGACGCGCAATCTGACTTGTCCTCCACTCGCTAGATTTAGGAGGATGAAATGCGTCATATGGATCTTTCGCCGCTCTACCGTTCGACCGTCGGCTTCGATCGCCTGTTCAACCTCGTCAATCAGGCAGCATCGGGTTTCGAGACGGCGCCGACTTATCCGCCGTACAATATCGAACGCACCGGCGAAAACGCGTATCGCATTACCGTCGCGGTCGCGGGCTTTTCCGATAAGGAGCTCTCGATCGAGGTCAAGGAAGGCACTTTGGCGATTCGCGGTTCGAAAGAGAATCGCGAGAGCGAGTCGTCGGGTGAAGTGATCTATCAGGGCATCGCCGCGCGCGCCTTCGAGCGCCGCTTCCAGCTTGCCGATCACGTGCAGGTTCAAGGCGCCAGCCTTGAGAACGGCCTGCTTCACGTCGATCTTGTCCGCGAAGTCCCCGAGGCCCAGAAGCCGCGGCAAATCCCCATCGAGACCTCCGGAAAGCCGGCCGAAGTGGTCGAGCATCCGAAGGCGGCGTAACAGCCGCGTAACGCGCCACTTCCTGTGGCGGCCTAAACGCATAAATTAAAAGGGCGCCCACTTGGGCGCCCTTTCGCGTCATTGAGCCGTTTCGGGGCGCCTAGTCTTTATCGATCTCGCTGTCAGGGAGCGACGGTTTCACGTGATCGCCGGGTTTCGGTTTGATCGGCGACAGATCGTCATCGTTGGCCGTTACGGACGGCGCCGGCTCATCCTTGCTCTTGGGGGCCTTGACTGACGGCGTGGCGGCTGAGGCGCTGGGCGAAGCCGGCGAAGCCGAATGGGCTGTGGCTGTCGTCGACGGCGCAGCAGCAGGCTTCGCGGGAACCGCCGCGGCCTTGGATTCGCCCGGATTGGTGGGCACGGCAGACGTGCTCGACTTGGCCGGCGTCGCGGCGGCTGCCGATGGCGCCGCGGGCTTGGCTGGCACGGCTTTCACCGCCGTTGTCGAGACTTCGTTCTCGATGATCCGGCCTTCATAAGCATTGAAGGTCAGGTGATGAATTGCCCGATGCGAATCTTCGCCGAAGCCGACATAAACATCGCCGCGGCGATGCGGCGTGCCGAGCAATTTTAAGCCGGCCAGCGTTGCGCGGTGGCGCAGCTCACTGACGGGAACGGGCAGCCGCTCCATGCCCGCCGGCCGCTGCATCGCCGGCGGCGGCCCGTCATCCTCCTCCACATAGGCGGGAGGCGGCGGCGCCCAGGCTTCGCGATGGCGGTGGCCAATATCGCCCGGCGGGATCGGCGGCGGATAGCCATCATAATCGGGGGCCCAAAAGCCGCGGTATTGCGCTTGCGCAGACGTGGCGGGAAGGCCGGCCGCAAGTCCTAACGCGAGGGCGCCCCAGATCGCCAGCAGGGCTTTCGCGCGGCTAAGGTTCAAAGAACGAGCGGATGAATTGGCTTTGCGTGCGTCGGCGCCTGTCATGAGTGCCTCCAAGGCTCTCCCAAAACGTCCGCCCAATCGGCAAAGACGTGCAATCACATTATGACCTGCGAGTTTGACAAGGAATTCGGCGAAATTCCGCAGCAATTAAGGCTGTAGCGCGGCTTCAGTTTTCCAAAGTGTCATGTCGCGGACGTCGCCGCGTCTTTACCGAGAGCAATGAGGCGTTCGATGTCGGCCGCAGGCGTCGCAAAAGATGTGACGAGGCGGATAAAAATCTCGTCCGCGCGCGGCGCCATACGGGCCTTGTCGAGCGCTGGAAAGGTCCATTCGTAGTAATGCGCGCCAGCCTTGCGCCAAGCCGTATCGACGGCGCGCGGCACCAGCACGAAAATCTCGTTGATGATGGGCCGCCAGACGAAGCGGACGCCGGGGATTTCGGCCAATCCCGCGGCGAGCTTTGCCGTCTGCGCATTGGCCGTGCGGGCGAGGCCGAGCCAGAGGTCGTCGCTGAGATAGGCGGCCATTTGGCTGCCGAGAAAACGGCCTTTCGACAGCGTATGGCCGCCGCGTTTACGCTGATAGGCGAAGTTCTCGGCTTTGGCCGGGTCGAAGAAGATCACCGCTTCGCAGGCGAGCGCGCCATTCTTCGTCGCGCCGAAGGACAGGATGTCGATGCCGGCCTTCCAACTCATCTCGGCCGCCGTGCAGCCTTCCGCGACGAGGGCATTGGCGAAACGGGCGCCGTCCATATGGACGAGCACGCCGGCATCATGGGCGATCTTGGCGAGTTCGGCGATTTCCGCGGCGCTGTAGAGCGTGCCGCATTCCGTCGCCTGCGACAGGGACAGCGCGGCGGGCTGGACTTGCGTGACCATGCCGCGCGGAAAGGCGGCGAGTTTGGCACGCAAGGCCTCGGGCCTGATCTTGCCGTTTGGCGCATCGATCCCGACGAGCTTGGCGCCGGCGGTAAAGAACTCCGGCGCGCCGCATTCGTCCTCCATCACATGCGCGATGCTGTGACAGAAGACGGCGCCAAAGGGCGGCGCAAGTGCTGCAAGCGCGAGTGCATTGGCGGCGGTGCCCGTCGCGACGAGGAAGCTCGCGCAATTTCGTTCGAAGACGGCGTCGATGGCAGCGCGGGCCTTGGCTGTCCACGGGTCCTCGCCATAGGAGGGGACCGTTCCCACATTCGCGGCAGCGATGGCCGCCAAGATTTGCGGCGCGGCGCCGGCAATATTGTCACTGGCGAAATCCATCATCGGGCTCCGGAGGCTTGGGTCCAAGCTTTAGCCGAACTCAGGGATTATGGGGTGCCGGCAAAGACCTCTTTTGCGATCTCGGCTGCGGCCTCGCGGAGCAAGGGGACGTGGGTCAAGGCGGTATCGATGGACATGCGGAAGCTCGGCGCATGCACGGCCAAAGTTCCCACCATCGTGCCGTCGTCGCGCAGGATCGGAACCGCCGCGCCGATCAATCCGAGATGATATTCCTCGCGATTGACGGAGACGCCTGTCGCGCGGATCGTCTTGCATTCCTCTTCGATCGCATCAGGATCTGTCAGCGTATTGGCGGTATAGCGCTTCAACGGCAATTTGCTGAGCAGAGTCCGGCGCTGACGCGTGCTCATCCGCGCGAGATGAAGCTTGCCCGAGGCCGTGCAATGAATCGGAACGCGCGAGCCCGCATGCAATTGCATGCGCAGGGGCCAGTCGCATTCGACACGTTCGAGATAGAGAATCTGCAGATCCTGCAAGATGCCGAGATTGCAGGATTCGCCGATCTGGTCGACCAGCCTGCGCATGATCGCCTGAACCGGAAGCTGATGCGAGCGCGCCGCCAAAGCATCGACGGCGAGGCGCAGCCATGTCGGGCCGATCGTATAGGCTTTTCCCGCGAGATCGCGCTGCGCGACGCCGACCTCCTCCAATTGCGCGAGCAATCGGTGCACGGTCGCTTTCGGCATATCCAGGCGGTCGGCGAGGTCGGCAAGAGGCTGCGGGCTGTCGCTCGCCATCATCGCCTGCATCAGTCGGATGACTTTCTGGATTCCGTTGCTGGGACTGCCAGCGGTATCGTCAAGATCAGTATCGATAATCGACAATCCTGGTCCTCCTGCTGGCAGAATGACTCAGGTCGCCTTCTGTTCAGAAGGCGGCTGCATGCAGTGACGGAGTGAAGAATTTCTCTAGCATGGCTTGTGTACCGGTGGAAGGATCAGGCCGCCTCTGCCCACGGCCAGTTTCCCGCACGCGCAACCGTATGGCTCACGATCGCATCTGCGTCGATGGACGGCAATTGTCCGTCAAGGACAACCTCCGCACCTTCCATACGTAAAGCTGGCTTCAAAATCTGCACCGGTGTCTTCAAGAAGCCGTTCATCTCGCCGGCCGTCGTCAGCGTGCCGATTGATGCTGCGATTTCCATCCAGCAACCGATATCGGAGGCGACGCCATTGCCGATCACCGCGGTCATGCCGCAATCGGCGATGATCTTGAACCCGCGAGTCAGCGTGTCGAGATTTCCAAGCTTCATCAGTTTGAGCTTGATGTAGTCGGCGCATTTGAGCGCAGCGGCGCGGCCGATATCGTCTAGCGTATAGATCGATTCATCGAGCATGACGGGCACGCCGGCCGCGCGTTTGACCGCCACAGCCGCGTCCCAATCGCCGGCTGCGCAAGGCTGCTCCACGAGCTCGACATCGGTTCCGTCGAGCTTCGAGAGGAAGGCGACAGCCTGACCGACCGTGTAACCTTGATTGCCGTCGATCCGCAGCTTGGCACGGCCAGCAACGATCGACTGCACAGTTTTGACCTGCTTGAGGTCGCGCTCGACATCCCAGCCGATCTTCACTTTGAGCGTCTTGTATCCCGCGGCAAGCAGCGTCTCGATCTCCTGAACGAGTGCGTCGTGCGCCTCAGCCTTGCCATTCACTGTGCCGAGAAGCGGCAAGCGGCCGGCGCGATGCAGCAGCGGATGATCGTTGAGCCAGTCGATCGCGGTCAGGAAGGCCGTGGCGGCAAAGGGCGAGGTTTTCGCGGCGCGCGAAGCCGTTGCACGCACATCGTCCAGGTTGCGACATGTGCTTGCGACATCGCTCGCGAATGTCCATGCGCCTTCGACAGTTTCGTCGGTGTACCCGGGCAGAATCGTCGCTTCGCCCCAGCCGGTTCTGCCATGCGCATCGCGAAGTCCGACAAGGATCGTGTCGAAGCGTTTTTGCTCGCCGAAGGCCAGTCGATAGGCCACAGTCAGTGGCAGCTGGAGGTGTGCAATGCGCAGTTGCAGATCGTCAGTCATGGCATCTAACCATTTTCTGAGATAAATCGTACCATTTTTTCCTAGACTGCCTATATCGCTTGTGTCAACGTGTCACGCAAACGAGCAAAGAAGCTCTTAAGAAACATAAGTGTTCTGGGAGGTGATCGTGACGCAGCGTTTCGCGCTATTCGCGGCTTTATTGTTCGCACTCGGCCTTGGGTTCACGCAGCCCGCGGCGGCGGATGATTATCCATCGCGCCCCATCACTTTCATCGTGCCATGGGGTCCAGGCGGCGGCGCCGACACTTTGGGGCGGCTTTCCAGCAAGCTGATCGAACCGCAGCTGAAAGTCTCGCTGCCCGTGATCAATGTTCCCGGCGCCACCGGTCAAACCGGCTTGACGAAGCTCGTGACGGCGCCGGCTGACGGCTACACGATCGCGATCATCACTGGCGATACGGCGGGTCTCTTCGCCAATCCCAATTCTCACTTCAAGATCGATCAGTTCATCCCGCTCGGCATCATGATTCAGCAGCCGTCAGGGTTCTACGTCAATATGAACAGCCCTTGGAAAACCTGGGACGACGTCGTCAAGGCCAGCCAGCAGCATGAATTGCGCGTCGCGATCACGGGCTATGGCAGTCCCGACGCAATGACGGTGGATTATTTCAAGGCGCGCGGCGTGAAGCTGCAGCCGGTGCCGTTTCCGGAACCGGGCCTTCGCTACTCCTCGGTCGTCGGCGGTCAAAGCGACGTGCTGTATGAGCAGGCGGGCGACGTGAGAAGCTTCATCGACGGCAAGCAGATCCGGCCGGTGCTGCTGTTCAGCAAGACGCCGGTGGCAGGCTTCGAGCAGGTGCCTTATTCGGGCAAGCTCGGTTACGACGTGACGCTGACGCAGTTCCGCGTCGTCGTGGTCCGCGCCGGCACCGATCCGAAGATCGTCCAGAAGTTGTCGGACGCTTTCGCCAAGGTCGCCGCGACCAAGGAATATGCCGACTATCTGAAGCAGCAATATGCTTTGCCGACCAGCTTCGTTCCGGCCAAAGACGCCGGCGCCTATATCCAGAAATGGCTGGCCGAGGCTCGTACGCTCAGCGCGGCAAAGACGGCGAGCCACTAGCAAGAATTCCATCCGAGCCCCGGCAAATATAAGAATAAGGCCGGGGCTTGGAGCTACGGTCAGGGCCCGCTATTTGCGGTTCTGATCGAAAAGAGTGTCATGGACGCGAGGAAACGCCGGCATGCCCTTACTGCGGCGGATGAAGCGCATTGCGCCCTATGTGGTGCTTTTGCTCGGCACGGCATGGCTTTACACAGTCGCCAACAAGATCGCTTTCACGCCCATCCCGGACCAGATTGGCCCTGACGTATGGCCCAAGATCGTTCTGTCCTTGCTGATGGTCGCGTGCGTCTGGGCGATGGTCCGCAAGTTCTTCTTGAAAGAAGATGCCGAGCCGGACAGCCAGCACAAAATCCTGTTGCAGGGGGAGGCGTCTGAGGGCGAGCAGGTGCCGGTCCTGCACGGCGAAGATCATCCACGCATTGTGGTCGCCGTATTGGTGGCCACCATCGTCTATCTTCTCCTGCTCGAGAAGGGCGGCTTCTTTCTCTGCACCTTGTTCTACACGGCCGTGCTGATGTGGTGCGGCAGCGTGCGGCGCCTTTGGCTGATCGCCTGCCTGTCGCTCGGCATCACGCTGTTCTTCACCTACACATTCATGAAGGTCGTCTTCGTCGCTTTGCCGACAGGCATTGAGCCTTTTTCGCATGTGTCGCTCGGCGTAATGCGGCTCCTCGGCATTCACTAGGCCGCTTATCGAAGTCTTTGGAGAAGAGTTGATGGAAACTTTGAGACTCCTATCCGCGGGCTTCGCGCAGATCCTGCAATGGCAGGATCTGCTGGCCATGCTCATCGGTCTGGTCATCGGCATGGCGGTCTCGATCATGCCGGGGCTTGGACTGGTGATGGGCGTCGTGCTGGCCTTGCCTTTTACCTATTCGATGGGGCTCGAGCCTTCGATCATCCTTCTCACCGCGATCTATATGTCGGGGACATACGCAGGCTGTTTCACGACGATTCTCTATCGCATTCCGGGCGAGCCCATGGACGTGCCGCTTCTGTGGGACGGCTGGGGCATGACCAAGCGCGGCGAGGCGGCCAAGGCTTTGGGTTGGGCGCTTGTTGCCGCGCTGACTGGCGGCCTTGTCTCCTCGATGGTGATGGTCGGCATGGCCGGCCCGCTGAGTAAACTGGCATTAAGCTTCGGCGCGCCGGAATATTTTGCAGCGGTCCTCTTCGGTCTGACGACTGTCGTTGCGCTCGCCGACAATTCCTTGCCCGACGCGCTCATCAGCATGTTCATCGGATTGCTCGTGTCCACCGTAGGCGTCGATGGAACTTACGGAGCCGATCGATTCACCTTCGGCTCGTCGACGCTGATGAATGGCGTCCCCTATGTGATGGTTCTCGTCGGCGCTTATGGCTTCGGCGAGATCCTGGCCAAGATCGGCCAGGGCGTGAAGATCGATGCGCATCCCAAAGCTGGGATCGAGACGAAATTCCCAACCTTCAAGGAGATGTGGAATATTCGATCGACCTTCGCGCGCAGCACGGTGCTCGGCACTTTGCTCGGCGTCATTCCCGGCGCCGGCGCGACGATCTCATCCTTCGTGTCCTACGCGATCGAAAAACAATATGGGAAACGCGGCGATAAGATCGGCACCGGCATTCCAGAGGGCATTGTCGCGCCGCAGATCGCTTCGACGGCCTCCGTGGCGGGGCATATCGTGCCGCTTCTGACGCTAGGCCTACCTGGCAGCGGCGCTACGGCGGTCATCTTGGCCGCCTTCCTTCTGCATGGCGTTCAGCCCGGTCCTTTCCTGCTGCAGAACTCGGCCTCGACGCTCGTTGTCTATACGATCCTCGCGTCCATGTTCATGTCCGTCATCGGTATGTGTCTTCTCGGCTTCTTGTGGATTCGCGTCGTCGTCCGGGTGCTCGCCATCCCGCAAGGCATTCTGGCAACCATCATCGTGATGTTTGCGCTCGTCGGCGCTTTTGCCGATCGCAACAGCCTCTCCGACGTGTGGATCGTTGTCATCTTTGGCGCGATCGCCTGGGTGATGGGCCGCGTGAAATTGCCGGTCTCGCCGATGGTTCTCGGCGCCATTCTCGGGCCGCTCGCGGAAGACTCTTTCACGCGGAGCATGATCACTTTTCACAATGACTGGACGGTGTTCTTCAAGCAGCCGATCAGCGCCGTGTTCATGGTTCTGGCGCTGCTCTCGCTGGCTTTTCCTTTGATGAAGCGTGCTTTGGGCAGTTTCGGGCCCGGCCGGCAGGGCCCGGCGGAGCTGGAGCATCCCCGTCCTGGCGTGCTTGAACACTGACAAAAATCTGTAAAATAAAAAATGGAATTTACGGTTCCATTTTTTCAATTATGATCATCCCCGGTGAGCGCTAATTACGGGGGCCATTGTGCCGCTGATCGATACCGACGTTCACGAGAGCTTCTCCAATGTGAGGGATCTCGTGCCTTATCTGCCGGAGCCTTACAAAAGCTGGATCGACGGCGGCGGCTGGCGCGGCTTCAGCCAGCCTTTCTGTTACACGACGCCGGGACGCGGCAATCGCACTGACGTGCAAAATCCCGACGGGTCGGCTTCCGTCTCAAGCTACGAGATGATGCGCGATCAGCTGCTTGATTATCATCATCATGATTACGCGGTTCTCACCGGCTACTTTTATCCGTCGGCTTTGAAGCTCCAGTATGGGCTCGCGAGCGCGATGGCCTCGGCTTACAACGACTATGTTGCCGAGCATTGGATCTCGAAGGACAAGCGCTTCATCGGCAGCATTCAGGTCTATGCCCGCGATCCTGAAGCGGCGGCGCGCGAAATCGACCGTATGGCCGCACATCCGCAGTTCAAGCAGGTCATGCTCGCCGTCGTGGACGACATCCCCTACGGCCATCCGATGTATCGGCCGATCTTTGCGGCTGCGGAACGCAATCGTCTGGCCGTGGCCTTCCACCATACGGTGTTTGCGCAGGGTCCCTACGGTATGGGCCAGCATTATGTCGAACGCCATTGCCTGATTCCGATTGCGCTGATGCCGCAGCTCATCGGCCTGATCGTCAATGGCGTCTTCGACAGTTTTCCGAATCTGCGTTTTATGATCCTCGAAGCCGGCTTCAGCTGGCTGCCGCATGTGATGTGGCGGATGGATCGCGAATATCGGCAGGGTCGCGTTGAAGTTCCCTGGATCAAGAAACTGCCGAGCCAGCATTGCCGGGAGCGTTTGCGCCTCTCGACGCAGCCGACGGAAGACATTACGCCGGATCAATGGGGCAAGGTCATCGATCTGATGGGAACCGACGATCTGCTCGTTTTCTCGACCGATTATCCGCACTTCGACTTCGATCACCCTGAGCTGGCGATTCCAAAGGCGCTGCCCGACAGCACGCGGGACAAGATCCTTTGGAAGAATGCCGCCGATTTCTACGAGCTGGACATGCCGCGTTCGGCGCTTCCGTCTCGCGCCGCGGAGTGATCATGACACGCCACACGATCTGCAAGGCGAGCGACATCAAAGTCGGCCAGCTGACACCGGCAAATATCGGCCGCTCATCCATCGTCCTCGTCCGCTTGCCGAGCGGCGACATTCGCGCCATCAACGGCTACTGCCCGCATCAATCCGCGCCTTTGCAACATGGCTGCGTCTCGGGCATGACCGATGGCGATGTGCCCAATGAGCTCACCTTCGGGCACTGTGGCGAAGTCTTGCGCTGCCCCTGGCACGGCTTCGAATATTCGCTCGTGACTGGGGAACCGCTGGTCCCGGCGCCGGCGATCGGCCGGCAGCGGCTGCGCATCTATGACGTCGAAATCGAAGGCGATGACGTCGTGGTCCTGACGTAATCGCTGCCAGCTAATTCGCTTCAAAGAGAGAACGGTAAGCCCATGATGAAAGTGCTGGGTCGTGCGGATTCGCTTAATGTCCGTAAAGTGATGTGGGCCTTGGCGGAGCTAGGAATCGGTTGCGAGCGGGAAGACTACGGCGGTCCGTTTGGCGGCAACGACACGCCGGAATATCTGAAGCTCAATCCGAACGGCCTGGTCCCGACCCTCGTCGACGGTCAGACGGTCGTCTGGGAATCGAACAGCATCATCCGCTACCTTGCCGAGCGTCAAAACGCGTTGGCGTTTGGTGGCGCCACTGCCGCCGCCCGCGCATGTATCTCGCAATGGATGGACTGGCAGCTCGGCACGCTCAATCCGCCGATTACGGCTCTCTTCGGGCAATTGGTTCGCCTGAGCGCCGACAAGCGCGACCAGCAGCTCATCGACGCCAACGTAAAAACCTTCCGAAATCTGATGGGCGTTCTTGCGCGTGCTTTGCCTGAACAGGGCTATCTATTTGGCGCGAATGTTTCGGCGGCGGATATCGTGATCGGTGTCATGCTGCATCGTTTCTTCGCGCTCGTCCCCGAGCCGGGCGTCGGCTCCCGCATCGTCGCCTATCACAGCGCACTTTCGGCGCGGCCTGGGTTTCGCACCCATGTCGCGATCGGCAAGCCATAGTCTTTCAACCACACGGAGGAAGCCGCATGAGAGCGGTGCAGGTGGCTGCCTTTGGCGGCCCAGATGTTTTGAAGGTTGCCGATGTTCCCGTTCCGAAACCGGGGCCCGGCGAGGTCCTCGTGCAGCTTGCGCGCGCTGGTCTCAACTTTATCGACGTTTACATGCGCTCGGGCGTCTATGCGAAATCCGACACCTATAAGACGCCGCTGCCGATGACGATTGGCATGGAGGGCGCGGGCACGGTTGCGGCCGTCGGCGACACCATCACAACTTGGAAACCGGGCGACCGCGTTGCCTATTGCCTGACACGTGGGAGCTATGCGGATTTCGCCATCGTCCCCGCATGGAAGCTGGTCGCGGTTCCCGACGACATCGATTTTGATGTCGCGACCGCGCTCATGCTGCAAGGCTCGACGGCGCATTATCTGACGCATTCGGCCTTTCCGCTGCAGCCTGGCCAAACCTGCCTTGTGCATGCGGGAGCAGGGGGCGTGGGGCAGATCCTGATCCAGCTTGCGAAGCTTCGCGGCGCGACCGTCATTGCGACCGTCGGCAGCGAAGACAAGGCCCGCATTGCTTCGGAGCGCGGTGCGGATCATTGCATCCTTTACCGGACGGAAGATTTTCGCGAACGGGTAAAAGAAATCACCGGCGGCAAGGGCGTGAATGTCGCCTATGATTCCGTCGGCCGCGACACGATTCATGCGAGCATCCGCTGCGTCGGACGCCGCGGTCTTTGCGTGCTCTTCGGCGCTAGCTCGGGAACCGTGCCGAGCATTGAGCCAATCGAACTTGCCGAGGCGGGGTCGGTGTTCTTCACCCGCCCGCATCTCGCGGATTATATGGCGAGCGCCGAGGAAATCCGTTCGCGGGCCGACGATCTCTTCAAGGCTGTGCGGGATAAGCGCCTGACGGTCGTGATCGATCAGGTCCTGCCCTTGGAGAAGGCCGGCAAGGCGCATGAGGTGATCGAAGCGCGCCAGACCAGGGGCAAGCTTCTGCTCGCTATGTCCTGATTGGAAAAAGCATCCGCATGGATGAACATACGTGCGGAACGCGCGCTAGTGAACCGCTGGCGATGTCTCGGCAAAGGCCGGCATGATCTCGCGCGCGAAGAAGCGCATGCCGTCGAGCGGCGGGATCGGCTGAATGATGATATGCGACACGCCCGCCGCTTCCCATTCGCGGATGCGGTTCACGCAATCATCGACCGAGCCCCAGAGATTTTCGGCCAGCACGTCTTGCGGAGTCGGTGGCGTCGCAAAACGATGTTTGCGTTCCTCCGCATAGAGATGACTCCAACGCTCGACGTCTTTCGTGCCAAGGCCTGCGAGGCACACGGTGGAGATAGCCATCGGAATCTTCCGGCCGCCGGTCCGCTGCAGCATGTCTTCCGACCAGCTGCGGATGAGCTCCGGCGGCTTCGAATAGGTCAGCCAGCAATCGGCCATGTCGGCAACGAGCTGACGCGTCGCCTCGGAATCGCCCGGGACCCAAATCGGAATATGCGGCTGCTGCGTCGGCTTCGGCTCCAGAATGGCGCCTTCGACTTCGTAGAACCGGCCTTTGAACGTCACGTCCGGCTCGGTCCACATCCGCTTGGCGATGATGAGCGATTCGCGCAGCCGTTCGACGCGATCGTCATGCTCGTCCCAGGGCAGGCCATAGCCCGTCGTCTCCTCCCGGAACCAGGCGGAGCCTTGCGAATAGATCAGCCGGCCGCCGAACATGACATCGAAGGTCGACGCCATTTTCGCCATCAGCGCCGGGTTGCGCAGCGAATTGTTGAATGTGTGGCCGCCGAAGGTCACCTTTTTCGTGAGCGCGGCGAGGGCGCACAACACCGTCCAGTTTTCCAGCATCGGAGTGCGCTTGCTCATATGCGCATTGATGACGTGATCGGGAAGCCAGACCGAATCGAAGCCTGAGTCTTCGGCTTCCAACGCCATTTCGCGCGTGTAGTCCCACCCCTGTCCCTTGGCGCCCATTTCACCTTGCACGGCCAGTCTGACGCCAAATTTCATGACAATCCGCCTGTTTTCACGAAGGGATGATCCCGAGGGAGCTTTCGTTAGAATGCATTAGGATTGACAAAAATCAATATGAATTGTTCCATATTTTTGAAATATAATCATTTTGACGCTGATTTGGGGGAAACTATGCGGCTTGCAAGCAAGGTGGCGATCGTGACGGGCAGTGGCAGCGGCATGGGACGCGCCATTGCGATTGAATTCGCAAAACAAGGTGCTGCCGTCGTCGCTGGCGATATCAATCTCGATGCCGCCAATGAAACGGCGGCGCAGATCAAAGCGCTGTCCGGGCGCGCTGCGGCGATCAAAGTCGATGTCACGAAACGCGCCGAAACACTGGCTCTTTGCGAGCAAACGCTGGTGGCCTTCGGCAGGATCGACGCACTTGTCAACAATGCTGGTTCGCGCTGCATCAAATCCTTTCTCGATCACACCGAAGAGGATTGGCATCGCATGATCGATATCAATCTCACCGGTCATTTCTTCTGCGCGCAGGCGGTCGTTCCGCAGATGCTGAAGCAGAAGAAAGGCAAGATCATCAATGTCGCTTCGATCGCCGGCCATGTCGGGCGTCCCGATCGCGTCGCTTACTGCGCGGCCAAATCCGGGGTGCTGGGTTTGACCCGCGCGCTGGCGATGGATCTCCGCGGCACGGGCATTTGCGTCACGGCGATTTCGCCGGGTTCGATCGAGACGCCGTTGAATTCCAAGGCGGCGACCGATGCGACGGTCGATTGGGGCGGTGAAACGGTCGTCGGCCGCTGGGGACGGCCGGAAGAAGTGGCTTATGCCGCGGTCTTTTTGGCGTCGGATGAGTCGGATTATATCACGGGCTCGGATATCGAGGTCGAAGGCGGCTGGCTGATCGGCCGCGCCCGCGACGGCGAGCTGCGACGCGCGTGACAGGCTTAGGTCCGCGCGTGCCGCTCTCGAAGTCCATGGACGAGACGGCGCGCGCGGTTCGGTGCCGCTAAAAACTGAACCGGATCTTCGACGCGCACGGTGCTCCCGTTCTGCACCGTGATATAGATGCCGAGATCGCCGTGCCCGAAGTTCTTCAACAGTTCCTTCGGAACCGCTACATCGCGTTCGAACGAGTCGGGATTGACCTCGGTCGCGATGCATCGCCGCGTCCGCTTCACCGCTTTGAAAGTCGCTCCGCCGATTGAAATCATGCGGTCGAGCCAGGTGAACTCGATCCAGGGCTCCAGGCCATCGACGAGAAAGTTCGCGCGAAAGCGGCGCGGATCGAGACGATGCTGGACCTTGTCTTCCAGGGCGCGGACGGAGGCGAGATTGATCAGCGACACGGCTTCCATCATCTCCGGGGAATGGACGCTGACGTCGGTGAAGCGATGTCCAGGCGCCTCCACGACGCGCAGCCGTCCGCCGATTTCATCTTTCATGAAATCCGACAGCGATGTCTCGATCGACTCTCGGCCGTCCGCGGTGTTGAGCGGCGCGGACAGCGACAAATGCGGATGGCTGATCGAGAGCACTTCGGTCGAGGTATCGAAGGCGGTCGAGAGTTCGGCGAGCTTGGCGAAATTCATTAAAACCGCGAAGCGGGTTTTGGGAAACGGCTTTGGCGCCGCCGGGTCGAACGGGGTGTCTGGCAAAGCCAAGGCAAATTGCCGATCATGCGGCAGGCCGTGCCCTGTCGACAGTGTGACGCTGTCGAGAATCTCTCCGGAAAGCCCTTTGACCGGGTAACGCGTGATCCTCTTGAGGACAGCTTGCGACATCGGCACCCTCCACAGTGTCCAGAAATTATGGTGTCCACGAATTAGGCTGAATGGCTCCGTCCGTCGGCCGCTGGCACCTTCAGCAAGAACAGCGCCGCTAAGGCGGCAAGACTGAGACCCGAGGTGACCAACAGGACGTAGCCGCCCAGCGGCACGATCAACAGACCGAAGACCACCGGCGCAAGCGCCTGCGACAGCCGCGAGGGCGCACCGAGCAGGCCCAATCGATAGCCGTAATCCTTTGGGCCGAATATGGCGAGGGGCAGCGTGCCGCGTGCAATCGTCAGAATACCGTTGCCGGCGCCATGCAGCAGCGCAAAGGCAGCGGCGAGACCGCCGCCGAACAACGCCAGGACGCCCGCGCCGATCGGGTGAGTCACACATGCGAGCCGCGCCGAATAGAGCGGATGAATGCGCTTGAGGACGCTGGCCTCAATGATCCGGGCAGCAACCTGCGCCGGACCGATCAAGGCGCCGGCGGCAATCGCCTGTGCCTGTGTTGCGCCCATCGATTCCAAAATCCGGGGAAGATGCACCGCCATCGCCGACGTGACGCTCCACGCAGCCGAGAAAGCGAAGGCCAGCAGCACCATGGCGCGGTCGATCGGGATATGCGGCTTGGGCGCCTCCGCGGTGACGCGGTGCTCCGGCTTGACTTGCGGGACAAAGATCGCGTTCAGCGGCAGGCAAATCAGGAGATGCGTCGCCGCCCATGCAACGCAGGTCCAACGCCAGCCGATCGCGTGAAGCCCCCATGCCGTCAGCGGCCAGCCGATCGTGCTTGAGAAACCCGCGATCAAGGTGATGCCGGTGATGGAGCGGCGCGCCTCATGGCCATAGATGCGGCCGAGCGCGGCGAAAGCGGCATCGTAGAGCCCGAGGCCCATGCCGACCCCGAGCAGCAACCAGGCGGCGGCCATCATGACGGGCGAGCGCGATAGACTAAGCAGAACCAGTCCGGCGGCGAGAATGAGATTGGACGCGCCCAGCACGTCGCGGCCGCCGATGTGGTCGATCTCACGTCCGACGCGCGGACCCAGCAGAGCGGAAATCACCAGTGCCGCCGAGAAGGCGGCAAACACCCAATTGCTCGATATGCCGAGGTCGCGCGCGATGGGATCGGCCAGGATCGCGGGCAGATAATAACTCGAAGCCCAAGCCAAGGTCTGGGTTGTGCCGAGCGCAGCAATCAGGACGTTGTCGTTGCGCAGATTCATCTCGCGCACCGACCCGGCCGTTTTGCCCGTCTATCACTGGCCATGGCCAAGACAGAAGGCGGTTGTCGTCGATGGATTGGCTTTCCCATAAGCCCCCGGTCCGCGGGCGCTGCCCGCAAAGCGAGACGTAGCAAGGAGCTATGACGGGGCGAAAAGTCAAATGATCAGCGATTGCATCGCCCTCAACTCATTGCGGAGGAGACACCCGATCGCCATATTTCACCGTGCAATTTGACGCATCCCTGAAGCGGGCGCGGGGTCATACGCCTGCTATCTCTAAGGGCTCTATTGGGCTTGCATATTTCAGCAAATCTGTAATGGTGCGCTCAATTGATAGGACAGCGCTGCTGACCCTTTACGACCTAGCTTATTTCTGCCATTTTCCCTGACTGACGCCCGACAGCGAGAGGACTTGGCCTTTTGGCCTCGCGGTTGCTCCTGCGCGATCGGCTTCATAGGGAACGCGCGGCCTGGGGCAGGCCCGCGGACGTGGAGCTTGGGAGCGGCACGGGAGAGCGCATGGGGGCGGACATATGATGATGCGTGAGCGAGATAAGGCGCGTGGGGCGCGGTCGAAACGGCCCGCCGCAAAGTAACGCCTGACTTTCTTCCACCGTTTTTGTGCCAGGATTTTCGTTGATGTCGGACAAGACCTTTCTCGATCCCGGTCTGCCTGAGGCGCAAGGTCTCTATGCGCCCGAACGCGAGCATGACGCCTGCGGCGTCGGCTTCGTTGCCGATCTCAGCAATCGAAAATCGCATGAGATCATCGCCAAGGGCCTCGAGATCCTGCTCAATCTCGATCATCGCGGCGCCGTTGGCGCGGATGCCCGCGCCGGTGACGGCTGCGGCATTCTCGTGCAGATTCCGCATCGCTTCTTCGCTGAAGAAACCGCCAAGCTCGGCATCAAACTGCCGGAGCCGGGCGACTATGCCGTCGGCGTCTTCTTCCTGCCGCGCGATGCGGGCGGTCGCGCCGAGGTCGAGGCGATCATCGAAAAGTCTGTCGCCGACGAAGGCCAGCTGTTTCTCGGCTGGCGCGATGTGCCGGTCGATAGCAGCATTCTTGGCGAAAGTGTCAAGCCGACGGAGCCGGTGATCCGGCAGATCTTCGTCGGCCGCGGCGCCAATGCCGGCAAGGGCAAGGCCGAGCAGGACCTTTTCGAGCGCCGGCTGTTCATCCTGCGCAAGGTGATCTCCAACGCCGTCTATGCGAAAGCCGATCCGCGCACCCGCGGCTTTTACGCCGTCTCCATGTCGTCGCGCACGGTCGTTTATAAGGGCCTGCTGCTCGCGACCCAGCTCGGCGATTATTTCAAGGACCTGCAGCAACCGTCCTTCGAATCCGCGCTCGCCCTCGTGCATCAGCGCTTTTCGACGAATACCTTCCCGACCTGGTCCTTGTCGCATCCTTATCGGATGGTCGCGCACAACGGCGAAATCAACACGCTACGCGGCAACGTCAACTGGATGGCGGCGCGCCAGGCCTCGGTGTCGTCCGATCTCTTCGGCGACGACATCAAGAAGCTCTGGCCGATCTCCTACGAAGGCCAGTCAGACACGGCCTGTTTCGACCATGCGCTCGAATTCCTCGTGCAGGGCGGCTAGTCGCTCGCCCAAGAGATGATGATGCTCATCCC
>CAZXXA010000030.1:0-42558 GCA_964644615.1 uncultured Methylovirgula sp. | reverse complement strand
TAGCCGTCCTCGTCGCGGCGCGCGCCGTCGCCCGTGAAGTAGAAGTCCCTGAAAGTGGAGAAGTAGGTCTGCACGAATCGCTCGTGGTCGCCGTACACCGTGCGCATCTGGCCTGGCCAGGAATCGGCGATGACCAGATTGCCTTCGCATGCGCCGCTCAGCACGCTGCCCGAAGCATCGACGATCTCCGGTTGAACGCCAAAGAAGGGATCCGTGGCGGAGCCGGGTTTCAACGCCGTTGCGCCCGGCAGCGGCGTGATCATATGGCCGCCGGTTTCCGTCTGCCACCATGTGTCCATGATCGGGCAGCGGCTGTCGCCGACGACACGGTAGTACCATTCCCAGGCCTCGGGATTGATCGGCTCGCCGACGGTGCCGAGCAGCCGCAGCGAGGCGCGGCTCGTCGCCTTCACCGGCGCTTCGCCGGCGCTCATCAGCGAACGGATCGCTGTCGGGGCCGTGTAGAAGGTGTTGACCTTATGCTTGTCGATGACCTCCCAGAAGCGCGACGCCGATGGATAGGTCGGCACGCCTTCGAACATCAGCGTCGTCGCGCCGTTGCAGAGCGGGCCATAGAGAATATAGCTGTGGCCAGTCACCCAGCCGACGTCGGCCGTGCACCAATAGATATCGTCCTCGTGGTAATCGAAGACATATTGATGCGTCATCGACGCAAAGATGAGATAGCCGGCCGTGGTGTGGACGACGCCCTTCGGCGTGCCTGTCGAGCCCGACGTGTACAGAATAAACAGCGGATCTTCGGCGTTCATCGGCTCAGGCGGACATTCGGCGGAGACTGACGCCGCGGCCGGCTCATACCAATAATCGCGGCCGTCCTGCCAATCGATGTTGCCGCCGGTGCGTTTGATGACGAGAACCGCCTCGACAATGCCCTCGGCCTTTTTCAGCGCTTGATCGACATTGGCTTTCAGTGCGACCCTTTTGCCGCCGCGCAAGCCTTCATCGGCGGTGACTAGAACCTTCGAGCGGCAATCCTTGATACGGCCGGCAAGCGAATCCGGCGAGAAGCCGCCGAAGACGACCGAATGAACGGCGCCGATGCGCGTGCAGGCGAGCATCGCATAGGCCGCCTCCGGAATCATCGGCATATAGATCGTGACCGTATCGCCTTTTTTGACGCCCCGCTCTTTCAGGACATTGGCGAAGCGGCAGACGTGATCGTGGAGCTCACGATAAGAGATGTGGCGCGACTCGGACGGATCGTCGCCTTCCCAGATGATGGCGGTCTTGCCGCCGCGCTTCTCGAGATGCCGGTCGAGACAGTTCAGCGCGACATTGGTGACGCCGTCCTCGAACCATTTGATCGAGACGTCATGCGGACCGAAGGAGGTGTTCTTCACTTTGGTGAAAGGCTTGATCCAATCGATGCGGGCGCGAGCATCGTCGCCCCAGAAGCCATCGGGGTCCTTGACCGAGCGGCCATACATTTCGGCATATTTGGCCGCATCGACATAGGCGCGCTTCGCCCATTCGGCACTGACGGGATAGACTTTATCCGACATGACTTCCTCCCGCGCTGACGCGTCGACGGGATTGGTCCCGCCGCTTTGAATTGCGGCGGATTATGCGCTGACGGCGCCGCCCGAAACAAGCCAGGGCATATCGCAATTTAGTCGCAAGACGAAGAACGCCGGCATCCCGCCGGCGTTTGTTGCGTGCAAGGTCCGTCGCTTCGCAGCACCGCTCTCTGCGGTGCCGCAGGGCGCAGCAATAACCGAGATTAAACTTTGAGATATCGCCGCGGCGTTACGCCTTAGCGGCATTCCTTCTTGATCCGCTCCAGGGCCTGGGTGAGGCCGGAAAGCGAATAAGTGTCGGTCGTCATCTTGCCTTTGATCGAGGCGGCTTTGACGACGAGCTGGTGGCCATGCTTCATCGCGTTGATGAATTCGCCCTCTTTCGCGACATTCTTGACCCAGGCGTTCTTGCCTTTCGAGACAAGGTCGAAGCTATCAGAGCCGATCGCGGCCTCGGCCTCGCCGCCATCCTTCATCTCAAAGCCCATGATGACCGAGATTTCGTTACGGATGTTCTCGCTCGGCCGGGTCGAGATGAAGACGTAGGCAGGATCGCGCTTGAGTTTCTCCGGCTCGCGGTCCTTCGGCTGAGCGAGCGCATAGCAGGTCTTTTCCTTGGCGGATTCGGCAACGAAAGCACCCCAGTCGCCAAAGGTGCCGACCTGGACCGGCTTGGCCTTTTCCTTATCTTCGGTCTCGGTCTTCTTTGGCGGCTTGCTCGGCGCTCTATGATGCGCAGCAAAAGCGGGGGAGACGGCCGCAAGGCCGAGGAGGGTGACGAGAAGCAGTCCGGAAGTTCGACAAGCCGCGCGCATCATTTTGATAACATGTCCCTTTCACCGGCCCAGCGTTGCGCCGGCGTGTGCCGCATTCGAGAGCGCGGACTAAAGCGTGGGATCGGGGCAAAAATCGGACTTACACGAAGCTTAAGTCGCCCGGCGGCTCAGAATCCAGAACTTTTGGCCGCCGCCAGAATCACGCCGGGATTCGACTCGGATCCCTTCTGCAAAAGAACGACGTAGCCTTCGTTATCACCTTTGAGTTCGGAAAGCTCAAAGCTTTTGGCTTTGCCGTTCCAATCGCCGATTTTGCGGATGGCACGCACGACATTGGTGTAGGTGACGCTGCGGCCGGAATTCTCGCCGCGGCCGATCACCACAGTCTTGGCGCGAATAATGCGCAGAACGAAGACGCTGGCCGCTTCGCCCGCCCCCGCGCCGATATCGATACGCAGCGTCTCGCCGGATTCCGTCAGATGGATCGGCACCGTCAGAGCGCCGTCGCGGCCCTTGTTGGTTTTGATCGCATGTTCGATCTGTGCCTTGTCGCTGCCGACTGCGTCAATGAGGCCATCGATAATTGCCTGCGGCGTATAGACATGGCCGTCGCCACGCGACGCGGCATAGGCCTTCTGCCGCGCGGTGAAGCTCGGCGAAGCCAGCGTATCCTGCCATCCCATGAAGTCCCAATAATCGATCGGGAAGCTCACCGCGACAGTCGAGGGATCACGCGCCAAAGCCGACAGAAGATGATCTGCGGGCGGACAGGACGAGCAGCCTTGCGACGTAAACAGTTCGACGACGGACGTCGCGGGATTGGCATGAAGCGCAGGAATGAATCCCGTTTCGCACATCATCGCAACCAGCAAAAAAGCGCCGCGGTGCAGAAGCTGACTCAGCTGAGGGGACATGGACGACTAAGAAGTTGTTTCGGTTGATCCAAATTGGAAAATATGGATTGGTGAAGCGAGTCAATTCCGAGTGAAACCGCGCGTCCTAGCGGAAAAATGACCGGCTCAACATAAGCTCAGCGACCACGCAGGGCGGCGAGTACGGATTGGCATGCGCGGCCATTGGGAGTCAAACCGGCACGGGACTGGAAATCGGCGATGGCGGCGACGGTCTTCTTGCCCAGGACGCCGTCGATTTTGCCGTCGAGATCATAGCCGCGGCGGATCAGCAAAGCTTGAATTTCGCGCCGTCCGGCGCGCGACAGGCCCGGATCATTGGTCGGCCAGGCCGTGACCAGCCCTGGGCGGCCGCGCAAGCGATCGGACAAGAGCGCAATCGCCAGCGCATATGAGTCAGCTGCATTGTAGCTGTATATCACGTCGAAGTTATGCGTGACGAGGAACGCAGGCCCTTGCGCCCCAGCCGGCAGGAATAGCCCCAGCGCACCGCTGCCGCGCAAGGGCGATCCATCGATATGGGTGATGCCGCGCGCCGCCCAAAAGGCGACGGGCTTTTTCAGTTTTTTTCCGGAAGGGCCCGAATAGCCGGCCGGCAGCCGCACTTCGAAGCCCCAGGTGAGGCCGGGCGTATAGCCGTGTTTGCGCAGATAATTGGCGGTCGAGCCCAAAGCATCCGGCACAGAGCCGATGAGGTCGCGGCGACCATCGCCGTCGAGATCCACCGCCATGCGCAGGAAAGTCGAGGGCATGAATTGCGTATTGCCGAAGGCGCCGGCCCAGGAACCTTTGAACTCCGCCGGATTCACATCGCCTGCATCGATGATTTTCAGTGCGGCGATGAGTTCGGAGCGGAAATAGGCTTCGCGTCCGCCGGCGCAAGAGAGCGTCGCGAGCGATTGAATGATCGGATGCTTGCCGAATCCCTTGCCGAAATTCGACTCGACGCCCCAGATCGCCGCGATAACCGATTCATCGACGCCATAACGCGATTGCGCCACGGCGAACCAATGCGCCCATTGATGCATGGCGGCGCGGCCGTCGGTGACGCGTTCGTCATCGACGAGGCCCGCCATGTAATCCCAGATCGGTGTCGAGAATTCCGGCTGCGAATGTTCGGCGGTGATCGCATCGGCGTCGAAAGTCACGCCGCGCAGGGACCGCTGGATGGTGGCGTCCGAAATCCCATGTTCGCGCGCGAGGGTCTCAAGACCGCCAAGGCAAGACTGGAAATCTGCTCGCGCCGGCTGCGCAAACAGAGTGACGGCGATGGCAAAAGCAAAAGCGCAGTGTTTCATGGGCGAGATCAACCGGTAGGATTGATTGGGCAAGATCGCCCGGACGGCGAGATTGCGGGAATCCTCCCATCGCTTGGTTACCTTAACCTTACCTAAAACTGCGGCGCGAAAACGGCGCGGGGCCTTGCCTGGACAGGCCCCAGACACGACAAAGCCCCGGCAAGCCGGGGCTTTGGAGGCCCGAAGACGTGAAAGCCCCGGCGTACCGGGGCTTTCGTCTTGATTAGACAAGATAGTCGTTCTGGGGCGCAGCCTGCGCGCTGCGCCAGACAATGTCTGCGCGGCCGCAGCCCTCAGCAGCGCCCTTTAGTCAAGGCGGCGAGTTCCAGCAGCTCCGCGATGAGACATTGAGACACTGGATCACCTCCTTTCAGGTTGTTGATGACAAACCGAATCTAGAGAGATTCGCGGAATCCGCCAAGCCTCGATCCAGCCTTTAGGTCAATTTCTGCAAATGCCGGAAGACAATGGTCCGCGAGACGATGCCGGTCGTGATGGCGATCGCGGCGGCAATCACCGCGATGACGAGATAGCCCTTCGCGCCCAAGGCAAAGCTGCCGAACATGATTTCGGCCTGCATGCCGCCCGGCGTTCCACGGAGAAAGCCCGAAACTATCCCGGAGCTGACGAAGACGAGCACGGCAAGGCCGCCGCCCAAAAGCCCGCCGCGCAGCCCGAGCCTGAAGAAATGCCGCTGGAATTGCCGTGAAATATAGCTGTCGGCAGCACCGACGAAATGCAGCACTTCGATGATCTCGCGATTGCCGGCCATGGCGCCGCGGGTGGCGAAGCCGACAGCAAGCACCATTGCGATCATCACCAGGGAAAAGATGACGACCGCCACCACGACCACCGTACCCGCCATCAAGGCGAGGCGTTGCAGCCAGATGCGGTGATCGTCAAGACTCGCGCCCTGGATGACCGACAGTTTTTGGCGCAGCGCCGCCGTATCGAGCGGCTTGCTGCGATCGAGCTTGAGAACGATCAGCCGCGGTACCGGCAGTTCGGACAGATCGAGACCGCTGCCGAGCCAGGGCTGCAGCAGCGCCTCCGATTGCGCCTTCGTATAGGCCTGTACCTCGGCGATACCTGGTGTCGCCCGCGCAATATCGGCCGCCTTCTGCGTTTCGGCTTCGAGATCATGGCCGGCGGCCGGGCGGACCTGGATCGTCATCTCGCGCGAGATCGATTGCGTCCAGCCTTGTGCCGCGTCGGCGATCAGCAAAGCGGTGCAGGCGGTCAGCGCTGCGAGAAACGTCATGATCGTAATGACGGTGACGAGCGCCCGGCCGGCAATTGAGGCGGCCGGCACCAGCGGCACCTCCTGGCGGCGGATCAGCCGCCCCTCCGAGAGCTCCCAGCTCGTGCCTTCGCCGCGCTCTGAGGATTGCAGCAGGATCATTCGGCGCTCATTCATAGATGTGCAACCGGCAATCGCCGAGGACGAGGCGGCGGGCCTGCTCGAACTGATCCATCAACGCCAGATCATGAGTCGCGATCACGACCGCCGTGCCGGATTTATGTAGTTCGGCGAAGAGGCGCATGAGCCGGCGCGCCAAACTCGGATCGACATTGCCAGTCGGCTCGTCGGCGAGGAGCAGTTCGGGCCTTGCGATCAGCGCCCGTGCGATGGCGGCGCGCTGCTTCTCGCCGCCCGAGAGGACCGGCGGCAGGACGTGCATCCGCTCGCCGAGACCGACCCAGCGCAGCAATTCGACGACCTCGGCCCGATAGGAATATTCGTCGCGGCCCTGCACGCGCAGCGGCAGGGCGACATTCTGATAGGTCGTCAGATGATCGAGCAGGCGGAAGTCCTGGAAGACGACGCCGATGCGACGGCGCAGATCGGTGATCTGATCCTTGCTGAGGCTCGAAGCGTCGCGATCGAACAGAGAGATCAGCCCGCGCGTCGGCTTCAAAGCGAGCAGGACGAGGCGCAAAAGCGTCGTCTTGCCCGCGCCCGACGGCCCGGTCAAAAATTGGAATGACTGGCGCCCGATGTCGAAGCTGATATCGCGCAGGATCTCAGCTCCCATCCCATATCTCAGGCCGACATTTTCAAATCGCACCAAGCGACTTTCCTTTCGGCTCAGCGAATCAGGCTTTAACGGCGCATTAACCATAGCAGCGCAGGGTTGGAGCCGGCCATTGTGGGAGATGCCGGTCTCCCAGTTTTCGTGACGGTGCGGGAGCGACCATGCACATCGATTGCCCCGGCTGCGGCAAGTCCTATCATATTCGCACCGCCGAGCTCGGACAGCACGGACGCCGCGTCGCCTGCCCGCGCTGCGACGCGATCTGGTTCGTCGCCGCAGATAGAACACCGGCGGCCGCCGAATCTTCGGCCGATGATACACAAGCCCACGACGCCGTTGCTGAAATCATCGTGCCGCCCACTGCCCTTTTGCCGCAAACACCCGTAGCAGCGCCAAACCAGAGCGTATCTGGCCAACGCCGCATACCCTCAATTGTTGCGGCGGTCGCGCTGATCGCCGCCAGCATGGCCTGCATTGGGCTCAGGACGGAGATCGTGCGGGCCATTCCGCGCACTGCATCCGTCTATGCGGCGCTCGGCCTGCCGGTCAATCTGCGCGGGCTTGCGCTGGAGAACTTTCACGCCGTCGCGCTCGCCGACGGACCCCTGACCGTGCTCGGCATCGAAGGCGAGATCAAAAATCTGCGCGGCCGGATGATCAGTGTCCCGGCGCTGCACCTCACCATCCGCGGCGCCGATGGACGCATCCTTTATAGCTGGGTGGTCGCAGCGCAGAAGGCGCGGCTCGGCGCCAATGAGACGGCAAGCTTCCGCGCCCGGCTCGCCGCACCGCCGTCTGAAGGGCAATCGGTGCTCGTCGATTTCGTCCCGGCGCGCGACGCTGGCTTGGCCGCCCTTTGGCGGAAGGTGACGCGGCTCTAACCCGCACACAACGCCCGCCGAACATTACAAAACGCCGCAAGTCATTGCGGCGTTTTCATTTTATCGGCCGAGACATATTGCCTTGAAAAGCCGCTTTGCGCGGGCGACATGAGGGTCTATCGATCCCGCACGCGTATCAGCCCCTTCGAGGCCCTGTGAGTTCCCCGCCAAAATCTGACGACGCAGAAGAGACAAAGCCTAAATCCGGCCTATTGAAACGGCTGTTCGGCAAGCGCGGCGAAATGCCGGCACCTATGCCGCCAGCGGCCCCTGCTCAATCGCCGGAACCGGTTGCTCCGCCACCGTCAGACTTGGCGGTATCGCCTTTCGCGCCTTTGGAGGAGGTCCCACCGCCACCTCCCACGCCGGAGCCTGCCCCACCGCCGCCACCGCCACCTCCCCCTCCGGCCGAAACAGAATCACAGGAGATCGCACAAACCGTCGCCGAGGCCGCGCCTGAGGCACTGCAGACAGAGCCGAAGAAAAACTGGTGGGCGCGGCTCACCGGCGGCCTGTCGCGTTCGTCACAATCGATCGGCACCGGGCTCTCCGAGATCTTCACCAAGCGCAAGCTCGATGCGGCAACGCTGGACGATTTCGAGGACATGCTGATCCGTTCCGATCTCGGAGTCGCCGCGGCGCTGCGCATCCGCGAGGCGGTCGCCAAAAACCGCTATGACAAGGATGTCGATGTCGAGACGGTGAAGGGCATTCTCGCCGAGGAAGTCGAGCGCGTGCTCACGCCCGTCGCGCAGCCGCTCGATATTCCAGCCGACACAAAGCCCTTCGTCATTCTCGTCGTCGGCGTCAACGGCTCGGGCAAGACGACAACGATCGGCAAGCTCGCCGCAAAATTCTCGCGCGAGGGCAGAAAACTTCTGCTCGTTGCCGGCGACACGTTCCGCGCTGCGGCGATCGAACAGCTGAAGATCTGGGGCGAACGGCTCGGCGCCGAGGTCATTGCGCGCGAGGCCGGGGGCGATGCCGCGGGGTTGGCCTTCGACGCCATCAAAGCGGCGCAGGAGAGCGGCGCCGAGGTCGTCATCATGGATACGGCCGGCCGCCTGCAGAACAAGACCGAGCTAATGGCGGAGCTCGAAAAGATCATCCGCGTCATGAAGAAGCTCGACCCGCAAGCGCCGCATGCCGTGCTGCTGGTGCTCGACGCGACCGTCGGTCAAAATGCGATGAGCCAGGTCGAGATTTTCGGCCGCGTTGCCGGCGTCACAGGCCTCGTCATGACGAAGCTCGACGGCACGGCACGCGGCGGCATATTGGTGGCAGTCGCGGATAAGTATGGATTGCCCGTCCATTTCATCGGGGTCGGCGAGACGGCCGATGATCTCGAACCTTTCACCGCCTCCGATTTCGCCCGCGCTATCGCCGGTCTCGAATGATCCGGCGCGCCGCATGATCTTTCTCACTTCAGTCAGGACCCTATCGCCCGCATGACCGAAAGCGTCAAACCCGCAGCCGCAACCAAAGCACCGGCCAAGCCCTCCCCTTGGCTGAAACTGACGCTGGAACTCGGTCCGCTGATCCTGTTCTTCTTCGCCAATTCGCGGCCGAAACTGTTCGAGCCTTTCGCGCGCCTTTTCGTGCCGCCGCAGCTCCTGACTGGCGAAAATGCCGGGCTCTTCACCGCGACGACGGTGCTCATTCCGGCGGTGCTGCTGGCGCTGCTCGTGTCTTATCTGCGAACCCGGCGTCTGCCGGTGATGCCGCTCGTCACCGCGATCCTCGTCGTCGTCTTCGGCGCGCTGACGCTCTATCTGCACAATCCGAGCTTCATCAAAATGAAGCCGACGATCCTTTATGCCGCCTTCGGCATCGCGCTTCTCGGCGGCCTGATCTTCAACAAGCCGCTGCTGCCGGTCGTACTCGACAATGCGATCGCGCTCACCGAACGCGGCTGGCGCGTTCTCACTCTGCGCTGGGCGATCTTCTTCTTCGCGCTTGCCGTCCTCAATGAAATCGTCTGGCGGCTCAACGCGATCTATGTGCCGGCGCATCCAAACGATTATTGGGTCTTCTTCAAATTCCCCGGCACGGTGGTGATCATCTTCCTTTTCACCATGTCGCAAGTGCCCCTGATGATGCGCCATGAAATGAAGGATGCCGTGCAGGACGAGGCGGCGGCCGAATAGGCGCCGCCCGCAAGCTACAGGCCCTCCGGCACGTCTTTGGGCGGCGCGACCGGCGACACTTTGATCGAGGCAAGTCGGTTGCGCGTCTTGCGCAGCACTTCGAAGCGGAAGCCGTAGAAAGTGAAGACCTGCCCCGTGTCGGGGATGGCGCGCGCCTCGTGAATGACGAGGCCGGCGATCGTCGTCGCCTCCTCGTCCGGCAGATCCCAATCCATGACGCGGTTCAGATCGCGGATCGGCAGCGAGCCGTCGACGGTCACCGAGCCGTCGGGATTCGGCCGCACGCCTTGCGCGGCGAGGTCATGCTCATCGGCAATGTCGCCGACGATTTCTTCCAGAATGTCCTCGAGCGTGACAAGGCCCATCACCACGCCATATTCGTCGACGACGAGCGCGAAATGGATCTTGCGGGCGAGAAAGGCCTGCAGCTGATCGTGCAGGCTGGTCGTGTTCGGCACGAACCAGGCCTCGAAGGCGAGCTGTTCGATTTTCAGATGCGCGATGTCGCCGCCCGACTCCTCAATGCCGCGCAGAATGTCCTTCGCATGCATGACACCGATGATGTTGTCGGGCTCGCCGCGCCAGATCGGCACGCGGGTGAAGGGCGAAGCGACGATCTGATGCACGAACTCGCGCGGCGGCAAGTCGACATTGATCGCCACCATATTGGTGCGATGGATCATGACGTCTTCGACGACGAGATCGTGCAGCTCGATGATGCCGCCGAACATTTCATGTTCGACGCGCTGCACGCCGCCTTCAAGATGCATCAGATGCAGCGTGCTCCGGAGTTCGTCATGGCCTGACAGCAGCCGGCGCTTCGCCCGCAGATTGATGCCGACGAGCTTCAGAAACCAATGGACGAAAGCTTCGACGCCAGCGAGAATCGGCCCGAAGATGGCAACGAAAACCGAAATGGGACGGACGACCGCAAGTGCAGTGCGGTCGGGAAAATTGATCGCCAGCGTCTTCGGCAGTACTTCGGCGAAGACGAGCAGCAACACCGTCATCAAGCCGGTCGCGTAGATCACGCCATTGATGCCGACGAGCGCTTCGAGAACGCTCGTCAGCAGCGCCGATGAGCCGATGCTGGCCAGCGTATTGCCGAGCAGGACAGCGCCGATCAGCCGGTCACGATTGCCGAGCAACCGCATGACGAGGGACGCACGGCGGTCGCCCGCCGCTTGCAGCGCGTGCATGCGCGCCCGCGACGCGGCCGTCAGCGCCGTCTCGGAGCCCGAAAAGAACGCCGACAGAAAGATGCAGAAAATAACAATAGCCGCCGCCACCCAGAGGCTAGCGGCGGATTCGGCATGCGCGGCATGCATGTGCGTGGGTCCCGTGTTCAGGGCGACCGGTGGGCCTCGCCCAATTCATCTTCCAAAAAGCTCAACACGTCTTTGGCTTCGACGTTCTTGGCAATGAAGCAATGGCCAATCCGCCGCATCAGAATGAACGTCAAAGAGCCGCGCTGAACCTTCTTGTCCTGATACATCGCGTCCAGAATGGCCGCGGCGTCAGACTGCCAGTTGGCGATTTCAGCAATATGAACCGGCAGACCGGCTTCCTTCAAATGCGCCTCGACGCGGGCGGCCTGGTCGCGGGCGCAGAGGCCGAGGCGGACGGAAAAGCGCGCCGCGCAGGCCATGCCGATGGCGACGCCCTCGCCATGGACAAGGCGCGCGCCGTCGTATTTGACGAGGCGCTCGAAGGCATGGCCGAAGGTATGGCCGAAATTCAGGAGCGCGCGGTCGCCGGATTCGAATTCGTCGCCGGCGACGACTTCGGCTTTCGCCATGCAGCTTTTGGCGATCGCATGGATGCGCGCCGCGCCGCCGGCAAAGACGTCGCGCCAGTTTGCTTCCAGCCATTCGAAGAAGGCCTGATCGCGGATGAGGCCATATTTGACGACTTCCGCATAGCCGGCGCGGAACTCGCGCATAGGCAAGCTCGCGAGGCAGGCCGTGTCGGCCAAGACGAGCGAGGGCTGATGGAAGGCGCCGATCAGATTCTTGCCGTGCGGCGAATTGATTCCGGTCTTGCCGCCCACTGAAGAATCGACCTGCGCCAGCAGCGATGTCGGAATCTGGATGAAGCGCATGCCGCGCCGGACGCTTGCGGCAACGAACCCGGCAAGATCGCCGACGACGCCGCCGCCGAGCGCAATGACCATATCGCCGCGCTCGAATTTGCCGGCGATGACGGCGTTGCAGACGCGCTCATAGCTCGTGAAGGATTTCGACTCTTCGCCGGCCGGAACAATGACGTTGGCCGTACGGATGCCCGCTGCGGCCAGGCTCGCCTCCAGCGGCGCGAGATAGAGCTGCGCGACATGGCTGTCGGTCACGATCGCGGCGGCAGCGCCCGGCGCCAGCCGTGTCATATGCACCGCGATCTGCGCCACCAGGCCGTCGCCGATCCAAATGTCGTAGCTGCGCGCACCAAGATCGACGACGACGCGTTCGAAGAGCGCCGGCGTCTCGATCCCGCCGGCATGGTCTTGCGTGCCGGTGGCCAGATGACGTTCGAGACTGGAAACCGTTTCCTCGACCACCGCCTCGTGCGGCCCTTCATGCGACATCACCGTGATATCCGCCTTTGCATAGATGGGATAGCGCTGCTCCATGAGCATTTTGAGCGTCGCTTCCGGATTGGAATTCTGCAGCAGCGGCCGGTGCGTCCGCTTGCGCACGCGCCGCCAAAGCACATCGTGATCGCCCTTGAGCCAGACCGAGATGCCGGCTTCGGCGATCCGCGTCCGCGTTTCCTCGTTCATGAAGGCGCCGCCGCCCGTCGCGATCACCCTCGGCCCTTCGGCCAGAAGCCGCGCCATGACGCGGCGTTCGCCGTCGCGGAAATAAGGCTCGCCATAGCGCGCGAAAATCTCCGGAATGGTCATCCCGGCCGCCCATTCGATTTCCGTATCGGAATCGACGAATTCGAGGCCGAGGCGCTGGGCGAGCCTGCGGCCGATCGCCGTCTTGCCCGACCCCATCAGGCCGACGAGCACGATGGACCGCCCATTCAGCGCGGCGACGAGCGCCGACGCGCGCAAATCGCGCACGGCTGTCTCACTCCCTTCGCCGACATCCATTATTCCGCTGCTCATCCCTGTGCTGTATCACGCCCATAGGCCGGTTTTAACCCGTCCCACGGTATAGCGGCGCCAGTTGCCTTAAGTGCCGGTCCTTTATTGCTTATAATGCGACCGATTCGGTGGGAGACCGGGGTGCCGAGCCTTTTTCGCCTTCTGTTCATTATCGGTATCCTGGCCGGCCTCGTCTACCTCGGCATGTATGCGCTCGCCAATTTCGTCACCCCCGAGCCGCATCAAATCACCGAGACGGTGCCGATCAAGCGCCTCAATAAATAGGGATTTCCTGCCTTGCCAGCCAAGGAGCTGAGGAAGAGTCTCAAGACGGGTGGCGCAGCGGACCGCGGGATCGACGCCTTTCTCGAAATGATGGCGGCCGAACGCGGGGCTGCCGCCAATACGCTCGAAGCCTACCGCCGCGACCTTGACGATTACCGTGCCGCGGTCGGGAAAAGCCTGGCGAGCGTCGAGACCGACGATATTCGCGCCTATCTTGCCGCTTTGCAGGCGCGCGGCTTCGCGGCGACGACGAGCGCGCGGCGGCTGTCCGCCATCCGCCAGCTGCATCGGTTCCTCGCCGCAGAAGGCCATAGCAAGGAAGACCCCGCCGCAATCCTGGAAGCGCCGCGGCAAGCGCAGAAACTTCCGAAAATTCTGTCGGTGCAGGAGGTCGAGCGCCTGCTCGCTGCCGCGAAAGAGATCTTCGATACGGCCGAGAGCGCGCGCGGCAAGGTCAATGCGGCGCGCAATCTCTGTCTCATCGAGCTGCTCTATGCGACGGGCCTGCGCGTCTCGGAACTCGTGGCCCTGCCGAAAAGCGCGGCGCGGCGCCGCGAACCCCTGATCCTCATTCGCGGCAAGGGCGGCCGCGAACGGCTCGTGCCGCTGTCGGAGCCGGCGCGGCAGGCGGTCGGCCTCTATCGCGAGCTGCTCGAGAAACATGTGCCCGGCATTGCATCGAGCCCCTGGCTGTTTCCTGCCGACGGTGAAAGCGGCCATTTGAGCCGCCAGGTCTTTGCCCGCGACATGAAGACGATTGCCGCATTTGCCGGGATCAGTGCGGCGCGCGTCAGCCCGCATGTGCTGCGGCATGCCTTTGCCAGCCATCTCCTGCAAAACGGCGCCGATCTGCGCATCGTCCAGGAACTGCTCGGCCACGCCGATATTTCGACGACGCAGATCTACACGCATGTGCTCGATGAACGAATGAAGGCGATGGTGCGCGATCTCCACCCGCTGAATGACGCGTAATTCAGATCGGCGCGGCGCCGGTCTGCGCGAAAGCGAGAGCGGTCTGGCTGCCGATCCAAAGCGCCAGAAAGGCGCTGATCCAGCGGTCGGTCGCGCCATCGTGCAAATACCAGCCTTCGAGATGCCGGTGCCGCGGCTGGGCGCCCGGCATATCCATGTTCGCCGTGCCCTGCACGGTCCAGCGGCACATCATCGCGTAAGTGACTTCCGGATGGAATTGGAAGCCATACGCCTTGGCGCCGTAGCGAAAGGCCTGGGCTTCGAAATGCTCGCCGCGCGCCAGCAGGGTCGCGCCGCAGGGGAGATCGAAGCCCTCCTTGTGCCACTGATAGACTTTGTCCGGAAAGGGCGAGGCGCAGAGGTTTCGCCCCGCCTCGGTCGGCTCGATCGGATAATAGCCGAGCTCGACCCGGCCCTCCGGATGCGAATAGACGCGATGGCCGAGATGGCGCGCCAGCATCTGCGCGCCGAGGCAAATGCCGAGCAGCGGCTTGCCTTCCTTCAACGGCACTTTCAGCCAGTCGATCTCGGCGCGTAGCCAATCCTCTTCGTCATTGGCGCTCATCGGACCGCCGAAGACGATGGCTCCGGCATGGCCGTCGAGGGTCTGCGGCAGCGGATCGCCGAAACGCGGCCGGCGGATGTCGAGGATGAAACCTTGCACCTGCAAAAGCCGGCCCAAACGGCCGGGCGACGAATGGTCTTGGTGCAGGATAATCAGGACCCTGCGCGTTTCGAATCGCTGGGACATGTAACAAAAATGACGCCAATCGGCTGAACCGGTCAAGCTTGATGCGTGCCTAAAGAGCTAGCCGCGCTTGGCTTTTTGCAGGGCAACGACGGCCGGCAGGAGAATCGCCGAGGGCGTGAGCGGCGCCAAGAAGGACAGAATACGGTTGGCGATGCCGTGGATCACCACGCGGCGGCCCGCCATCAAAGCCGCATAACCCGTCTCAGCCACTGCCATCGACGTCGCGCCGCCGAAGCGCAAGACGCGCAGATCGCTCGGCATGCCGGCCCGCGATTGGAAGTCGGTGTAGGTCACGCCTGGACAAAGCGCCGTGACCGTGCAGCCCGCCGGCTTCAGCTCTTCCGAAAGCGCCTTGCTGAAGGAGAGGACAAAGGCCTTCGACGCGTAATAGACCGCCATGAAGGGCCCAGGCATATAGGCGACGATCGAGGCGACGTTCAAAATCTTGCCTTTGCGGGCCTTGAGCCCCGGCAGAAAACGGATGGTCAGCGCGACGAGCGCGCGCGCATTGAGATCGATGATACCGAGCTGAGCGGCGGGATCGAGATCGGCGACGTCGCCGAGAAGTCCATAGCCGGCATTGTTGACGAGAATCTCGGGTTCGGCCCCGGCATTTTTCAGCCAATCGGCGACGCGGTCGGGCGCATCCGGCTGGGCCAGATCGCAGGCCATGACCAGCGGCCGCGGCCGACCCGTGCCGGCGATTTCCTCGGCGAGTGCCTGGAGCTTGTCTTCGCTGCGCGCGACAAGCGCGAGATCATGTCCGTGGCTGGCAAAGACTCGCGCGAGATCGGCGCCAATGCCGCCCGAGGCGCCCGTAATCAGCACCACGGAGCGGCCGGGGCTCATCCGGGTTCACCCACGAGCTTTTGCGCCCAGGGGCCGGAAAAGGCGACCTCGGCGGCGCGCTGTACGGCCGCTTGCTGGCGCAGCCGCACCCGGTCATGCGGCGAGACGCCGAGAAGATCGGCGATGCGGGCGACAATGTTTTCTTCGAGCTCATGCACGCTGCCGTCGGCGAAGGCGATCTCCCACATCATCTCGATGATGCGGAGGCGGCCCTCCTGATCGAGCGTGCGGGTCAGCGTGTTGGTGAAGTGATAGAAATCGACCGCCTCGCGGTCGCTCTCCTCGGCCGAGCGGATCAGCCGCATCGTCGCCTGCGGATCGAGCTGGAAGTTCTGGGCGATGAGATCGCGCAAATGGCGCATCTCTTCATTGGCGATCACGCCATCGGCATGGGCGAGATGGACTAGCAGGGAAGCGGCGGCAAGCCGGTAATCGTCGGGACCGAATTCGCGAACGTCCGGTCCGCCGGCCAGGTCCGCCATGAAATGTCTCAATCTGTCCAGCATTGCGGTTCCCAACATGGCGTTTCCCAAGGTCGCTCTTGAAGTTCGCGATTTCCTAGCGGCCGCGACAGAACTATGCGCAAGCAGGCTTGCCGCAGCGAGATCGCACCGTCCTTTGTCCACATATTGCGTAAAGGAAATTTCACGCCGCCAGATCAGACCGGACAGGTCGGATCGAGCGGGCGCGCTCCCTATTCGGGAAATAGGCACGGGCAGCGCCATGTGCCAGCGCCTTTTGGACAGAAAACCCGCCTTTACGAAAAGTTTAAGCGGCGCTCTGAGCCGATCCCCGATCAAGTGAATCGCTTCGCGATACATTTGATCAGGACAAATCGGCTCGATCAAAACGTTGAAGCAGTCCTTTGTCAGAAAAGGCGATTAACTTTTTCCGGGACATGCTCTAGCGCAGCCGCAGGCAGGTCCAATAGCCGCGGAGCCGATGGAATTGCCGGAATTCCGCCCGGTGCCAAGCTAGGCACTGCCGCCGCGAGGGAAAGCAGAGCTTGCGGTCTTCCCAGAGGATATCGACGCCGGGCGCGCCCCACTGATAATGGGCCAGACCGCCGGCAAAATGCCCGTACCAGACGCTGCGCCAGGGCAGCAGGCTGGCGTCGCAGGCAACACCCTCACCGAAGAGCCAGGGCTTGCCGATGTCGGTCCCCTGCGCCCGGCCCGACGCGCTGCCGGCCATGAGACTCAGAACGACCAGGACCGGCAGGATCGACAGTTTCGCCAGCGCGTCTTTAGTCCGCATCGTCGCCCCCTTGCTTGTCGGGCCTTTCTAAGCCCTGGCCCCACGCACAGTCACGACATAAAATCGCGAGCGTGCCTCACTTCGATCCGACTTGCGGATAGCAGGAGGACTGGCACTCCGTGAAGGGATGATACTGGAACATCCAGTTCTCGCTCAAAATTTTGTTTCCGGCGCGGAGATAGAGCCGCATTTCGACCGGGTCGGCGCCCGTCACCGTCAGGTCGAACTGCGCCCGCCAATGGCCCGGCACGTTATCCGGCACCGCCTCCGTGTAGATGTAGGAGAAGGTGCCGCGCGAGGCCCACAACACCGGCTCCGGCATCACGCCGTACGGCAGGTTGGCGAGCGGCCCGCCGAGAAATTCGACCATGAATTTGCGCACGCCATGCGGGCGCGGCCTGCCGGGCTGGCCGCCATTGCCGAGACGCGTCGCGACACAGCGCGCCAGCTCGGTCGGATGCGGCTCGTCGGCGAGCCAATAAAGCCCATAGGCGATGTCGATTTCGGAACCTGCCGTCGCCGCCTTCTCCGGCACCCACATGGCGACGACATTGTCGTGGATTTCGTCGTCGGTCGGGATTTCGACGAGTTGGATTGTGCCCTTGCCCCATTGGCCCTTCGGCTCGACCCAGAGGCTCGGGCGGCGGTCGTAGAGAACGCCGTCCTGATAGTGATCGAAATTGCGGTCGCGCTGCATCAGGCCGAAGCCACGCGGATTCTCATCCGTGAAGGCCGAAGCGATGATGTGCGGCGGATTGTTGAGCTGCCGCCACAGCCGCTCGCCGCGACCCGTCCACATCGAGAGCCCGTCGGAATCATGCACCTCCGGACGCCAATCGACCGCAGTCGGCTTCATCACCTCCGAGAACCAATACATCGAGGTCAAAGGCGCGACGCCGAAACGGGCAATGTCACGGCGCAGACAGAAGAACTGCTCGATGTCCATCACGACGCCCTTGCCGCGCACACATTCCATCTTCAGGGCGCCGACGATCGACGGGCCCTCGATGAGCGCATAGAGCGTCAACCCGTCCTTCGGACCGGATTCATCGATGTACATATGGGTGAAATCTGGAAACTCCTCCGGCCGGTCGGCGACGGCCACATCGAGGGCGATCGCACGGCAGGAGATGCCGTATTGGTGCAATTCACCGATCGCGCGGAAATAATCGGCGCCGAGAAAGGCCACCCAATCGTTGGTGTGCCACTCATAGGTGGTATTGTCGCGGGCTTCCTGAATGCGCAGGCCAGCGAATCCGGCGCCCTTCGGCAGATGCTGCGCCGGTGAATCCACCGGCATGCTGAAATAGCGCGGATCGTAGATGATCTCGCGTTCCTGGCCGCCGTCCACAACATGCATGGCGACGGATTTCGGGAAGAACACGCCGAGATGGAAGAAGCTCACCGGAAAGCGGCCGGGCCCCCTCGCGAAGAGGGCGTGATCCATGTCAAATTTGATTTTGCCCCAGGCCTCGTAATCGATCTTGCCGACGATCTCGGGCGCCGGCTTCGGCGGCGGAACATAGGGCAGCTTCACGAGCTGGCGGGCGCGGTCTTTCAGCAGGTCGAAGGAGAAAGGCGCGGCGGGACCGAATTGCAGGTTGCCCAATTCCGAGGCCGCCGCCTCCGAGACAGCCGTGCCGTCGACGAGGCCGAAGGCCGCTGCGGCCGCCGCCGATTTCAGTAAGCTTCGCCGATCCGTTTCGCTCATTCGCATCGCTCGCACGTCAGGACCCGCGCGCGGAACATCCACGACTGCCTGACTTCTAGATGTTTGGGGGAAACCTGCGTCCGGACGCCGCGCAGACCTGTTGCAAGGGCCGGCTCACTTGTAGACGGACTCGTGTTTCACGGCGGTACGCATGAAATAGTACAGCAGAACGAAGCCGCAGAGGGCGAAGCAGGCTTCGAGAACATGGCTGACCATCGGCGCCAGCTGCAACAGGCCGCCCAGCGCCCAACCGGCTGCCCAGGAGGCGCCGACCATCTCCGTGCCGACCAGAATCGCGACCGCGATCAAGGTCGACAAATGCAGATAATTGATTTTTCTCTCGGTAGGCATGAGAGCCCTTGACGGCTAGAAGACCGGGGTTCGCTTGGAATTTCCCAGTTGAATTTCCCGGCTGGAATTTCCTGGGACGCAACCAGGCACTGCCTGAATTTGCGCCACTATACTATGGCGTGGCCCAGGGCAAGTGCGGAGCATCACGCTGTGCACGCGATCTCCCCAGCTGCCGAGAGGCCACAGAGCACTAGCCATCGGATCAAGGCATGAAAGAGACGGAAATCTTTGCCAAAGCGGCGGTCGCCGCACCGCATCATCTCGCCGCAACCGCCGGCCGTAACATTCTGGCGCAGGGCGGCAATGCGATCGAGGCCATGCTTGGCATGGCGGCGACGATCGCCGTCGTCTATCCGCATATGAATTCGATCGGCGGCGATGCCTTTTGGCTGATCCGCGAACCGAACGGCGAGATCCGCTATATCGAGGCCTGCGGCTACGCCGGCAGCAAGGCGACGATCGCCGCCTATCGTGCGAAGGGCTATGACGCCATTCCGCCGCGCGGACCGGAAGCGGCGACGACAATTCCCGGGACTGTCGGTGGTTATGTGGTCGCGCAAGAGATGGCGACGGCCGCGCGTGGACGTCTGCCCCGCACCGATCTTCTGCATGATGCGATTCACATCGCCCGCGACGGCTATGCGGTGTCGAAAGCGGAATCGAAAGGCGAGCCCTTCGAATTCGAAGCATTGAAGCAGGCGCCGGGATTTGCCGAGACCTATCTCGTCGACGGCCAGATCCCCGCGCAGGGCACGCTGCGCCAGCCGCGCGCGCTCGCCGATACATTCGAACAACTCGCTCGCGCTGGTTACGACGATTTCTATCGCGGCGATATCGGCCGCGAGATTGCCGCCGACATGGAGAAGCTCGGCATTCCGTCGACGCGCGCCGATCTCGAAGCCTATCGCGCCAATCTGCGCGCGCCGCTGTCGCTGCGTTTGCAGGGCCGCATGCACTATAATTCGCCGCCGCCGACACAGGGCGTCGCGGCGCTGTTCATCCTCGGGCTTTTCGAGCGGCTCGGTCCGATCAAGCCCGAGAGCTTCGAACATATTCACGGCCTCATCGAAGCGACGAAACGCAGCTTCGCATTGCGCGATCGCGTCTGCACCGACTACGATCACATGCCGGCCGATCCGATGCACTGGCTGACGCCGCAAGTCCTCGAGCGCGAAGCCGCGATGATCAGCATGGATCATGCTGCGAGCGTTCCGGTGCGGCCGGTGCCGGGCGATACGATCTGGATGGGCGCGATCGACGGCGAGGGCCGTGCCGTCTCCTTCATTCAGTCGATCTATTGGGAATATGGCTCGGGCTGTGTGCTGCCGAAGACGGGCATTCTTCTGCAAAACCGCGGCTTCTCCTTTTCGCTCGATCCGAAGAACCTCAATCCGCTGACGCCCGGACGGCGGCCGTTCCACACGCTGACACCGCCGCTCGCCATTTTCGACGACGGCCGCGTCATGTCTTATGGTTCGATGGGCGGCGACGGCCAGCCGCAGTTCCAAGCGCAGATCTTCATCCGCAGCCTGTTCGGCATTCCACTCGCCGAAGCAATCGATCGGCCGCGCTTTTTGTTCGGCAAGCTTTGGGGCGCCGATACGCCGACGTTGAAACTCGAACCGCGCTTCGACGACAGCCTGATCCGCAAGCTGCAATCCGTCGGCCATGAGATCGAGATGGCAGCCGAACCCTATGTCAGCCGCTTCGGTCACGCCGGTGGTCTAATCCGGTACAAAGACGGGCACATCGAAGCCGCGCATGATCCGCGCGCGGACGGCGGATCAGCGGGAATTTAGTGTAATTTCATAACCCTGTCCGGATCGCGTCGAACAGGCGGTTCGGTACGGGAACCCTCTCCAGGTTCGGTTGTTGAGGAAGCATCGCACCTGAAGAGGAGGACGGCATGCAGGGAGACGGAAAACTCGCACGCTCGAACCGCGGCTTCGCATCGATGGATGCGGATAAGCAACGTGAGATCGCGCGTAAGGGTGGTCGCAGCGTTCCGAATGAAAAGCGCAGCTTCTCGCAGAATCATCAGCTCGCGTCGGAAGCGGGCCGCAAGGGTGGACAGTCGTCGCATATCAATCGCCCGACGACGCCCATGCAAGAGCAGCAATAGTCCGCAAGCTGCTTTAGGCTAAAACCACCAATGAGGCGAAAGCGCATGTCATCGGAGGGGGGATGCATGCGCTTACCTCTTCCAGTCACAGACAAGGGTAAGCGGGGGACCGGCGCAAGCCAGTCCCCGCTGCTAATTCTGCATCAGCAAACCGCGCGGATCACTCAGCAGCTGTGGTGCTACGCAAACGGGAGGCCTTCGGGCCGCCGTGAGACGCATGACCACCTTTACGGCCCGCTTCCGAAGCGAGCTTGTGGTTCTGCGAGAAACTACGCTTGCTGGGGCTTACGCTCTGACCACCCTTACGGCCTGCCTCCGCCGCAAGAGCCGGATTCTGCGAAAAACTCCGCTTCTCATGCGGTACGCTTTCGCCACCCTTGCGTGCGATGGCCCGCTGCTTCTCCGGATCCATTGAAGCAAAACCACGCGTCGACGCCTTGTGGGGAATTTCGGTAGTACCGGTCATTAGGTATCTCTCATCTATGTCCAGTGCCCTGAGGCGATAACAACTAACGCGATGCCGCGATGAAGGTTCCGCTACACAGCCAGCTGTGATCGAGTGCCTGAAGAATAGTCTGGCATGCCTGATTTTGCGGGCACGCAACGCGTCTAAGATTGGCGCGAGATCAATAAGATAGAGGCGAATTTCACGAGAAAAGCGTAAATGTGATGAAGTAGACATCGTGAGATCTTAACGCATCAAAACCTTTTTTTTGCCGCGCGGGGGAGGCGCGCCCGCAACGATTCAACTGCGCTGCAATTAAATCTACTCAACACTCAACTAAATGAACCGAGGAGATTGACCATGAGCGAGCATGAAGAAAAAGCGCTCCAGGATCTGACGTCGGATCTCGCAGCCCTGCGCGAAGATTTCCTGAAACTGTCCACATCTGTACGGGATCTCGTGCAGACGCAGGCGCAAACCACGACGCGGCGTGTTGTCGGCGTCGTCGATGATGCGCGGCAGAAACTCTCGGACGAAATGAGCGGCGCGCGCGATCATCTCGAAAGCCACCTCGGTAGTATGACCGCAGATCTCGAATCGACGATCGAACGCAGCCCGCTTCTAGCGGTGCTCGTCGGTGCCGCCGTCGGCTTCCTGCTTGGCATCGTAAGCCGGCCGCATAAATGACCGATTTCTTTTCGCGACAAGCGCGCAAGATCGCCGGAAATGCAATGGCGCCGGTCGAGGCGGCCGGCAGCCGTTTTCTCGGCCTGATCAGCATTGGCGGCATCGCCCTCCTCTGCCTGATCGCGACGATCATCTTTCTCTCGATCGCGCTCGATCTTTGGCTCGCACAGCTGTTCAATCCGATCATCGGCGCACTGGGCACGGCAGGCTTCTATTTTGTCATCGTGCTCATCTGCCTGCTGATCTTGTGGGCACGCCGAAAGAAACCGGACGCCACAAAGAAGGCGACTCGCGCCCCTCTAGACGAAGCCGAGACGGCGGGGCGGGAACGAGCCGCCAGCCTCTCGGCCAATCTCGAAGAAGCGATCGCGCCCTTTCTCGCCATCCTGCAGAAGTCAGGACTGAAGCGCGAAGCCGTCGCTGTTCAGCTTGCGACGGAGGCATCGAAGGAATTGGGTCCGTTCGCACTCGTCGCGCTTGCTGTGGCGGCAGGCTATCTCTGCGAACGCCAACTAAATCAGATGAGTCGCACCAAAACAAAATCGCCCGAATGATCCATTCGGGCGATGTGCATTTTCGGATGATCTCAAGAACTGCCGGATGCCTTAGACGAGGGCGCCGCTGCTCTCGGGCTCGTCCTTGCGATGCGATCTGCGGTCGAAGAACAGCACCTGGCTGATCATCGCCTTGAGGCTGTCGACGCCGAACGGCTTTGTAATCAGGAAAGCGGGCTCCGGCGGCGTTCCGGTCAGAAAGCGCTCGGGATAGGCGGTGATGAAGATCACCGGCACCGAGAGGCTGCCGAGAATCTGATTGACCGCCTCGAGGCCGGAGCTGCCGTCGGCCAGTTGAATATCGGCGAGGATCAGACCCGGCTTGGTTTCGCGCACTGCGGCGACGGCTTCCTGATGGGTGCGCGCCACATGCACGACGCGATGGCCGAGTTCCTCGACGAGCATCTGTATGTCGATCGCGATCAGCGGCTCGTCTTCGATGATCAGCACATCGGTGCGGATCTGATTCGAGATTTCCTTGCCGGCCTGATCGATCAATTGCGCCGCCTCTTCGGGCGAACAATCCATCGCCCGTGCGACTTCCGACGTCTCGAAACCTTCAAGCGAGCTCAGAAGAAAGGCGACGCGCGGCTGCAGCGGAATCGCTTCGAGATTGCGCTGCGCGCCACGCTCGTCCGACGAGAAATTCAGCTGATCGACGTGACCGTTGACCGGCATCGATCCCCAGACTTTGAGGAACAGCCGATAGAGGGCAACCTTCAGATCAGTGGTGTCGGCAAATTCGCTCGGGTCGGCCACGATGGCCTCAAGTGTGGCGAGCACATAGGCGTCACCCCCTGCCTGGCTTCCCGTCAGGGCGCGGGAAAACCGCCGCAGATAGGGAATATGGCTCGATATGGCTTGTGAAATGGTCATTCGCAGTTCCCTCGTACCCGATTGCTTTTGTTAGGGGGTCACGGCTCAGCTTTGTAAATTCATACCGGCAATTTTGGTTCCCGCCAGGGGAACTTTTGTGAAAACAGCGCGTTGACCGCCTGCCGTCCTTACGGACTATAAAATGATAAGCGGAATAATCTGACGCCAAGTGCTTCGTGTGTTTTTTGGGCCGGGGCGAAAAGAAAAACTGAACCGATCATTTTCAACAACGCAAGGGCGAGACTGTGACAAAGCCGATCGAGCTAGGGGCAAAAAAAGCCGAACCGACAAGCGACCTGCCAAATTCCAAAAAAACAGAAAAAATCCCACCGAGTAAGGGCCATAAAGAGGCCGCCCGAGAACAGCGTACCGAGGCCGACATAATGAGACTCAACCCGCCGCGGGCCCGCAAGGCCAGCGCCAAGCCCGAAATCGTCAATCAGATCGGGCAGTGTCTGGGCCGCGTTTATAACGATGTCCTCAAGCAGCCCGTGCCCGATCGATTCATCGAGCTTTTGCAGACGCTTGAAGACGGTTTGCCGGCGTCGCTCGAAACTGCGGCGAAGCAACCCCATATATCTGATCTGACCGAAGGTTCCGGCGCGACGGCCGCAACGGCTGTCCGGGCGAAGGATCAGAAGTGACCGTTTTCCAGAGCGAGACCATGGACCAGCCCGCCCAGGCGAATGCGGAGATCAAGGCCGATCTCATCGCTGTCATTCCGAACCTGCGCGCTTTTGCGGTGTCGCTCTGCGGCAATCCCGATCGCGCCGACGATCTTGTGCAAGAGACACTCGTTAAAGCGTGGAGCAATCTCGACTCCTTCGTCGCCGGCACCAATCTGCCCGCTTGGCTCTTCACCATCCTCCGCAACATCTATTACTCCGAATATCGCAAGCGGCGGCGCGAAGTCGCCGATTCCGATGGCGCGATCGCCGCACGGCTTGCCACCGCGCCGGCGCAGAACAGCCATATGGATCTGCTTGATTTCCATACCGCGCTGCAGCAGCTGCCCAATGACCAGCGCGAAGCCTTGATTCTGATCGGCGCCTCGGGTCTCTCCTATGAGGAGGCGGCCGGCATCTGCGGCTGTGCCGTCGGCACAATGAAGAGCCGCGTCAACCGCGCCCGCAACCGGCTGGCCGAGATCCTGTCCATCCATTCGAGCCGCGAGTTCGGCCATAATGAGGACTGGGAAGCGGTCGATCCGGGCTTTATCGGCCAGCGCTTCTCGCGCACCGGCAGCGACTGACTCCCTCTTCCCAGCGAAAAACTTTTGAGCCCTGCATTCGCCGGCGAGGCGGACATGCGGCTTTCCTTGTGAGCCCCTCCCGCAAATTCTTGACCCCGAGCCGATTTTTTCCTGCTATGGGGCGGTGAGCCGCGCACCGTCGGCATCTGGGCGATGCATTGTGAAAAAGTTTCTGGGCCGGACGCTTATCCTGCTGCTGGTGGCCGCCTGCGGCGGCTTCGCGGTCTTAAATTTTGTCCGCACGCACGGCGCGGCCCATAGCGAGACCAAAGCCGATAACGACGACGACGCCGAAAAGCCGATCAAGGTCGCGCCCAGGGTCGGCAACGTCGACGGCATGCCAACGATTAAGCTCGACGAAGCGGCGCTCACGCGCAACGCGATCGCGACGGTCACGCTGACGCGCAAGCCCGAACCCATTTTGCTGCGCGCCTACGGCAGCGTGCTCGATCTCCAGTCGCTGACCGATCTCGCCAATCGCTATACGACCGCGAAAGCCGATCGCGAGACGCAGCAGGCGAAGCGCGATTTCTCGAAATCGAACGTGACGCGCGCCCGCGCCCTCTATAACGAGACGCCGCGTGCCATTTCGCAGGCACAATTGGAAACGGCCGAAGAGAGCTACCGCGTCGATGAAGCGGGCCTCGATGCGGCGAACGCACATCTGGCCAGCCTCGCCCATAGTGCCGTCCAGGCTTGGGGCGACGTGCTCGGCAAAGCTGTGACAGGCACCTCGCCGCTCCTCGCCGATCTCATTGAGCGGCGCCAGGTTCTCGTCCAAGTGACCTTGCGCGCCGACCAGAGCGCCGAATCGGCTCCGGCAAAGGCCTTCGTTCAGATGAGCGGCGGCGGTCCGTCGATTCCAGTGACCTTTGTCTCGCGTGCCGCGACGACCGATCCGCATATTCAGGGCCAGAGCTTTTTCTATACGGCCGATGCGGCGAGCGGACTTCTGCCCGGCATGAATGTCATGGCTTTCGTGCCGACTGGCGATGATATCGAGCGGACGCATATTCCGGCCGCGGCGATCGTCTGGATGCAGGGCAAAGCCTGGGCCTATTTCCGCAACAGCCCGAAAACGCTCGTACGGCGCGAGATCGCGACCGACGCGCCGGCGCCTGATGGCGGCTACTACGTCAAGGACATTCCCGCCGGATCGAAGATCGTGGTCAGCGGCGCGCAAATGCTGCTGTCGGAAGAATTCCGCGCCCAGATCCAGAGCGAGGATTAAGAGCTCCAATGAGCCTTCCTTCCGGATCGGGCGACCAGATGCCCCAAGGGCCGCAGGCGGCTCTGCTGCGCTTCTCGATCCGCTTTCGCGGCATCGTGATCATCCTCGCCTGCATCGTGCTAAGCTATGGCGTCTACAGCCTGCAGCAGGCGAAATCCGACGTCTTTCCGGAATTCGCCCCGCCTCAGGCCGACATCCAGACCGAAGCGCCGGGCCTCGCGCCGGAGCAGGTCGAAGTCCTCGTCACCCAGGTGATCGAGAACAATCTCAACGGCCTGCCGGGATTGCGCATGCTGCAATCCTTTTCGGCGCAAGGCCTTTCAGGCATTACGGTCACCTTCGATCCGTCGAGCGATGTCTATCGCGATCGCCAGCTCGTCGCCGAACGTCTCGCGTCCGTGGCCGGCCAGCTGCCGGCGGGCGTCGAGGCGCCAATCGTCACGCCGCTGACCTCCTCGACCAGCATCGTGCTCGTCGCCGGTCTGACGTCGAAAACCCGATCCTTGATGGATTTGCACACGTTGGCGCAATGGACGCTGATGCCGCGCCTGCTGGCGGTGCCCGGCGTCGCCAAAGTGGCGGTCTACGGCGGCGAGACCAAATCGCTGCAGATCCAGGTTCACCCCCACGCCCTGAGGCGCTTCGGCCTCGGCCTCGAAGATATCGTCGCCGCCGCCCGTCATGCGACGGGCGTGCGCGGCGCCGGCGTCATCGATACGGCCAATCAGCGCATCGTGCTGGAAACCCAAGGTCAGTCGCTGACCCCGGAAGAATTGTCGCGCACCGTCATCACGACGAACAACGCGGCGAGCGTCACGCTTGGCAATGTCGCGACCGTTGTCGCGGCGCCCTTGCCGGCCGTCGGGGCCGGCGCGATCAATGGCGTGCCGGGCGTCGTGCTCAGCATCTCCGAACAATATGAGGCGAATACGCCGGAGGTGACCCGCCGTCTCGACGCCGCCTTCGCCGAGCTGCGCCCTAGTTTGGAGCAGAACGGCGTCGAGCTGCGCACGGATCTTTTCCGCCCGGCGAACTTCATCGCCGTGGCGACGGGCAATGTCCGCGACTCGCTGCTGCTCGGCGGTGCGCTCGTCATCGTCGTCCTGTTTCTCTTCCTCTTCGATCTGCGAACGGCGGCCATTTCCGCCCTCGCCATCCCGCTCTCGCTATTGCCGGCCGTGAGCGCGCTGCATTTTCTCGACATTACGCTCAACACCATGACGCTGGGCGGCCTCGCCATCGCGATTGGTATCGTTGTCGATGATGCCGTGGTCGACATCGAAAATATCGTCCGCCGGATTCGGGAAAATTCACGCGTGGCGAAGCCCCGCCCGGTCGGCCGCGTCGTGCTCGATGCCTGCTACGAAGTCCGCAGCTCGGTTGTCTATGCGACGGTCGCCGTCGTGCTCGTCGCCGTCCCCGTGCTGGCGCTGCCGGGCATTGCCGGACGCCTCTTTGCGCCGCTTGCCGTCTCCTATGGGCTGGCGACGCTCGCCTCGCTCGTCGTCGCGCTGACGGTGACCCCGGCTTTCGCGATGATGCTGTTCAGCCGCACGAAATCGCGCCCAAAGGACCCGCCGCTGTTGCGCTGGTCGCGCGGGCGCTATGAAGCGCTGCTGCGCAATATTGCCCGGCACCCCGTCATCATCATGCTGCTGACCGCCGGCGCCGTCGCCGCGGGCGGCGCCATGATGCCGAATTTCGGCGGCACCTTCATTCCCGAACTGAAGGAAGGCTATTACACGGTCCATATGACGGCCGTGCCCGGTACGTCGGTCGCCGAATCAGTCCGGCTCGGCAAGGTTGTGGCGAACACGCTGCTCGATCTGCCGATGGTGCGCTCGATCGCACAACGCGTCGGGCGGGCCGAGCTTGCCGACGACACCAACGGCACGCAACACAGCGAATTCGAGATCGAATTGAAGCCGCTGAGCGCCGAGGACGCGGAGGCGGCGCCTGGCGAAATCCGCAAGGCGCTCGCCACCATCCCGGGCGCGAATTTCGCCATCAACACCTTCCTGACCGAACGGATCGAGGAGACGCTCTCGGGCTATACGGCGCCCGTCGTCGTGAACGTCTATGGCAATGATCTCGATGTCCTCGACCGCAAGGCGGAAGAGGTTGCGCATGTGCTCGCCAAAGCGCGCGGCGCCGCCGATGTGCAATTGCAATCGCCGCCCGGCATGCCGCAACTCACGATCAAATTACGGCACGACGATCTCGAACGCTGGGGCCTCACCTCGGTCGAAGTGCTCGATGCCGTCCGCACCGCCTATCAGGGCGACACTGTCGGCCAGGTCTACGACGGCAATCGCGTCTTTCCGGTCCTCGTCATCCTCGATGAGCCGAGCCGCGCCAGCGTTTCGGATGTCGCCGACCTTCCGCTGCGCACCGCCAAGGGCGTCTATCTGCGGCTCAGCCAGGTGGCCGATGTCTTTGAAAGCGCCGGCCGCTATCGTGTGCAGCACCAGGGCGCTCGGCGGCTGCAGACCGTGACCGCCAATGTGGCCGGCCGCGACGTCGCCTCTTTCGTGGAGGATGCGAAGAAGGACATCGCCGCCAATATCTCCTTTCCGTCTGGGACCTATGTCGAATTCCGCGGCACGGCGGAAGAACAGTCGCGCTCGCAGCGCGCGCTCCTGCTGAATTCGCTGATCGCCGGCATCGGCATCATCGTCCTGCTTGCCGTCATCACCCAGAACGGCCGCAACCTTCTGCTCGTTCTCGCCAACCTACCCTTCGCCTTCGTCGGCGGCGTCGCGGCCGTCTTTTTCTCTGGCGGCGTCCTATCGCTCGGCTCGATGGTCGGCTTCGTCACGCTGTTCGGCGTCACTTTGCGCAATTCGATCCTGATGATCGCGCATTACCGCGATCTCGTCGAACTTGAAGGCCTGCCCTGGTCGCTGGAGACCGCCGTCAAGGGTGCCGCCGACCGGCTCGCCGCCATCGTCATGACCTCGCTCGTCACCGCGCTTGGCGTTCTGCCGTTGGCGCTCGGCATGAAAGATCCCGGGCGCGAAATCGAGGGCCCGATGGCGGTGGTGATTCTCGGCGGCCTCCTTACCTCGATGGCGCTCAATCTGCTCGTGCTGCCGACGCTGGCGCTGCGCTATGGCGACTTCAAGCGGCGCACCGAAGATGATGGCTTGAGCGAGGTGACCCCGCGCGTCGACGCGGGCGCGGTGTAGAGTTCTGACCGCAAATCCCCCTTCAGGGAAGGATGGCTTGCCTGCAAGCCGGGTGGGGGGTCACAAGAAGCCCCGTCCGTCAGCGCCGCTACCCAGCGCTGACACCTTCCCCTCGAGGGGAAGGATAGCTAATGCCGCAGATTCACGTCCACGAACGCCTTTAGCGTGATCCCGGCGGCTTCGAGCCTCAAGCGCACGGCTTTTGCCATGCCGACCGCATTCGGCGTATCGCCGTGCACGCAGACCGAATGGATCGGCACCGGAATGCGCTGGCCCGAGGGGGCGATCAAGGCGCCCTCCGAGACCATGGCCAACACGCGTTCGGCCACGGCATCGGCATCATGCAGAACCGCGCCGTCCTGGCCACGCGGCATAAGCAGGCCGCGATCGGTATAGGCGCGGTCGGCAAAAATCTCCGAGACGATATTGAGCCGTTCGGCGAGCCCTGCCTGTTCGAGCGCGCTTTTCGCGACAGCCAGAAAGGCGAGCTCGGGATCGACCACGCGCACCGCTCTGGCGATCGCACGCGCCACATCGCGATCTTCCATCGCGATATTGCTCAAGGCGCCATGCGGTTTCACATGGGTGATCTTGTGACCCGAATAGGCGGCCAGCGCCTGCGCCGCGCCTATCTGATAGGCCACGATGCGCTCGATCTCGCCCGGCGAATAAGGAATGCGTCGGCGGCCGAAGCCGGCGAGATCGGGAAAGCCGGGATGCGCGCCGACGGCGACGCCCTTTTCCCTGGCCATGCGGAACGTCGCGGCCATGACTTCTGGATCGCCGCCATGAAAACCGCAGGCGACATTGGCGCTCGTGACAATATCGAGCATCGCTCCGTCATCGCCCATTTGATAGACGCCGAAACTTTCGCCGCAGTCGCAATTGAGATCGATCGATCGCATGGGCGATCATCGCATGGCGCAACATGCGCCGGCAAGGCGCGTGATCGGCGCAAGATGTATCAGAAAATCAATACCTGCCTTCGAGCTCGTGGCGTTTCTTGTCGAGCAGCATATTGGCAAGCTGCATGCGCGCGGTGGCGAGCGGCCGCAGATCCGGCGCGAAGAGATCGGGGTGATAGCGGCGCGCGAACATCCGCCGTGCCCGTTTCAGCTCCATGACGCTGCGCGCCGAAGCGAGATCGAGTTCGGCCGCGATCTTGCCTTCATCGAGATCGAAAGAGATCGGCTCGGCCGGAACAGCCTCGGCGATATCTTCGGCGACCGCGCTGTCGGCATCCGCGTCGAAGAAAGCAGCCGGCCCGCCTTTCGGCCCAGACGCTGCCCGATTGAGCATGGAGAAAAACCACTCCTGGCTCGCGGAATCGGAGAAGGACCGCATGCGCGACGGCTCAGGCGTCTCGTCCTTCGTCGCGACATCATCGAGGATTTCAGCAAAGCTGCGGTTACGCACCGCCGCGCCATCAAAGAAAGCGCTCATGGGAAGATCCACCTTTGGCCTACCGGACAGCGCCATGCTCTGCCGGGCAGTGCTTAACAGGCGGCCTCATGTCTCCCTGTGTTCGGTAAAAGAGCCGAAAGTGCTTAACGGACTCTTAAGTCCATCCAACTTTGGCTCTGTGGGAGTGTATTGAGACGATCGCGCCGCTTTGTCTTGCTGCGCGTAACGCTCCATCAAAGCTTTTGATCCAGAAGTCATCGATCAATTCGGCAGTTCGCCGTCGTCGGCCGCATGCGGCCGCCAATGCGCCCAGGATCGGCTTTGACGCCCTTTGCTCTTTCGTCCAGCAAGACTCAGTCGCGCTCAGCCAAGAGCGAAACATCAATACCGCTCTGGCTGCTGATCGGCATCGCCTTGGCGCTCGGCCTGTTTTTGTCCGGCTCGATCGTCATCGATGTTTGGCAAAAGGGCACATTCTTCGATTCCGACGATGCCATGCGCTTCGTGGAAGTTCGCGCGTTTCTGCACGGCCAGGGCTGGTTCGATCTGACAGCCTACCGGCTCGATCCACCGAACGGCGTGTTCATGCATTGGTCGCGGCTTGTCGATCTGCCGCTCGCGGTTCTGATCAAGCTCTTCGGCCTCGTCCTGCCGCCCGATCTCGCCGAGCGGGCGAGCCGCATTGCCTTTCCGCTGATCCTGCAAGGGCTGCTCTACTACGGCATGGCGCGGATCGCCAAAGTGCTGATCGGTCCGGCCGCTGTCATTCCCATACTCCTGCTGACGGTTTTGAGCGGTATGGAGGTCGGCCAGTTTCAGCCTGGCCGCATTCATCATTCGGCGCCGCAGATCATGCTCTCAATCTTCATGATCGCGAGTTTCGTCGAAGCGCTGGAACCCGAGAAAGCCCACCGCGCAGCGACAGCCGGCGTACTCGCGGCTCTCTCTCTGGCCATCGGACTCGAAACGCTTCCCTTCGTCCTGCTGCTCGCCGCGCTCGCCGCCATCCTCTGGGTCTGGCGCGGCCATGATGTGCAAAGGACCTTAGGCTTTTTCGCGCTTGGTCTCGGCATCGCATTGCCGCTTGCCTATGTCGCGACCATCGCGCCTTCGCGCTGGGCCATGACGGTCTGCGACGCCTATTCGCCGGTCACCTTCGTGCCCGGCATGGCGGGCGCCATCGTGCTCGGCGGTCTCGCCATTGCGTCACGCAAATTTCCGACACGCACGGGCCGCATTCTGGTTGCGAGCTTTGGTGGAGCGCTGGTGCTTGCTGCCATGCTCGCGATCAAACCCGTCTGCTACATCGATCCCTATCACGGCATCGATCCGCTGGTGCGCGAGATCTGGCTGAACAATGTCATCGAAGGCTTTTCACTGCGGCGTCTTTTCGCGCAAGACGCCGGCACCGCGGTCATGATGATGCTGCCGATCGGGCTCGGCACCGCTGCCTCGGTCGTCGCTTTCATACGAGTTCGAAACGAGGACCGCGCCCGTTGGCTCGTCGTCGCCACGATGGCCCTCGCCGCGGCGGCGCTGTCGGTCTGGATGATCCGCGTGATAAGTTTCGCTACGCTGGTCGCGGCCTTTGGCGGCGCATGGGTCATCGTCGCTTTGCGCGAAAAGCTCGCTGCTACGAAATGGCAGGCGGCCGCTGCCTTGTCCTTCTGTCTCGTCCTGCCGTTTTCAGCCGTGGGCTGGGCGCTGGTCATTCCGACGAAGCCAGCGCGCGCGGACTGGAAACCGAAAACCGGCTGCCTCACCTCCGCCGCCTTTGCGCCACTGGCGAAACTACCGCCAGGTCTCGTCGCAGGGCCGATCGATGCGGGATCGCATCTCTTGGCTTTCACGCCGCATAGCGTCCTCGCTGCACCTTATCACCGCGACAATGATGGCAACCGCGCAATGATCGATGCGATGCTTGCGCCACCCGACAAAGCGCGCACAATTCTTACCGCGCATCATGTGACCTATATCATCACCTGCGCGGGCCTGGCGGAAACCGCGACTTTTGCGAAGCGCGCACCGCATGGCCTGGCGGCGGCGCTGGAAAGCAATCATGTTCCGGCGTGGTTACATTCGTTACAAACCGATAGGCCCTCTTTACAAAACAATGCGCCGTATCATGTGTTTGTCGTTCAACACTAGAAGTTGATCTTTAAAACGACGGTTCGTGCGAATCTTTCAAAAGCTTAATTTGCTGAAGTTTGAGGCAGTGGCAGACTCCGGCGCGATCGAACAGATCACAGGAGATTAAAATGGCACCCCGCCTTCCCGTCGTCATTGCAATCATGAGCCTTGTCGGCGCCGGCATTGTCTCGGCGAATGTCGTTGCACAGGCTGAACCCGCCGCTCAAACCGACAATAGCGGCGAACACCATCCCTTCATGCCGTCGCCGGCCGATCGTGCTGCCTTCCTCGATGCGCGGCTCGCCGCTCTGCATGCCGGTCTCGAACTGACCGCCGACCAGGACAAGCTCTGGCCGCCGGTCGAGCAGGCTTTTCGCGATTTTGCCAAGCTTGTCGCATCGGAGCGTCAGGCGTTTCATGATCAAGGCAAGACGCTCGATCCTGTCGCGCGGCTGCAGATGCGCAGCGACAATATGATCGCCCGCGGCCAAGCTTTGAAGAAGCTCGCTGCGGCTTCGGGCCCGCTCTATGCCGCTCTGAACGACGAGCAGAAGCATCGCCTGCCGGTTCTGCTGCGCGCCATACGTCCGCATCATCGTCATTTCGCGATGATGGAGCGCTGGCGCATGGAACACATGCACGGCATGGATCATATGCATGGCATGGATCAGATGCACGACGGCGGCGAGCCGGACGATTCGGGTTCAGGTGATTCGAAGTAGGATTGCTTCACGCCGACAGTCGGACGCATCCCAGCTCTTTTCCCCCGCTAAAGAAAATCCCCCGCCGTTTGGCGGGGGATTTTTTTGTCAGCGCTGCTGTCTCGCGAGAATGTCTCGGATTTCTTCAAGCAACACTTCCTGACGCGGCGGCGCTGGCGGCTGCGCTTCCGCTTCTTTCTGTGCGTTACGGTGCAAAAGCAGCATCCCCCGCACCAGGAGGAAGAGGACGAAGGCGATGATGGTGAAGTTGACAATAATCGTCAAAAAATTGCCCCAGGCGAGGACCGCTCCCTGACGGCGGGCGTCGGCCAAGGCATGCGCGGTGACCGTTTTGCTCAAAGGCAGAAAATAGTTGGAAAAATCGAGGCCGCCCGTGATCGCGCCGATCACCGGCATGATGATGTCTTCCACGAGCGAATTGACGACCTTACTGAAAGCGGCGCCGATGATGACGGCGATCGCCAGATCGACGACATTGCCCCGCATTGCAAAATCGCGGAAATCCCGCAGCATTTTGGCAAACATGGACCCCTCCCTGCTGACCGCGCTTGAAGATAGCGTCCGGAGACGGAAAGTCGATGCGCCGGGGTCTTTTCGAGGCCATGGCATTTGCCGATCCAAAGCTGATAAGCTCCCCGGCCGGGGGCGATTGCGCCCCGCGACGCTTGGGAGCATCGGATCGGCGCATGATCGCGGGCTGGCTCGCCATCCTCTCGACGCTGGCCTATTTCATTGGCCTCTTCGCGGTCGCCCGCTATGGCGATACGGCCGGGCGCCGCTTCGTCAGCGAGCGCGCCCGCAGCGCCATCTATGTGCTGAGCCTTGCGGTCTATTGCACCTCCTGGACCTTCTTCGGCTCGGTCGGCATAGCCTCCTCGCACAGCGTCGAGTTTCTGGCGATCTACATCGGCCCGATCGTCGTCTTCGGCCTGCTGCATCCCTTCCTTCTGCGCATCCTGCGGCTAGCCAAAGCACAGAACGTCACCTCGATCGCCGATTTCGTCGCGGCGCGCTACGGCAAATCGGGCTCCGTCGCCGCCCTCGTCGCCTTCATCACCGTGATCGGCGTCGTGCCCTACATTGCGCTGCAGCTCAAGGCGATCTCCGCCTCCATCGCGACCGTGCTCAACGCGAGCGACGGCTCGGTTGCGACATCGGCCCCGAATGCGCTCTCGGCCGTGGTGGCGCTGGTGCTGGCCGGTTTCGGCATCGCTTTCGGCACGCGGCGCACCGATGCGACGGAGCATCAGGACGGCCTCATGCTCGCGATCGCGATGGAGTCCGTGATCAAGCTCATCGCCTTCCTCTGCGTCGGCATCTATGTCACCTGGGGCATGTTCGACGGGCTCGGCGATCTGACGCATCGGGTCGCGCAGAGCGCCACGCTGTCGGCCCGTATTGCGACGACAGCCGATTGGCCGACGATGCTGGTGATGACGCTTCTTGCCGGCATGGCGATCGTCTTTCTGCCGCGCCAATTTCACGTGACCATCGTCGAAAACCGCAACGAAGACGACGTCCGCAAGGCGGCCTGGGCCTTCCCGCTCTATCTCATCGCCATCAATATCTTCGTCATTCCGCTGGCGATCGCCGGGCTTCTGACCTTCCCCGAAGGCGCCATCGACCGCGATATGACGGTCCTCGCCTTGCCGATCGCCGCCAAAGCTGGCCCCATTGTATTGATAACGCTGGTTGGCGGTCTCTCCGCAGCCGCGGCCATGGTCGTTATGGGATCGGTCGCGGTCGCGATCATGGTCTCGAACGACCTTGTCATGCCTCTGCTGCTGCGCCTGCCGCAGATGCGCCAGCCCATCGAACGGCGCGACATCGGCGTCGTCGTCCTCTATGTGCGCCGGTTCTCGATCGTCCTGCTGCTTTTCCTGGCCTATCTTTATTTCCGCCACGCCAGCGATGCCGCGCTCGCGGCCATCGGCCTTTTGTCCTTCGCCTGCGTGGCACAGATCGCGCCAGCCTTCATCGGCGGACTCATCTGGCGCCGCGGCAATGCACGCGGCGCCATCGCCGGGCTCGCGACGGGCTTCATCTTCTGGGCCTACACGCTCTTTCTCCCCTCGCTCGAGCCGCTTGCCGATGTCATGGATCATGGCCCGCTCGGCATTGCGCTGCTGCGTCCAACCGCTCTCTTCGGCGTGGATCTGCCGCCGCTCGTTCATGGCGTGCTGTTCAGCCTCGGCGCCAATGCGCTCGCCTTCATCGGCTTTTCGCTGACACGCCAAGCGCGGCCGATGGAGCGGCTGCAAGCCGATGTCTTTCTCGGCGCCCGCACAGCGCCGATGGCGCAAGCCTTTCGCCCGGCGCGCTTGCGTGTCACGGTCAAGGAACTCGAAGACGCCGCTGCCCGCTGCATCGGCACGGAGCGCGCGCGACGGGCTTTCGGGCAATTTCTGGCGGCGCGCGGCATCACCGTCGCAGCGGATACCGAAGCCGATATCCAGCTTCTGCGCTTCACCGAACATCTCATGGCATCGACGATTGGCGCCGCTTCATCGCGCCTCGTTCTGTCGTTGCTTTTTGCGAGACGCGGCGTCAACCGCGACGCGACGCTCGACTTCGTCAATGAAATCTCGGTCGAGATTCAGCACAATCGCGACCTCCTGCAACATGCGATCGATGTCGCCAAACAAGGCATCACCGTCTTCGACCGCGACCTGCGCCTGATGTGCTGGAACCGCGAGTTCCGCGATCTTTTCGACCTGCCGAACGAGATGCTCTATGAGGGCCGGCCGCTCGACGAAATCATTCGCTACAACGCCGAGCGCGGCATTTACGGCCCCGGCCCGTCGGACGAATATCTGGCCATGCGGCTCGAAACACTGGTGGCCGGCGGCGAGCCCTTGCGCCTGCCGCTGTCCTCCGGCCGCATTGTCGAAGTGCGCTCCGCCCGCATGCCTGATGGCGGCATTGTCGCGACCTATATCGACGCGACGGCGCAGGCGGAATCGGAGCTCGAACTCGAATTTGCCAATGAGGTGCTCGAGCGGCGCGTCAAGGAACGCACCGAAGAGCTCGTCAAGCTCAATGCCGAGCTCGTGCGCGCCAAGGCCGAAGCCGAGGAAGCCAATCTGTCCAAGACGCGCTTTCTCGCGGCGGCCAGCCACGACCTGCTGCAGCCGCTCAATGCCGCGCGCCTCTTCGCGGCCTCGCTCGCCAATCGCATGGGCGGCAACTCAGAGGACGAAACGCATCTCGCCCGCCATGTCGATGCATCGCTCGAAGCAGTGCAGGACATATTGACGACGCTCCTCGACATTTCACGGCTCGATGCCAAAGCGATGCCGACGGAGATCACCGATTTCCGGCTCGATGAAATCCTCAATCAGCTCCGGCTTGAATTCGCGCCGCTCGCCAGCGAAAAAGGCCTGGAGCTCGTCTTTGTGCCATGCTCATTGACCGTGCGTTCGGACCGCCGCCTGCTGCGCCGGCTCGTGCAAAATCTGATCTCCAATGCGATCAAATATACGCAGGCCGGGTGCATTCTTGTCGGCGCGCGCCGCAAAGACGAGTTTCTGCGGCTTTGCGTCTACGACACCGGCATCGGCGTTCCGCAGGACAAGCAGCGCGATATTTTCCGCGAATTCGAACGTCTTGCGCCCGCCATGAAAACCGCGCGCGGCGTCGGCCTCGGCCTTTCCATCGTCGAACGCCTGTCCCGCACGCTCGGCCATGCGATCGCTTTGCGATCGACGCTCGGCAAAGGCTCCATGTTCAGCGTCGATATTCCGCTCGGAATCGAGCGGCCGCCCCAGCCTGCGCCGCGGTCGGAGCCTCCCGCCAAAGCGGCCGCTTCGCTCGGCGGCATGACGATCGCGCTCATCGACAATGAACCAGCCGTGCTGCACGGCATGACCCTCTTGCTTGAAGATTGGGGTTGCCAGTGTATCGCGAGCGCCGATGCCGACGACATATTGGCGAAGCTGCAAGAGCAGGATCTCTATCCCGATGCCGTCATCAGCGACTATCATCTCGACAGCAGCGACGGACTCGCCGTTATCGAGATGCTACGCGCCAAATTCGGCAAGCATCTGCCTGCCATATTGGTGACGGCCGATCACAGCCGCGACCTGCGCAGCCATACGCGAACGCTCGATGTCCGTCTGCTCAACAAGCCGCTGAAGCCGGCGGCGTTGCGCGCCCTGCTCTCGCAAATCCACAGCCTCGAAGGTCTCGCCGGCTGACCCATGTTCCGAAAAAGTTGCGCGGCTTTTTCGAGAAGAACATGTGTCGGAGAATGTCCCTATCGGTCGCGATGGAAATGATCGAGCGGCCCCACGCCTTTGCCGACAGCAAGCCGATCGGCGCCTGCAAGCGCGCCTTGCAGATAGTCTTTCGCGGCGGCGATCGATGCCGCAAGCGTCTGGCGCCGCGCGAGATAGGCGGCAATGGCGGATGACAGCGTGCAGCCCGTCCCATGCGTATTGCGTGCCGCAAGGCGCGGCAGCGAAAATGACCGATAGTCCTGCCCGTCGAAGAGAATATCGTCGGCGGTCGCGCCTTCGCTATGACCGCCTTTGACGAGGACAGCCGGGAAGCCTCGCTTGTGTAGCGCCTTTGCAGCCGTCTTTATGTCGTCTTGCGTGCGCGGCGGGTTCATCTCCGCAAGCGCCGCTGCTTCCATAAGATTGGGCGTCACCAGTGTCACATGCGGCGCGAGGCGCGCAACGATCGTTCTCGCCAAAGCTGCCGAGGCGAGCGCCTTGCCGCCCGATGAAGCCAGCACGGGATCGAGCACGACAAAAGGCGGCTTGTGGCGGGCCAGCCGTTCGGCGACAGCTTCGGCGATTTCGACGGAGCCGAGCATGCCGATCTTCACCGCCTCGATCGCGCTGTCGGCAAAGAGCGCATCGATCTGCGCCGCGACCAAATCCGCGGGTAGAACGGAGACGTCGAGGACGCCTCGGGTATTTTGCACGGTCAAAGCCGTGATCGCGCAAAGCCCATAGCAGCCGAGCGCCGCAAACGTCTTGAGATCAGCCTGAATCCCGGCCCCTGCAGAGGGGTCCGAGCCGGCAATCGACAACACATTGGGAATTGATCCTGGCAGGATCGTCTCTGGCGCGACCATCCGCCGGACATAGTCTTTGCAGCGCGGATGGTAAAGGCTTCAGCTCACGCGACGGCGGCCGGACGGATCCGGTCGATCCGCATATTGGTGCGCCCGCAGGGCGATGGGCCTGCGACAATGGCGGATAGATCGCCGGTCCCGAAACGCAGCAGCGGATAATCCGCATTGAGCCGCGTCACCACGATCTCGCCAAACTGGCCTACGGGCAGGGGGTCGTTGGTGCCCGGGCGGACGATCTCGACGATCAGCCCCTCATTGACGACGAGCGCATCGCGCGCCTCGGTTTCATAGGCGACGACGCCGAGATGCGACGGCGCATAGGCGGAATAAAGCGTGATGTCATGTGCTGAAAGCGCCACCTTCGTCTCGGCCGAAACCGGAGAAGTGCCGATGAAGGCGCGCTTGAGCGACGCAATGTTGCGGCCGCCTGCAACTGCCTTCTCGGCCAGACACGCAAGATGATCGGCCGGCCCGCAATAGGCCGTCGGCGCATAATGCTCGATGGCCGTCAGCGTCGCTGCGAGATCCGTATTTCCGGCCGGAATCACGGCGCAACCGAGCGCGCGCAATCCGCTGTCGAGCATATGACCTTCCGCGAGCAAATGATAGGAGAAGCAATTGAGAACAAGGTCGCCCTTGCGTATGCCCGCGGCAAAGAGCGCGCGCGCGGCGTTCCACCAGTCCTTTGCGTGACCTTCCGGCAGGAAGACCGCGTCCTGCGCCATCAAGAGATGCAGCAATGCGCTGGGACGGGTCGCGCAAGCGCCGCCAAAGGGCGGCATCTCCTTTTCTCGCGCCGTCAGATCGGCCTTCCGCACGACGGGAATCAGCGCGAGATCGGCGCGTCCCTTGAGCGAATCGAGTTCCACACCTTTGAGCTGATGGCGCAAGCCGGCAGCCCGGGCTTTTGCTACACTGAGGATGCCGCGTAGATCGCGCAGCAAGGCCGCATCGCGAGAGCGCGGCGCTCGTGTTTCATAGCGGTCGTAAAAATCGGCCATAGAAATGCAGGTGCCACAGGCAATGAGGGGCGTTTTTAGCTTAAGTCGCCGAAGCAAGCGAGTCGCATGTCGTGATCAGTGACATGACATCGGAGACGAATCCGGCGAACTGTGTTCGAAAAGACAGCGACGTGTCGCGTAGCGCGTTTCAATTATCCGCAACATCATCACTCGCCCCAACTTCACCCTGACAGTGGCGCACCATTGCGACAGCTTCACAGCACGTCAATAGCATCTCAACAACACAGCAGATCAGCCCACGTCGCATTCTTGGCACGAAAGACAAAATTCTGTTTTTTGGATCGCGCAAATGTTCGATAACATTGAATAAACTTGCGCAGACAGAAATTATGCGCGGCATTCAGGCGCGCATTGTCCGCGCATCCGTCGATGTCGGTGGGGATCGTCTCAAGATTTTGTGACGATAGCGGATCGGCAGTCCGAGCAAATGGATGAGACCCCAGCCGATGAAGAAGCCAATGATGCCAGCGATAAAGCCATCACTCGTTGTCGGCACCGCCGGCTGATAGATCTCGTAGGCCCGCGCCGCTATGGCTGGATCGAACGTCCGCGCGAGTGTCCACCATTTCTCCGGCAGATTCTTATTGTTGAAGGCGGAATCGGATTCCCGCAGCTTATGCAGGCGATTGACGGCATGCTGCATGTCGATGCCGCGTTCCCGCGCCAGCACGTCGGAATTTGCTTCCAGCCGGGCAATGGCTGCGCTCTCGCTTAAACCTTCTTTCATGGCTTCGGCATCGAATTGCTGGACGATTGCTGCCAGTTCGTCGATCGCACCCTCGAGCCGCTGACGATATTGCTGCCAATATTCCGGCATTTGGGTTGTGAGAAGCCCGGACAGCGCGGCGAAGAAGAGGGCGAGGCGGCGAATGATCATGCGATCCCTCAGCAATTCGCCGGCGACGATCTCACCGAAACGCTTTGGCAGCAATTAGCCGAATTCGGCACTGAATCGGCGCCCCTGCCAAGCTGTTTCAGTCTCAAGCCGGCATATGCAGAATGCCGGCCTTACCCTCCGTGGTTCCAAACAAAAGACGCGTGCCGGCATGATCCCAGGCAAGCGCCGAAACTGGATCTTGTTCCTCTTCTGCAGGGCGGCGGACAAGAATTTCCGCCGCATCGGACAAGCGGCACAGCAAGATCCAGCCGTCGTCATAACCGATCGCGAGCACCGGCGCCTTCGGGTGGAAGGCAACGCGCGAGACTTTCGTCCGGCGCACGCCGCACTCGCGTGGCTCCTTGTTCATCGGGCCGTCTTTGTCCTTGAACGGCCACACCACGCAGGCATCGGCACCCGACGTGGCCAACCAATGTCCGTCGGGCGACCAGGAGAAAGACCGCGTCTTGGCGGGATAGCCGCTCATGCGCATGTCGCGCTTGTCGGCCAGCCTCCAGCCATGCAGCGCATTCTCCTGCATCGAGGTGACGAGAAAGCGACCGTCGGGCGAAAAGATCGCATCGAGATGCGCGCCCTTCCATTCAAGGGTTTCGATCGGCGCCGCAGTGTTCGGAAACCAGAGCGTCGCGCCGTTATAATGCGCGATCGCCAGCCGGTAACCTTTCGGCGCATAGGCGAGACCGCGTACCGAGGACGGGGCGTTAAAGGTCTTGATCACGCCTTTCGGATCGCGGGCGCGAACTTGGCGTCCCGTCGACCAGGCAATCGAAAAATCCTCGCGGCCGACGAGTGAATCGATCCATTTGCCTTTTTCGTCGGCGATTTCTTCGCGATTGCCTTCGGCATCGATCGCATTGACGCGGCCGTCGCCGCCGCCGGTAATCAATTTCTGTCCGGTACAAGCGGCGACGAGAATGGCGCCATCATCATGGAGGGTCACACGCCGGTCGCTCGGCGGCCCTACAAGGACAACGGTTCCGTCGCCGAGCGCCAACACCGGAGTCGTGCCGAGAAAGGCCGCGGCGGTGACATGCGCGCCGGCCTCGATCGGCTTGACATCGTCAGTAAGAGAGCTGACTGGATCGACCATGGTCATCTGGTTGGCGCTTCATGTTCGAGCAAAGCCGCGGCAGTAGGCCCGGCGCTACTTTGAACACGGCGGTATTTCCGATATGTGACAAGCGCGAGACAAATCACGAATTTGCTGCGCCAAAGCGTAGCGAATTTACGCCGCGCAAGCCAGAAACCCTTGACGAATCTCGTCTTCCTTTAATTGCCGTCCGATGAAGACAAGACGACTTTGACGCTTTTCCTCGGGCTTCCAATCCCGCTGCAGATTGCCGTCGAGGATCATATGGACGCCTTGGAAGACGAAACGCTTCGGCTCGTTCTTGAAGGCGAGAATGCCTTTTGAGCGTAGGATCGACGGCCCTTCCTTCTGCACATATTCGTTGAGCCAGCCGAGAAATTTTTCCGGATCGACATCGCCATCGATCGAAATGGCGACCGATTGCATGTCTTCATCGTGGTAATGCTTCAGGCCGCGGCCATGGCCGTTGTGGTGGTCGTGGTCTTGATGATCGTGACCATGGTCGTGCCCATGATCGTGATGATGATGATCGTGGCCGTGATGATCATGACCATGATGATCATGATCGTGCTCATCCTCGACGCTCAGAAATTCCGGCTCGATTTCGAGGATACGGTCGAGATCGAAGGCATTGCGGCCGAGCACGGCGTTGAGCGGCACCGCACAATGATTGGTCCGGTGCAATTTGGCATAGGGGTTGATCGCCCGGATGCGCGCCTCGACCTCGTCGAGTTCAGCGGCGCTCACGAGATCAGTCTTATTGAGCAGGATGACATCGGCGAAAGCGACTTGGTTCTTCGCTTCCGGCGCATCCTTCAGCCGTTTGGACAGCCATTTCGCGTCAGCGACCGTAACAACGGCATCGAGCCGCGCCGCCGATTGCACATCGGTATCGACGAAGAAGGTCTGGGCGACGGGCGCCGGATCGGCAAGACCAGTCGTCTCGACGATGATCGCGTCGAACTTGCCTTTGCGCTTCATCAGCCCTTCGATAATGCGGATC
>CAZXXA010000029.1:0-46298 GCA_964644615.1 uncultured Methylovirgula sp. | reverse complement strand
GATAGATGTCGCCCTGCAATTCGTCGGGGGTCAACATCATCACGACATCGGCCCAAGCGGCCGCTTCCGCGACGGACTTCACCGCAATGCCTTCGCCGGCGGCCTTCTTGGCAGTGGCAGAACCTTCCTTCAGCGCAGCGCAGACATCCTTGACGCCGGAGTCGCGCATGTTGAGGACATGCGCATGTCCCTGGCTGCCATAGCCGACAACGGCTACCTTCTTGCCCTTGATGAGATTAATATCGGCATCCCGATCGTAATAAACGCGCATGCTGTTTCAGGTCCCTCTTTGACGGCCGCAGCCGTGATTCCACTCATTTGAGTTCGCAAGTAAGTTCGTTTGAATGGCTGCCGGCGCGGCCGCATCGGGTGCGCGCCGGATGAGCCCATAAAATCTTCATATCGGGTCTTTGCCGCGCGACATGGCGGCAACGCCGGTGCGCGAGACTTCGACAAGGCCGATCGGCCGCATTAACTCGATGAACTGATCGATCTTGTCGACCGCGCCGGTCAATTCGAAGACGAAGCTTTCGATCGACGCATCGATGACGCGGGCGCGGAAGGCTTCGGCAAGCCGCAGCGCTTCGACGCGGCAATCGCCGCGACCGGCGACCTTGATCATCGCGAGTTCGCGCTGAACCGAATTGCCGAGCAGCGTCAGATCGGTGACCTTGCGGACCGGCACCAGACGTTCGAGCTGATGGCCGATCTGCTCAATCGCTTCCGGCGTTCCCGACGTCACGATGGTGATGCGGGAAAAATGCTCGGCATGCGCAACCTCGGCGACCGTCAGGCTTTCGATGTTGTAGCCGCGGCCGGAGAAAAGACCGACGACGCGGGCGAGGACGCCCGGCTCATTGTCGACGAGAACAGAGAGCGTATGCGTCTCGATATTGGATTTGCCGACTGCCGATGAATAGGGCGAAAGCGGCGCCGCGGGCGCGTTCACTGGCGCGTTCATGCGAAGGACGTCCTCTTAAAGGTGAACCGTTCTTACTAAACCAGCATCTTTCCGGCCGCATCGATGACGTTGCCGACATCCTCATCCGTATCCGGCAGGATCATTTCATTATGCGCCTTGCCGGACGGGATCATCGGCAGGCAGTTTTCCGTCTGATCGACGAGGCAGTCGAAGACCACAGTGCGCGGCGTCTCGATCATTTCCTTGATCGCGTCATCGAGATCGGCCGGATCGGAGCAGCGGATGCCATGCGCACCATAAGCCTCGGCAAGCTTGACGAAATCCGGCAGCGCCGACGCATAGCTCTCCGAATAGCGGCCGCCATGCAGCAGTTCCTGCCATTGCCGCACCATGCCGAGATATTCATTGTTGATGATGAAGATCTTGACCGGCAGCCGGTACTGCGCGGCCGTCGACAGCTCTTGAATGTTCATCAAGATCGAGCTTTCGCCGGCAATGTCGATGACGAGCGAATGTGGATGCGCCATCTGCGCGCCAATCGCCGCCGGCAGGCCATAGCCCATCGTGCCGAGACCGCCCGAGGTCATGAAGCGGTTCGGGTCCTGGAAGTGGAAATATTGCGCGGCCCACATCTGATGCTGGCCGACTTCCGTCGAGATGTAGGTGTCGCGATCCTTCGTCGCCGCATAGAGGCGTTCGACCGCCCATTGCGGCTTGATGATCTTGTCGGAATGTTTGTAGGAGAGCGACTTGCGCGCCCGCCAGACCGCGATCTGTTCCCACCATTTGTGCAGAGCCGCGGCATCGGCCTTCAGCTTCTGCTCGCGCCAGGCGCTCAGCATGTCGGACAGCACATGGGTGCAGTCGCCGACAATGCCGAGATCGATCTTCACATTCTTATTGATCGAAGACGGATCGATATCGATGTGGATCTTCTTCGAATAGGGCGCGAAGGCATCGAGGCGACCGGTGATGCGGTCGTCGAATCGCGAGCCGACGGCGATCATCAGATCGCAATCATGCATCGCATTGTTGGCTTCGAACGTGCCGTGCATGCCGAGCATGCCAAGCCAATTCGGGCCCGCGGCCGGATAGGCGCCGAGACCCATCAAGGTCGAGGTGATCGGAAAGCCCGTCGCGGCGACGAGTTCGCGCAGCAGGCGCGAGGCTTCGGGACCGGAATTGATGACGCCGCCGCCCGTATAAAAGACCGGCTTCTTGGCGGCGGCCATCATCGCCACCGCCTGCGCGATCTTGTCGGAGGTGGGCTTCACCTGCGGGTGATAATGTTTGTGCTCGATGTTCTGCGGGCCGACATAGGTGCCGCGGGCGAATTGCACATCCTTCGGGATGTCGATCACGACGGGACCCGGCCGGCCATGCTGAGCCACGTAAAAGGCCTCATGCAGAACGCGCGGCAGGTCCTCGACCGAACGGACGAGATAATTGTGCTTGGTGCAATGACGCGTGATGCCGACCGTGTCGCATTCCTGGAAGGCGTCGGAGCCTATCAGATGCGTCGGCACTTGGCCGGTGATGCAGACGATCGGGATCGAATCCATCAAAGCGTCGGTCAGGCCGGTAATGGCATTGGTCGCGCCGGGCCCGGAAGTCACGAGCAAAACGCCGACTTTGCCCGTCGAGCGCGCAAAACCTTCGGCCGCATGCGCCGCGCCCTGCTCATGTCGCACGAGAACGTGCTGGATGGCGTTCTGGTGGAACAGCGCATCATAGATCGGAAGTACGGCCCCGCCCGGATAGCCGAACAGCGTCGTAACACCCTGATCCTTCAGGGCTTCGACCACCATATCCGCGCCGGTCATGACCTCGCTCATATCCATCCTCCAAACGGCCCAAAGGGCTCGCGCCTTCATGCGTCCTGCCAAATCCCCAATCAACAGAAAATTGGGCAACAGGAATTTAGGCAATAAAAAAGGCCCGCGAGGGCCTGGGTAAGCGCCGATGCTGGGAAAGCGGAGCTACCTCCGTCCCATCTCCGGCGCCGAGCTTACGATAAGGGTTGCAGACACGCTATTCCCCTGGAATTCTATGCCTTGTCACATAGCGGATGCCGGGCAGAGGGTCAACCAGCGTTGGTCGCGGCCTTTTGGCCCGATATCAGCGCGCGGGGGGGGGGAACGATGAAGACCATCGACTGGAATTATATAGCGCTCGGCGCGGCCTGGCTGGTGATCGGCATGATCCTCGGCATCGGCATGGGCGCTGCGAATGACTTTCATTTGATGCCGGTTCACGCGCATATCAATCTCGTCGGCTTCGCCTGTCATGCGATCTTCGGCCTGGCCTATCGGCAGTGGCCGGTGCTGAAAGCCTCACCGCTTGCGCCCTATCAATTTTGGATTTTTGTCGTTGCGACGCCCATCACAATGATCGGTCTCGTCTTCACGCTGACTGGCGGTCCGGTGTTACCGACGATGCTCGGCTCGCTCGGCCTGCTGACCGGGGCGGCCTTATTTGCCGTCATGATCTGGCGCGCCCGGACCGCTGGCTAATGCAGAAAAACATCTGCCGAAAGAATGAGGCTAGGCCTCGGCTCGGGAGCGCCGTTGCGCCTCCGAAGCTGCCCAATCGGCGATCGTAAACAGCGGCCTCGGTCAGCGTTTCAAAGCGGATTTCAAAAGGATTTTTCGATCCACATCGGCGCAACGGGCAGGCTTGCTCCGCGACACGCTACCGAGGGCCACATCAGCGCATTGAGGCGACCAGTTGGTCGAGCTGGTCGAGCGTCACACGCATGCCGCGCTCCATTCCGGAGATGAGCGCGCCTTCCAACGCTTCCTTGCTCGGGAACAGCTGGTGCAGAGTGAGACGCGTTCTACCCTGGCTTTCCTCGAAGGTGGCTGTGACGACAGCCTCCCCCACATCGCGCATCCGTTCATAGAGCTGCGTGAGGACCAGCCGCGAGGGCGGATTCACCTCTGGATAACGCCCGAAAACACCTCCGGATTTTTCGGATCGCGCCCGAACGCGTAGCGATAGCTGCCGCCCACGCGCAGGTCCGATTCGCACTCAAAGAGTGACACGCCGAAGGATTTGGGTGCCCACCATCGTTTCAGATGCTCCGGTTTCGTCCATGCGTCAAAGACGACATGCGCCGGCGCATTGAAGCTGCGGGTGACGACCAGCTCACGGTTGCCCTTTCGCTCAACGCTCGTTTCGTTTGTTGTCGCGCTCTCACCAGTGCTTGCCTGCTGCATCGGATTTTCCTTGCGCTTGAGTTCGCGGGATCTCAGCTCGCGCGATCGTCGGCAACAAGCGCCGCCAAGCGGTCGAGGCTCTGCGACCAGCCGGCGCCCATGCCAGTGATCATGAAAGCCGCTTCCGGCACGAGGCCGATGACGCGTGCATGCAACGTCATTTCGGTCATGCCGGCCTTTTCGGTGAAGGTCACCGTTGTCAGCCCATCGAGCAGATATTCGCCCTTGGCGTTCACAGGGCCGTTGGTGAAGACGAGCTTTTCCGGCGCGACAATTTCCTGAAAAATGCCGCGCATCGGAAATTCCTTGCCGTCCGGCGCACGCATCACAATGTCCATCACGCCGCCGACACGCAGATCGACTGTGCAGTGCGGATTGGTGAAACCGTCCGGGCCCCACCATTTGGCGAGATGCTGGGGATCGGTCCAGGCGCGCCAGACGAGGTCGCGCGGCGCCGCAAAGCTGCGGATGATGGTGAGCTCGCGGCGCATCGGATCGATCTTCGGCAGATGCGCGCCGAGGCGATCGAGATTCTGTTCGAGACCCGGCACGGCAACGGGTTTGATCGATTCGAAGGCTTCGGCCTTGTCGAAGCGCATATGCCAGGAGAGTTTGGTCTTCGTCCCGACGTCCTCAAAGCCGATCGTCATGCGGAAATGCGGCTCGCAGATATGATCCAAGACAATCTGGCTGAGCCAATCGATCTCGACGAAGCGGCTTTCGTTCGGATAATCGCGGCCATCCGGCCCATGCATGGTGAAGCGCCAGATGCCGCCGACTTTCAAGTCGAAGACATCGAATGTGTTTGTAAAGCCGTTCGGCCCCCACCAATGTTTGAGATGATCCGGATCGGTGAACGCGCGCCAGACCAGCGTGCGCGGCGCGTCGAAGACGCGGCTTGCGGATAGTTCGCAATCGCCGACGACGACTGCCCCGTCCGTCAGTGACTTAATTGCCTGCATCGTCCTCTCCCTTGGGTTTGGTTTCCGTTTGCTGCCCCTGCAGTTCCTTGAGGTAATCGTCGAGACGGTCGAGGCTCTCCGTCCAGAAGCGGCGGTAATATTCGATCCAATCGGCCGCCTCTTGCAGCGGCGCGGCCTCCAGCCGACACGGCCGGCGCTGCGCATCGCGGCTGCGCGAGATGAGGCCGGCGCGCTCGAGGACCTGTAGATGTTTGGAGATCGCCGGCTGGCTCAGCGCGAAGGGCTGCATCAGCTCCTTGACCGAGGCTTCGCCCGACGCCAGCCGCGCCAGGATCGCCCGGCGGGTCGGATCTGCCAGGGCCGAGAAGGTGTCGCTCAGATGGTCGGGGCTCATTTATTGCCTACTGGTTATATAACTATATAGCGATGTACAGTCAGCTCCGCGATCTGTCAAGCGGCCGATATCTCCTCTAAGTCTGTCCAGTCAGAAGGAGGATTTGCCCTTGCCGCCGATCAAAGCGCTTTTCTTCGATGTCTTCGGCACGCTGGTCGATTGGCGGACCGGCATTGCGCGGGAAGCCGAACGGCTTTTGATGCCGCGCGGCGTGTCAATCGATTGGAGCGCCTTCGCCGATGCCTGGCGCGGCGAATATCAGACCGGCATGGAAGAGGTGCGCTCCGGCCGCCTGCCCTTTTCGCCGCTCGATGTCATCCATCGGCGCAATCTCGATCGCATCCTGCCGCGCTTCGGTCTTGCGCATCTCGACGAAGCGATGCGCGAACCACTCAATCTCGCCTGGCACAAGCTCGATGCCTGGCCGGATGTGCCGGACGCGCTGGCGAAGCTGCGCGAGACATTTTGGATCGCGCCGGTTTCGAACGGCAATATTTCGCTGCAGGTCGATCTCGCCCGGCGCAACGGCTTTTCCTGGGATGCGGTCCTCGGCGCCGAGGTCGCGGGCGATTACAAGCCGAAACCGCAGGTCTATTTGGCGAGTGCCGCCGCTTTTTCGCTGCCGCCCGAGGCCTGCATGATGGTCGCCGCACATAGCAGCGATCTCAAAGCCGCGGCAGCTTGCGGTCTGCGCACGGGCCATATCGCGCGGCCGAAGGAGGCCGGGCCCGGCCAAGGCGAAAGCGCCCCCTCGGTCGCGGTCGATATCGCCGCTGCAGATCTCGTGGATTTTGCTGTCAAACTCGGCGCTGCGTGAGTTAGCCCACGGCCTGCAGCACGGCCGTCTCGGCTTCTTTCGGCGCGACCCAGCGGAAATTCGGCAATTGATGCCGCGCGAAAGTGAACTGCCGCTTGGCATAGGCGCGTGTGTCGCGCGTCCCGAGCCGGCTCGCCTTTGCAAGATCGATGTCGCCGTTCAAATGCGCGATGAGATGCGGCACGCCATGCGCGCGCATCACCGGCAGTGCCGGATCGAGATAGCGCGCGCGCAAGGCCGCGACCTCGTCGAGTGCGCCTGCGGCGAGCATCGCATCGAAGCGATGGTCGATCGCGGCGCGCAGCGCATCGCGCTCGGGCGCGAGAAAGACCGCGACGCAATTCTGCGCATCGAGCATCGGCGCTTCGTTCAGCCGCTGGAAGGCGGTGAGGCTCTGTCCCGTTGCGGCAAAAACTTCGAGCGCCCGCAAAATCCGCTGCGGGTCCGTCGGCCGCAGCCGCACGGCCGAAGCCGGATCGCATTGCATGAGCTCGGCGTGAAGTTCGGCGGGAGAGCGCCCCTCGGCTTGCGCGCGCACCTCGGTCCGGATCTCCTCCGGCACAGGCGGAATGGCCGAAAGCCCTTGCAGCAGCGCCTTGAAATACATGCCCGTGCCGCCAGTCAGGATCGGCAGGCGGTTTTCGTCACGCAGCTTTGCGAGCGTTGTCTCCGCATCTTCAAGATAGCGGCCGACCGAATAATTCACCGCGCCGTCGACATGGCCGAAGAGATGATGTGGCGCGAGGTCGAGCTCTGCCGCTTTCGGCCGCGCCGTCAGCATCGCAAGGTCGCGATAGACCTGCATGGAATCGGCATTGACCACGGCGCCGCCAAGCTTTGCGGCGAGCCGCGCGGCGACCGCCGATTTGCCGCTCGCAGTCGGACCGGCGATCAATATGGCGGTGGGCAATGTCATTGAGCCAATGTGGCAATGATCGGCCGGCAAGGAAAGCGTTTCTGGAAACGCTTTTGACAGTCAGGACGGGTCGAATTCGCTTGGATCGAATTCGCGGAAGGTCGAGCAGAACTCGCACGTGACGCCGATTTTGCCATTGTCGCCGATCATCTCGCGCCGCTCGTCCGGCGTGAAACTCTTCAGCATATTGGCAATGCGCTCGCGCGAGCAGCGGCAGACCGCGCGCACATTTTCCGTCTCGAAGACTTTAACGCCGCGCTCGTGGAAGAGGCGATAGAGCAGACGCTCGCTCGACAGCGCCGGATCGACAAGCTCGTGGTCCTCGATCGTCGCCGTCAGCGCTTTGGCCTCGACCCAGGCATCGTCTTCCTTGGTCTCTGGAACGACCGTACCTTCCGGCACATCGCCTGGCGGCAGATCGATGTGGCGGGCGCGTGACGCCGGCAGGAATTGCACCATCAAGCCGCCGGCCCGCCATTGCGTGCCCGCACCCGTCAGGCTTTCGGCAACCGCCAGCCGCACGAAGGTCGGAATCTGTTCGGATTGACGGAAATATTGATGCGCCGCTTCTTCGAGGCCTTGGCCTTCGAGCGCGACAATGCCCTGATAGCGCGAGAGATCGCTGCCCTGTTCGATGGTCAGTGCAAGGTGACCCTTGCCGAGCAGTTCCGCCGGCGTGCTGGCATCGCCGATCTGCTCAGCATCGAAACGCGCGAAGGCACGCAGACCGTCCGGCGCATCGAAATCGACGACGAGCATATTCACTGCGCCATCGCTGCGTGTCTGCAATTGCAGCCGGCCCTCGAATTTCAGCGCCGAACCGAGTAGCACGGTCAAGGTCGCGGCTTCGCCGAGCAAGCGCGCAACGGGGGCCGGATAGTCGTGCTGGCTGAGAATCCGGTCGATCGAACCGCCGAGCCGCACCACGCGGCCGCGCAGATCGAGCGGCTCGACGGCAAACGGCAGAACACGGTCGTCTTCGCCGCGATCCGAGACCAAGCGTGAGAGCTGATGCGAGACGTGCGCCCCACGCGGGCGCCGCTCCGTCATTCCTCGAGCATCCCGAAACACCAGGACAGAATGCCTTTTTGGGCATGCAGCCGGTTTTCGGCCTCGTCGAAGACGATGGATTGCGGCCCGTCGATCACCTCGTCGGTGACTTCCTCGCCGCGATGCGCCGGCAGGCAGTGCATGAAGACGGCATCCTTGGCGGCAGCCGCCATCAGTTTGGAATTCACCTGATAAGGCCGCAGCAGATTGTGACGGAAGTTTTCGTCGTCATCGCCCATCGATACCCAGCAATCCGAGATGACGGCATCGGCGCCGCGCACCGCCTCGAAGGGATCGTTGGTCAAGTTGAGACGCGTCTGCGTCTTGCGTGCCCAAGCCAGCAGCTCATCCGGCGGATCGAGCTGAGGCGGAGTCGCGACATTGATCGTGAAATCGAATTTCTGCGCCGCGTGAATCCAGCTGGCCAGCACATTGTTGGAGTCGCCGCTCCAGGCGACAGTGCGGCCTTGGATGGAGCCGCGATGTTCCTCGAAGGTCATCACATCCGCCATCACCTGGCAAGGATGCGACCGTTTGGTGAGGCCGTTGATGACCGGCACGTCGGCATAGGCGGCGAGCTCGGTGAGCTGGCCGATGTCCAACACGCGGATGACGATGGCATCGACGAAGCGCGACAGCACGCGCGCCGTATCGGCGATCGTCTCGCCGCGGCCGAGCTGCATCTCCTGCCCCGTCAACATGATCGTCTCGCCGCCCAATTCGCGCATGCCGACGTCAAACGAGACACGGGTGCGGGTCGACGGCTTGTCGAAGATCATCGCCAGCACTTTGCCGGTCAGCGGCCGATGTGCGGCAAGCTCGCCTTTGCGGCGGCGCTTCTTGATTGCGAGTGCGGTCTCGAGAATGTGCCGCAGCTCAGCGGTTTGCATCTCGGACAGATCGAGAAAGTGCCGGGCTGCGCTGTGCGGCACGCCATTGATACCTTTGCTCATACGGCCGCTCCTCTCAACGGCACATCCTTCGGCCGGTCCTGCGCGAAATGCGCCGCGGCGGCTTCGAGGCGCGCAATGCCTTCGGCGATCTCCGCCTCATTAATAATGAGCGGCGGCAGAACCCGCGCAACATTATCGGCAGCCCCGATGACAATGATTTTTTCTTTCAGTGCCGCAGCGACGAATTCTGCGGTCGGTACATGGGTTTTCAACCCCAGCAGCAGGCCTTCGCCGCGCACTTCGGCAATGACGCCGGGATATTTCGCCGGCAGTCCGGCAAGCTTGCCTTTCAACAACGCACCCATGCGGGCGGAGTGGTCAAGGAAGCCGTCGCTCAGCACAATATCGAGCACGGCATTGCCGATGGCCGTTGCCAGGGGATTGCCACCATAGGTCGTGCCATGCGTGCCGAGCGTCATGCCCTTGGCCGCTTCTTTGGTGGCCAGAAAGGCGCCGAGCGGAAAGCCGCCGCCGATGCCTTTGGCGATCATCATAATGTCGGGCGTGATGCCGGCGCGCTGATAGGCGAAGAGCGGCCCAGTGCGGCCGACGCCCGTCTGCACCTCGTCGAGGATCAGCAGCAGGCCGTGTTCATCGCAAAGCTGCCGCAGGCCCTGAAGAAAGCTCAGCGGCGGCACGCGGACGCCGCCTTCGCCCTGCACCGGCTCGACGAGGATGCCGCCTGTCTGAGGCCGGATCGCCTTTTTCACCGCATCGAGATCGCCGAAAGCCACCTGGTCGAAGCCGGGCATGTGCGGCTCGAACCCTTCAAGATATTTGGCATTGCCGCCCGCCGACAGCGCCGCCAGGCTGCGGCCGTGGAAGGCGCCGTCGAAGGTGATGATCCGGTTCTTTTCCGGATGGCCGCTGGCATAGTGATATTTGCGCGCCGTCTTGATGGCGCCTTCGGCGGCTTCCGTGCCCGAATTCGTAAAGAAGACATAATCGGCGAAGGTCGCCTCGACCAGCCGCTCCCCCAGCCGCTCAGCTTGCGGAATCTGGAACAGATTGGATGTGTGCCAGAGCTCGCGCCCTTGCGCCGTCAGCGTCTCGACAAGATGCGGATGCGCATGGCCGAGCGCCGTCACCGCGACACCGCAGCCGAAATCGAGATAGCGCTCGCCCTTGGTCGAAATCAGCCAGGCGCCTTCGCCGCGCGCGAAGGCCACATCCGCCCGCGCATAAGTCGGAAGCAAAGAAGAGGTCACTGGATCGCTCCCGGCATGGGCCACCTCGCGAACGAAAGTCTTTCATTATCAGCGTTGAACGCGGCTTGAAGATCATTCGGCGGCCGCTTCCGTGCCGAAACCGCAGGGCCGTCCGGCGGATTGTCCAGCCGCCCAAAGCCCAAAATTAAAGTGCCGCCCGTTGGGGCGGCAGCTTGCGATGCAGTCTAAGGATTTCAGCGGAGCCGGTCAATTTCTTCATCGTAAAGCCAATTCGGCATCGGCAACGCTCTTGGAACCCCTTGATTTACGGGCAAGCGCGAGGTCGCCAGAGAAAAGGTTAAGAAGCCGTTGTTGAAAACAATCTGCGTGGCTCGCGGACTCTTGCGCGGGATTCAAGCCCTAGTGTAGATTCTCAGCCGTCGACTACGACATCTCGTGCGGCGGGCTACCCCAAAAAGCGTACAGCGTTGAACGACGCCGGTTATCCGGTCGTGCGAGGATTCCTGATTCCGGGCGTTGCGACGGCAGATTGCGGCATTGGCGTTGAAAACCGCGTTCGAGACACCGGCAAACCTATCGAGGAGGACGTATGTCCTGGACCGATGAACGAGTGGAACTGCTCCGCAAGCTTTGGCTGGAAGGCCAGAGCGCGAGCCAGATCGCCAATACACTCTCGAACGGCATCACCCGTAATGCCGTGATCGGCAAAGTCCACCGGCTCGGACTGTCCGGCCGGATCAAAGCCTCGGCACCGAGCGTGCCGCGCCCGCGGACCAAGCCGATCCGGCCGGCCGCGCCGCGCCATACCCACGCTGCCACTGTCGTCCGCGGCAACACGGCGCTGGCGATCAAAGCGCATCCGGTCGAGATGCTGGAGCCCGAGATCGTCGAGGATGTCGTCATCCCGATCTCCGAACGGGTGACGATTACCGAGCTGAAAGAGGCCATGTGCCGCTGGCCGCTCGGCGATCCGACGACCGCCGAATTCCGCTTCTGCGGCGCCAAAAAGCCGACGGAAGCGACCGGGCCCTATTGCGCCTATCACAGCCGCATCGCCTATCAGCCGGTGCAGGACCGCCGCCGCGAGCGCGACCGCGAACGGCGACTCGAGAAACTGGCGTAAGCTCAGTTTGCTTGCGTCTTGACGGCATGCGGTTTCGCGTAGGCCGTTTCGAATGGAACGCCATTGCCGACGCGGCGGAGCAGCGCGACCGCCGAAGCTGAGCCGCCATTCTGAGCCATCCAGCGGCTGACGCGGCAAGCCGCTTTTGCATAGACTTGATCATGCGCCGCCGTTTCCACCCAGGCGGCGCGGTCGGACGGCAGATCCCCGTCGGGCACGACACGGCAGCGATCGCCGCCGATAGAGGCGCGAGATAGCGCGGATTGTCGGAAACGACGACAGCAACCCCTTCATCGAACCATTGCGGCACGGCTTGGCGCAGGATGCGCACGACACCGACCCGCCGGTGCAGCTCGATATGCGAGAGCTCATGCGCGGCGATGACCGGCGTCGTGCCGCGCGGCGACAAGACCAGAGCGAACCTCAGAAACGCCATGCCCTTCGACCGGCCGCCATGGACTCGGCGATAGCAATCTTCGGAAGTGCAGATCAGGACACGCGGGCTGCCGCTCAGGCCGCCGTAAAAAGCGGCGACACGCGCACGGCCTTGCGACACCATGTTTTCAGCATTGGCGCGCAGCGCGCGATCGGCATCGCGCTCGATGAAAAGATGCGGCGCGACACGCTCGAACCCATAGCAGTTCGGGCAGACAGCCGCCGCGGCGGCCGGATAAATTGCCATGGCGGTCGCGAGTGCCGCGCCGGCCAAGATGCTGGGGCCGATCGCCAAGCCGACGATCAGCCGTCTCCAAATAGATTTCGACGGATTGCGCATGGCACGCCACCCTTGCGCTATTGCGGCAGGACGGCGGCATGCGGCTTCAAAAGCGCGCGCGCCTATTCGTTCTTGCCGAAGGTCTCGTCGAAGGAATAGCCGGCGCCGCGGATGGTGCGGATCGGATCGCGTTCGCCCGACTGCGACAGCGCTTTGCGCAGGCGGCCGACATGAACGTCAACCGTGCGCTCGTCAATGTCCGCCGAAAGCCCCCAAACAGCGTCGAGGAGCTGCGAGCGGGAAAACACCCGGCCCGGCTTCGCCATGAGATATTCGAGCAGGCGGAATTCGGTCGGGCCGAGATGCACGTCGCGGCCGGAGCGGTTCACCCGCCAATTTTCGCGATCGAGGCCGAGGTCGCCGGCGATCAGCATGGACGAGACCCGGTCCGGCCGGGCCCGCCGCAGCAGGGCCCGCACGCGCGCCATCAGCTCCGGCACCGAGAAGGGCTTCACGACATAATCGTCGGCGCCGATCGTCAGACCGCGCACCCGCTCGCTTTCATCGCCGCGCGCCGTCAGCATGATGACGGGCAGCGTCCGGGTCGCCTCGCGGGCCCGCATGCGCCGGCAGATTTCGAGGCCGGACACGCCAGGCAGCATCCAATCGAGGATGACCAGATCGGGTGGCGACTCGACAAGGCGCAGCTCGGCTTCGTCGCCCCGCTCGACCCGTTCCACGACAAAGCCCTCGGCCTCGAGATTATAGGAGAGAAGCAGGCTCAGGGCCGCTTCGTCCTCGACCACTAAAATGCGCGGCGCGCTGGCAGCGCTTGTTGCCAGCCGCGCCTGGGGAACCGGCCGTCCATCGCCGGGAGTATGGGTGACACCGTTCATGAGCTGGCTCTCTCAGGTTCACTCCGCCGCGTGCGTCGCATCAGAGAACTGGGAAGGTCCCTTAGGACGCTCCGTCGGCAAAGGTTCGCCGGTGACGAGATAAACGACTGTCTCGGCAATGTTCGTAGAGTGATCGCCGATTCGTTCGATGTTTTTTGAACAGAACAGGAGATGTGCACAGAAAGATATATTCCGCGGATCCTCCATCATGAAGGTCAGAAGATCGCGGAACACCGAGTCTTCGAGCGCGTCGAGCTCGACGTCGTTCGACCAGACGTTGCGCGCCTTCTCGGCATCGCGCAGCGCATACGCGTCGAGCGCGTCCTTGAGCAGCATGGCGGCTGCCTCGTGCATCGAGCGCAGGCCGACCAAGGCGCGCGGAAACCGCGGCTCCGTTGACAGCTTGACCGCCCGTTTGGCGATATTCTTGGCAAGGTCGCCGACGCGTTCGAGATCGCCGGAGATGCGGATCGCGGCAATGATTTCGCGCAGGTCGAGCGCCATCGGCTGGCGGCGGGCGATCGTCAGGATCGCCTGCTCCTCAATATCGCGCTGCAGAACATCGAGACGAACGTCGGTCGAGATCGTCGCCTGGGCGAGATCCGTGTCGAGATTGGCGAGCGAGTCCATGGCGTCGCTCAGCATCTTCTCGGCAATACCGCCCATCTCCGCGATTTTGCGGCCGAGGTCCTCGAGTTCTTTGTCGTAGGATCTGACAGTGTGGTCGGACATTGATTCTGCCTCCGACCGACCGATCAACCGAAGCGGCCGGTGATGTAATTCTGGGTCTGCTGCTGATTGGGCGACGTGAAGATATGCGACGTCTCGCCGAATTCGACGAGTTCGCCGAGATACATAAACGCCGTGTACTCGGAGACGCGGGCGGCTTGCTGCATATTATGCGTGACGATCGCGATCGTATAATTCGCCTTGAGCTCGTCGATGAGCTCCTCGACCTTGGCGGTCGAGATCGGGTCGAGCGCCGAGCACGGCTCGTCGAACAGAATGACTTCCGGCTGGATCGCGACAGTGCGCGCGATGCAGAGGCGCTGCTGCTGGCCGCCGGAGAGCGACAGGCCGCTCGCGTTCAGCTTGTTGCGGACCTCTTCCCACAGCGCAGCGCCTTTGAGCGCCGTTTCGACGCGGCCGTCAAGCTCGCTCTTCGGCAGCTTCTCATAAAGCCGAATGCCGAAAGCGATGTTCTCATAGATCGACATCGGGAACGGCGTCGGCTTCTGAAAGACCATGCCGACGCGGGCGCGCAGGAGATTGAGGTCCTGGCGCGGATCGAGAATGTTTTCGCCGTCGAGCAGAATCTCGCCTTCGGCGCGCTGGCGCGGATAGAGATCATACATGCGGTTCATGACACGCAGCAGCGTGGACTTGCCGCAGCCGGACGGGCCGATCAGCGCCGTGACCTTATTGGTCTGCAGCTGCAGATTGATGGTCTTCAGCGCGAGATTATCGCCATAGAAGAACTTCAGATCGTTGACCGACATCTTGATCCGCGGGTCGGGTTTTGTCGTACTCGTCATTAGACTGCCTTTCGCGAACCGATAACGCGCGCTGTGATCGACAGCGCCAGCACGGCCATAGTGATGATAAGAGCGCCGGCCCAGGCGAGGCGTTGCCAATCCTGATAGGGGCTGAGGGCGAACTGGAAGATCACAACCGGCAGGCTCGGCATCGGCTCATTGAGATTGGCCTGGAAGAATTGATTGTTCAGCGCCGTGAAGAGGAGCGGCGCGGTTTCGCCGGACACGCGAGCGATAGCAAGCATGATGCCGGTAATGAGGCCCGCCTTGGCCGCCTTGTAGGCGACCTTATTGATGACGAGGGCGCGCGGCATGCCGAGCGCCGTCCCCGCCTCGCGCAGCGCCGATGGCACCAGCAGCAGCATGTCTTCTGTCGTGCGCACGACGACGGGAATAACGATCACCGCCAGCGCTACGGCGCCGGCTAGGCCGGAGAAGTGACCGCCCAGAGTGAGATGGAAGCCGTTGCCGCCGGTGAGCCAATGCAGCCATTTGACGTCGAAAGCGATCGTGAAGGTCGGCACGACCATGATCTCATAAATAAAGAGACCGATGACAATCGACGGGGCGCTCAGCAGAATGTCATTGATAAAGCGAACGATCGACGCGAGGGCCGTGCCGCGACCATATTCGGCGAGATAGGTGCCGGCGAAAAGGCCGATCGGCGCGCCGATCACGACACCCAAAGTCGTCATGATCAAGCTGCCGACGATGGCATTGAGCAGACCGCCGGCGCTGCCGGGCGGCGGCGTGTTCTGAGTGAAGACCGCCAGCGACATGCCGCCGATGCCTTCGCGCAGCAGCGCGAAGAGGATCAGGACAAGCCAGGCGATGCCGAAAATCGCTGCGCCGTAGTAGAGCACCACAGACACGCCGTTGCGGCGCTTGCGGCCTTGATAAATCTCCATGCCCCGCATGAAATCAGCGCCCTTTGCGTTCGATGCGCATCAGCATGTAACGCGCGATGGCCAGCACGAAGAATGTGATGACGAAGAGGATGAGGCCGAGCGCGACGAGCGCCGAGGTGTAGAGATCGCCGGTCGCTTCGGTGAACTCATTGGCGATCGAGGCGGAGATCGTCGTGCCGGGCGCGAACAGCGAGCCGGTGATATGGTGCGCATTGCCGATGACGAAGGTCACCGCCATCGTCTCGCCGAGCGCACGGCCGAGCGCCAGCATGATGCCGCCGATGACGCCCGCCCGCGTGTAGGGAATGACGACCTTGCCGACGACTTCCGACGTCGTGCAACCGATGCCGTAAGCCGCTTCCTTCAGAACCGGCGGCACGGTTTCGAACACGTCGCGCGAAATCGAAGAGATGTAAGGCAGAACCATGATCGCAAGCACAATGCCTGCCGTCAGCATGCCAATGCCGTAGGGCGGCCCGGCGAACAACGTCGATAGGATCGGGACCGGGCCGAAAAGCTTGATCAGCGGCGGCTGCAGATATTCCTGCAGGAAGGGCGCGAAAACGAAGAGGCCCCAGATGCCGTAGATGATCGACGGAATGCCGGCGAGCAGCTCAACCGCGATACCGATCGGCCGGCGCAGATTCTGCGGGCAGAGCTCGGTCAGAAAGATTGCGATGCCAAGGCCAATCGGAATGGCGAAGAGCATGGCGATGGCGGAGGTGATGAGCGTGCCGAAGATGGCGGCGACAGCGCCGAACTTATTGGTGACCGGATTCCATTCGTCGGTGGCCAGGAAGTGGAAGCCGAAGGTTTGCAGCGCCGGCAGCGAACCTTGAATGAGCGAAATGATGACGCCGCCGAGAAGGATCAGGACGCCGATCGCGGCCGCCAGAGTGAGCCCATGGAAGAGAAGATCGCGCATCTTGAACGAGCGCAATGCCTGCGCCCGGGACGCGTCATTTTCATAGGTCAGCCGCCCGCTTTCCACCGCAACGTCTGCCAAGGGGTCCACTCCATGTCCGATCTAAGCAGGGATCCGCACCGGCATAAAGCGGAACGGATCGGAAGTTGATGCGTGAGACGCAATCGCCCAATAGTTGCGCCGAAACTCAGATGAGCTTTGGCACTACCGCTGAACGAAGGAACTGGAAGGGCCGGCAAGCGGCCCTTCCAGAGAGATTGTCAGTTGCTGAGGGCCTTGGTGTCGATGCCCGAGATCTTGTCGGCCCACATCTTCTTGATCTGGTCCTTCACGTTGCCCGGGAGCGGAACGTAGACGAGATCTTCGGCCATCTTGTCGCCATTGGCATAGGACCAGGCGAAGAACTTCAGCGCGGCGGTGACAGCAGCCGGATCCTGCGGCTTCTGATGCACGAGGATGAAGGTCGCGCCGGCAACCGGCCAGGAGTCGGCGCCCGGCTCGTCGGTCAGGATGACATAGAAGCTGTCAGCATGGGCCCAGTCGGCGTGGCCGGCGGCAGCCTGGAAGCTTGCAGCGGTCGGCGCGACCGGCTTGCCGTCCTTGTTGATCAGCTTGATATAGGTCATCTTGTTCTGAAGGACGTAGGCATATTCGTTGTAGCCAATCGCGCCCTTGGTCTGGATGACGCTGTTGGCGACGCCTTCATTGCCCTTGGCGCCGATGCCGACCGGCCATTCAACGGCGGTCGAACTGCCAACCTTCGACTTCCAATCCGCGCTCACCTTGGACAGATAATTCGTCCAGATGAAGGTGGTGCCCGAACCGTCCGAACGATGCACGACGGCGATCGCCAGCGACGGCAGCTTTAGATTCGGGTTGAGCTTCTTGATCGCCGGATCATCCCAGCTCTTGATTTGGCCGAGATAGATCTTGGCGAGCGTCGGGCCGTCGAGAACGAGATCGCCCGGGTTGATGCCAGGGATGTTGGCGGTCGGGACAGCGCCGCCGATGACCGTCGGGAACTGAACGAGGCCGTCCTTGGCGAGAACCTTCGGCTCCAGCGGCATGTCGGAGGCGCCGAACGTCACGGTGTTGGCGGTGATCTGCTTGATGCCGCCACCCGAACCGATCGACTGATAGTTCAAGCCAATGCCGGTCGCCTTCTTATAGGCGTCCGCCCATTTGGCGTAGATCGGATAGGGGAACGTCGCACCAGCGCCGGAAATGTCTGCGGCCTTAACGGCGCCGGCGGTGGAGAAAGTCGCAACGGCAGCGATCAGCGCCGTACGCACGAGGGTGTTGAACATTGGTTTGTGCCTCTCGAAGGCTGAGTGAACAGCGACGCCACGGATCCACGCCTTGCCAAGAGCATTCGCCCTCAGCCTAAGCCAGAGCATTGGTGGGCGGCGATGCGCAACAAGCAACGCCTATCGATGGCTCTGCGGCCGTGCGCCGACGACCCTTTAGGAGTGCGCGGAGACGCAATAACGACAGTTCCATGACAGACAGATGACAGCGACTGCGGACTTAGGCACAGGCATTGGACTTCGCCCTGGCCTCAGTCGCGCACCCCATAGAGCGGCAGAATGACCCCAAATGTCGCGCCGTCGCCGAGACGTGATTCAATCGTCAGCCGGCCGCGATGGCGCGCAACGATATGTTTTACAATCGCTAATCCGAGACCTGTCCCGCCCTTGGCGCGGCTGTCGCCGGCATCGACGCGATAGAAGCGCTCGGTCAGCCGCGGTAGATGTTCCGGTGCAATGCCGGGGCCGTAGTCGCGTACCGTCAAAATCACATTCGACGTCTGCGCGGTAATGACGATATCGACGGCGCGTTTCGCGGTCAAGAAATCGGAGGCGCCATATTTAATGGCGTTTTCGATCAGATTTTCGGCGACGCGCAGAAGCTCGTCGCGGTCGCCGGCGACGATCGCTTCAGGCGGCGCGATAATATTCAGATCGACCTGACGATCGTCCGCGACGGGCGACAGCGTATCGACGATATGCCGCAGGATGCCGACCAGATCGACCGGCGTATCGGGATGCACATGCAGATGCTGCTCGATGCGCGACAGCGACAGAAGATCGTCGACGAGCCGCGACATGCGCTGCGCCTGCTCGCGCATGATGGCGAGAAATTTCGACCGTGCGCCCGAGTCCTCGCGTGCCGGCCCCTGAAGCGTCTCGACGAAGCCGAGGAGAGAGGCGAGCGGCGTCCGCAGCTCATGGCTCGCATTGGCGACGAAATCGACGCGCATCCGCTCGAGCCGGCGTGCCTCGGTCAGATCGCGGAGTGAGAGGATCAGAGCGGGTTCGAAACCGTCGCCGCCAAAGGGCGAGATGCTAACCTCGAAGGACCGCTCGACCGGGACTTTCTCGTGCCATACGACACGCTCGCTGCGTCCCGCGGCGCGCACGCGGGCGACGGAATCGAGCACATCCGGAGAGCGCAGGCTGCGCGCCAGAAGCTCGTCCGGCCGCATGTTCGGCAAGAGCGCACGCGCCGCGGCATTGGCGGCAATGACGCGGTCATCGTCGCCGATGACCATCGTCGCATCGGGCAAAGCTTCGAGCACGCTGCGGACCAGCGTGCGATCCCGGCGCCGGATGTCCTCACTGATACGCATTGCAAACCCTGCCCGCTCGGCTTTCGCTTTAAGCGGGTTGCGCAAGATTGCAAGCGCAGGATGCGTCACCTTGGGAAAAGGTGGGCCGTCCGATCAGATGTCGCGGCCGGGTTCCCACAGCGAATCGCCGCCGTCGTGACGATTGACGAAACGGGCCGCGACAAAAAGGAAATCCGATAATCGGTTTATATATTTAAGTGCGGTCTCGCCGACTTTTTCATCGGCCTCGTTCGCGAGCGTCACCATGATGCGTTCGGCCCGCCGCACGATGGCGCGGGCGAGATGCAAGGCCGCAGCCGCTTTTGATCCACCCGGCAGGATGAAAGAGGTCAAAGGCGCAAGATCGGCGTTGAGCTCGTCGATATGGCGCTCCAGGCGGTCGACCTGCGACTGTCGCAGCCGCAGCCGCGGCTTGTCGTCCGGCTTTTCCGGCACGCAAAGATCGGCACCAAGATCGAATAATTCGTTCTGAATGCCGAAAAGCGTTTCGGCAAGGCCGGCAGCCCAAGCGCCCCAGGCGAGATCCGGGAGATAGGCGCGAGCGAGACCGATCGCGCAATTGGCCTCATCGACCGTCCCGCATGCTTCGATCCGCAGATCGTCCTTGCGCCGCCGCTCGCCCGAGCCGAGGCTCGTCATCCCTTCATCGCCGCCACGCGTATAGATCTTATCGAGCCTCACCATTCGCGCCTCCCATTCGCGCCATGCAAGGCGATGGCGGACTAACCACGAAAATAAAGAACGCCGATGATGATGAGAATGGCCAGGAACTGCAGGCCGACGCGCCAGCGCATGAGCTTTTGCGACAGATTGGGACTGCCGCCGCGCATCATGTTCACGAGGCCCAAAAACAGGACGAGTGTCACAGCGAAAACCGCGACGGCGACGAGCGAGTTGGAGGCGAGTTGAGAGGGATTGTGCATCGAATGATTTTAATCCTGCCGGCTCGCCGTGCAAGCCTATCAGCCGGCCCAGCGGCAAATCGACTGGACCTGCGGCGAACCCACATCGGCAGCGGTTTGTTCCTATGCGATCAATAGCCGTGCAATAGCCGCTCGAGATAATCCATTTCTTCGCGGGCACGCGACGGATCGGACAGGCGCCGGCGCAGCTCTTCGAGCACACGCTGCGCCCGCTGCGCCGCGGGCAAGCCGAGCGGGTCATAGCGCGAATTCGGATTGAAGGCGGAATCGCCCATCTGCCGGCCCAGCGGATCGGTACCGCCCTGCTGCTCGCCTTGCGCCGCGCCATTGCCTTGGCCCTCGCCCTGGCCCTGCATTTGTTGCGCAAGCTGATCGGCACCGCGCCGCATCGCCTCGAGCGCACGACCTTGCGCATCGACGGCAGCGCCATTGCCATTCTGCCCGCCTTGCGACAGGCTGCGTTCCGCATCCTGCATGGCGCGGCGCGCATCGGCGAGCCCCTCGCCGCCCTGACCGCGCTGGCGCAGACGTTTCTGCAATTCTTCGAGACGCTGGCGCAACGCCTGCTGCTGCTGGCGAAGCGCCTCATTCGCGCCCTGCTGATCTTGGCCTTGCCCTTGTTGGGCTTGTTGACCCTGCCCTTGCTGGCCGAACTGACCTTGGCCTTGCTGCTGGCCTTGGCCGAAGCCCATCTCGCCATTATCCTGGTCGCCAGGCTGGCTTTGGCCTTGCTGCTGCTCGTCCTGCTGCTGTTGCTGCGCCTGGCCTTGCCGATGCGTCTTGTCGCGCAAGCTCTGCTGCTCGCGCATCAGCTTGTCGAGGTCGCTTAGGGCGCGGCTCATTTCCTGGCCGGCTTCATCGCCTTGCTGGCGCTGCGCCATTTCCAGATTGTCGAGCGTATTCTGCAATTGCTCCAGCAGCTGCTGGGCGCTGGTGCGATCCCCCGCCCGCGCCATCTGCTGCAAGCGGTCGAGCATCTTCTGCAGATCCTTGGGCGAGATCGCCTTCGCACCGTTTTGCGATGGCATCTGCTGCGCGTTGCGCTGACGGCCCTGCTGCTTGGCGAATTCGCTCAAGAACTTGTTCATCGCCGCGCGCAGATTTTCGGTGAGCTTGCGGATTTCTTCGTCGGACGCGCCGCGCTGCAAAGCCTCGCGCAAAGCCTGCTCTGCCGCGCGCAGATCGCGTTCCGCCTGCGAAAGATCGCCGTTCTCGATCTGCTGCGCCATCTCCCACAGGAAGTCGGCCGTAGCGACAAGGTCCTTGTCGGATTTGGCGTCGAGCAACATGTGGTTCGCGACATCGAGGCCGAGATAGACGCCCATAGTCGTACCGAAGGCTTCCGGTGCAAGCATCAGCGATTGCAACGCCAGTTCGACGAGGTCCTTGTTGTCGGGATAGAGGACGAGATTGCGCCGCTGCTCGACAAGCGCCTTGGCCAGCGGCTTAGTGAATTGTTTCTCGGGCAGCGTGATATAGATTGGATCGCTGCGGCCTTCATTGCCGGCTTCGTCCGTCGTCGTCAGCACGAGTTTGACGCGCGCCCCGGCCCAGGGATGATCGGAGAGATCGAGCGTCGCCTCCGTCTCGCCGAGGCCGCCCGGCCCCGGCGGCAAAGCCAGTCCAACACGCGGCGGCGGCACGAGCGACCGCAGCTTGCCCTTGGCGCCTTCAACCGTCGGATCGGAAAATTCAGCCGCTGCAGAGACGACGCCGTAATCGTCTTCGATCTTGTAGGAAAGCGTCAGACTGCCGCGCAGATTGGGCCGCGGCGCATCAGTCAATTCGATCCGCGGCGGCTTGTCGGGAATGACGACAAGATCGAAGAGACCAAGCAACGCGCCCGAATGCCGGATGCCGAGCCGCGCATCACCGCGCAGGATCAGGCGATGTTCGTTCGGGTCGGTCGTCGCTGCAGATTTTTGCGCCGGCGGCGTTGTAGCAGCGGCATCCTGTTTTGCCGCTTGATCTTTCGCAGGCGGCGCGGATTTCTTGGGCTTCGGCTTCTCCAGCGCGCCGGTCACATCGAGGCCGAGATCGCCGCCGGAGCTGCGCACGATCACCGTCGAGCCGATCGGCACGAGGATCTTTTCGGGATGCGCGGAATCGGCATTGGCGAGCTTCAGCAGCACCGGCGCTTTGCCCGTATAGGGCGGCGGATCGATCCAGGCGTCGACGCGATAGCCCGCGCCGTCGCCAGCCGTAATGCCGCGCCAATCGAAGGCGCTGGCGAGGCGTGCATTTTTTTCCGGCCCCGCAACGAAGGCGCTGGCGATCAAGGCGATGAGCACGAAGGCCCGCAACGCATAGCGGTCGAAATCGACCATGCGCGGCGACGGCAATCCGGGGCGCAGCGAGCTGACATTGCGGGCCATGCGCTGCCGATGCAGGCTCCACAGTGCCTGCGTCGTCGGATCGTCGCTCGCATTGGCGAGCGCATCATCGAGCGTGGAGGCCGGCCGGTGCGCGACACCCGACTCGCGGTCGATACGCGCGAGCGCTTCCTGGCGCGACGGCGTGCCGAGCCCGAATAGAGGCACGAGCGCAATGACGAAAGCCAGCGCGAAAAGCCCCGTGCCGACCATGCGCCAGATCGGGCCGAGTTCGAGCCAGAGGCCCGCGAAAGACACGGCGATGAAGAAACCGATGACGAGCAGCGGCGGCATCAGGGCGCGCCAGAGCTGCTCCCAGAACAGCGCCGCACGCGCCAGATTGACGAGGCGGTCGAGGCGAGCCGAAAAAGCTGAGGTCCGCGAACCGGGGCTTCGATCTCGATCGTTTCTATTCAATCCGGGCTCCGGAACGGTTTAGGCGCGCTCACCGCGCAGCTCGCATTCTTAGACGGACGGAAGGGCGCGCTTGTTTCAAAACGTCCCGGAAAATGTCCTCGGCCCCACCCATCGAGACCCGCCGTACAGCAGATGCTAAGCTCTTCAAACGTCAACAATTAACGTCGCCGATAAGATCACCGACTGCAAATATATAGAGGTCCGCCGCATCACCGCGAGGCTTATTCAGCTTAACCACGCCGGAATTTTGTCGAGGCCGATCAATTCGGCGTAGGAACCGCGCGGCCGGACAACCGCATATTCCTGAGCATTGACCAGAACCTCGGGCACGAGCAGGCGCGAATTATAGGTGCCGGCTTGAACGGCGCCATAGGCGCCCGCCGACATCACCGCCAGAAGATCGCCCTCTTGCGGCTCCGGCATCTCACGGCCAAGCGCCAGATAATCGCCGGTTTCGCAGACCGGGCCGACGATATCGGCCAGGATCATCTTCTGCCCCGGCGCCGGTGCGCGCAGCGGCTGAATCTCATGATGCGCGTCGTAGAGCGTCGGCCGCACAAGATCGTTCATCGCCGCGTCGACGATGACAAAGCGCTTCGCCTCGCCCTGCTTCACATAGATCACGCGGGTGACGAGAATGCCGGCATTGCCGACGATCAACCGGCCCGGCTCGAAGATCAGCTGGCAGCCGAGATTGCCGAGCCGCCGCTTGACGATCTCGGCATAGCGCTCGGGATGATAGCTCTCGGGATCATCGCCCTCGTGATAGGGAATGCCGAGACCGCCGCCGAGATCGACGTGCTCGATGTGATGGCCGTCGGCACGCAGCGCCTGCAGAAAATCGGCGACCAGCGCAAACGCATCATCGAAAGGTTCGAGCTTGGTGATCTGCGAACCGATATGCATGTCGAGGCCGCAGACCAAGAGGCCCGGCAGCGCCGCTGCTTCGCGATAAACATCGCGGGCGACCGAAATCGGGATGCCGAATTTATTCTCCGACTTGCCGGTCGAGATCTTCGCATGCGTCTTCGCATCGACATCGGGATTGACCCGCAAGGCGATATTGGCGGTCTTGCCACGCGCAACGGCGACCTCGGACAGCGCCAGCAATTCCGGCTCCGACTCGACATTGAAGCAGAGAATGCCCTCATCGAGCGCATAGGCCATCTCGGCTCTGGTCTTGCCGACGCCGGAGAAGGTGATGCGCTCGGCCGGTACGGCCGCGGCGCGGGCGCGGCGGAGTTCGCCTTCGGACACGACATCCATGCCGGCGCCGAGCTGCGCGAGCGTAGCGAGCACGGCCTGATTGGAATTCGCCTTCACGGCATAGCAGACGAGCGTCGAGAGCCCGTCGAACGCCGATTTGAAGACGTCGTAGTGACGCCTCAGGGTCGCGGAGGAATAACAGTAGAAAGGTGTTCCAACGGCGTCGGCAAGCGCGGTGAGATCGACATCCTCGGCATGCATCACGCCATTCTTCAGGCTGAAATGATGCATGAACCTATTTCAGTAGCGGATCGAGGGGGAACGACGAATAGACCGAGGACGAGGGCTTCGGGGCGCCGTTTTGGACCGACGTCGGATTCTGCGTCATCGTCGAATCGAGCGATGGGCCGACCGGCGCGGTGCCAATCGGATTGGGGCCCTGCGTCGCGGGGCCGCCGGCCGGCGCATTGGCCGGCGCCGCAGCGTCGGGCGGCAGCTCCGGCGGGCCACGCCGGCCGCATCCCGCCAGCGCCAGCACGAGCAGCGCCAGGCAAAAGGCTCCGAAAAGCTTACGAAGGGACGGCTGAATCACGACAGGCTCCGGCACGGGACCGTCTTATAGACGATGCGCTCGGGCCGTGAAAGCCGCGCGGCGGGGACGTCCGCGAAAGCCTCCCGCCCTGTGGCTTGTGGGACCGGTTCTATTCCCGTCCCAGAATGGACAGCCAGCGGCGGGCCTGAGCCTCGACATTGGCGGGGGCGGTGCCGCCGTAGCTCGTCCGGCTTTTCACCGAATTTTCGACGCCGAGGACAGCAAAAATATCCTGGGTGATCCGCGGCTCCTCGGCCTGCATGTCGGCGAGGCTCAAATCTTCGAGACCGACGCCCTTTTCGGCGGCCTTGGCGACGAGGCGGCCCGTCAGATGATGCGCCTCGCGGAACGGCAGAGCGAGCTTCTGCACCAGCCAATCGGCGAGATCGGTCGCGGTCGAAAAACCGGCGCCCGCCGCTGCCTTCATACGGGCAAGATCCGGTACGCAATCGCGCATCATGCCGGTCATCGCGGCAAGGCACAGCGCCAGATTGTCGAGCGCGTCGAACGTGCCTTCCTTGTCTTCCTGCATGTCCTTGGAATAGGCGAGCGGCAGGCCCTTCATCACGACAAGCAGCGCCATCAGCGCGCCGATGATGCGGCCGGATTTGCCGCGCACCAGTTCGGCGGCATCGGGATTGCGCTTCTGCGGCATGATCGAAGAACCGGTCGAGAACCGGTCGGAGAGACGCAGGAAGCCGAATTGCGGCGTCGCCCAGATGACGATCTCTTCAGCGAGACGCGACAGATGCGTCGCGCAGATCGACGCCGCTGAGAGCGTTTCGAGCACGAAATCGCGATCCGAGACGCTGTCGAGCGAATTGGCGGTCGGCCGGTCGAAGGCGAGCGCTTCAGCCGTCATCTCCCTGTCGATCGGAAAGGATGTGCCGGCGAGCGCCGCGGCGCCGAGCGGGCATTCGTTCAGCCGCGCCCGCGCATCCCTGAGGCGCGAACGGTCGCGGCCGAACATTTCGACATAGGCGAGGAGATGGTGACCAAAAGTCACAGGCTGGGCCGGCTGCAAATGGGTAAAACCTGGCATGACGGCGCCGGCATAGAGCAGCGCCTTCTCGGCCAGAGCGATCTGCAACGCTTCGACCTGCCCGTCGAGGGCGTCGATCGTCGCCCTTATATAGAGACGGAAGTCGAGGGCGACCTGGTCGTTGCGCGAGCGCGCGGTGTGCAGCCGCCCGGCCGAAGGGCCGATCAGGCCGGCCAGACGGCTCTCGACGTTCATATGGATGTCTTCGAGCGCCCGGGAGAAGCTGAAGGTGCCTTTCTCGATTTCGCCACGGACTTCGCCTAGAGCCTCGCCGATCGCCTTCGCGTCCGCTTCGGCGATGATCCCGGTCTTCGCCAGCATGGCGACATGGGCGAGCGAGCCTGTGATGTCATATTCGGCAAGCTTCTGGTCGAAGTCGATCGAAGCGTTGATCGCCTCCATCAAAGCATCGGGACCTTCGGCAAAGCGCCCGCCCCACATTTTGTTGCTCATAGACTCACTCGCGCACTCTCTGAGAGATCTGGTCGCATGACAGAAGAGAAAGACGAAGACGCGCAGCCCCAAGACCGGCAGTCCCAAGATCCGCAATCTTCGGACCCTTCGAGCCGCCTACGCTTCCCAGCTCCGCTCATTCCCACCGTCTTGTTGATCGCAGCTTCGGGCTTTCTATACGCGACGAAGGCGCTGCATCGCAACGAAGACGCCGCCGCTGCGGCGCCGCCGCCCAGCTGCGCGGTCTCGAAGGCACTGTCCGAGCGCCTCAAACCACTGGTGCATGGCGACGTGGCAGCCATGGCCTTGAGCGCCGATCCGCAGCCGATGCCGGTGCTGGTTTTCGACGGGCCGGACGGCAAGCCGCTCAAGCTGACGGATTTCCGCGGCCGCAACGTCCTCCTCAATCTCTGGGCGAGCTGGTGCATCCCCTGCCGGCGCGAAATGCCGGCGCTCGACCGGCTCGAAGGCAAGGAAGGCGGCAGCGACTTCCAAGTCGTCGCGATCGATGTCGATACCGCCCGCCTCGACAAGCCGAAGGCCTTCCTGAAAGGAATCGGCATCAAGAACCTGCAATTCTATGCCGACAACAAGGCCGATGTGTTCGAGACGCTGAAACAGGATGGCAAAGCGCTCGGACTGCCAACAACCATTTTGATCGGCAAGGACGGCTGCGCCATCGGCACGATGGCCGGCCCAGCCGAATGGGATTCGGCGGATGGGCTGGCGCTGGTGACCGCGACCAAGGGGTGAATTGATGAAACGGGGCTTTAAAAGAAAGGAAAATGATTTCTCAAATGGCAAACGAAACAATCGAACCACAAAACCTGGAGCAACTCATTGCAGAAGCTAAGAGGCTAGCGGATTCGCGCGGCCTCTCGCTGGTCGCTTCTCTGCTCAGTCTTACTATGCACGAATTGTCGCGGACTGCCGGGCCTCAAGCGCCATCAAATGAAAACAAGAGCGATTTGTCACCCTCAAGACCTCGCCGCAGGGGCGATCTTATCCGGTATTAGGCTTCGCTCTTAATTTCGAGGCACGAGCTAAGCTTCGGCTTCGGCACCTGCTTCCCGGCAAGGGAAGAAGCGGGGGTTGTCCCAGTCCCTTCAGTGCGCCCACTGCCCTTTCAGGATCGGGCTGCCGTCTTTCGGCAGGAACTCCGGCACGCTGCGGACCGGCTCGGGCGCATTCATGCCTTGCTGTGGCAGCGGCGTGTCCAGCACTGGCGCGTCTGGGACCGCGGCGACGGACGGCGGCACGTCACGGCCGCCAGCATAGCGCACCAGCGCATCGACGCGCGCCTCGATCGAAGGATGCGTCGAGAACAGGCTGCTCTCCGGCCGGAACGCCGGGCTCTCGATGAAGAACGCCGACATATGGGATGAGGCCTGCGGCACCTGCGGCGCGACCGAGATCTTGCGCAACGCCGAGATCATTGCGTCGGGATTTTTGGTGAGTTCGACCGAGCCCGCATCGGCCAAAAATTCGCGCCGGCGCGACAGCGCGAAACGGATCAGCACCGACAGGCCCCACGACAGGGCGATAATAACGAGCGCGATGATGATCGCGATCATCGCGCCACCACCGCCCGAGGACTTGCGGTCGGATTCATTGTCCGAATCCCGCGAGCCGCGTCCGAAGCTCAGCGGAAACCCCCAATTGTTGAAGATCAGCTGGCCGACGAAGGAGAAAATCCCGGCAAAGACCAGTGCGACGACGAGGAGCTGCGTGTCGCGGTTACGGACATGGGTCAGCTCATGGCCGAGCACGGCTTCGAGCTCGGCATCTGTCAGCCGGTCGAGGAGGCCGCGGGTGACGGCGATCGAATAGTTGGAATCGCGCAGACCCGAGGCGAAAGCATTGAGGCCGTCGGTTTCGATGATCCGCAGGCCCGGCATCGGCAGGCCGCGCGAGATGCAAAGATTTTCAAGCGTGTTGTAAAGTTTTGGGACAGCGTCGCGGGTGACCTCGGTCGCGCCGGTCGACACCTCGATCAGCCGCTGGTGGAAGCCGAAGGCGATCGCGAACCAGACCCCGGCGCCGATCATTGCAAAGGGCCAGAGATAGGCGAAACTATGCACTGCCCGCTGGAGGATCGCCTGCAGCGTGCCGCCATGGCCGACGGCTCCGAAGATCGCGATGGCGAAGACCAGCGCTTGTAAAAGGATGACAAAGCCCAGAAGCAGCAGAACCGAATAAAGCCGGTTCTGCCTGATCTGCGTGTAAAGACCAAAGGCCCTGAACATGGCCGGATTCCCGCCCTTTTTGCTGCCGAAATGTCAGCTTGTAAAAACTTGACTAGTCACATTCTTACAAAACTTGACAGCTCAGAACTTCACTTGCGGCGCCTGTTCGATGGCCTGTTTCTCGGTGGCGTCAACCTGGAAGAACTCCTGCGGCGCAAAACCCGTGGAGGCGGCAAAGAGCGCCGCCGGCATCGATTCCCGCGTCGCATTATATTCAGCCGTCGCATTGTTGTAGAAGCGGCGCGACGCGGCGACCTTGTTCTCGATATCGGACAGTTCGCCCTGCAGCTGCATGAAATTCTGGTTGGCCTTGAGGTCGGGATAGGCCTCTGAGAGCGCGAACAGCCGGCCGAGCGCATTGGAGAGCTGGCCCTCGGCGGCGGCCTGCGCGGCCGGGCCTTGCGCCGTCGCCGCGGCATTGCGCGCCTGCACCACGGCTTCGAGCGTGCCCCGCTCATGCGCCGCATAGCCCTGAACGGTCGCGACCAGATTGGGGATGAGATCGTGGCGCTGTTTCAGCTGCACATCGATGTCGGAAAAGGCTTGCCGGCAGCGCTGCCGCAATGACACGAGGCCGTTGTAGGTGAAGAGGAACCAAACGCCCAAAAGAACGATGATGCCGATCAGAATCCAGCCTGCCATAAGTGTCGCCTCCAGCTGCGCCATCGCCCGCGTATCGTCCTGGGGCCGAAGCGTGGTCGAAAATGGATAAACATGCGCGCTGCACGACAATTTGTGCCGTATCGCACAGCCACAGCTGATTTTAGACCAGCTGCACAGCGATCTTATGTCGACGCCCAAAAAACAGTAGCCGCGTCCCCGGAAAGAGGACGCGGCTGTTGGAAAGTCTGATGCGAAGGATCAGGACTGCTGGATCGCCGAGAGCATCCAGGCGTCCGGCCCAGAGCCGGCGGGCCGGACGAAGGTCCAAAGCTCGGTCGCCTGATCGGGCACATTCGGATCGCCCGAGACGATGCGGCCCGAGGCGCGATCGACCATTGTGTCGATCAGCTGGAACTGCATCGCGACGGTCGCATATTCGGCGCCGCCTTCGCGCCAGGCCTCGGCGAGATCGCCTTTGACGAGCCTGATGTTCGACATGCGGTTGATGACGCCGCGGCGCGCATTGCCGCTCAGCTCTTCGCTGAAATAGCCGACCATTTCGGGCGTCGCGAAGCGGCGCAGGGTGTTGACGTCTTCATTGCTATAGGCCGTCTCGACCTCATTGAGGCGCTGTTCGAACGCATTGTAATCGGCCGCATCGATCTGCAGCGGCGTGCCGGAGGCGGTGCTGCCCATGCCGCCAACCCCGCCATAGCCGGGCTGCGGCCCACCGAAAGCAGCACCAGAAGAGGGACCTGCCGGACCGTTGAAGGCCATCTGCCGGTTGCGGAAGAAATTCATCGCAAAGCGCACGAGCAGATAGATCAAGCCGACCTGCAGCAGCAGGCCGAGCAGCGAAGCGCCGCCGCCGAGGCCGCCGAAGAGTCCATGGCCGAACAACAGGCCGAAGAGGCCGGCGCCAAGGAAGCCGCCCAGCAGACCGCCGAACAGGCCGCGGCCAAAACTATTGCCGAACAGGCCCGGCGAGCGGCCGTAATTCTGGTTGAAGCCGGGGTTGTTGGGCGTCGTCGAACGCTGGATCGGCGCAGCCGTATGCGGCGCGACCGAGGTCACCGGCGGTGCGCTGAAGGTGCGGCCGCCGCGGCTGCCCATGGAGAACCCGCCGCCGGCACGCGCAAAAGCGTCGCTCGCGAGTCCAAGGCTCAGGAGAGCGGCAAGCAGGAGGATGAAAGTCTTCGAACGCAGCGACATGAAAGTGATCCCAAAGAGCCCGGCAGGTTTCGCCCGGCTGCCTCTATATGGGAAGTGTTTGGCCACACCGCCAAGAGGATGTCGAGTGAAGGGAAAGGCCCAACCGGAGCCGTTTAGCATTTGGTTAAGCTCGGCGAACGGCTGCGCCGGTTGAAAACGGCCGAAGGCGCCGCCCAATCAATGTCGTGGCCATCGCGGGCCGGAATGATTAAAACAAGTCCATGATTCCGAAACACCCGTTTTTCGGCCAAGCGCCTTTCGACCAGACGCGCCGCGGCTATCACCACGGCCGGCTGAAGGACGCGCTGATCGAAGCGGCGCGCACGCTGATCGCCGAACATGGACCGGGCGGTTTCACCCTTGCCGAGCTTGCCAAACGCGTCGGCGTGACGGGCGCCGCGCCTTACCGGCATTTTGCCGATCGCAATGAACTCATCGGCGAATTGGCGCGCCGCGGCTTCGAACTCTTTGGCGACAGTCTCGCCAAGGCGTGGGACGACGGCAGGCCCGAGCCGCGCACGGCCATCAAACGCATGGGCCGTGCCTATATCGCTTTCGCCTGCGCCGAGCCGGGCCTCTATTCGGCGATGTTCAACGAGATGAAGCGGCTGCATCAGCCAATGGCAAATGGCGTCGCGACAAAAGCGTTCGACGGCCTCGGCCGCGCTGCAGCTGCAGTGCTTGCGGGCGGCAATTCCACCACCAATGTAAGCGCTGCCGACGTCCGCAAGCTCGCCTTCGAGATCTGGGCGCTGGCGCATGGCGCGGCGATGCTCGCCGTCGCCGGCCACCTCGATCCCGCCAAGGGCGACGACGCCGTCGTCATTCTGGAGCGCGGGGCCGAGGCGCTGATCGACGGGGCGATCCAGCGGGCGCGGGCTTAGCAAGCTCTTTGGCCGCCCTTCCAGGTCGCCTCGACAATCGGCGAATGTTAATGTAATGTACTTTTACATTGTGGCCCTCAAGGCCGCCATGGAGGAGAAATATGATCGCCTATTCAGACTCTTACCGGCAGAGCGAGGGCCAGGGCCCCTCTCCCAATCAGCCGCATATGCGCTGCGGGCTCGGCTGGAATCCCATCGAGCTGGTCGCGATGATCCTCGGCTTCATCATCTTCTGGCCGATCGGTCTCGCCATCCTCTTCGCCAAGATGTGGCAGAGAAAGCACGGCTATCAGGGCGACATTCCAAGCTTCATCGAAGCCAAGATGCGCGAGAAATGGGGTGAGAATTGGCAGGCCAACTGGCCGTCGAAGTGGCAATCGAAATGGGAGGCGAAAATGGGACGTTGGGCTTGCTACAACCCCGGCAATCACCATTGGGACTTCCGTCCGCGTTCGTCCGGCAATCTCGCTTTCGACGAATGGCGCGAGCGCGAACTTGCGCGACTCGAAGAAGAGCGCCAGAAGCTGCTGGCGGCTGAACGTGAGTTCGCTGACTTCATGGAAAACCTCCGCCGCGCCAAGGACCGCGAAGAATTCGATCGCTTCATGGCCGCGCGTCACGGCAATAACGGTACGCCGCCGCAACATCCGACAGCATAAGCACTCTCGCATATCAGCGGTCCATCAAGGCGGCACGCACGCGTGCCGCCTTTTGTATTTCGCATATGTCTGTCGCGTTAAGGTTTGAGGCCTTTTCGTCATGTTATGCTTGCACCACAATTGTTGATTCGCGCTGCGCTTGCACAGCTTCGTAAAATGTCCCGTAAACAGCGTTTGAGGAGACCAGCACTCGCCCATCAAGCGAGGGAGGGGCCAATTATGATTTCACCAATGATTACACCGTCGACCGCTGTATTTCAGAGCGAAGGGTCCGTATCGGACGAGCTCGTCGGTCGGCAAAGAGAACTCGCCGATGCCGTTATCGACGTGTTCGCTCGCCAGCTCAAATTGATCCATGCGATGATGGTCGAACTGCCCTTCGCCTGGGTAACGCGGAGTGCCAGCGAACCGCTGGCGGGTACAATTCCAAACGAGCCACCAGCGCCTGCAATGGCCAGCGAACCGCCGGCTCCTGCCGTGGATGCACCGCCGGCCGGCTATTCGCCACCCGCTGTCGATGAGACGCCTCTCGCCACACAACAGGCCGTGGCCGCTGCGAACCTCGATCCGGAAGATCTGCTGCCGGCGACGCGCAAACGGAAGGCATCCACCTCGGGCGAAGCCGCAATAAGCCAAGCGGCCCCTAAGGCAACAGGTAACAAGCCGCCGGGCAAAAAGCCGACCCGCAAAGGGCCGCCGCCCGCGCCTCTGCATTGAGGCGCTTCTAGTCGATTTCGCGGCGCAGACGTTTCGTCTCGCCGCGTTTGGTCTTCGAGTCGACCCGCCGCTTCTGTGAAGCGAATGTCGGCTTGGTCGCAATCCGCCGTTTCGGCCGATGTGCGGCTTTGATGATGAGCTCGCGCAATCGTTCGAGCGCGTCGGCGCGATTGCGTTCCTGCGAGCGGAACCGCTGCGCCGTCAGGACCAGCACGCCGTCCTGCGTGAGCCGCGCGCCGGCCAGCTTTTCAAGCCGCCGTTTGAGATCCTCCGGCAGTGACGGCGAATTGCGCACGTCGAAGCGCAATTGCACCGCCGTCTCGACCTTATTGACATTCTGACCGCCCGGCCCCGAGGCGCGTAGAAAGGCAAAGTCGATCTCCGCGATATCGATCGCGAGGCCCGGGGCGATGGCAAAATCCGGCATACGTTCTGGCTCCTCCTTCCGCGCCGCGACTCGGAAGAGGCAGGTTTAGGTGGACGCATTGAGTCTATCACGCAAAACGGCCAGCTGCCCGTTCAGCGAACCGGCGTTACCGCAACGCGGCCCGCAGCCGCCACAACAAGATCGAGATGACCATCGGCGAGCCGATCAGGATGAGCATCGACCAGAAGAAGCCGCCTTCGACATGGGTCAAGGGCGGGCTTTTCGTGTTCATGCCGAAAATGCCGGCGACAAGGTTGGCCGGCAGGAAATAGGTCGTGATGATCGTCAGAACATGCAGGCTGCGGTTCGTCTCTTCGGCGATCTTGGCCGAGACCTCTTCCTGCAAAAAGATGGGCACGGTCGCGCAGCTTATCGATTTTCGACGACAATCTGACCGCACCAAAATTCCGCGCGTTCGCATCACGTCGCGGTGAAGAAAATCGCGTTAACCTCGTTGCTTTAACGGCACTTAAGAAATTTCGCACAGTTTTAGCCAATGGCGCGTCGCGTTCTGCCACTTGCCGCTGGGGCGGCGGTTCTTTTATCGCTGTCCGGCTGCGGGGATTACCGGCAGGCGCAGCGGCCGGCTTGGCGTACCCAGGCCGAAAACGCCTGCCTTGCAGATCATCTCGTTCAACCCTCCGCCTATGTGCAGCCGGCACCGCCGATCAATGGACCGGGCATCTGCGGGTTGACGCAACCTTTCCACGTAACGGCGCTGCTCGACGGCGAAGTGACATTGAACTCGCGCTACACGCTCGATTGTTCGATGATCGCGGCGCTCAACGATTGGCTGCGCGATGTCGTCGAGCCGGCAGCTCAGACGCGCTTCAATTCGCGTGTCGTCGAAATCAAAAGCATGGGGACCTATAGCTGCCGCGGCATTAACGGCATGGCCGGCGCGACGCTCTCCGAACATGCGTTCGGAAATGCGATGGACATCGGCGGTTTCGTCCTCGCCGACGGTCGCGAGATAACGATCGTCCGCGATTGGTATCATGGCGACGAAGCCTCGATGGCCTTTTTGCGCGATGTGGATGCGGGCGCCTGCACGCATTTCACCACGGTGCTCGGGCCCGGCTACAACATGTTCCACTACAATCATTTCCACGTCGATCTCGCCATGCGCGGCAATACGTCGACAGGGCCACGGCGCGTCTGCAAGCCGAGGCCGCATGTCATGCCGGCGCCCGAACATGCGCCCGACGGCCTGCCCGAACCGCCGCCAGTCGATGAAGATCTCGATATTTCGCAGGCCGGGGCCGCCAATGCGCAGGCGCTCGCGATGCGTGGACCGGGTGGCGACATTGACGGATCGATTCCGCCGCCTGCGCCGATCGCTTCCTATCGCCGTCAGCCCGCACCGACATATCAATCCGCTTCAGCCTATCCGCCGCCGCATCGGCCAGAGGCGCCCGCCTATCGATCCGCGTCCGCCTATCCGCCACCGCGTCCAGCTGCATCGTCACAAACTGCGTCATCATATGAGCCCGAGACGGCACGGCGCGGCGATCCGGTCGCGATCTCGACCTATGCCGCCGATCATCGCCCACAGAAGCCCGCACAATCCGCTGCTCCTGGATCGCTCTTCCATACGCGGGGCGGACTCGCGCCCGACGGCGGCTATCACATGCAGACGACGGCCTATGCCGAACGCCGTCCGGAGGCGCCCGCCTCCGCCTATCAGCCGCCGACCGACATCACCTATCATTCGCCACGGTCAGCGCCGCCCGAACGTCGCGCCGCCGTTCCCGGCTCGATGTATCAGCCGCCAGGTGAAATCAATAATGGCGACATTGATTCCTCGCGCACAGCGCCGCAACGCAGCTCCGCCCGCGCCGCCGGCACATCGGAAGGCCGTCCCGCCGATTGGGACCTGCCGTCGCAGTAAATGAGCGCGCGCGTCGCGCTGATCCGTGCTCCATTGTACGCGACAAAAAAGCCGGACTCTCGCGAGCCCGGCTTTTTAATCGCTTCAAAGCGTGGAACCGAAACTCAGCCCTGCGCTTCCTGCCTCTCGGCCTTTTCCTTCGCCTCGAGGTCCTCGCCCGTCTCCTGATCGACGACGCGCATCGAGAGGCGGACCTTGCCGCGCTCGTCGAAGCCGAGGAGCTTCACTTTCACCTTGTCGCCTTCCTTCACCACATCGCTCGTCTTGGCGACGCGGTTCTTGGACAGCTGCGAGATGTGGACGAGGCCGTCCTTCGAACCGAAGAAGTTCACGAAGGCGCCGAAATCGACGACCTTGACGACCGTGCCGTCATAGATCTGGCCGATCTCCGGCTCGCTCGCGATCGACTTGATCCAATTGACCGCGGCCTTGATCGAATTCGCATCAGAGGACGCAATCTTCACCGTACCGTCGTCCTCGATATTGATCTTGGCGCCGGTCTTCTCGACGATCTCGCGGATAACCTTACCGCCGGTGCCGATCACTTCGCGGATCTTGTCGGTCGGGATCTTCATCGTCTCGATGCGCGGTGCGAATTCGCCGAGCTCGGCGCGGGCCGACGTCAAGGCCTTGGCCATCTCGCCGAGGATATGCAGGCGGCCCTGCTTGGCCTGGCCAAGCGCGACGCGCATGATCTCTTCGTTGATGCCGGTGATCTTGATGTCCATCTGCAGCGAGGTGACGCCCTCTTCGGTGCCGGCGACCTTGAAGTCCATGTCGCCGAGATGATCCTCATCGCCGAGAATGTCGGAGAGCACCGCATAGCGCTCGCCTTCAAGGATGAGGCCCATCGCGATACCAGCCGTCGGCCGCTTCAGCGGCACGCCCGCATCCATCAGCGCCAGCGAGGAACCGCAGACGGTCGCCATCGAGGACGAGCCATTCGACTCGGTGATCTCGGAGACGACGCGGATCGTGTAGGGGAACTCCGCCGCTGTCGGCAGCATCGGATGAATGGCGCGCCAGGCGAGCTTGCCGTGACCGATTTCGCGACGGCCCGGCGAACCCATGCGGCCCGTCTCGCCGACCGAATAGGGCGGGAAGTTGTAGTGGAGCAGGAAGCGCTCTTTGAAGGTGCCTTCGAGGCTGTCGATGAACTGCTCGTCCTCGCCAGTGCCGAGCGTCGCGACGACAAGCGCCTGCGTCTCGCCGCGGGTGAAGAGCGCCGAACCATGCGCACGCGGCAGGATGCCAACCTGCGCCAGGATCGGACGCACCGTGAGGACATCGCGACCATCGATACGGATGCCGGTGTCGAGAATGTTCCAGCGCACGACCTTCGCCTGAAGATCGTGGAAAACGGCCGAAACCGCTTCCTTCGAGAACTTCGGCTCAGCCCCTTCCGGGAAGAGCGCGGTCATCACCTTCTCGCGCACCTTATCGACCGCCGAATAGCGATCATGCTTAGCGGTGATCTTATAGGCGTCGCGCAGTTCGGTTTCGGCGATCTCGCGCACCGCCGCCTCGACATCCGAATGATCGGGCGTAACGTGGTCGCGCGGCTCTTTCGCGGCGCGTTCGGCAAGACGAATGATGGCGTCGATCACCGGCTGGAAGCCGCGATGACCGGTCATCACCGCTTCGAGCATGACCTCTTCGGTGAGTTCCTTGGCTTCCGACTCGACCATCAGCACGGCATCGACAGTGCCGGCGACGACGAGATCGAGCGCCGAATCCTTCATCTCTTCGAGCGTCGGATTGAGCTTCAAGGCACCGTTGACGTAACCGACGCGCGCGGCGCCGACCGGACCCATGAATGGTACGCCCGACAGCGTCAGAGCCGCCGAGCTCGCGACCATGGCGAGAATGTCGGGGTCGTTTTCGAGGTCGTGGGAGAGGACGGTGACGATGACTTGCGTATCGTTGCGATAGCCTTCCGGGAAGAGCGGCCGGATCGGCCGGTCGATCAGGCGGGAGACGAGCGTCTCGCGCTCGCTCGGGCGCCCCTCGCGCTTGAAATAACCGCCGGGAATGCGGCCGGCCGCGAAGGCCTTCTCCTGATAATTGACGGTGAGCGGAAAGAAATCGATGCCCGGCTTCGGCACCTTCGCCGAAACGACGGTCGCGAGCACGGTCGTCTCGCCCCAGGTGGCCAACACGGCGCCGTCGGCTTGTCGCGCGATCCGGCCGGTTTCGAGCACGAGCTTGCGCCCCGCCCATTGCAGTTCTTCACGATGGATTTCAAACATTAAGCTTGGTCTTTCTTTGCAGGGACGGCAAAGATCAGTGCATTTTCAAAGGAATTGCGTCTGAAAATGCGCCAACTCTTCCTGGGCCATGAGCAAGATGGCGAGAGGCTGTCCGGCGGCGCGGCCGTTTTGACAGCATGTCGCGGCAGCATCCGGCGATCCTGCCATGGCTGACTTTGCCGGGGTGCGGAGGGACGGCCCCATGCCGTCACACCGCGAGCGGGGGCGCGCACGCACCCGCCGTTATTAGAGCGCGTTTTCGCGCCCGTGGAAATCGTTCATCCCGAGATTTTGCCTGCAAAAGCCCGTTGCCGGTACGTAAATACCGGCCAAGCCAGGGTCGAAGCCTGGCTTAGGAATGTTGCAGAGCGCGAGCTTGGCGCAGAAAAGTCAAACAAAATCAGCGGCGGATACCAAGCCGCTCGATGATGCTCTTGTAACGCGGCTCGTCCTTGCGCTTCACATAGTCGAGCAACTGACGCCGCTGCGACACGAGCTTCAGAAGCCCGCGGCGGGAGTGGTTGTCCTTGATATGGGTCTTGAAATGCTCGGTCAGATTGGCAATCCGCTCGGTCAGGATTGCGATCTGCACCTCGGGCGACCCGGTATCGCCGGATTTCGTTGCATAGTCCTTGATGAGCGTCTGCTTGCGCTCGGCAGTGATCGACATCGGAGCTTCCTTCCGTAAACGTCAAAATCTCCGCCCTTGGCCAGGCCAGGATGTCGTCCAGCAGGGTTTTGGGAGGAGCCGGCCGCCCCAAGGCGGCACGAAGCGCGTCTTATACAGGAAAATGCGGCTTTAGGAAGGGCCGCAGGCGATATCTCCTTACCGATATCTCCTTCTCTGGCCTGCGCTTTTGCCGGTATGCGGAGTCCTGCTTGGACACAGCCTAGCTTGGCTCCGAAAGGCAAGCTTGCCGCACCCGCAAGAAAGCCATGACCCGGCTTGCCCGATTACCCCGGTCCTCCCCAGCAACGATCGGGGGTTCGATTGCGCCGTCCAATCGGCGGTTTTTCAAAGATTGCCGCACAGGCGCACCGCACGATCGGGCGCAAAAGAACAAAAAACATGTTCAAAACGGCAGGTTGAACACCCGGCCCGGCACCAGCTCGCCGTGTTCGATGGCGCCGACGGCGACCACCACACCGCCGCAGGATGCGAAAGCCGCGCCTTCCGCCGGCATGTCGCGGCCGCGCAAGAGAATCGACTGGCCGCGCCGCAGGCGCGCCGCCGTATCACGATCGACAGCGATTTGCGGAATCTCGATCAAGCCGTCGGCAACGCTGCGCAGCGCAGCGGGCGGCGTCGCATCGAGCAATTGCGCCAGAGGAATGGCCTCCGTTTCGTTGAACGGGCCGACGCGGGTCCGGCGCAAGGCCGCGACATGGCCATAGCAGCCGAGCACGCGGCCGAGATCGCGCGCGATGGAGCGCACATAAGTGCCCTTGCCGCAATGCGCTTCCAAGACCGCTTCGTCGCGCGTCGCAGAAGCGAGCGTCAGCGCATGTATGGTCACCGGACGCGGCGCGAGGTCGGGCGTCTCGCCGTCGCGCGCCAGATCATAGGCGCGCTCGCCTGCCACTTTGATCGCCGAATAGACCGGCGGCTTTTGCAGGATGGTGCCCATGAATTGCGGCAGAGCCGTATGAATTGCCTCGACGTCCGGCCGCAGATCGGAACGCTCCGTGATCTTACCGTCGGCGTCGTCGGTATCCGTCTCGGCGCCCCAGCTGATCGTGAAGCGATAGGATTTCTCGCCGTCCTGCACATAAGGCACGGTCTTGGTCGCTTCGCCGAAGGCAATCGGCAAAACCCCGGAGGCGAGCGGATCGAGCGTACCGGCGTGGCCGGCCTTCTTCGCATTGAAGAGCCGCTTCAATCGCGATACGGCGTGGGTCGATGTCATGCCGACCGGTTTGTCGAGAACGACCCAGCCATTGACCTCAACGCGTGTCGAGCGTGGCGCGCTCATTCGTGCTTATTCGCCTCCGACACATCGACAAGATCGCGCTTGACCTCGGGACGATCGAGGATCGCGTCGATTTTCGCGCCGTAGTCGAAGCTGCAATCCGTCTTGAAGCGCAGCTCCGGCGCGAACTTCAGATTGACGCGATGAGCGATCTCGCCGCGGATATATTTCTTATGGTGTTCGAGCGCCGCGATGACGTCTTTCACCTCGTGGCCGCCGAGCGGCATGACGAAGACCGTCGCCTGCTTGAGATCGGGGCTCATCCGCACGTCGGGGACGGTGACGACATGGCCCTGCAGGACCGGATCGATGATCGCTCCCCGGGTCAAAAGATCGGATAGTGTGTGGCGGATCAATTCGCCGACGCGCAACATGCGCTGCGAAGGCTCGCCGCCTTGCTGATGGGCTCTGGACATGGAGGTTCCGAAAGTTTCAGTCTTCGCATCGCGAAGACGCTGTGCCGCACGACGCGCATCTTGTTGCAGCGTCGCGCGCGACAGTCTTTTCGATTGGCATGATAGCGTGCCGGATATGGCGGTTCTTGATCTGGCTCATCATCATTGCGTCCCTCGCTGCCGGGCTGCGCCTTAAGTTGAGCGCAGCCCTCGCTTTGGCTCATTAGAGCGAACGCTTGATCTCCTGAACAGTGTAGCACTCAATGACATCGCCCGCGCGCATGTCCTGATAGTTCTCGAAGGCCATGCCGCATTCCTGGCCCGAGACGACCTCTTTGACTTCATCCTTGAAGCGCTTGAGCGTCGAAAGCTTGCCTTCGTGCACGACGACATTGTCGCGGATCAGCCGGACATTGGCGCCGCGCTGGACGATGCCGTCGGTGACGAGGCAGCCCGCCACCTTGCCGATCTTGGAGATGTTGAACACTTCCAGGATCTGCGCATTGCCGAGCATATCTTCGCGCAGCGTCGGCGAGAGGAGGCCCGACATGGCGGCCTTCACATCATCCACGAGATTGTAGATGATATTGTAATAGCGGATCTCGATGCCGGTCTGCTCGGCGAGCGCCCGCGCCTCCTTGTGGGCGCGAACGTTGAAGCCGAGGATGACGGCATGCGAGGCTTCCGCCAGGGTGACGTCGCTTTCGGTGATGCCGCCGACACCCGCGTGGATGACGCGTGCCGCGACCTCCTCCGTATTGAGCTTTTCGAGGGTCGCGATGATCGCTTCGACCGAACCCTGCACGTCGCCCTTGACGACGAGCGGGAATTCTTTGCGCCCGGCTGCCTTGAGCTGGCTCATCATATCGGCCAGCGTGCCGCGCGGAACGCCGCGGGCCGCGGCCTTGTCGCGCTTCTGACGCTCGCGATATTCGGTGATCTCACGCGCCCGCGCTTCGTTTTCGACAACGGCGACACGATCGCCGGCTTCCGGCGAACCGGAGAAGCCGAGCACTTCGACCGGCATTGACGGGCCGGCTTCGCCACGAAGCTGGCCCTTGTCGTCGATCAGCGCCCGCACGCGACCCCATTCGGAGCCGGCGACGATGATATCGCCCGTATGCAGCGTACCGCGCTGAACGAGGACAGTCGCAACAGGACCGCGGCCGCGGTCGAGCCGCGCTTCGATCACCGTGCCTTCCGCCGAACGGTCGGGATTGGCGCGCAGATCGAGAACTTCGGCCTGCAGCGCGATGATATCGAGCAGCTTGTCGAGATTGAGCTTCTGCGTCGCGGAAACTTCGACTTCGAGCGTTTCGCCGCCCAGCGATTCGACCTGGATCGAGTGCTGCAGCAGTTCGGTGCGGACCCGTTCGGGTTTCGCATCCGGCTTGTCGATCTTGTTGATCGCGACGATCAGCGGCACCTGCGCGGCTTTCGCATGGGCGATCGCCTCGGCGGTCTGCGGCATCACGCCGTCATCGGCGGCGACGACGAGCACCACGATATCGGTGACTTTGGCGCCGCGGGCACGCATGGCGGTGAAGGCGGCATGGCCGGGCGTGTCGATAAAGGTGACCGGCAGGCCGTTCGGCGCGGTGATCTGATAGGCGCCGATATGCTGGGTGATGCCGCCGGCTTCGCCCGACACGACATTGGCGTGGCGGATCGCGTCGAGCAGCGAGGTCTTGCCGTGGTCGACATGGCCCATGATGGTGACGACCGGCGGACGCGACACGAGGTTCTCGTCGACATCGGGCGTGTCGAAGAGACCTTCCTCGACATCGGACTCGGCGACGCGCTTGACCGTATGGCCGAGTTCTTCAGCGATGAGCTGTGCCGTATCGGCGTCGATCACATCGGTGATCTTCGCCATCTGGCCCTGCTGCATCAGCATCCGAATGACATCGACGCCACGCTCCGACATGCGGTTGGCGAGCTCTTGAATGGTGATCGTCTCGGGCAGGATGACTTCGCGCGCGAGCTTTTCCTTCTGCTCTACGACATGGCCGCGGCGGCGCTGCTCGCGCCGGCGGAAGGAGGCGAAGGAATGGGTGCGTTCTTCGTTGTCGCCCGTCGCGCTCGAAACGGTGAGGCGGCCGCGGTTCTTCGGCTCGGCGCCGCGCGTCGGACGCGGTGCGATGACCTTCGGCGCGATGCCCGGCCGGCGGATGACGCGTTTGGCTTCTTCTTCCTCGGCCGCCGGACGTGCTGCGGTCGTCGCAGTTGTGGCAGGCGCCACCGGCGTCAGGACGGGCTTGCGGGCCGACGCAGCCGCAGCGGACGGCGCCGGGGCTGGCGCGGGAGCGCCGCCTTCGAGCCGGCGCTTGGCTTCAACCTCGGAACGGCGCTTGGCTTCCGCGTCCTGGCTGCGGCGGGCCTCTTCCTCTTTTTTTCGCTCGGCGGCGGCGGCACGTTCCTCGCGGTCGCGGCGGTCGCGCTCTTCGCGCTCGCGGGCCTCAATCAGGGCCACGCGGCGCTCTTCATCCTCGCGTTCACGTGCGCCGGTCAGGGCGCGGGCGCGGGCCTCACGCTCCTCTTCGGTCAGGGTGCGCAGCACGACGCCGGCGGACGAGCGCGGCGAGCTCTGCCTTTGCGGAGCTTCGTTGCGGGGACGCGCGGCAGGTGCCTCGGCTTGCGGCGGAGGAGCCGCGGGAGCCGCAGGCGTCTCGCGTGGCGGATGGGCCTCGCCAGGACCGATCGTCCGGCGCTTCACCTTCTCCACCACGACCGCCTTGGTCCGGCCGTGCGAAAAACTCTGCTTCACAATGCCAGACTCGACCGGCCGCTTCAGTGACAAGGTCTTGGTCGGCGTGACGCTCAGAGTGTTATCGCCCGCGTTTTTCGATTCGCTCATCTATTCCCTATCCCAGGCAAGGCCCGATCATCATCCCGCGTGCCGGCCAAACCCACGAACGGCTCGGACCGGCGGACGGTTCGTCGGCTCCTGTCCTTGAGCCTTCGGCGATGAGCCTCGGCCACGGAGCGCGCCAAACCGCAAATCCTGATTATTCGGTATCGCCGGCGCCCGCCACGCCAGAGCGATAAAACTCCAATTTCCGGCAGCGCGACAGAAAGGCGGCGGCCGCCGTTCCGTCGATGAGGGCTGCATGTACCACATTTGGCAGCCCAAGTGCCAAACTCAATTGCATCGAAGTGAAGAGATTTACCCGATGCGGTGCCGCCGTGCCGAACCGCCGCCGGCTGGCCTGCGCCAGCTTGCGGCTGCCGTCGGCGCCGCCGTCCGACGCGTCCACCAGCCCGGCGAGTTTACCCTTTTCGATGGCGGCCTCGACCTTAGCAAATCCTGTCACAACCTGCCCCGCCTTATTGGCGAGCGACAGAGCCTGAATGCAATCCTTCGTCAGCAGGGCCTCGATTTCGGCTGCCAGATTGGCAGAAACGACAACCTCGGCTTTAAAACTCCGGGCGAATGCCTTGCGTTTGACCGCTTCGGCAATTTTTTCGGCCTGAGCCGTCACCCAGACGCCACGCCCCGGCAGTTTGTGACGCAGATCCGGCACGACCTGCTTCTCCGGCCCGACCACGAAACGGATCATGGTCTCGGGTTCGCCCTTCGTCCGTGTGACGATGCAAGTCCGTTCGGACGCGCTCCGTTGCGCTATGCCCTTTTCGGACGTGCGCTCCGCGTCGACCTCGGCTGGGGCGGTTTCGTTCACCCGATTTCCCGACTGCGCTGCGCCGTCGGCTCCCTGATACATAAGAACGCTCGGCGCGCCTTCCAGAGATGCGCCGAACTGAGGCTCAATTCTCCGCCGCGGCTTCTTCTTCCGTCTTTTCCGGCGCCGGCGCTTCGATCCAGCCGGCCTTGACGCGGGCCGCCATGATCATTGCCTCGGCTTCGTCGCGCGAAACCTCGATACCGTCGAGGAAACCCGCATGTTTGGTGGTTTCGCCGTCCTTGCGCTCGCTCCAGCCGATGAGATCGTCCGTCGCGCAGCCCGCCAGATCTTCGACGGTCTTGACGTCGTTTTCGCCGAGTTTCACCAGCATGGCGGTGGTGACGCCCGGCACGTCGCGCAATTCGTCGGCAACGCCGAGCTCCTTGCGGCGCTGGTCCTGTTCGGCCTCGACGCGCGCCAGATATTCATTGGCGCGAGCCTGGATTTCGGCCGCCGTATCCGCATCGAAACCTTCGATGCCGGCGAGTTCGCTCGTCTCGACGAAGGCGAGTTCCTCGACCGAGCGGAAGCCTTCGGAGGCGAGCAGCTGGCCGACGACCTCGTCGACGTCGAGGGCGTTCATGAAGGTGTTGGTGCGCTCGACGAATTCCTTCTGGCGGCGTTCGGATTCTTCCGCCTCGGTCAGAATGTCGATGTCCCAGCCGGTGAGCTGCGAGGCGAGACGGACGTTCTGGCCGCGCCGACCGATGGCGAGCGACAGCTGATCGTCCGGCACGACCACTTCGATGCGGTTCGTGTCTTCGTCGAGCACCACTTTGACGACTTCCGCCGGCTGCAGCGCATTGACGATGAAGGTCGCGGCATCGGCCGACCAGGGGATGATGTCGATCTTCTCGCCCTGCAGCTCGTTGACGACCGCCTGGACGCGCGAACCGCGCATACCGACGCAGGCGCCGACCGGATCGATCGAGGAATCGCGCGAGATCACCGCGATCTTGGCGCGCGAACCCGGATCGCGGGCGACCGCCTTCACCTCGATGATGCCGTCATAGATTTCCGGCACTTCCTGGCGGAAGAGCTTGGCCATGAACTGCGGATGGGTGCGCGACAGGAAAATCTGCGGGCCGCGCTGCTCGCGGCGCACGTCATAGACATAGGCGCGGACACGATCGCCGGGGCGAAACAATTCGCGCGGGATCATTTCGTCACGCCGGATCGTCGCTTCGCCGCGGCCAAGATCGACGATGACATTGCCATATTCGACGCGCTTGACGACGCCATTGACGATCTCGCCGATACGATCCTTGAACTCCTGATACTGGCGGTCGCGCTCGGCCTCGCGCACTTTCTGCACGATGACCTGTTTCGCCGACTGGGCGGCGATGCGGCCGAAGTCGAAGGGCGGCAGCGTCTCGGCGATCCAGTCGCCGACCTGGGCGGCCGGATTCTTCTTGCGCGCCTCGGTGAGCAGGATCTGCGTCGCATCGTTATCGACCTGATCGACGACGAGCAGGAGGCGCGAGAAGCGGACTTCGCCGGTCTTCGGATTGATCTCGGCGCGGACCTCGGTTTCCTGTCCGTAGCGCGAGCGCGCCGCCTTCTGCATCGCATCTTCCATCGATGCGAGAACGATCTGCCGATCGATCGATTTCTCGCGCGCGACGGCGTCGGCGATCTGTAACAACTCAAGCCTATTGGCGCTGACGGCCATGGCATTTCTCCTTTTGTGCCGAAAGCCGGTTCCTGCCCGCCTTCCGGGATGACGGCAGGCGATCTTCGCCTGCCCCGTTTCTATCTTGGTTTTACGATCTCGTGGGTTTGCCGCCCCGGCGCCGACGGCCGCGCCGGCTTGGTTTTCTTGAACGCACTTCTCACGCCGGCCGGCAGCAACGGTTTCGGCTTGTCGGGCGCAGCCTGTTTCGGCCCGGCGAAACGCCCCGGACCGCGCCGCGGCGGTGCCTCCTGGGGAGGTTCGCCAGCCTCGGCTTCGCCTGTTGCCTCATTCGCATTCTTCTCGGCCATTTTCGCGGCACGCAAAGCGTCACGAATCAAATCTTCCGTCAGAACGAGCTTGGCTTCATCGATCTCCGCGACCGGCAGCCAAATCTCCTTGTCTTCTTCCGGCTTCGTGTCGACTCGGAGGAGCCTGAGCCGTGCGTCGCGGCCCTCGCCCTCGACGGCTTCGATCACGCCACGGAAGCGTTTGCGGCCATCGGCGCCCTGTCCGATCGCCATCTCGAAGCGTGCCTCATGCCCGATCGCTCGGGCAATATCGGACACGCGAACGAGCGGGCGGTCGATCCCCGGCGAGGAAATCTCCAGCCGATAGGCGTTCTTGACCGGATCATCGACATCGAGCACTGGCGACAGCGCCTGGCTTACAATCTCGCAGTCCTCGATCGACATCGAGCCGTCGGGCCGCTCAGCCATGATCTGAACCGTAGAGCCCGCCTGAGCCGACAGCTTCACCCGCACGAGGCGGAAGCCGAGATCGGCCAGCACCGGCACGGCAATCGTCGCGATCCGGGCGGCGACGCCCGTCTCGGCGGCAAAACGCGGCTCGCTGAGACCCGTGTCTTGGAGTCCGTTGTCGTTCGCTATGGCGTTGCTGTCGAGCGCCACGGGCCTTTCAGTTCCTCGATGCACCGACGGCCGAACGGCAATAAAAAAGAGCGGGTCCTCGCGGGCCCACCCTCAATCGCCGACCATCGGAATGATGATCGTTATGAGACGGATAACGTCACTTATATGCGCCTTTCCGGGCGATTCTGCAAGGCCGGAAACATTGCTGAAAAATCGGAGTTTCACGGAGCTCAGCGTTAATCAAACCGGCGTCTGCAACAAAATGCGCGGAAATGCGGCGCTTGCGCCGCCAAGCTTCGCCTCTATAGTCGCGCCGCCAAATTCAAGCGCCGTCACCAGCACCCCTTTCCCGCACAACTTTTAGAGTTCGCGATGTCCGAAAAGAAAGAGATCAAGCGCGTCGTCCTCGCCTATTCCGGCGGCCTCGACACCTCGATCATACTGAAATGGCTGCAGACGACTTACGGCTGCGAAGTCGTCACCTTCACCGCCGATCTCGGCCAGGGCGAAGAGCTCGAGCCCGCGCGGCAGAAGGCCTTGATGCTCGGCATCAAGCCCGAACATATCTTCATCGAAGATTTGCGCGAAGAATTCGTCCGCGACTATGTCTTCCCGATGTTCCGCGCCAATGCGCAATATGAGGGGCTCTATCTCCTCGGCACGTCGATCGCACGCCCGCTCATCGCCAAGAAACAGATCGAGATCGCCCGCAAGGTCGGC
>CAZXXA010000028.1:0-47661 GCA_964644615.1 uncultured Methylovirgula sp. | reverse complement strand
ATCTCGGAGAAGCCGATGATGGCGTTGAGCGGCGTGCGCAGCTCATGGCTCATATTGGCGAGGAATTCCGATTTGGCGCGATTGGCGGCTTCGGCTTCGGCCTTCTGTTCGAGATATTTCTCGGCGAGTTCGGCGAGCTGTTGCGCCTGTGCTTCGAGCGTCTGGCGGGAACGGCGGAGATCGGCGATGGTTGCCATCAGCCGGCGCTCGGAATCCATCAACTGCTCTTCGTGGCTCTTCAGCGCGGTGATGTCGGTGCCGACGGAGACATAGCCGCCGTCCTTGGTGCGACGCTCATTGATCTGCAACCAGCGGCCATCGGCCAGGCGCGCTTCATAGGTGCGGGCATGGGCGCGCGGATTGGGATCAAGCGCGGTGTCGGTATGGATCAGCGGCGCCGCCGTTTCGGCCATGACCTCAGCGTAATGCGTACCCGGCACGACGGATTCACAAGGCAGATTGTGGAAGCGTTGGAACTTCGAATTGCACATCACGAGGCGGTTGTCGGCATCCCACAGAACGAAGGCCTCGGAAACATTTTCCAGCGCATCGCGCAGGCGGATGTCGGCGGTGGCGGATTGTTCGGCAAGCCGGTGTTGCTCGGTCACGTCGATCGCGATGCCGACGAGCCGCACGGCGCGGGCAGAGGCGTCGCGGACGAGTTCGGCGCGCGCCCGCAGCCAGACCCATTCGGCCTTGGCGTTGCGGATGCGGAAGGTGTGATCGATCGCGTCGGTTTCGTCGGCGGCGAGCGTTTCGGCGAGGCAGGTGAGCGCGTCGTCTTGCGGATGAATGAGCGCGTTCAAATCGCCGAAGGAAAGGAAGGGTTGCTCCGGCTCCATGCCGAGCATCGCATACATGGACTGCGACCAGTAAATCCGGCCGCGGGCCAGATCCCAATCCCAAAGGCCGCAGCGGCCGCGGCTGAGCGCCGTATCGACGCGGCTGCGCATCCGGTCACCGTCCGCCTGGGCATGGCGCGTCCGCGCCAGCTGCCAGAAATAGGCCGCCGCGATGGAGGAGAGAACGACGATGGTCGACAGGAGCGCGGCAACGGTGCGCAGCGTCGTGCGCTGCCATTCGGCGAGCACCGACGTCATCGGATGGATGAAGGCGACCTGCGCGAACGGCGGCTTCAATGTCCGCACGGTGGCCAGCGCGTCAGTGCCGTCGGCGAGATTGATGCGCATCACGCCGGCCTTTTCGGCGAAGACGGTCAGCGGCTGGCTCGGGCCCAAGCGATCGATCAGCCGGCCGCCGACACCGGCGGACGAAGGATAGGCAGCAACAATGTCGCCCTTGACGTCGCTGACCAGAATCCGTTGGCCGCGGCGCAGGGAGCGATCGGGGAAGAGCTGCGTCAGGGCCTGTTTGGCCGCGGGCGAGGCGGCATCGTTGGTGCCGGCCGGATCGAGCGCCGTGTTGAACTCGTAGGTGGCATTGGCTGCCATCAATTCGAGGTTGAGAATGGCGTCATTGATGGCGCGGTCATGCGCATCATTGACGAGAAAAACGGTAAGCGTGGTCAGGGCGCCGAGAAATACCGCGATCATCGCGGGGACCGCACGGCGGATCCAAGGTTCGAGTTTGATGAAATGATCGAACGCCGGAGCGCTGACTGCGTCTACAAGACCGCGGACGGCGCGCGCGCGCGCCGGCATCTCGGCCGTGATAGCACCGACCATAGCAAAGCCCCCTCGAGATTGATCCGAATTCGATGTGCCGCATCTCTTCGAATCATGGTCAGTTGAATCCGAGCTTTGCGTTTTGTCCAGCACTTAATGAAGGATGAAGAAAAAATTGATCGTTGAAAATATTAACGCGTTTGGTGCACGTCGATTAACGATTATTATCATTCCGTTTCATCGGCACTGTGGCCCTTAACAAAAGCCGCCGATGCAGCGGATTGAACTCCGTTGCGTAAGCGAGAAGCGCGAATGTCGCGAAGCCGGCGCCTGCCGCGCAACTTGCCGGCCAGCCGCCAGCCGCATAAGCGAAACTTGCGAGCGCCGAGCCGATGGCGCCGCCCAGAAAGAACAGGGCCATGAAGAGGCCGTTGAGCCGCGCCCTGACGTCGGCGGCAAGCCCATAGATGACGCGCTGACTCAAAATGAGATTCATGGCGATGCCGGCATCGAGCATGATGGAGCCAGCAACGAGCATGGGCATCGAATGCTGCGCGCCGCCAATCGCAAGGATGCCGAACGCCACAAGCACGATCAGCATGGCGGCGCCCGTTGCCGGCCGGATCAGGCCGAGGTCGGCAATGCGTCCGGTGATCGGCGCGATGAGCGCACCGGCGGCGCCGACGAGCGCGAAGAAGCCGATGCCCTGCTGATTGAGCCCGAAGCCGGGGCCGCTCAGGAGCAAAGGCACGGCGGTCCAAAACAGGCTGAAAGCGCCGAAGAGCGCCGCATGATAGGCGCCGCGGCGGCGCAGTTCCGGCGTACCGGCGAGGAGTGGACCGAGCGAGGCGAGAATCTTGCCGTAGGTCAGATCCGCATGCCGCGGAAAGGGACGCAGCACGACCAAAAGCAGGATCGCAAGCGCGATCATCACCACGCCCGACAGACCAAAGACGAAGCGCCAGCTGCCATATTGGGCGAGAAAGCTCGCCGTGGGCCGCGACAGCATAATGCCCATCAAGAGGCCGCTCATCACATTGCCGACGACCGCACCACGCTGATTCGGCGGAGCAAGATGCGCAGCCAGCGGGATGATCATCTGCACCGATGTCGTCGTCACGCCGACGAGAAAGGCGAAAGCGAAGAAGGCCGGCACGCTCGTCGTGAGCGTGAGGCCAAGCAGCGAAAGGGCATTGAAGATGAGGGTCGCGACGATGAGCTTGCGGTTCTCAACGAGATCGCCGAGCGGCACAACGAAGGCGAGCCCCACGCCGTAGCCGATCTGCATCAGCGTCATGACAAGGCCGACGGCCCAATCCGGCAGATACAGCGCCGCACCGATCAGTCCATCGAGCGGCTGCGCATAATAGAGATTGGCTACGATGGTGCCGGTGCAGAAGGCCAGCAGCAAGGTCAAGGCGAAAGAGATCGACGGACGGTCGACGGTAGGGGCGATCGTGGCGGGCATGGGGCCGATGAGCTTGTGACGTGGGGGCGCACTATAGAGGCGGCGGATAATTCCGCCGCAATCTCAGCGCTGGCGGCAGATCAAAAACGCGTGCACGCGTAGATAGAGCGCGCACGCGTGCGATGGAGCCTGCAAATCGGCATAGCAGGATTGCGGTTCACTCAGGCGAGCGAGCGCTCCGCAATGTCCTTGACGTCAGGCGACAGATGGCCGGCGCTCGCGACCTGTCTGAGGGCCGCTTCCGCCAGTTTGCGGCGCTGCTCCTCCAGCATGCGCCAGCTTTTGAAGGCGGAGAGCATCCGCGCCGCGACCTGCGGATTCTTCGCATCGAGTTTCAAGACGACCTCGACGATGAATTCATAGCCGCTGCCGTCGCGCGCATTGAAGCGCGTCTGATTGCCGGCGGCGAAGGCGCCGATCAGCGCGCGGACGCGGTTCGGATTGCTGATCGAAAAAGCTTGATGTTGCATCAGGCTCTTGATGCGATCGAGCGTTTCAGCTTCCGGGATCATCGCCTGCAGCGAAAACCATTTGTCGATGACGAGCGGTTCTTTCGCATATGTCTCATAGAAACTCTGCAAGGCCCCATCGCGCTCGGGGCCGGGCTTCATCGCAAGGACGCCGAGCGCGGCGATCTTGTCGGTCATAAAGCGTGCGTCTTCGAACTGTTTCCGCGCCAGGCGTGGCGCGGCATTCTTCTGACCGACCGTATAAAGATCGAGCGCTGCATTGCGGAGCGCGCGGCGGCCCGACGCCGCGGCGTCGGGTGAATAATCGCCCGTGTCGGTGAGCTTCTCGTAAACCTTCAGCAGCGGCGTGGCCAGCGTTTCGCCGATGGTCTCGCGCAGGATCTTGCGCGCCGCGAAGATCGCATCAGGATCGACATTCTCGGCAATTTCGCGCGCGATGTCGGCTTCGCCGGGCAGGGTGAGAACTTGCGCGGCAAAGGCCGGATCCGCATCGGCCGTTTCCAGCACGCGATGCAAAGCGGCAATGAAGGCCTCGTCGGGTTCCGGCGTCTTGCCGGCGCGAATGCTCTCGATGCTGCGCAGAAGCAACCGCGTCGCGTAAGTCTGCGTCGCTTGCCAGCAATTGAAACTGTCGCTGTCATGCGCGATGAGCGCAATCAGATCGGCCTCGCTGATGTCATAGGCGAGCCGCACAGGCGCCGAGAAGCCACGCAGCAGCGACACGACAGGCCGATGCGGGAGATTGTGAAGGCGCAGACGACGGTTCGGGGCCGTCAGCTCGATGACGCCTTTTTGCAGCTCACGCGGCGAGGCACCGTCTTCAGCGGCCGTGACGAGCGGCATGGCTTCGCCGGTCTCGCTGATGAGGCCAAGCTCGATCGGAATGACATAAGGCTCTTTGACATCCTGGCCGGGCGTCTTCTTAGAACTCTGACGGAAGTCAAGCGTGAGGCTCTGGCTCGCCGCATCATAGGATGAGGTGACTTCGACGAGCGGCGTGCCGGACTGATTGTACCAGCGCATGAATTGGCCGAGATCGCGGCCGGAAGTTTCAGCGAAACAGGCGATGAATTCTTCGATCGTCGCCGCGGTGCCGTCGTGGCGGGCGAAATAGAGATCCATGCCGGAGCGGAAGGCTTTGGGGCCGATCAACACTTTCAGCATGCGGATCAGCTCGGCGCCCTTCTCATAGACGGTCGCCGTGTAGAAATTGTTGATCTCGAGATAGGCGTCGGGACGCACATTATGCGCCAGCGGACCCGCATCTTCTGGGAATTGTTGGGCACGCAGCGTGCGCACATCGGCGATGCGGCGCACGGCGCGCGAGCGCATATCGGCCGAGAATTCATGATCGCGGAAGACGGTCAGGCCTTCTTTCAGGCAGAGCTGAAACCAGTCGCGGCAGGTGATGCGGTTGCCGGTCCAATTGTGGAAATATTCATGCGCGATCACCGCTTCGATCTGGGCATAATCCGTGTCGGTCGCCGTATTGGGCGAAGCGAGCACATATTTGTCGTTGAAGATATTGAGTCCCTTGTTCTCCATCGCGCCCATGTTGAAGTCGGACACGGCGACAATGTTGAAAACATCCAGATCATATTCGCGGCCGAAGGCGTCTTCGTCCCAGCGCATGGCGCGTTTCAGCGCATCCATCGCATAGGTGGCGCTCGTCTCCTTGCCATGTTCGACATAGATGGCGAGCGCGATCTTGCGGCCGGACATGGTGGTGAATTCATCGCGGATGACGCCGAGATCGCCACCGACGAGCGCGAAGAGATAGCAGGGCTTCGGAAAGGGATCGTGCCAGACCGCGAAATGCCGGTTCGTGCCCTCGATCTTTCCGGTGCTCACCGGATTGCCATTGCCGAGCAGGACCGGTGCTTCGCTGATCTCCGCCTCGATCCGCGTTGTATAGACGGCGAGGACGTCGGGACGATCGAGGAAATAGGTGATGCGGCGGAAGCCTTCAGCTTCGCATTGGGTGCAATAGGCGGAGCCTGAGCGGTAAAGCCCCATCAAATAAGTATTCGCTGCCGGATCGATTTCCGTCTCGATTTCGAGCGTGAAAGGCTGCTGCGGGGGATTGGCGAGCGTCAGCCGGTCGGGGGTCACGAAATTGCCGGCGACGTCGAGCTCTTTGCCGTCGAGAGCGATCCGCTTCGCTTTGAGTCCGTCGCCATCGAGCACGAGATCGGCACCGGCACGGCCCTTCGGATTGGGACGGATCGCGAGGCGCGACACAACACGCGTTGCATGCGCATCGAGCCGCACATCGAGGTCGACCGTATCGATCAAATAATCGGGCGACCGGTAATCGGCGAGCCGGATCGGTTGGGCTACATCGGTGCGCATAAGAACCTCATTGAATCGCGGTCAGAATGAGCAGGCGCCGGCTTACATTACATTTCGGACAGGAATACCAGCTTGCATGTTGCAGGTAGGGCGTTCGCTGCAGCGCAGCCAAATATCCGGCAGAGTGAGACAGGATACAGCGAGGCGGGATGCGACGATCCGCCCCGGCGCGGGCGCTTCCAAGTCATCATAGGGCGATCGGGCGGGAAGGCAAAGCGTCGTAGATTTGTGATCGCGACGGGACGCATGCGCTCAGGCAATCCGGGCTAGCTTTGCGAAAAGAGCCGTGTAAGTTCCCGCGCGGAATAGCCAAAGGCCAGTGCAGGAGGAGATGCCTTAATGACGGGACGGAAATTCACAGCTCGTATCATCGGTCCGCTGGTGGGACTGGTCGCCGCCGGCTTGGCGGTCTCCGGCGCGCAGGCGCATGGCCCGTCACGGCAGAAGGTGACGGAATCGATCGAGATCAACGCGCCAGCCGCTCAGGTCTGGAAGCTGATCGGCAATTTCCAGGATATGAGCTGGTGTGATGGCGTCGCCAAGACGACAGGCACGGGCGGCAATGAGCCGAATACTGCGACGCGCGTTGTCACGCTGACGAGCGGCGCGACCATCGCGCAGGATCTCACGCGTTATGACAATGACGAGATGGTCTATGGCTATTTCACCGATAAGATCGACGTGAAGGTTCTGCCGGTCAACGACTACTCGGGCTCCATCCAAGTGCAGGCCGAGCCGGGCAATAAAAGCAAGGTTACTTGGGAGGCCGCTTTCTATCGCGGTTATATGAACAATGACCCGCCGCCGAACCTGAACGACGATGCTGCGAAGAAGGCCGTGACCACGATGATCCAGACCGATCTCGCGGCGCTGAAGAAGAAGATCGAAGCCACGCACTGAGTGGCTTCAAAACCAAGTGTAAGGTGGAGTAGAGGATCGAAGATGAAGCGAGTAACTGCCGCCGTCATGGTCGTCGGATTGTGCCTTTCGGGAGTATATCTGCCGTCTGCTGCATTCGCGCATGGCGCGTCACGGCTCAAGCTGACGGAATCGGTCGAGATCAATGCGCCAGCTGCAAAGGTCTGGAAGCTGATCGGCAATTTCCATGATATGAGCTGGCTGCCGGGAGTCGTGAAGACGACGGGCAGCGGCGGCAATGATCCTCAAAATGCCAAGCGCGAAATCACACTGCAAGGCGGCGCGACGATTGACGAGTCGCTCGACAAATATGATGCCGCGAGCATGACCTATTCCTATTTTATGGATAAAGTCGATCTCAAGGTTCTGCCTGTCAGCGATTACTCGGCGACTCTGGTCGTCACACCGGAAGGCGACAAGAGCCGTGTCGTATGGCGCGGCGCTTTCTTCCGAGCCGACCAGAATTTCAATCCGGCGCCGGCGCTCAATGATGATGCCGCGAACAAGGCCGTGGACGCGATCTACAAGTCGGGCCTGGCGGCATTGAAGAAGAAGGCGGAAGCGCCCGAGGCGACGAATTGAGCCGCGGGCGGTTCATTCGCCGGCCTTCAATGGTCGCCGCGCTGCTCCTAGGCACCGCGGCGATCGCCGCACCTGCGACGGCTGATGAGGCCTTCGTCACGGACCAGAACGGCAATGCCGTCACCGTCCTCGATCTCGCAACGAGGAAGGTCGTGGCGACCATTCCTGTCGAGGGCAAGCCGGCCGGTATTGCGATGTCTGCAGATGGTACGCGCGCCTATGTGACGAGCCCGGAAGGGCCCTATGTCTCGGTTATCGATACGGCTGCGCGCAAGGTCCTGCGCAAGTTCACGGCCGGGCGCGATCCGCTCGGCATCGCGATCGATCCCGGCGGCCATTTCATCTATGTCGCCGATTTCGATACCAAGCATCTCGAAAAGGTCGACACCAGCGAGGGCCGTGTGGTGGGCGAGGTGTCTATCGGGACCTCGCCTTGCGGTGTTGCGGTCAGCCCCGACGGCAAGACGATTGTCGTGGCGGACCGGGACGACGATCAGGTCTCGATCATCGATGCGGCAAGCTTCACCCGCGTCGGCGTTGTGAAGGTCGGTCTTCACCCCTTCGGCATTACCATCGGTCCGAAAGGGCAGAGGGCTTATACGGCCGACGTGAAGAGCAACACCGTCACGGTGATCGATCTTGCGGCGCGAAAGGTCGCCGGCACGGCGAAGACCGGCTTGCGGCCTTATGTGGTCGCGGTGAACGACCGATACGGCTTTGTAACCGATGAATATGGCGGCACAGTCTCCGTCTTCGATGTCAACACGCTGAAGCCGGTCACCAAGATCAACGTCGGCGATTACCCGGAAGGCATCCAATTCGGCAGCGATGGCAAGACCGTTTATGTGGCGAACTGGTTCTCCAACGATGTCTGGGCCCTCGACGCCACGACCTTCAAAGTCACGGCAAAAATGCCAACTGCCGACGGCCCGCGCGCTTTCGGCACCTTCATTCGCAAGACCCCATGATCGGTTTGTAAAACTGCGTGATCGGCTGCCACCACCGGCCAATGCAACCAAAGCTGCGCTGACGCATTGACTTATCAAGCGCGGCTTTTCTGATCACCGCGTCAAGCGACTAGCCGGGGTTGGGGGGCAAAAATCGAGCCCTTGCCTCGTGATCCCGGCGCTTACTTGCGTCGCTTTTTTCTCTTCTTAGCCGATTTCTCTTCTTAGCCGAAAGTCTTAGCCATGCCGCCGGATTGCGGTGCGGCGCAGCGGCTCTGCGTGACCGATGATCCGGGTGATTGCCGGAAAGGCGGCCAGCAGTTTCCGTTCGAGCTCATCGACCGCGAGATGGACCGTCTCAACCGAGAGCTCCGGATTGGCCCGGCAGTGATAGTTCACGACGAGCCCCGCCGGCGTCTGCCGCACCCGGACCTTGTGAATTTCGACGATCGGCTCGCAGGCGAGATCGGCAAGCGCCGCGGCGACCCGATCGCGGGTTTCCGGGTCGGCGTCGCGGCCCGGGAGTTCGCGCGGTTCGCGCGGCTCGATATGGCTGTCGACTTCGACATCGGCGCCGAACTCGCGCCGCGTATCCGCTTCGAGCGCTGTCGCGATCTCATGTGCTTGGCCGAGCGGCATCTGAGCTTCGACTTCGACATCGAAGCCGATGGAGAAGCGGCCATCCACCTCCTGGACGATCACATTATGGACGGTCGTATGGCGTTTGGCGGCTATCAGCAGCAGCCGTTCGAGCACGGTCTCGTCGTCGAGCGCGATCGGATGCGTCGTGACGGTCAGTGTCACGCCCCGATCGTGCGCGGTGATGGCGGCGTTGACGGCTTCCTTGATGGCTGCGACTTTTTCCAGCGGCAGTGTGCGTTGCACGAAGATGCTGACGTCGCCAAGCGTCTCGGCACCGACCGGCCTCAGCCGCAGAGCTTCGACTCCGGAGACGCCGGGTACGTCGGCGATGATTTTGCGGAGATTTTCGGTGAGCTCTTTGGGGGCCGTGTCGATCAGCGTATCGATCGTGCGGCGGCCGAGCCGATAGCCGGCAATGCCGATGAAGAGGGCGACGCCGAGTGCCGCAATGGCATCGCCTTGCTGATAGCCGAAGCGCGCCGCGGCCAGGCCGCAGAGCGCGAGAAAGGAACCGATGGCATCCGAGGTGAAATGCAGCACGTCGGCGGCGAGCGCATCGCTTTTCGTCTCATGTGCGATCCGCGTCATGGTCAGGATGCGCGACATATCGACGAGGATGGAGACGATAAGGACGCCGAAAGCCCAGAACGTTGGATTGATGTCGGCGGAGTTATGCCGCAGCCGGTCGACGGCCTCGACAAGGATGAAGGCGGTGAGGGCGAAGAGAAAGCCGGTTTCGATGAGCGCCGCGACGGCTTCCACTTTGCCGTGGCCGTAAGGGTGCTCTTCATCGGCCGGCTTGCCGGCGACCTTGATCGCGAAAAACGTAATGATGGTGATGCCGGTATCAACGAGATTATGGCCCGCCTCGGACAGCAGGGCGAGCGAACCCGACGCGAGCCCGGCGGCAAGCTTGGCGAGCGTCAGCGCCGAACTTGCGAGGATCGACAGAAGCGCCGCGCGCTGCTTGATGTGATGGGCCTGATCCATCCGATCTCAAACCATTGTGACAATGCGCCTTCAGGGACGTTACGCCAGCGCGCATATGGATTGCCCGAGGCTGTGGCAGCGGTTTACCAGCCGGGCGTGCGATGCGGCAAGCGCTATGGGGCCAGCTATGCGAAGCAGGAAGCGCGATCTGCGGCTTGCTGCGGGTGCGCGTCGTTGCGCAGAGACTAGCCCCTAAGCTCATTTGAGGCGAATGACCTTGGCCCTTTCGCCTTGTTCATCCGTATTGATTATCTCGCGCTCACCGCAAACGAGGACACTGCTGTTGGGCAGCCAAAGAGCCGTTTGGACTTGATCTTGCTCGCTGACCCTATAAACCGCCCCTGCGAGCAAGATAATGATGGAACCGTCGTTTGAAACGGAGTCGATGGTTTCATCGTCGCAGGATTGTGCGAAGGCAATTCCGTGGGCGCATGCAAAAATAAAGCAAGCGACAAATAGGTTTTTCATGGAACCTCACAGAAAAAGCCTCGACAGGCTCAGAATTTTCCGCGCAATTTCAGTGGGGAGACAGTGATATGAAATATCTGCATACGATGGTTCGCGTTTCAAATCTCGACCAATCGCTCGATTTCTATTGCCATAAGCTGGGTCTCGTCGAAGTGCGGCGCATGGAAAACGAAGTCGGCCGCTTCACGCTGGTTTTCCTCGCGGCGCCCGAGGATGCCGAACACGCGAAGGACTCCAAATCGCCGCTGATTGAGCTGACCTACAATTGGGATGCGGAAACCTATACGGGCGGGCGCAATTTCGGTCATCTCGCCTATGCGGTTGACGACATTTACGACACTTGTGACAGGCTGATGAAGGCGGGCGTGACGATCAACCGGCCGCCGCGCGACGGCTACATGGCCTTCATCCGCTCGCCCGACAATATTTCGATCGAGCTGCTGCAGAAGGGCGAGCCGAAGCCGGTCATGGAGCCCTGGAGTACCATGAGCAACACAGGGGTCTGGTAGACTATTTCTTCTTGCTGGATTTCGCCTTGCGGGCGGCTTTTGACGCGGCGGCAACGTGCCTTACCGTCTTCGCCGCCGCTTTGCCTTTCATGTTCCCGCCTTTGGCCTTTGTTTCGGCTTCCTTCAGCTTCTCCGGCTGGTAGCCGTAGTTTTTGAATTTCTCGACCGTCCGCATGATCTCGTCGTCGGGTAGGATGAACGGCTGGCCGACGGACAGCGCGAGCAGATACATTTTGGCGAGCGTCTCAAGCTCGACAGCGCGCCACAGGGCCTGCCCGACATCGCTGCCCGTCACCACCATGCCATGCTGGCCGAGCAGGACACCTTGCCGGTCGATCAGGCCTTCAAGCGCGATCTTCGACAATTCTTTCGTGCCGAATGGCGCATATTTCGTGCAGCGGATCGTCGGGCCCCCAAAGGCTGCGATCATGTAATGCACCGCGGGAATCGGCTTGTGCAGCAGAGATAAGGTCGTCGCATGCAGCGAATGCGTGTGAACGACGGCGCCAACTTCAGGCTTCGCGCGCAGAATGTCGAGATGGATGCGCCATTCGCTCGACGGCGGCAGCGGTCCCGACCATGCTCCGTAGTCGCCGCGGATCGGCATTTTGGCGATCATCGGCGGGCGCAGGCGGTCATAGGGGACGGCACTCGGGGTGATCAGCATGTCGCCGCCGCAGCGGGCGGAGAGATTGCCTGCCGTGCCCTGATTGACGTTGAGCCGCTCAAGCGTGCGCGCGTTCTCGATCAAAGCTTCGCGCAATTGCGCTTCATTCATGTCGCTTGTCCTTCGCAGCAAAGCCGAGCTGTTCTGTTTTGAAGCATAAGCCAAGCAAACATATGAACCTGTTACCGGAAATCCCCGTGGCGTGAGAATAAATGTCGCGTGGCGGGGAACCAAAGCTGACCGAGGATCGTTTGATCACCGGTTCTAGTTTAGGGCAGAAGTCTTGTCTGCCCAGGACGGTCTGGGGCGCCGTGCTGCGGCACAGCAAATCGGGTCGAGAGATGAACCGGTCGCGTTCCGCGTGGAATGTCGGTTTTGAGTCCTCTCGTCTTCCCCACCGTCCATTGCAACGCAGCCGCGCAACCTCATCACTCAAGGTTTGTGCGGCTGCGGCGCAAATGGGAATCGCGATGTTGAGTTCGATCGCGATTTCACTTGGCGTTCTTCGAGCCGCGACGTGCTTCGCAACGAAGTGATCTTTGCGAGATCGATGAAGCCGGGTCTTCTCAGCAAACGCTGCAGCGACTTGTGAGCGAACGCAGCACACAAAGCCAACGCAGCACACCAAGATTGCTATTTGTTTAGATTACATTTCGTTCAGATCGACATCGCCGTCTCGGATCGAAACGATCGCACGGTGATGCAACGCGCTTAGCGTGATTGCGATGTTACGAATAAGTGACGCAACAATCACGTGAGACACGAAAGATTCGTCGTCTGGTCATTAGAATGCCCGCATCTCGCGGCACCTAATGAATACGTACACAGGGCCGCATTGGACTGTGCCATACTGATTTTGGAGACGCGCTCAATGGATCTTCGTCAGCGGAAGGAGATAGTCGTGTCGATCGAGGAAATTCTCCACACCTGTTCGAATGAAAAAGTCGCGCAGGCTGCCGTGTCGTCCCTTGGTTTCGATTTCGCGTCGCGCGTTCGCAGCGCCGCTGAAGGGTATGGCATCACGACCGGAGTTTTGGTCGCGGGAGTTATCCGGGAATTCGGCAAGACGGCTGATGCTGACGATCGCCGCATCGTGACGCGGGCGATGGAGAAGACCGATCAGCCGATTCTTGTCGGGCTGCGCGTCATCCTCGACGCTTATCTCCGCGGGAATCGCTCCACGACTCCGGTCGATCGCGAATGGCAGATCGGCGCGACGTTGCGCGGCACGCAGCCCGAATTCAGCGTCGTGCGGGCTGCCGGTTGATCGTGCGGTTGAATTTATCCGAATTGAGCACAGCTAGTCGGGGCGCCGCAGCCAGGAGCGCGCCCCGGCCGGTGCTTCCGGTCCGAGGCCGGGCTGATAGAATTCGTGCACATCAGGCCGGCGGCCCGATTCCAGCAGTTTGATGGTAGCTTCGTTCTTGATCTCGAAAGTGGTGAAGCCACTACGCGCCATTAATTGCAGCTGATCGAACAGCACATCGCCAACGGCGCGCAACTCGCCCTTATATTTCCATCGCGTGCGCAGAAGTTGCGCCATGGAATAGGCGCGCCCATCCGAGAATTTCGGAAAGGTGAGGGCGATCATGTCGAAATGCGCCAGATCGGCCGCGATCTCTTCCAGCGAATCATCGGGCTCGAGCAGCAGCCCGAACGCGACATTCGACGAGTGGCGGTGACCGCGCTGCGGCGCGCGCACATGCCAATCATCGAGGGTCATCAGGATGTGGCCGCTTGTCGGCAGCTCTTCAGAGGCGTCGAGACGCCGCCAGACGTCCGGTTCGAACTGCCCGTCCTTGTATAAAGGCATGTTAGATATCCGATCCGGCCTCGAGCGTCTGGCCGTGAATGCCACATTCGACCTTGCCGCGCCCGCGCCAGCGCCCGGCGCGCGAATCCTCGCCCGGCCTCACCGGGGAGGTGCAAGGAATGCAGCCGATCGACAGATAGTTCTGTTTGACGAGCGGATGCCGCGGAAGGTCATGCGCCTGGAAATAGGCATCAAGCCGCTCCTGTGTCCAGCCCGCGAGCGGATTGATTTTCACCCGCTCGCCTTCGGCCTCGAAGAGGGGCAGGCTCGTCCGGGTCGCAGCCTGAAACCGCTTGCGGCCGGTGATCCAGGCCTCATAGCCCTCAAGCGCCTTGGCGAGCGGCTGCACCTTGCGCAATTCGCAGCAGCGGTTGGGATCGCTTGCCCAAAGGAAGTTTTCCGGATCGGCCTCGGCCAGCGCGGCAGCGTCAGGCGTCACCGTCTGGAGCCCGGTGAGGCCAAGGCGCTCGACGAGCGCGTCGCGATAGGCAATCGTGTCGGGAAAGAGATGCAGCGTATCGACGAAGACGACCGGCAGAGCCTTGTCGATCTCTGCCACCATATGCAGCAGCACGGCGGAATCGGCGCCCAAACTCGACACGAGGGCGATGCGGCCGGGAAACAGATCTTCAATTGCGAGACGCAGCACCTTCGGCGCGTCAAGCGCGGCGAATTTCGCGGAGAGCCGCGCCGCGGCCACCTGATCGCCGAACAGTGTCACGTCATGCGCCGTCATATGGCATTGCCCTGGAAGCGCTCATAGAGCGCCTTTTTGAAGGGCATCATGCCGACGCGCTTATAAGTCGCGAGAAAGTCCTCGTCGCGGTTGGAGCGCAGATCGAGATAGGTATCGACCAGGATCTGGATGGAGTCGACGACGTCATCCGTCGAGAAGCCCGGTCCCGAGATCTGACCCAGAGCGCATTTCTCGTCAGCCGAGCCGCCAAGCGTGATCTGATAGCTTTCGACGCCGCCCTTATCGAGACCGAGAATGCCGATGTGGCCGACATGATGATGGCCGCAGGCATTGATGCAGCCGGAGATGTTGACCGTCAGCGGGCCAATTTCGGCGGCGCGCTCTGGCGAGCCGAAACGCTCGGAGATGCGCTGCGCAATCGGGATCGACCGCGCCGTCGCGAGCGAACAATAATCGAGGCCGGGGCAGGAGATGATATCGGTGACGAGGCCGATATTGCCGGTCGCAAGTTCTGCCGCGGCGAGGCGGTCGAACAAGGCCGGAAGATCGTCGAGCGCGACATGCGGCAGAATGAGGTTCTGCTCATGCGCAACGCGGATCTCGTCATGGCCGTAGATTTCGGCGAGATCGGCGACCGTCTCCATCTGTTCGGCTGTCATATCGCCGGGGATGCCGCCGATTGGCTTCAGCGAAATCGTCACAATGCCGTAGCCCGGCACTTTATGCGGGGCGACATTCTGCTTCACGAAGCGGGCAAAGGCAGCGTCCTTGCCGGCGCGTTCATCGACCGCGAGGGAGGTCGCCGGCCGCGGCGCCAAATCCGGCGGCGCGAAATAGGCTGCGATGCGTTCGACTTCGGCCGCCGGCAGATTCAGATTCTTAGGCGCCTGTCGGAATTCGTTTTCGACGGCAACGCGCATCTCCTCGGCGCCTTTTTCATGGACGAGGATTTTGATGCGGGCCTTGAACTTGTTGTCGCGCCGGCCTTCCATATTGTAAACGCGCAAAATCGCGTTCGTGTAGGCGAGAAGATCGGCCTTCGGCAGGAAGTCGCGGATCTTGTGGGCGATCATTGGTGTGCGGCCTAGGCCGCCACCGACATAAACCGTGAAGCCGATTTCGCCCGCCTCATTCTTGACGAGCTGATAGCCGATGTCATGCACCTGAATGGCGGCGCGATCCTTTAGCGAGCCATTCACTGCGATCTTGAATTTGCGCGGCAGGAACGAGAATTCCGGATGCATCGACGACCACTGCCGCAGAATTTCCGCATAAGGACGGGGGTCCTCGAGCTCGTCGGCGGAAGCCCCGGCGAAATGATCGGCGGTGACATTGCGGATGCAATTGCCCGAGGTCTGGATGCAGTGCATCTCGACCTTGGCGAGTTCGGCTAAAATTGCCGGGACATCGGCCAGCGCCGGCCAGTTGAACTGGATGTTTTGCCGCGTGGTGAAATGGCCATAGCCCTTGTCGTAGCGCCGTGCGATGAAGGCGAGCTGACGCAACTGCCGCGGCGCGAGCGTGCCATAGGGAATCGCAATTCGCAGCATATAGGCGTGCAATTGCAGATAGACGCCGTTCATCAAGCGCAGCGGCTTGAACTGGTCTTCGGTCAATTCGCCGGACAGCCGCCGTGAAACTTGATCGCCGAACTGGCGTACGCGCTCAGCGACAAAGGCCGAGTCGAATTCATCATAACGGTACATATCACCTCCGGGGTTTAAACCGCCGGTGCCGATCCCTTGAAGCTGACTGTCGGGCCGAGGGCGCGAATGGCATTGCGCAGCGTAACCGCGCGGCGTTCTTTTCCGTCCTGTGTAACCTCAACCATCACCGGGTCAACGATCTCATTGGCCGCCAATGCGTGGCGCGCCCGCGCCGTTGCAGCCTCAGACGCTGCCTCGGTGGTAAAAAGCGCCGCATCCTCGATCCGGATGACCCAGTCCTCATGCGGACCGAGATAGACTATGACACCGTCACGAAGCCGGTTGGCGGAAAGTACGCGCTGCATGGAAAATCCGAACTACCAGACGCCAAAAGCGCCGGAACGGCGCTGCTCCACGTTGATATAAGGCATTTCCAGATTAATTGCGAGTTTAAAAAAATATAACAAAGCATACGCGTAAATAAATATCGGGCACCGCGCTATCTTTAATGGTCGCGCGGCCATGCCGGCACAGTTGTTCCAGGAGAAGTCTTGTTCGAAACCCATATCCAGCCGCTTATTATCCATCAGGGATATTGGGCCGTTTTTTTCGTCGTCATGCTCGAAAGCGCTGGGGCGCCGCTGCCTGGCGAAACGGCGCTGGTCCTCGCCGCCGCCTATGCCGGTGCCACAGGCCATCTCAATATCGCTTATGTGATCCTCGCCGCGATCGCGGGCGCGGTGATCGGCGACAATTTCGGCTATCTCATCGGCCGTTTCGTCGGCGCAAATCTCATCGAGCGCTACGGCGGGTTTCTCGGTCTGACGGAAAAGCGGCTGCGGCTCGGGCAATATTTGTTCGAGCGGCACGGCGGCAAGATCGTTTTCTTCGGCCGCTTCGTTGCGGTGCTGCGCGTTTTTGCAGCGCTGCTGGCGGGGCTCAATAAATTCGCCTGGCGCTCATTCCTCATCTGTAATGCAGCGGGCGCAGTCGCCTGGGCGCTGATCATGGGCATTGGCGCCTATCTCTTCGGCGATGCGATGGACCAGGTCAGCGGACCGCTCGGCATGGTCGGCTTCGCTTTGGTCGTGGGCGGCCTCATCTTTTGCTGGTTTCTCATGCGCCGCGAAGAAAAGAAGTGGGAAGAAAGACTGACGGCCGAGGCGCTGAAGAAGAAAGCGGCCGATGCACTTGAGTCCGGCAAAAGCTGAGTCATCGGGCCGTCGGCGTCCGCCAGCTTCACGCTAGCGGAACAATCTGTCACGCCGCTGCATTCGATCTCATCACGGTTTTTGGGGATGAAGGCTCATGATCATACATCTCTTTCGAGCGCCTCGTTCCAGCTTCGGCAAAGCGCGGCTCAAAATGCGGCCATTGATCGGTGGCGCAGTTCTGCTCCTTGGCGCCACAGGCTTTCCCTTTGCGCAGGCAGGCACCGCGCCGGAGGCGGGGAGCTCGTCACAATCGAATCCGAAAGTGCCAGGAAAAGCCGCGCCACCGTCGCCATCGCAGCAATCGTCGCCGGAGATCACCGGCACCAATGACGGGGTGATCACGCCGAAACGCGACGTCGATCCCGGCATGAGTAAGACGCCGCCGGCAACGGGAACGGAATCGATGCCGGTCGTCAAACCAAAAGGCACGCCCGGTGGCGCGCCGGGGCCTCAGCCGAAATAGCGGGATTACTGCTCAGGCAGCCGTGCCGAACAGATCGTAAGCGTCGGCCCGCTCGATCTTCACGCTGACAATGTCGCCGACGCGCAGCGGACGGCGGCTTGCGACATGCACCCTGCCGTCGATCTCGGGTGCGTCGCCTTTGCTGCGGCCTTCCGCGCCTTGCGGGCCGGCCCGGTCGATGATGACCGGCATGTGGCGGCCAACCTTCTGCTTCAGCCGCTGCGCGCTGATAGCCTGCTGGTGCTGCATCAAGCGGCGGTGGCGAATCTCCTGCACTTCGGGCGCAATCGCCGGCAGGCCGAGATCATTCGCCGCGGCGCCCGAGACAGGCTCATACTTAAACGCACCGACGCGATCGATTCGCGCTTCGCTGAGCCAATCGAGCAGAAACTCGAAATCCTCGTCCGTCTCGCCGGGAAAACCGACGATGAAGGTCGAGCGCAACGACAGATCCGGGCAGATCTCGCGCCAGCGCTTGATGCGATCGAGCGTCTTTTCCTGGTCGCCGGGACGGCGCATCGCACGCAGCACGTTCGGGCTCGCATGCTGCAGCGGAACGTCGAGATAGGGCAGGATTTTGCCTTCCGCCATCAGTGGCAGAACCTCGTCGATATGCGGATAGGGATAGACATAGTGCAGCCGGACCCAGGCCCCGAGCGCACTCAATTCGCGCATCAGATCGATGAATTTGGCCCGCACGGGACGCTCGGCGAAAAGGCTTTCGGCATAGGCGAGATCGCGGCCGTAAGCGCCTGTATCCTGAGAGATAACGAGGATTTCCTTGACGCCCGCGGCGACGAGCTTTTCCGCTTCGCGCAGAACCTCGGCTGCCGGTCGCGAGACGAGGTCACCGCGCAGTTTCGGGATGATGCAGAAGGAGCAGCGGTTGTTGCAGCCTTCCGAAATCTTCAAATAGGCGTAATGGCGCGGCGTCAGCTTCACACCCTGCGGGGGCAGGAGGTCGATGAAAGCATCATGGGCGGGCGGAATCGCCTCATGCACGGCGGCCATGACGCTCTCATAGGCCTGTGGGCCGCTGATCGAGAGGACATGCGGATAGATCTCGCGAATCTTATCCGCCTCGGCGCCCATGCAGCCGGTGACAATGACTTTGCCGTTCTCCTCAAGCGCATTGCCAATCGCGGCAAGTGATTCCGCCTTAGCGCTGTCGAGGAAGCCGCAGGTGTTGACGATCACCGCATCGGCGCCGGCATGCGTCTTCGAGAGTTCATAGCCCTCGGCGCGCAGCTGGGTGATGATCCGTTCGCTGTCGACGAGCGCTTTCGGGCACCCAAGGGAAACAAAGGAGATTTTGGGCGTATCAGCCGATCGTTCTGTCATGGCGCCCGATTGCCATGCGGCTCGGCCTGAAGCAAGCCGGACGGCTCAAGCTTTTCAATGGCTGAGCTAAGTCGTGCGATTCGCGGCAGCATGCGGCAATTCACATATTCTGACGTAAATTTATTCACGATTCGGAGCAGCCTAGCCCCTCATACAAAAAAGAGGGGCGCAGCTGCCCCCTTCTCGAGAATCAATAAAAAGAAAGCCCGGCGTGAGCCGGGCTTTCCGCAATCAGAGGGTTCGCCTCCAAATCGCTCAATATTTGGCGACGACCGGAGCCGGGGCGCCGAACATGTCGAACTTGTAGCTGAAGCCGACCTGCACCTTGTTGTCGTATTCGTGGTTGTTGATCGCGAAGCCGAACGGGAACTGGGTGTACTTGCCGTAATCGGTGTAGCGATATTCGGCGCGCAGCGACCAGTTGTTGTCGATCGCGTATTCGACACCACCGCCGACGGTCCAGCCGACGCGGCCGGCATCGAAGCTCGAGACGAACGGACCGAAGGTGTATCTGTTGCGGATGTCGGCGAAGGCGACACCGCCGGTGGCGTAGGCGAGGGCGCGATCCCAAGCCACGCCGATGCGGCCACGGACCGAACCGTCGATGTTTTCACGAACGCTCGTGGTGAAGAACGGCGCAGCGGCATTGTTCGAGCCGTGGTAGCCGAGGCCGTTCACGTCGCCTTCAAGACCGACCACGAACTGGCTGATCTGATAATTGTAGCCGAGGTGAGCGCCGCCCGTCACGCCATTGGCGCTGTATTGGAAGGGCAGAGCGCCGAGGATGTCAGTACCCGAGGTGCCCCACTGATAGCCGATCTGCGCACCGATATAGACGCCCGTCCAGGTGAAGACCGGCGGCGGCGGCGGAACGTAAACCGGAGGCGCCTTGCGGGAAGGAAGGTCGGCTGCGAAAGCGGTGGTGCTCATCGCAACCACAGCCGCCGCTGTGAAAAGTGTCTTCTTGAACATCTGTAGCCCCTTTTAGTTGGCCCTTTGGAGGAGAATTCGAGCCCTCTGATCAGCGCGAAATCTAATCCAATCCGTCACCGGTGCAATTGCAAAGGACCCTTTGGGCTGCTCCGCAAGTCGTTATTCTCCCTGTAGTTGCGCATATGCAACGGATCACGCTCCGGAAACCGACTCAGATTTTGAGCGTAAGCGTATGAAATCACCGTCACTTTTTCAGTTATCCCAAAAGCCGGGTTCAATCTCTGGACCCGGCGCTCACGCTTGTCTTTTCGCGGTAAAAAAGGTCCTAACGGCGCGCAAATGAAAAGCCCGGCGCAAGCGCCGGGCTTTCCCGAATAATTTGTAATTCAATCAGTATTTGGCGACCACCGGAGCAATCGGGTTCAGCATGTCGAACTTATAGCTGAAGCCGACCTGCACCTTGTTGTCGTACTCGTGGTTGTTGATCGCGAAGCCGAACGGCGCCTGCGTGTACTTGCCGTAATCCGTGTAGCGGTATTCGGCGCGCAGCGACCAGTTGTTGTCGATAGCGTATTCGATGCCGCCGCCGACCGTCCAGCCGACGCGGCCGGAGTCGAAGGTCGAGCCGAGACCACCGAAGCTGTAGCTGTTACGGATGTCAGCGAACGCGACACCGCCCGTGGCGTAGACGAGGGCACGATCCCAAGCCACGCCGAGGCGGCCGCGGACTGAACCGTCGACGTTCTCGCGGGTGCTGGTGGCGAAGAACGGAGCGGCGGAGGTGTTCGAGCCGCTGTAGTCGAGGCCGTTCACATCGCCTTCAAGACCGACCACGAACTGGCTGATCTGATAGTTGTAACCGACGTGAGCGCCGCCCGTCACGCCATTGGCATTATAGGCGAACGGCAGAGCGCCGGCGATGTCGGTGCCCGACGTGCCCCACTGATAGCCGATCTGCGCACCGATATAGACGCCAGTCCAGGTGAAGACCGGCGGCGGCGGCGGCACATAGGTCGGCGGCGCCTTGCGGCTCGGCAGATCGGCCGCCATCGCGACCCCCGTCGCGCCGACGAAAACGACCGTCGACATGAGTAATTTGCGCAACATTTCTACTTCCCTCTTTGTGACGAGTTCGAGCCTGGTGGCCAGGTAGTTCGCTCGTACGTCCAGAGCAATACGGTGACCACAAGAAAACAAACAAAACGTTGTTATCCTGTGCTCGCGTCGCACATCTGCCACAGCAAATGTTTTCGACATCGTTACGACCCTGATGAACTCGCATGGAAGGTTAAGAATTTGAATATGGCGAAGATGCGGTTCACATGTGGCAGACCGCGATTGCGCCTCGGAGAACGGCATCAACGTTTGTTTATGTTTATTGCCGTTGTCGATTGAACACGCATCTCAGGTGATGGGTGCGTTTCGAAGAAACATGCAGACATTTTTGCCCACAATGCGCGCGCGATGAGCGATGCGAAATGCGAGCATTTTGTAGGAAGACGGGTGGATGAGCGCTTCTGCGCGATGACCTCTGCGCGATGGGATCGGTTGACGCGCAGGCTGTCCGGCCTTTAGAAGCGGGCGCGCGCGATTGCCGCACGAAAAACGTGCATTCGGTGCGATTTTTCTCTACACAGTGTTTTCTCTACACGGATCTGTATTTTACACTGATGCGTGATCGGAAGGGTGGCCGAGTGGTTTAAGGCAGCGGTCTTGAAAACCGCCGTGGGTGCAAGCCCACCGTGGGTTCGAATCCCACCCCTTCCGCCAAATGATTCTACCAAGCCGATTCTGCCAAAATCGATTCTCAAAAATCCGGCACGCCTTTGAGATGGCGGCCCTGATACTCAGTGCTTTTTCCAAAACCATCGGCGCTGGGCTTTCTGGCTTTGCGCAGCATCTGCGTCGCTTGCTTCAGCAATATGCTTGATGGCATCGCGGAATTGCGGGCGGAGAGGTTCTCCGCTCACGATGTTCGGTACGGGATTTCCGGACGCAATGTTCGTTATGTCACGGAAAAGGATCGTGCCCTGAAACGAATCATTGGCCAGCGGCGTCGTATAGGCACAGCCCTCGAAGAAGTAATGTGTCACTTGGCTCCAGCGCGTCTTCTGTTTGTTTTGATGAGGCGAGCCGCCATGCAGAAGGTTGGAGGTCCAAATCAACGCTTGGCCTTTTTTCGCGAGGAAGACGTCGCGTTGCAATCCTTGGGCTTCCTTCAGCGCGTCCCATAAAGCGACGTAACGCGCGTATCCGGGATATCCGGGACTGATATCGCGGTAGGAGACGCCCAAATGTTCGTTTTGATAACTCGGCCATTTATGCGAGCCCGGATAATAAAAGAGCGGTCCATTCTCTTCGCCGATGTCTTCGAAGGCCAGCCAGACGCCGCACATGAAACGGTCGGGTATTGAATTGAAATGCGCATGGTCGCTATGCGCCGGCTGCTGCGTTCCGACGGGAAAATTGAGTGTCTGAAAGGGAAGCGCCGGCTTCTGATAGATGGCCGATAATAATTCTAGGATCTTCGGATTCGCGGCAATCGCGCGCACATCGGCATTGAAGCGCCACGCGTCCTGAATCCGCAAATTGTCGGTCTGTCCGCTTTCCCATGCCTGCCAGTCGTAACGGGAGCTGAGATCATCCTTGATCCGCTCAATTTTCAGCTCGATCTCCGGGTCGGGAAAATCGAAGACCGCATAGCCTTTTCGATTGAGATCGCGGGCGACGCGAAGCTGATCGGCGCTCAGGAGCTTAGGTGCATTGCCTTCAAAAAAAGGGCTGTCGATTAAAGGAACACCGGGAAGGAGAGCCGAACCCTTGGCCATTAGCAGTCTCGATTGGAAAAGAATATAGCTACGGTGTAGATCAATCGCGCATGCCTTTCAAATACCCAGTAGGTAGATGACGCTCGACGTGAAAAGCGTGATTCCATCGCGTCAAGTTTTAAAGCCGACCGAGCAAATTGAACTTTTGGCTGATTGCCTGCACACGCGAATTTCGGCTGTCATAAGGAACCGGTAGCTTAGTCCAGACGTTGCCGGCCGGTTTCAGTTGTAACCCGCAGATGAGTGTGCGCTGTGGCTCACCCGAAGATTCCCGTTCCCGAGAAACTTTCGATCAGGTTGATCGTCAATGGAACGGAGAGGGTGCTGAGCATCGCGCCCTGGACGACTTTGCTCGACACACTGCGCGAGCATCTCGATCTGACCGGCACAAAAAAGGGCTGTGATCACGGCCAATGCGGTGCCTGTACTGTGCTCGTCGATGGCCGCCGGATCAATTCTTGTCTCACCCTCGCGGTGATGAAGGACGGCGCGCATGTCACCACGATCGAAGGACTCGCCAAAGACGGTGCGCTGCATCCGCTGCAGCAGGCCTTCATCGACCATGATGCCTTCCAATGCGGCTATTGCACGCCAGGACAGATCTGCTCCGCGGCGGGGCTGATCGCCGAAGGCAAAGCGAAAACCGCCGATGACATCCGTGAGTTGATGAGCGGCAATATCTGCCGCTGCGGTGCCTATCCGAACATTCTTGCGGCGATCCAGCAGGCCATGGGCCAGTCATGATCAATTTCGAATATGCCAGAGCCCATGATGTGGCTGACGCGGTCCGCCAAATCGCGGCCTATCCGGGCGCGAAATTCATCGCCGGCGGCACCAATCTGATCGATCTCATGAAAGAAGATGTCGAGCGGCCGCCGCGGCTGATCGACATTTCCCGCTTGCCGCTGAACAAGGTCGAGGAGACGGCGGAGGGCGGAGTCCGCGTCGGCGCGCTCGTGCCGAATTCCGATCTTGCCTATCACCCGCTCATTGAACAGCGCTATCCGCTGCTCTCAAGCGCGATTCTTGCCGGTGCCTCGCAGCAATTGCGCAATATGGCTTCGACTGGGGGCAATCTGCTGCAACGGACGCGCTGCCCCTATTTCTATGACGTCGCGACGCCGTGCAACAAGCGCGAGCCGGGAAGCGGCTGCTCGGCCATCGATGGCCTCAACCGGGGCCATGCGATCCTCGGAACGAGCGAGGACTGCATCGCGACGCATCCCTCCGACATGTGCGTTGCGCTGGTGGCGCTCGATGCCAAAGTCCATGTGGCCGGGCCTTTGGGCGAACGCGTCATCGCCTTTGCCGATTTCCATCGGCTGCCGGGAGACGCGCCGCAGCGCGACACAAATCTCGAGCCAAACGAGCTCATCATCGCAATCGAAATTCCGGCGCGCGGATTCGCGGCGAATTACTCCTATCTCAAAATCCGTGATCGTCTGTCCTATGCCTTCGCTCTCGTGTCCGTCGCGGCAGCATTGGAGATGGACGGCGACCGTATCACGGAGGCTCGGCTGGCCTTAGGCGGCGTCGCGCATAAGCCGTGGCGGGACGCGGAGGCCGAGACGGCGCTGCGCGGACAGACAGCCGACGCGCAGGCGTTCGAACGCGCCGCGTCGGTGCTGCTGCGCGAGGCCCGCGGCTTCGGACACAATAATTTCAAGATCGATCTTGCGCGCCGGGCGATCGTCCGCACGCTGACGCAGGCCGCGCGAGCCACGCCGCAGTCGCAGTCCGACAAGAGGATCAAATGAGCGCGCCTACGCAAAAATACATCGGCGCCTCGGTCTCGCGGGTCGACGGCCACGCCAAGGTGACGGGCCAAGCCAAATATTCGGCCGAGCTCAATGTGCCTGGTTTGGTGCACGGCAGTGTTGTCACCTCGCGCATCACGAAAGGCCGCATTGTCCGCATCGACACGAGCGATGCGATGCGCGTCGAAGGCGTCATCGACATCCTCACGCATCAGAACCGGCCGCCGATGGCGGACACGGACGAGGCTTATACGGACGATACGGCCCCGGCGGGCTCGGCCTTCCGGCCGCTCTATAATGACCGCATTCTGTTCAACGGTCAGCCGATCGCTCTCGTCATTGCGGAAACGTCCGAGGCCGCGCGCTTCGCGGTTTCTCTTGTGCGTGTCGACTATGAAGAAGAGCCGTTTGAGACGGACATCTACAAGCGGCGCGATCAGGCCAACCCATTGCCGCATGCCGACAAGCCGCCGGAGAGCATTTTCGCGCCACCAAGGACGCGCGGCAATCCGGACGAGGCCTTTGCGGCGGCGCCTGTGCGCCATTCCGGCGAATATTTCGTGCCGACCGAACATCACAATCCGATGGAGCTCTATGCATCGACGGTGATCTGGGAAGGCGACGGCAAGTTCACGGTCCACGACAAGACGCAGGGCGTGCAGAATGTGCATCGCTATGTTTGCCGCGTCTTCAATCTGAAACAGGAAGATGTGCGCGTCATATCCGCCTTTATGGGCGGCGGCTTTGGCTCCGGCCTGCGGCCGAATTATGAAGTCGTCTTGGCCATGCTGGCGGCGCTGACGGCGAAGCGCTCCGCGCGGGTCGTGCTGCGGCGTCCGCAAATGTATGAGCTCGGCTACCGCCCGGCGATGATCCAGAAGATCGATATCGGCGCCAAGGAAGACGGATCGCTCGAAGCGATGACGCATGATGCGACCACGATCACCTCGCAACATGAGGATTATCATCGTCAGGAGACGGGCTGGTCCGGGCTGCTCTACACATGCCCCAATGCCAAATATACGCATAAGCTCGCCAAGCTCGATCTGCCGACGTCGTGCGACATGCGGGCGCCGAGCGCCGCATCCGCTGTTTATGCGCTCGAAAGCGCAATGGACGAGCTTGCTGTTGCCTTGAAACTCGACCCGGTCGAGTTGCGCCTGCGCTGCTATTCGGAGCGTGACCAGCACACCAATCGGCCTTACAGCAGCAAGAATTTGCGCGCCTGCTACGCGCAGGGCGCTGAGGCGTTTGGCTGGGCGAGACGCAATCCCGAGCCGCGCTCGATGCGCGAAGACAATGAGCTCATCGGCTGGGGCATGGCGACGGGCGTCTGGGAAGCCTTGCAGGTGCCGATTGCGGTGCGGATTTCGCTCTCAGCCAATGGTAATGCCGAAGTGTCCTGCGCCACCTCTGACATCGGCACCGGCACTTACACGATCATGGCGCAGGTGGCGGCCGACATGCTCGGCCTGCCGATCGAACACATCACCATCCGGCTTGGCGACTCCTCGCTGCCGCAATCGCCCGTCGAAGGCGGGTCCTGGATCGCAGCGTCAGTTTCGCACGGGATCATCACGACGGCCGAAGCCATCCGCGATAGGCTGTTGCAGATCGCTCAGCAGATGCCGAATTCGCCGCTTGCCGGTGCCAAACCCGACGATGTCCTGCTGGCAGACGGCCATCTCGCCAGCAAGGCGGATGCGTCGCGCCGCGTCTCGATCATCGATGCCATGCGGCATGGCAAGGTCGATCGCGTCGAGGAGCAAAAGGCGACGAACCCCTCAGGCGATCATTCGAAGGCCCAGAACACGCATTCGGCCATTTTTGCGGAAGTCCGGATCGACGAGCAGCTCGGCGTGATCCGCGTGATGCGCGTCGTTAGCGCCGTCGCCGGCGGCCGAATCCTGAACCTCAAGACGGCGCATAGCCAAATCATGGGCGGCGTCGTCTGGGGGATCGGCATGGCGCTGCATGAGGAAACGCTCGTCGATCACAATTTCGGCCGCATAATGAATGCCAATATCGCCGAGTATCACGTGCCGGTGAACGCCGATATCCACGACATCCAGGTGATCTTCGTCGACGAGCCGGACCCGACCATTAACCGGCTCGGCATCAAGGGCCTGGGCGAGATCGGCATTGTCGGCGTCGCGGCGGCGGTCGCCAATGCCGTCTATCATGCGACCGGCAAGCGCGTGCGGGATCTGCCTATCACGCTCGATAAATTGCAGCGGTGAGAACTTGCTCGGCCTAAGGCGCGAAGCTGACGCCTATGTCGAGCCCGCATTTCCAGACGACCTGCGTGGTGACTGCGGTTTCGTAACGATCGAGCATGATGGTGAAAGGCGAGGGGAGCAGCCGATCTTCCGGCAGCGTCAGCCGCGCGCCAGCCTCGGTCAGATTGCGGACGACGATGCGCACGGGTTCAATCGGACAGGCGAAAGCAGCGGTGGCGCCATAACGAACCTTGCGGCGCTGCTTTGAACGGCGTTCGATGAACTCACTCATGGCTGTCGCCGGCATTAGAGGTTGGCCGCGTCTTCAGTCGTATGGGTAGATTGTATATCTGAAAAACTGCAATCGGGGAGCGAAAGTTCGCGCCAGGGTTAAGGCGGCGAGGCTATGCGATAGATGACTGATCCCAAGGAATATTCCGCGCCGATTGCCGCGGCCCGCGCAGCATGACGTAGCGCCACTCTTCAGCGAATTATTTGTCTGCGCCCCAACGCCAGCGCGGCGGCTCGCCCTTGAACCAGCATAGGCCTGTGAAGGCGCCGCACAGAACCGCGACATAGACGAGGTAGAGAAGTAAGGCGTGTCTCGGCGGGAAAAAGCGCGCACCGACTGCGACCAAGACGACGAATGCGATAAGCGCCAACCAGCCTTGCCATGCGATCGGCAGGCCCCATCCCCAGCCGTAGCGTTTCGCAGGAAACCAATATTTGGTATCAGCCGGCATGAGACCCTCCGTGGTGATGATCCGCCGCTGGCCGAAAATATAGCGGACGATTGGCCCCATTTCGATCCCTGGCTCGCGGAGACGACGATCGTTTGCGGCGGTCCGGCGCGATGCGGAGAATTTCGTCATGGGCCGCTCGCGCCGCCTCGTAATGCCCGGCACGCTGCTGCGCGACCGCGGCGGCCATTAATGATTAATGGCCGTCGCAACGGTGACGAGCCTTTCCTGATCTCGCTGCTCGGTCTGCATGTCTCCGGCCCGGACTAAGTGGCGAAGAGTGCCTCTTTGGCCTTGTGCGGGGCAGGTTGCAGGCGCTAGGAAGTGACGGCTAAGGAAGAGGTCGCATGCAGCTTCATGTTTTCAGAGGTCAGGGCCGCGTCTTCGCCTTTACGGAAGACCCGAGCGGCACCAATTTGCCGGCCCAATATGGTCCGTGGACCGAGTTCAAGACGCTCGATCTGGTCAGAGGCCAATCGCAGCCGGGCGTGAATGTCGACGAATGTCTCGACGACATTGAGCAGCATGGCATTCACGTCACCGACGCGCATGTCCGCATCACCGAACTGGCGATCTCATGATCTGCGGCCCTGAGCGCGCCGCAGATCCACGTTCGTCTCAGCTTTCGAAATAATATTTTTCCATGTCGGCGAGGAGGTTGGTCTGCTTCGGCTCCCAGCCGAGCAGTTTCCGCGTGCGAGCGCTCGATGTCGGCATATCGGCTCCCGCAAACTGCGCGAACCAGCCGAAATGGTCGGGCGCTTTTTCAGGCGATAGAGAGACGACCGGCAGATTCAGGCGGCGGCCGATCATCTCGGCGATCTCTTTGAACGGCACGCCTTCTTCGGCAATGGCGTGATAGGGGCCGTCCCCGGCGCCATGCTCGAGTGCCAGCCGATAGACGCGGGCGGCGTCGCGCCTATGCACCGCGGGCCAGCGGTTCTGTCCATCCCCGACATAGGCCGACACGCCTTTTTCGCGCGCGAAATTGATGAAACGCGGCACGAAGCCATGATCGCCCTGGCCATGCACCGTGGGCGGCAGGCGAACCGACGCGGCGCGCTGGCCGCGCGCGGTGAGAGCCGCGGCAGCCGCATCCGAAATACGCGGAAAGTTGGCCGCATGCGCATCCGCTTCCGTCGCGACGCGGCCCGGCGCCAGCAGCGCAACGCCCGAGGTCACGAGCAGAGGCCGCTCGGAGCCCTCGAGGACGCTGCCGATCGCTTCGATGGCGCGCCGGTCCATCTCGCAATTCTCCATGAATTTCGAAAAGTCGTGGTTGAAGGCGAGATGGACCACACCATCGGTTCGGGCGGCACCGCTGCGCAAATTTTCGAGATCTTCAAGCGAACCACGCTGGACTTCTGCACCCGCTGCGGCGAGCGCGGCGGCGCCCGCATCTGAGCGGGCGAGGCCCAGCACTTGATGGCCCGCAGCGATCAATTCTTCAACGGTGGCGGAGCCGATAAATCCGGTCGCGCCGGTCACAAAGACACGCATCATTGGGTCTCCGGTTGGGACGGAGATCAATGTCGGTATATGCTTTATCCGGGTAAAGTAGTGACGTTATACGGGTATAAGGCTTAACAGGATGAGCATGTCGGCCATAGGAAGCGATAATCCGCTCGGCATTTATCTGAAGGATCGCCGCGGCAAGCTCGATCCGGCCGCTTTCGGCCTGCCGCTGCAGCGCCGGCGGACACCGGGATTGCGGCGCGAGGAGGTGGCGCAGCGGGCCAATGTCAGCACCACTTGGTACACGTGGTTGGAGCAAGGCCGGGGCGGTGCGCCGTCGGCCGATGTGCTCGACCGCATCGCCCGCGCGCTGATGCTGACGGACGTCGAGCGCGAACATCTCTTTTTACTCGGCCTCGGCCGCCCGCCCGAGGTGCACTACCAGAAGAAGGAAGGCGTGAGGCCACGGCTACAGCGCGTTCTTGATGCCTTGGATCCCATCCCCGCAGTGATGAGGACCGCGACGTGGGACGTCGTCGCCTGGAACCGAGCGGCGACCGTGATGCTGATGGACTATGGATCGCTGCCACCGGAGCAGCGCAACATCCTACGCTTCATCTTCCTCGATCCGCGCGCCCGCGCTGCGCAATACGACTGGGAAAGCGTGGCGCGGTTCGTGTTGGGCGCCTTCCGGGTGGATACGGCCCGCGCGGGGGCTGCGACGGAGGTGGAGCCCCTCGTCGATGAGCTTTGCCAGCTCAGTCCTGAATTTAAAGCGATGTGGCGCGACAACGACGTTCACGGCGCTCACGGCGAGGGCGTCAAGCACATACGACACCCGATCCTCGGCCGGATTGCTTTCGAATTTTCTTCCTTTGCCGTCGATGGGCGGTCCGATCTCAGCCTGGTGGTCTACAATCCGGCGACGCCGGAAGATGCTGCGCGCATCAGGTCTCTCCTCAAATGACCCATCGCGAATGATCCTTGGAATGCCCCGACATGTTTCTTCGCACGCTGACGCGCACCAAATCCCTTGAGGCGCTGCAATCCGAAACCCATGCGGAAGGCGCGTTTCGTCGTGTGCTGGGGCTCTGGCAGCTCACCGCGATCGGGCTCGGCGGCATTATCGGCGCCGGCATTTTCGTTCTGACCGGCGTGGTGGCGGCGACCGATGCAGGACCGGGCGTTGCGCTCTCTTTCGTCATCGCGGGTATTGCGAGCGCCGCCGCGGCGCTCTCTTACGCAGAGTTTGCCGGCATGATTCCGGTCGCCGGCAGCGCCTACACTTACGGCTATGCGGTGCTCGGCGAACTCGTCGCCTGGATCATCGGCTGGGATCTGCTGCTTGAATATGCGCTCGTCGTCGGCGTCGTGGCGATCGGCTGGTCGGCCTATGTGCAGAGCTTTCTCGGCTCGTTCGGCGTCATCTTGCCGGCCTGGGCGCAAGCCGCGCCGGGGACCGGCGCCGGGCATGTCGTCGATCTTGTCGCTGTCATCGGTACTCTCGGCGTCGCCGGACTTCTGATCCTGCAGATCGAATGGGGGGCGCGCTTCAATATGACTATGGTCGTGTTGAAGATCGCCGCCGTGCTGCTCGTCATCGCCGCTGGCTTGCCGCATGTCGATCCGGCGCATTGGCATCCTTTCATGCCGTTCGGCTTCAGCGGCGTCGTCAACGGTGCGGCCGTCGTTTTCTTCGCGGTTTTCGGCTATGACACGCTGACAACGGCGGCCGAAGAGGCGCGCAATCCGCAACAGGTGCTGCCGCGCGCCGTGATTCTGTCGCTCGCTATCTCGCTCGTTCTTTATGTGGTGATGGCCTTGGTGCTGACCGGCATGGTCCGCTACGACAGCCTGAATTCCGCGGCGCCGGTTTCGACGGCATTCGCGAAGATCGGCATGCCCTGGATCGCTTTGATCGTTTCGGCCGCGGCGGTCGTCGGCCTGTTGAGCGTGATGTTGGCCTTCATGCTCGGCTGCGCGCGCATTGCCTTCGCGATGAGCCGCGACGGGCTTCTGCCCGCCTGGTTGTCCAAGCCGCATCCGCGCTTTCGCACGCCGCATCGCCCGACGCTGATCGCCGGCGCGATCACTGCGCTTGTCGCAGGTTTCTTGCCGATCCGACAGGTGGCGGAATTGGTGAATATCGGCACGCTCTCCGCTTTCGCAGTGATCTGCGTCGCCGTCATGATCCTGCGACGCACGCGACCGGATGCGCAGCGAACATTTCGCGTGCCGCTGATGCCCGTCATTCCGATCGTCGGCTTCGGCTTTTGTCTGTGGCTTTTATCGAAGCTGCCGCTGATCGCCTGGCAGCGCTTCGGCATATGGATGATCTGCGGCCTCTGCTTTTATAGCATCTATGGCCGCAGTCACAGCCGTCTCGCCGATCGAGACGGCACAAAGCATAAAACGGATACGGCAAACAAGCCGCTGTAACCCTTATCCGTGGGTGCGGACGATGACAATCCAGGCAACACCGAACTTGTCGGTGAGCATGCCGAAGCAGGGCGAGAAGAAGGTCTTGTCGAGCGGCATCTGGACCTTGCCGCCGTCGCTCAATGCAGCGAAGGCTTTTTTTGCCTCGGTCTCGTCGGCAACGCCGAGAGTCAGTTGGAAGCCCTGAAAGCTCGGTGCGCCCTTGCAATAGCCGTCGGAGGCCAGCACGGTTGAGTCGCCGATGCGGAACTCCATATGCATGATCTTGTTCTCGGAGCCGGGTGGCGTCATTTCCGACGACATCGGCGCATCCTTATAGCGCATCACCATCGTCGACTCGGCACCGACTGCACTGCGATAGAATTCGTAGGCTTCCTCACAGCGTCCGTCGAACATCAGATAGGGTTGCAGATGCATGGTTCCTCCTCATACGGCGTTGCTTACAATGTTGATCACATTGAACTTGATATTTTCTGTTGATGTCAACATTATGAACCAATGAAATCCAATCCGCTGCCTTATAATACGACGCTCGATGTGCGCGATCTCTGCCTCTGCTTGCATGTGCAGCGGGCGGCACGCGCGGTTGCGCGCCACTATGACGATCTGCTGCGGCCGGTTGGACTGACGAATGGCCAGTTCTCTATTCTGATGTCGCTCAACCGGCCGGAGCCGCCGCAATTGGGGTGGGTCGCCGCCTTGCTTGGCCTCGACCGCACGACGCTGACGGCCAATCTGAAACCGCTTGCCCGCCGCGGCCTGCTGAAAATTGCGGTTGATCCCGACGATAAGCGCGGCCGCCGGCTCAGCTTGACCTCGAAGGGACGGGCGGCGCTGGTCGCTGCCTTGCCGATCTGGCAGGAGGCGCAGGCGCAAATGGCGCGCCGCATGAAACACGCCAAAATGGGCGAGTTGCGCGCAGCGCTTTTGGCGCTTTCCTAAGCTTTTTCAGGCCCGACTTGCGAATCCTCGCAAGAAGTTTTATTATGAAACCAACAGGCCGTGCCTGCTGGCATTGTCGTGCGCGGGCAGAATTGGAGATCGGTCTTGGTCAAGCGCATTTGCCATGAGAATGAGGATTGTCCGGTCGCCCGGTCCCTCGATGCGATCGGCGATTGGTGGTCGCTGCTCATCATTCGAGACGCCTTCGACGGCAAGCGCCGCTTTGGCGAATTCCAGAAGAACATCGGGATGGCCAAGAATATTCTGGCCGCGCGGCTGCGCAGTCTCGTCGCGCACGGCATTTTGGAAACCGTGCCCGCGTCGGACGGCAGCGCCTATCAGGATTATGTGCTCACGCAAAAGGGCCGGGATCTGTTTCCAGTGCTCGTCGCTATTGGGGAATGGGGCCGCGCTTATTTCTACGGTGCCGGCGAGAGCTTTCCCATCATGGTGGACAAGCTCAGCGGCCAGCCCGTGCGCCTCCTTGAACTGCATGCGCATGATGGCCGTCTGCTCGGCGCTGACGATGTAACGCTGAAATTGCCACCCGCTAAACCGGCGGCGCGGAAAGCGAACCGCCGCTCCAACGACGAAGCGGCGTGAGAGTTTTCGCCGAGCTCTAATCAAAAAGACGCCAGGCTTGCGCCCGGCGTTGTTTTCGGGGGAGGAAGACTCAGGCCGCGTTGCTGGCCCTGACGTGATAGCGTTCGGCTGCGTGCTTGCGCGACAGATTGGGGACGAGATGTCCGCGTGCTGCGTTCAATGCGGCCCAATCGGCAGGATTCGGCAGGGATGGAATGGTGATGGCTTCGCCCTCGTCGAGGCCGGCGAGCGACGCATCGACCATTTCCTCGACCTCCATGACCGTGTTCGGGTCGAGAGCTTCGATCGGAATACCAGCGCGCTCCCAGATTTCGGTGCGCGTCGCGCCGGGCAGGACCGCCTGTACCCGAACTTTGGTTTCGGCGAGTTCCAATTGCATCGATTGCGTGAGATGCAGAACATAGGCTTTCGAGGCGCCATAGGCGCTGCCGATAAACTCCGGTGCCAGAGCGACGACGGAGGCAAGATTGATGATCGTGCCGTTGTTGCGCGCTGCGAAGGCATTGGCAGCCGCCGCGGCGAGCCGCGTCGCGGCGGTGACGTTCAGCTGAATGACTGTCTCAAGCGCATCAAGATCGGCGCCGAGCAATTTGGTCGGACCCGCCAGACCCGCGTTGTTGGCAAAAAGAGTGATCGAGGGATCATTGGCGAAACGTGCTTCGACGCGTGCCAAATCGGCCTTCTTCGTCAGATCGGCGGGGAAGGCCTCTGCTTTGATACCTGTTTCACCGTGGAGCTTCGCAGCTAGAGCTTCCAACTTTTTTGCGTCACGCGCGACAAGAATGAGGTCGTAGCCGCGGCGTGCGAGCCGATCGGCATAAGTGGCGCCAATGCCAACCGAAGCCCCGGTGATCAGTGCTGAACCCTTCTGCGTACCCATTTTAATCTCCATTCTCAGGACGCCGTGTCGGAAACCGTTCCGGCGTTCAGTGGTTGCAATATGAAACCAGTTAGCCAGCATGTCAAGCGGCGCCGAGAAAGACCGTTGGGCGACGTCTAAGTTGCGGAATTGTTTTCGGGAACAACTGCGCCGCAACGACGTTGCGGTTACGCTGGAGCAGGGCGCCTGTTTGAGTTTTTGACTGTCAATATGCGCCGCCGCTCGGAAGATTCGTTTCACCCGAGGAGCGGAAATCGCCATGGAGAAGCAGGTCAGCCCGACAGAGTCGACAGGGCGAAGTCTCGTGGTGGTGCCTAAGAAGGGCGGGTTGCGCGGGATCTTTAGCGCACTCGGACCTGGCCTCGTGACGGGTGCCGCCGACGACGATCCGAGCGGTATCGCGACCTACAGTCAGGTCGGCGCCCAATACGGCTTCCAAATGGCTTGGGTCCTGCTGTTCAGCTATCCGCTGATGGCGGTCATCCAAGCGATCAGCGCGCGGATTGGCCTCGTTACCGGGCGCGGTATCGCGCAGAATCTGCGCCGCCACTATCCGCACTGGCTGCTTCGCGTCGTAGTTCTGCTGCTGCTCGTCGCCAATATCGCCAATCTCGGCGCTGATCTCGGCGCGATGGGCGCGGCGCTGCAGCTTCTGATCGGCGGCCCGACGCTCGTCTATACAATTCTCTTTGCTGCCATTTGCGTCGGCCTCGAAATCTTTCTGAGCTATGCACGTTACGCAGCGATCATGAAGTGGATGACGCTGTCACTCTTCTCCTATGTCGCGGTCGTCTTCGTCGTCCATGTGCCGTGGGGCGAGGCGCTGCGCCACACCTTCATACCGCAGATGGCCTTCGGGTCCGAGCAAGTCATGGCTCTGGTGGCCATACTGGGCACGACTATCAGCCCCTATCTTTTCTTCTGGCAGGCCTCGCAGGAGGTCGAAGAAAAACTCAAGCGCAACGCGAAACCGCTCTTCACCTGCCCATCCGATACAGAGGGCGAACTCGAACGCATGCGCACCGACACGTGGATCGGCATGGGTTTTTCCAATCTCATTTCCTGGTTCATCCTCATCGCGGCAGCAACGACGCTACATGCGCATGGCATCACGCAGATCGCGACAGCCGGACAGGCGGCAGAGGCACTGCGGCCGATCGCCGGGAATTTCACCTTCGTGGTCTTTGCCTTGGGCATCATCGGCACAGGCATGCTCGCCGTGCCCGTGCTTGCGGGGTCCGGTGCTTATGCCGTCTGCGAGTCGTTCAACTGGGTCGAAGGCCTCGATCACAAGCTGCGCGACGCGCAAGCCTTTTACGCGGTCATCGCCTTCTCGACCTTCTTAGGCGCGCTGCTGAACTTTTTGCATGTCGATCCGATCAAGGCGCTCTACTGGTCGGCCGTGCTGAACGGGCTTCTTGCCGGGCCGATCATGGTGGCGATGATGCTGATCGCGACGAATAGGAAGATCATGGCTGGCCGCACTTTGCCGCGAAGCATGGTGATCGGCGGCTGGATCGCGACGCTTGTGATGCTCGCGGCGAGCATAGGCTTTGTCGTGCATCCGGCATAGGCTGCAAAGGCGCAGCTTGCTTGGCAGTGGCGCGAGAACAGGCTTGCCGATGCCGAAAACCATCCATCTAAATAGGCGCGGTCTCCGTTTCCGTTGCAGGAGGAGGGTGGGATGAAAGCCGTACGCATTCACAATTTCGGCGGACCGGAAGTGGTGCAGTTTGAAGACGTGCCGACGCCCGAGCCGAAGCCTGATGAACTTCGCGTCCGTGTCTGCGCAGCGAGCATCAATCCGGTCGATCACAAGACATGGGAAGGCAAATATTCGGCGGTTCAGCGAAATGCGCTGCCAATCACGCTCGGCCGCGACATTTCCGGCATTGTCGAACGCTGCGGCAGCGATGTGTGGGCCTTCGAAAGCGGCGATACGGTCTATGCCATGCTGTCGCCGGAGCAGGGCGGCTTCGCTGAATATGTGGTGCTGAAGGAAGAGCAGGTCGCGGCAAAGCCGATCCATCTTTCGCACGACGAGGCGGCCGCCGTGCCGCTCGCGGCTCTGACCGCCTGGCAAGGGCTGTTCGATCACGGTGGCCTGATCGCCGGCCAGCGCGTGCTCATTCATGGCGGCGCCGGTGGCGTCGGCCATTTCGCTATCCAATTCGCCAAAGTCGCCGGCGCGACCGTGCTGACGACTGTCGGCACCAAGGACTGCGCCTTTGCGCGCGAGCTCGGCGCGGACGAAGCCATCGACTACAAGACGCAGCGCTTCGAAGATCTGGCGCAAGATCTCGATCTCGTCTTCGATCTGATCGGTGGCGAGACTCAGGCGCGTTCCTGGAGCACCTTACGTAAGGGTGGCACGCTGGTCTCGACGCTCGGCCAACCTCCGCAAGAGAAGGCGCGGACCTTTGGCGTGCGCGCCGTCGGCTATCAGGCGCGGCCGAATGCGGAGCAATTGACCGAGATCGCCGATCTCATTGATGCACGCCGCGTCCGCCCGGTTGTTGCGGCGACATTTCCATTTGCATCCGTCGTCGAGGCCGAAAAGAGCCAGGAAACCAGCCATCTCCGCGGCAAGGTTGTGTTGCAGCTCGCCGCTTTGAGCTCTGCTTAAGAGCGGAAACGCCGCGTTTCTTTGTCCCGATCTCGGTACATAGGCCGTTCAAAACACGCGGCAAAGACGGGCATTCGGGAGCCGAGTCGGCGGAACCGGCGGCAAGTTCGCGGGATTAGCGGGCCATCCGGCAAGCAGGCGCATCCCGGCCAAAGGGAAGCGTAGGGAGTTGACCGTCTCGTTTCGAAATCTCTCGCAAAGCTTGCCGCCGGAGCGAGACCTAAACAACCAGAGAACCAAGGAGAAACGACCATGGGTCTCTTCACCAAAGACATCCAGACGATGGGCGATCTGTTTGTGCATCAGCTGAAGGACATGCTCTATGCCGAGCGGCAGATCACCGAGGCGCTGCCGAAGATGATCGAGAAAGCGAACGCTCCGGAGCTGAAGCAAGGCTTCAAGACACATCTGGCGGAGACGCGCGAGCAGATCAATCGCCTTGAACAAGTCTTCCGCCTGTTGAATCTCCCAGTTCAGGAAGTGAGCTGCCCGGCGATCGACGGCATCATCAAGGAAGCCAATCAGATTTCCTCCGACGTTGCCGACAAGAGCGTGCTCGATGCGGCGCTCGTGGCGGCGGGACAGACCGTCGAACATTATGAGATTGCGCGTTACGGGACGCTCGTCGCGTGGGCACGCGAACTCGGCCGCAATGAATGCGCGGCTCTCCTCCAGCAGACGCTCGAGGAAGAAAAGGCAACTGACAAGAAGCTCAGCATGATGGCGGAGGCACGGATCAACCGCATGGCGGCATGATCCGATCGTCACATTCTGACGTGAGGCAGCCTATCCAGGAGTCAGGCTGACCGAAGGGCGGTGGAGCATGGCGGCGCTCCACCGCCTTTTCTGCGTATGTCACGCATATTTTGCGATCCAATGTCGCGATTCATTGCCGGAATCCGTTCCGCGCTCTATCTCTGCAGTGCACAAAACTTCATATCTCCGGGGCTTGGCGTCGGAGGATTACCGAAGGCACATCTCATGTCAGTACCGAATGCAGCCAAATCCGGAACCTTCAAAGTCGGCGGCGACATCGCTGTTTATCGCCTCGGCTTCGGCGCAATGCGCGTGACAGGCCCCGGCATTTGGGGCGAGCCGCAAGATCGGGCGGAATCAATCCGCACTTTGAAACGCCTGCCGGACCTCGGCATCAATTTCATCGACACGGCGGATTCCTACGGCCCGAATGTCTCGGAGAAGCTGCTGCGCGAAGCTCTGCATCCCTATAAGGGCATGCTGATCGCCACCAAGGGCGGCTTGCAGCGGCCAGGACCAGATATTTGGGTGCCGGACGGACGGCCCGAATATCTGATCCAGGAAGCGCATAAGAGCCGGGCGCAGCTCGGCGTCGATGCCATCGATCTCTGGCAGTTGCATCGGATCGATCCGAAAGTACCGCGCGACGAGCAATTCGGCGCGATCAAGTCGCTGCTTGACGAGGGCGTCATCCGTCATGCGGGGTTGAGCGAAGTCTCGGTCGCCGAGATTGAGGCTGCTGCTAAGGTCTTTCCGGTCGCGACCGTTCAGAACCGCTACAATCTCATCGATCGCGCCAGCGAGGATGTGCTCGTCTATTGCGAGCGCCATACCATCGGATTCATCCCTTGGTATCCGCTGGCGGCGGGCGATCTCGCCAAGCCGGGGTCGCTGCTCGATCAGATCGCCAAGCACCATCATGCCGCGCCGAGCCAGATCGCGCTCGCCTGGGTGCTGAAGCGCAGCCCGGTGATGCTGCCGATCCCCGGTACATCGAAGGTTAAGCATCTCGAAGAGAATGTCGCCGCCGTCGATATCCTGCTGACGGAAGAGGAGTTCATGGCGCTCGATCAGGCCGGCCGCCGGCAATCGGCAGCTTGATCTCTTCAAGAAGCGCTCTATCCTGAGCCCGGCTTCGGGGGAACGCGGCCTTTATCGCCGCGTTGCCCCAGATCGCGTCAATGCGCGAAGAGCGGGCGGCGTGGAGTTGCGTTATGGCGCCTCGGGCAAATTGGAAGGGTTTTCTGAAGCTTGCTGAGTTGAGCTGCCCGGTGGCGCTTTATACGGCCGCCTCGACGTCTGAGCGCATTGCTTTCAACACGCTCAATCGCGAGACAGGCAACCGCGTCCAGCGGCAGTTCGTCGATGCCGAGACGGGCAAGCCGGTTGCGGCCGAGGATCAGGTCAAGGGCTATGAGGTTGCCCAGGACCAATATGTGATCCTGACGCCGGAGGAGATTGCAGCGACCGTCCCCGAAAGCGACAAGACGCTGACGATCGAGACCTTTGTGCCTTGTGACGAGGTCGACGACGTCTATTTTGACAAGTCTTATTACCTCGCGCCGAGCGGCGCCTCGGCCGACGATGCTTTTACACTGCTGCGTGACGCCATGCGCAAGGAGAAGGTCGCGGCGCTTGCCCGTGCAGTTCTGTTCCGCCGCGTCCGCACCGTGCTGATCCATCCCTTTGAAGAGGGGATGATGGCGACGACGTTGAACTTCGATTACGAAGTCCGCGCCGCCAAAGACGCTTTCGACGAAATCCCCGAGATCAAGATCGAGGGCGAGATGCTCGATCTTGCCAAGCACATCATCAAGACGAAAAGCGGCGCTTTCGATCCGAAACAGTTCGACGACCGCTATGAGACGGCGCTTGCCGAGCTCGTTCGCGCCAAGCGCGAGGGCAGGGAAATCGAACGGCCGAAGCCGCAGCCGACCGCTAAAGTCATCGATCTCATGGAGGCGCTGCGCCAGAGCGCGGGCATGAAGCCGACGGCGCGCGCGGCAGGCGGCAAGACGCAGGCTGGTGGTGCCGGCAAGGCAAGTGCCAAGAAGAAAGCTGTATCGCATGCAGCCAAGCCCGCGGCGCGCGCCGCAGCCGGTGGACGCCGCCGCAAACAGGCGTGAGCAAAGAGGCGGTTGAATGGCGCTCGAGACCTATCGGCGCAAGCGCGACTTCACCAAGACCGCCGAGCCGCCTGGCAAGCGCGCATCGTCCGACAGCGATCTCTTCGTCATCCAGAAACATGCGGCGCGGCGGCTGCATTACGATTTTCGCCTTGCGATGGATGGCGTCCTGAAAAGCTGGGCGGTGACGCGCGGCCCGAGCCTCGTACCGGAAGAAAAGCGGCTCGCTGTTCATGTCGAAGATCATCCGATGGATTACGGCGACTTCGAAGGTACGATCCCCAAGGGCGAATATGGCGGTGGCAATGTCATCATCTGGGACCGGGGCCATTGGACGCCGATAGGTGATCCGCACAAAGCCTATGCGAAGGGCCATTTGGAGTTCGAACTGGATGGCGAGAAGCTGCACGGCCGCTGGCATCTGGTGCGGATGCGCGGCCGGCCGCGCGAGAAGCGCGAGAACTGGCTGCTGATCAAGGGCGATGACGAATATGCGCGCAGCGCCGATGCGCCGGACATTCTGGAGGAGAAGCCGGACTCGGTGAAGACGGGGCGTCCGGTCGAAGCGCTGACCGGCGAGCCCCCCGGCTGGTCGTCGAAGACGGGACGGATCGCACGGCCAGAGGAGCCAGCAGCGAAGCCCGCTTCGAACCGCAAGGCCGCGGCTTTCAAGGCGCCCGATTTCGCCAAGCTGAAGGGCGCCGCTAAAAAGGCTCTGCCGGATTTTATCGAGCCGGCGCTCGCGTCGCCCACGGCGAAAGCGCCGGGCGGCGCGCGTTGGATTCACGAGATCAAATATGATGGTTATCGGATCGAGGCGCGGCTCGACAAAGGCAAAGTGAAACTGCTGACGCGCAGCGGTCTCGATTGGACGAAGAAATTCGGCGCGCCGCTTGTCGATGCCTTCCAATCCCTGCCGGTCAAAAGCGCTCTCATCGATGGTGAGCTCGTTGTCGAGAATGCGTCCGGCGTCTCGGATTTCTCTGCTTTGCAGGAGGCGTTGAGCGAGAACCGCAGCGAGCGCTTTCTCTATTATGCTTTCGATCTCCTCTATCTTGATGGCTATGATCTGCGCCAAGTGCCGCTCATCAAGCGCAAGGAAATTCTCGAAGCGCTGCTCAAGACGCAAGATGGGCCGCTGCGTTACAGCGGGCATTTCGACGACGACGGCGAGCTTGTCCGGCGTCACGTCTGCCGCTTGAGCCTCGAAGGCATCGTATCGAAATTGCAAAACGCGCCCTATCGTCCGGGGCGCAGCAAAGACTGGCTCAAAGCCAAATGTGGCACGCGGCAGGAATTCGTCATCGGCGGTTTCGTGCCATCGACGACCGCGCGGAAAGCCATCGGCTCGCTGGTCCTCGGCCATTACGACGATAAGGGGAAACTGCAGCATGTCGGCCGCGTCGGCACCGGCTTCACGCAGAGCGTCGCGGCCGATCTCTATAAGCAGCTCGAAAAGATCCGCATGACGACCAGCCCCTTCGCCGGCAAGCTCACAGCGGATCAGGCGCGGCAGGTGGTCTATGTGAAGCCGCAGCTCGTCGCCGAGATCGACTTCCGCGGCTGGACAGCCGATAAAAACATTCGACATGCGGCCTTCCGCGGGCTCAGGCAGGATAAGCCGGCCGGAGAAGTCGTGCGGGAAGAAGCGGGTGAAGTCGTGGCAGCACCAGCGCCGAAAATCTCCGTCAAGCTGACCCATCCCGATCGGCTGTATTGGCCCGATGCCGGCGTCACCAAGGCGGGGCTTGCCGATTACTATGCGGAGGTCTGGCCGCGCATCGCGCCTTTCGTTGTGGCGCGGCCCCTCGCGCTTCTGCGCTGTCCAGGCGGCATCACCGACACCTGCTTCTTCCAGAAACACGCCTGGAAGGGGCTCAGCAAATCCATCCATCTGATCGCAGATCCAAAGGATGAATCAGGCGAACAGATTCTCTCGATCGACGATCTCGACGGTTTGATCGGACTCGTGCAGGGCGGGGTCCTCGAAATCCATCCGTGGGGATCGACGCTCGCTGCGCTCGAACAGCCAGATATGATCATCATGGATCTCGATCCGGGCGAGGGCGTCGTCTGGACGGATATCATTGCCGCCGCAGAAGAGCTGCGCGACCGCTTTGCACAATTCGGTCTGGCGAGTTTCGTGAAGACGTCGGGCGGCAAGGGCCTGCATGTCGTCGCGCCATTGAAGCCAAAAGCCGAATGGGACGCGGTCAAGACTTTCGCGCACGAAATGGCGGCGGCGATGGCGGCGGATGATCCCAGCCGCTATGTGGCGACGATCACCAAAGCCAAGCGGGGCGGCAAGATCCTCGTCGACTATCTGCGTAATGGCCGCGGCGCGACGGCGGTCGCACCTTATTCGACGCGAGCACGTGCCGGTGCCCCAGTCTCTATGCCGCTCGAATGGGATGAGTTGAGCGCCGAGATCGGGCCGAATTATTTCACCGTACTGAACACGCCGACACGCCTGTCGGATGTGAGCCGCGATCCCTGGGCGGATTTTTTCGGCGCCGCAAAGCCTTTGCCCTCGGCAAAATCCATGAAAGCGCCGAAGCCGGCCAAAACAACATTGGCGAGCGAAAAGACAAAAGCGGATAAAGCAAAACCGGAAAAAATCAGAACGGAAAAAACAAAACGCGGAACCCCGAAACGGAGTCCCGCGCGTCGCTCTGCGTCGCGTTGAGATAGTTAAAAAAATGCCCGGAACATCGACCGGGCGATTGGACGTGCCTATGCGGCGGAATGGGTCGTCTCGGCGGCCGCAAGTTTGGCGAGCGCCGAGGCACCCTTGCGGACTCTTCGCTTGGTGGCTTTCGCCGCGGCCGGAGTGGCCAGTGCTTCTTTGTCGTCGGCCGGCTCGAGCGCGAACAAAGTATAATGCGGTGCAGGGAAGTTGTGTTGAAAGAGCGTTTTCGAAGCAACGATCTGGCGCCAGGGTCCGCGCTTGTTCCAAATCAGCGTCGTGTCGGTGATTTGGTCCGGCTCGCCATATTGCTCGATCACGCGCCGTGCCGCCTCGCGCGACTCTGCCGGCCAGTTCCGAATCGACCGCAGAGCGACGGTAGGCACTTTAGCGATGACAGGCATTTCTCGCCTCCGAAAAATGGCGCGAACACCACCAGTGATGGCGCCGCGCCGAAAGGGGATTGCGTGTCTTAACAATCCTTACAATAGTGTTTTCGTTCCACTGTTTTTCGTGAACATCGGCCTGCAGGTTGGTTATTTCTCTACGCATTTTTCTTCGGCTTTTTGTATGCCTGAAGCGTAGATATATCAGCGTTTGCGCGTCCGGCTTCCGCCGCGCTTGCTCCCCTTGGTTCCGGGCTCTCCGCCGTCCGAATCCGAAGGCGGTTTGCCTTCAGCAGCGATACTTTTTCGCAGCGCGTCCATGATGCTCACCACATTGCTCGGCGGCGGCGGTGCAGCTTTGGCTTTCGGCAAGGGCTGATGCTTCTTCTTGGCCTCGATCAGTTCGATCAGCTGTTCCTGCACCGGATCGCGTATCAGCGACGGATTCCAATCCTTGGTGCGCTCGTCGATGAGCGTCGACACCATCGCAAGAAGTTTTGGGTCGGGCTTCTGATCTTTGATCCCTTCAAAGTAGAGCTTGGGATCGCGGACTTCGTCGCCATAGTGAAGGGTCCAAAGAACGATGCCGCGGTCGCGCGCCTCCAGCATCACGGCGCGTTCGCGCCGATAAAGGATGAGGCGGGCGATCGCCACCATATCGGTTGCGGCCATCGCTTCGCGAATGACGGAGAACGCCTCTTCGCCGACCGGATCGTCGGGCACGAGATAATGCGCCTGATCGTACCAGATCCAATCGATCGACTCGCGCGGCACGAAGGTTTGCAGATCGATGGTACGCGTGCTTTCGAGCGCCACGGATGCGAGCTCGTCGTCTTCCAATGTCACATAATCATTGTCGCCGATCTCATAGCCTTTGACTTGATCAGCTTTGTCGACGACCTCTTCGGTCTCGGCATCGACGTAGCGGCTTTGGATGCGGTGGCCCGTGGCTTTGTTCAGCGTATGAAAGCGGACCTTCTCTTTTTCCGAAACGGCCGGAGTCATAGCGACCGGGCAGGTCACCAAGGACAATTTGAGATAGCCCTTCCAGAATGTGGCCGGCGCCATAAAGGTCCTGTTGTTTGAAAGTCCCCAAGCAATAACGTCTGGCCTGTGCCAATCGTTCCCTGTTTCAATATCGCTTCAATTCAGCCGGTTCGTCCACTGGACGAGGCGGCGGACCTGAATTAAGGCGAAAATTCCGGAAAAAGCGGGGTGCGTTTTTTCCAGGAACTGCGGCGGGCTGCCAACGCTCCCTGCGCCCACGCTGGCCTCGGGGCGCGTCTTCGACTAGCCTTGTGCGAATCACGCATCCCGAACGCTCTTCCGCGATGATTCAAGCCTTAAGCGCGATCTGGCCGAAGCGTCTGCCTGGCTGGGCTCCAGCCTTTGCCTTCCTGCTTCTCTTTGCTGTTGTCGGCCCCTTTCTCGGCGGCGCATCGCGGCCGATCTTCGTCGTCGGCTGTCTGGGGATCGGCTGGTTGGCCTGGCGGCAAGGGCCGGCGGCGCATGTGCAGGCGACGCTCTTCCTCTTTGTCTTCGCGCCCTTCTTGCGGCGCATCGTCGATCTCACGGCCGGCTATGAAACCGCCGGCATCATGCTCGTCGGGCCTTTGGCCGCGATGGTTCCGCCTTGCCTGTACATCATTGCGGCCGTCGACAATAAGGATGCGCGCCGTTATATGGGGCCGCTGCTCGCGGTCTTCCTGACGGTCGTCTATGCGGCGGTGCTCACCATCGCGCAGGGGGGCTGGCTCGATCTCGCGCGCGATGGGATCAAATGGCTCATCCCGCTCTTTTATGGTGCCGTGCTGATGAATGGCGCCGACGCAGACGAAGTGCTGGACGCACTCGCCGATGCCTTCTGCATCATCCTGCCGATCGTCGGCATTTACGGCATTGTCCAATATGTCGATCCGCAGGCCTGGGATCGCTATTGGATGGAAAACGCGCCGATCCTGTCGATCGGCGAACCAGTGCCATATGGCGTGCGCGTTTTCAGCACGATGAATTCGCCGGCGACTTTCGCGACCTATACTTCGATCGGGCTTCTGCTGCTCTGGTTCCGCCGCCGCGCTTGGTTGATTCAAATTCTATCGATCCCGGCGGCGCTCGCTTTGTTTCTGTCGCTGTATCGCACCGCCTGGGTTTCGATGGCGGCGGCGATGTTCTTTTGCCTCTTGTTCCGCGCCACCCGTGGCCGGACGATTCCACTGGTCGTCGGCGTCATTCTGGCGACTATCGTCGCCGCAACACTGACGCCCTTCGGCGAGGTCATTACCGAGCGTCTGGCGACTTTCGGCGAGGGCGCTCAGGATTCGAGCGCCCAGGAACGCGCCCTCGAATATGTGACTCTGTGGAACGCGCCGCTGAGTACGCTCGTCGGCACCGGCTTCTCGACAGGCGACGTCGGTTCCGCCGGCACCATGCCGGTCGACGGGATGATCGTCGCGTGCTGGCTCTCGATGGGGATCATCGGCGGCCTCATCTGCCTGTTCGGCATCTTGTGGGCAGCGGGGGCTATCATCTATGCCGCCTTCCGTGATGGCGACGAGACGATCGTGATTCTCGGCGCGCTCGCCGTCTATTTTCTGGTGCAATTGCCTTTGACCGGTATCACCGAAGGCGAGGCGGGCTTTCTGTTCTGGACCTTCGTCGCCATCGGCCTCGTGCCGCCGAAGCCACGCCTCTTTAAAGATGAAGAAGATTTCATCTTGGAAGATGACGAGTTCTACTTTCCCCATGCCGAGCATCCGACGCAGCGGATCTACTGAGCGAGACGGTATGAAAAAGGCCCGCCGGATCGACGGCGGGCCGAAAGTTTTGGCTCGTTCCACGCCAAAGGGGTTAGCGCGGGGAGGACCGGGAGACCAAAGCTAAACTACCGAAAAATAATGTTAAGTCGACGTCGTATTGCATGCATTTTGCTCAATAGAGAGCGCGCAACCGCCTCAATCTTGGGCGTTTGAGACTGGTCACCCATGCGTGGCGCACTAAATAATTTCAATAGATTCGTCTAATCACCGGCCGCTCAAGCTGTAGCCGTGAATATATTTGGCGTAGGCCATAGGCGGGCTGCCTAATCGGCACTTCCTATCAAATGATAGAGTTTTGACGTTTGCTTGGTGTACCAAAAAGATCGAAGATACTTTAGAACTAGACCAATCAAGGACGCGAAGCAGCACATGAGCGGTAACGATCATCATATCGTTCATCCTTTCGAACATCCCGGTGAAGGCAAGAAGCGGGCGAAATCAACACCAAAAGGGCGGCAGGTTACACTCGAAGCCGCCGAAGAGATTGCAGCTCTTCTGGGCGACCGCTCGCGCCAACGCGATCTTCTGATCGAACATTTGCATCTCATCCAGGACACCTATCACCAGCTCTCCGCCGCGCATCTCGCGGCGCTTGCCGAGTGGATGAGCCTATCGCTTGCCGAAGTCTTCGAGACGGCGACCTTCTATGCGCATTTCGATGTGGTGAAAGAGGGCGATCCGGATATTCCGCCGCTCACCATCCGCGTTTGCGACTCGCTCACTTGCGAGATGATGGGCGCGCAAAAGCTTCTGGCCGAATTGCAGAGCGAAAGCGACCGCACGGTCCGCGTCGTCCGCGCGCCCTGCGTCGGACGCTGCGATACGGCGCCGGTCGCCGAGGTCGGCCATTATTTCGTCGATCACGCGACGACGGCGAAGGTCATGGAGGCGGTGGCCGAGGGCCACACCCATGCGACGATCCCAAACTATATCGATTATGCGGCCTATGTCGCGCAGGGCGGCTATCAGCTGCTCGCCCGTGTCCGCTCCGGTGCGGTGAGCACCGAAGACGTCATCAAAGCGCTGGAAGGTGCCAGTCTGCGCGGCCTTGGCGGCGCCGGCTTTCCGACCTTCCGCAAATGGCGTTCCGTGCTCAGCGAGCCGGGTCCGCGGCTGATGGCGATCAACGCCGACGAAGGCGAGCCCGGCACTTTCAAGGATCGCTTCTACCTCGAACGCGATCCGCACCGTTTCCTCGAGGGCACGCTGATTGGCGCGCATATCGTCGACGCGGCGGAAATTTACATCTATCTGCGCGACGAATATCCCGCGATCCTTGAAATCCTGAAGCGCGAGATCGCCAAGCTGCCGCCGGGCGGGCCGACGATTTATCTGCGGCGCGGCGCAGGGGCCTATATCTGCGGCGAAGAATCTTCGCTGCTCGAAAGTCTCGAAGGTAAGCGCGGCTTGCCGCGTCAGAGGCCGCCGCTGCCGTTCCAGGTCGGCCTCTTCGGCCGTCCAACGCTCATCAACAATGTCGAGACCATTTATTGGGTGCGCGATATCGTCGAGAAGGGCGCCGAATGGTGGGCGAGCCAAGGCCGCAATGGCCGGCAGGGCTTAAGGTCCTATTCGGTGTCGGGCCGCGTGAAAAACCCCGGCGTCAAGCTGGCGCCGTCCGGCGTCACCATCCGCGAATTGATTGATGAATTCTGCGGCGGAATGGCTGACGGGCATGAGTTCTATGCCTATCTACCAGGAGGAGCTTCCGGCGGCATTCTCCCGGCCAAGATGGACGATATTCCGCTCGATTTCGGCACGCTCGAAAAGTACGGCTGTTTCATCGGCTCGGCCGCCGTCATTGTCCTCTCGCAAGAGGACAGCGCCAAAGGCGCCGCGCTCAATCTCCTGCGCTTCTTCGAGGATGAGAGCTGCGGCCAGTGCACGCCTTGCCGCGTCGGCTGCCAAAAGGCGGTGGTGCTGATGGAAGAGGGCAATTGGGACCGCGATCTGCTCGGCGAGCTGAGCCAGGTGATGCGCGATGCTTCGATCTGCGGTCTCGGCCAGGCGGCACCGAACCCCTTCATGACCACACTCAACTATTTCCCCGGTGAATTTCCGGCGAAGGATTAAAGCGGATGACCGATAAGATCAGCTTCGAACTGGATGGCAAAACCGTCGAGGCGGCGCCCGGCGAGACCATCTGGCAAGTCGCCCACCGCCAAGGCAACGACATCCCGCATCTCTGCTATTCGCCTGAGCCGGACTATCGGCCCGATGGCAATTGCCGCGCCTGCATGGTCGAGATCGATGGCGAGCGCGTGCTCGCCGCTTCCTGTAAGCGCATGCCATCGAAGGGCATGAAGGTGAAGACGGCGAGCGAGCGCGCCAAGAAGGCGCGCGCCATGGTGATGGAACTGCTCGTCGCCGATCAGCCGGCGCGTGAAACCTCGCATGATCCAGACTCGAAGTTCTGGCACTGGGCCGAGCGCATCAACGTCACTGAGAGCCGGTTTCCGGCGGCGAAGCGCTGGGGGCCGGATCCGAGCCATACGGCGATGCGCGTCAATCTCGACGCCTGCATCCAGTGCAATCTTTGCCTGCGTGGCTGCCGCGAGATCCAGGTCAATGACGTCATCGGCATGGCCTATCGCAACCACAACGCGAAGATCGTTTTCGACTTCGACGATCCGATGGGAGAATCGACCTGCGTCGCC
>CAZXXA010000027.1:0-50007 GCA_964644615.1 uncultured Methylovirgula sp. | reverse complement strand
CCGCGAGCCAGCGATGCAGATCGATATCGGCGCAGCGTTTCGAGCAGAACGGCCGATAGGCAAAGACAGACGGCTTGCTGCAGATCGGGCAAGGCCGCGATCCAGTGTCTTTGCCAGTCTCTTTATTCGCTTTGGTTTCAGGCTCGGCCATGACCTACTCGGGGGGCCAGCGGCACCCTACACGCGGTTCAGCCACATCACATGGGCCGGATAGCCTTCGCCTGCAAGGAGCGACACCGTCTCGTAAAGCGGCAGGCCGACAACCGAAGAATAAGAGCCGACGATCTTCTGCACGAAGGCGCCAGCGAGGCCTTGGACGGCGTAGCCGCCTGCCTTGCCGCGCCATTCGCCGGAAGCGAGATAGGCCTCGATCTCATCGCCTGAGAGACGCTTGAAACGCACGCGGCTCTCGACAATACGGCGGCGGGTCGCGCCATTCGGGGTCAGCAGTACAAGACCAGTATAGACGCGATGCGCGCGACCCGACAAAAGCGCCAGACATTGCGACGCTTCGCTGACAATCTCACATTTCGGCAGAATGCGGCGGCCGACTGCAACGACCGTATCGGCGGCGAGCAGATAGGCGCCGGCAAGCTCGGGCCGATTTTTTGCGACCTTGGCGGCGGCATGCGCCTTCTCGCTCGCCAGGCGTCCGGCGAGGAGTCGCGGCAATTCGCTTTTCTGCGGTGTTTCGTCGAGATCGGTCGGCAGCAGCGCATCGGGCTCGATGCCCACCTGCTGCAAGAGCGCCAGCCGGCGCGGCGAAGCCGAGGCCAATATCAGCTTGGGCCGCCAAGTCTTGCTCTCGCCTTTCAAGGGCTTCGCTCTTTGTTGGGAATGGCTTGAATCGAAAGGACTAAGGCTGGCGCCTCATTTGAACCGATAGGTGATGCGCCCTTTGGTCAAATCATAGGGCGTCATTTCGACAAGGACCTTATCGCCGGTCAAGACGCGAATACGGTTCTTACGCATTTTCCCGGCCGTGTGTGCAATGATCTCATGGCCGTTTTCGAGTTTGACCCGAAAGGTCGCATTCGGCAGAAGCTCCGAAACGACCCCTGGGAATTCAAGCAATTCTTCTTTCGACATTTCATTCCTTCTTACGATCCATCACCGCGCCTTGAGCTGGCTTGACAAGTCCACTTGGCAAACCCGGAGGCGCTGCCGGCGTGGCCGCTGCTGCAAGTTCAAATAGGCCTGAGCGCGAACCGATAGGCGGCCCCGCATCATGAACTTTGGCATGGCATGGGATGGGTTGCGCCGGACCCTAATGGAGAACGGCTGATTTGTGAACTGGGCCGCACGAGCGCAACCCCGGATTTGCCACTGACAGAGCAAAATAGCTTCCGGAACGGGCCCCGAATTGGGCCCATCCAGGCCAATGGCGCATCACGGCTCACGAGAGACCGCTCAGCGCGCCGGCCTCGGATTCGGAGGCGGCGGCAGCGGCCTCGGCCGCCTCATATTTCCTGAAGCGGCGGATCGCGAGGGGGATGGTCGCCAGATACAGGAAGCTCAGGCAGACCAGCATTTCCATAGGGAAGGTCGCGAGCAGCAGCACGACCACGGCCACGCCGAACAGAACCGCGATCACATATTCACGCGGCACCCGGCCGATCTTCTTGCCGGAGAAATGCGGAATGCGGCTCGCCATCAGAAAGGCGATGAAAAGCACATAGGCGATCTCGAACGGCGTGGTCCAACGGCTTTCCGGCAAGCCGACGATCGACAGGCTGAGATAAAGCGGCAAGAGGCCGACGATGGCACCGGCCGGCGCCGGCATGCCGGTGAAGAAATGCGCGTGCCAGGCCGGCTTGCCCGGATCGTCCATCATCACATTGAAACGCGCGAGCCTGAGAGCACAGGCAATCGCGAAGACGAGCACGGTGAACCAGCCGAGGCTTTTGATCTGATGGAGATTCCAGAAATAAAGGATCAGCGCCGGCGCGACGCCGAAATCGACGAAATCGGCGAGCGAATCGAGTTCGGCGCCGAAGCGCGACGTGCCGCGCAGGACACGTGCAAGACGGCCATCGAGGCCGTCGAGAATGGCTGCCGCGATCACGGCGATGACCGCAATCTGAAACTGACCGTCGGCGGCGAAACGAATGCTGGTGAGCCCCATGGAGAGCGCCAGCAGCGTCACCAAATTCGGCAGCATGACGCGCAGCGGCACGGTGCGGAAACGCCGGCGGCGTACTGCGCTCGGGTCTTCCACTCCGGTGCCGGCTGCGTCAGCCTCTGTCGCGGACTCGGCCGCAGTGCGCGCGTCCGTCTCGGAGCGTCGCAGAAAATCGCGGTCGACAGCCTGAATCATAAGGAACCTGTCAAATGCAGCACGGGCTAGCTCAGGTTGAAATTGCGCTGCGGCGCATGGGCCGCAAAATCGGCCAGGATCGTCTCGCCGGCTATGGCGCGGCCGCCGATCCCGACCAAAGGCCGTGCGCCCTCCGGCAGATAGACATCGACGCGTGAGCCGAAGCGGATCAGGCCGAGGCGATCGCCGACACCGACCCGGTCGCCCATGGCAACAAAGCAGACGATGCGCCGCGCGACAAGCCCGGCAATCTGCACGACACCGTAGCGCCCGTTGGTCGCCTCGATGACGAAGCCGTTGCGTTCATTATCTTCACTGGCCTTGTCGAGATCAGCGTTAATGAACAGGCCGGGGCGATAGGCGATCTTAACGATACGCCCGGCGATCGGCGTGCGGTTCACATGACAATCGAAGACCGACATGAAGACTGAGATGCGCAGCATCTGTCCGCCGCCAAAGCCGAGTTCCGGCGGCGGTACGGCCGGCCCAACAGCCGAGATCCGTCCATCGGCCGGCGACATGACAAGCCCCTCCTCCAACGGCGTGAGGCGTGGCGGATCGCGGAAAAAATAGGCGCACCAGCAGGTGAAGAAGAGGCCAATCCAGAACAGCGGCTCGAAGAGCCAGCCGAGTACCAGCGTCGCGATCGCGAAGGCGGCGATGAAGGGATAGCCTTCCTTATGGATCGGCACGAATTGGTTGCGGATGGAATCGACAATGGACATGCGTTCGGATGATCCCGTTATCGCGCCAAGGTTAGCCGCAATTCATGACCGCTTGCTGGCCTTTTCGACAAGCTCGGCACTCGCCTTTTCGACCAGATAGGCGACGGCTTCAGCGTTTTCATCGTCCGCTTTGCGCAAGCCTTCGACAACGCCCTCACGGTCGGCGAGAACACGGTTCTGGCTCACCTTCCATTTGCCTTCGAGCCGGCTGATCTCGATCTCGAGGCCGACGATGCCACCCAGCATCATCGCGACATAATCGTCGGGCGCATCATCGACCGACCATGGCTTTGGCTGATCTGCTTCGTGACGATCGGTCAAGGCACGGACGAAATCGAGCAGCCAAGCTTTGTCCTCGATCGCCCGGAGCTTTCCATAGGCATGCACCGACGCATAGTTCCAGGTCGGCACGACTTTGCCGGTCTCCTGCTTGGTCGCATAGAAATTCGGCGAGACATAGATCTGCGGGCCTTGGAAGACGGCCAGCGCCTCGACGTCCGAATTAAACTCCCGCCAGACGGGATTGGCGCGCGCGACATGCGCCCGCAGCACGCCGTTCGACCCCCCACTCGCGTCGAGGAGAAAAGGGACTGAATTGGCGACGAGGCCGTCCCGCCCCATGACGATCAGCGTGCCGAACGAATGTGTCCGGATCAGATCGTGCTGGAGATCGAGACGGTCTTCGCGATGGAAAGCCGGAAGATACATGCCTTCTTCTAGAGCATGCGGCGAAAAAGTGTGAGCGGTTTTTCGTAAAAAAACCAGGCTCTATGCCTTTGAATCCAGGGCATTCTGCTTTCGAGTGATCTGGAAGCAGGAATGCCCTAGCCTGTCGTGACGTCCTCGTCGCGGCCGACCAAGCCGCCCTCCGAAGCGGCAAATTCTTCCGCAATTTCATCATCGAGATGCGGGCTCGTGCCGGCAGCCTCGGCTTCGGCGGCGCGGCGCAGCACCTCCTGAGCCTTGCGGATCTCGTTCTGCCGCGCCCACATCGCGGCATAGACGCCGCCCAGCGCCATCAGCGCGGTATGCGAGCCGCGCTCGACGATCTGCCCTTTGTCGAGGACCAGAATTTCGTCGGCATGGATGACAGTCGAGAGGCGGTGCGCGATGACGAGCGTCGTGCGGCCGACCGAAATATCTTCGAGCGCGTCCTGGATTTCGCGCTCGGTGAATGTATCGAGTGCCGAGGTCGCCTCGTCGAGCACCAGAATCGGCGGCGATTTCAAAATCGTCCGCGCGATGGCGATGCGCTGTTTCTCGCCGCCCGAGAGTTTTAGGCCGCGTTCGCCGACCTGCGTCTCATAGCCATCCGGCAGCGACTCGATGAAACGATCGATATGCGCCAGACGTGCCGCCTCACGCACCTCCTCTTCGCTCGCGCCCCAGCGTCCGTAACGGATATTGTAGCCGATCGTGTCGTTGAAGAGCACTGTGTCCTGCGGCACCATGCCGATCGCAGCGCGCAGCGATCGCTGCGTGACGCCTGCAATATCCTGGCCATCGATTGTGATGCGGCCCGCATAGGGCTCATAGAAACGGAAGATGAGACGCGAGAGCGTCGATTTGCCTGCACCCGACGGGCCGACGATCGCGAGCGTCTTGCCGGCCGGCACGTCGAAGCTGACGCCCTTCAGAATCTCGCGCTGCGGATCGTAGCGGAATTGGACATTTTCGAAGCGCAAGGCGCCGCCCGCGACATGCAAAGGTTTGGCGCCCGGGCGATCGACGATCTCCGGGTTCTGGCCCAGGACATCGAACATCATTTCGAGATCGATCTTCGCCTGGCGGATGTCGCGATAGACCATGCCCAAGAAATTGAGCGGCTGGTAGAGCTGGATCATCATCGCATTGACGAGGACGAAATCGCCGACTGTATTGGTCCCTTCCTTGATGCCGTAAATCGTCATCAGCATCACAATGGCGAGGCCAAAGGTGAAGATCACCGCCTGACCGAAGTTGAGATAGGTGAGCGACGTATAGGTTTTGATGCTCATCCGCTCATAGCGCTCGATCGAGCGGTCGTAGCGCTCCGCCTCGCGCCCTTCGGCGCCGAAATATTTCACCGTCTCGAAATTCAGCAGGCTGTCGATCGCCTTGGTATTCGCATCCGTGTCGCTCTCATTCATCGAGCGGCGGATCGAAATGCGCCAATTGGTGGCGGCAAAGGTGAAAGCCATATAGGCGACGATCATGATCGCCACCGCGATGGCGTAGCGCCAATTGAACTGGAAGAAGAAGACCGCGAGAATCAGCACGAATTCGACCGCGGTCGGAACGGCGATCAGCACGATCGTGCGGATGATCGTTTCAATCGCATTGCGGCCGCGCTCCAAGATGCGCGTCAGGCCGCCGGTCTTGCGCTCCAGATGGAAGCGCAGCGACAATTGGTGCAAATGGACGAAGACGTCGCGCGCCAGACGCCGCACCGCATGCATGGCGACATCGGCGAAAAGCGCATCGCGCGCCTGGGTGAAGAAGGCCATGCCGATGCGCAGCAGGCCATAGACAACCGTCAGGCCGAAAGCGCCGAGCGCCACGCCGGCGATCACATGCGGCGCGCCATGATGCGTCAGCGCATCCGTCGCGCCTTTGAAGGCGTAAGGAACCGCGATGGTGACGAATTTGGCGAGCAGCAGCATCGCAAAGGTCCCGAAGACCCGCAGCTGCAAATCCTTGCGACCGGCCGGCCACAGATAGGGCCAGAGCTCCCGCCACATGTCCGCGAAAGACGTATCGCCGAAAGGCTGTTTGGCGGCGCGTGCCGCTTTGGATGTCGCTGATGATCGCAAAGTTTGTAACATTTGTGCAAAGCCGATCGAGCCCAGATTACATTGAATTGGATGGGCACTTCGTTCATGCCGTTCGCACTCATATAAGGTGATGACGGCGAAAGCACATCTCCACTTCCGGTAAAGATCGAGGGAAGGTGATGCGCGCCAGCGCCACAGGGCCAGATATGGCAGCTATGGGAACGAAAGACATAGCTTTGCCGCGCGGCACGGATTGCTGCGTGCCCTGCGCTCCGTCTTATTAATGCGGCACGACGAAAATCTGACCCGGATAGATCAGATCGGGGTCGCGGATCTGCTTCTCATTGGCTTTGTAGATCAGCGTGTAACGAATGCCCTCGCCGAGCGTCTTGCGGCTGATCCGCCACAGGCTGTCGCCCTCCACGACTTTCGCCGTGCTGATCTCCGCCACGACCGCGTGGCTCGAATCGGCAGTCTGCGTATCAGCCGATGTCGGCTTGGCGGTGTTCTCCTCCGCCGGCTTAGGATTTGCCTCGCCGGCGCCGGAGGGATTGTTTTCAGCGGAGCCCACATGTGGCGGCGGCGCGCTGCCAGCATCAGCCGGCTTCGGCGCCGGCGCGGAAGTGGATTTCCCAGGCGCCGGTTTCGGCGCGGGCGGTGCCGACGGCTGATCGGCGGCTGCGACAGCGACCGGCACATCGAAGGGCACTTCGGCGCGCGCCACCACTTTGCCCTTGGCATCGAGCGCGTCGGCCCGCACCACATAATGGCCGGGCGTCATGCCTTTGCGGATGGTCAGCGACCATTCGCCTTGGGCATTGGCCGTCACATCGGCGAGCGCGCTGTCATTGAGATAGAGGCGGACATGCGTGCCGGGCGGCGCCAGGCCCGCCGCATAAAAGCTGCCGCGATCGACCTCCGCCGTCTTAATGACCACGGTCAGCTTCACGCCGGGCGTGGGCGACGGCGGTGTGACGGCCGGCGCGGGCTCAGCCTCCGTGGCCGCGGCATGCGGCGCCGGCTGAGGTGCCGGAGGGGTTGCAGCCGGAGCGGGCGACGGCGGCGTTGTGTCGGCATCGGCCGTCGGATCGCGCAAGATCTTGCTCGGCTTGCCTGGCTCGGTGAGCGCGACGACAAGGCCCTTCTGCCCCTTCTCCGGCACATTGACGGTGATCGTCTGCTGCGAACGCACCGGCGGCTGTTGGCCCAATGTGCTGCGCAGCGCGAGCACATAAGTGCCCGGCGCCAAAGGATGCGGCACAATGACGAAATCACCGCCGAGATCGGCGTCGGCAGCGCCCAGTACCGCGTCGGCATTCAAAAGATCGATCTTGGCTTTGGGCGCCCCATGCCCGGCGACGACTGTATCGCCGGAAGGTTCCACGCGCACGGTATCAAATTGCGGAACGACCGGACTGGTCTTCGCGCCCTTCGGCGGCGTGGCCGGCGCGGGAGTGGGCGCAGCGGAGGGCGCTGGGGCCGGCGCCGGTTTGGCGGCGGGGGGCGTGGTTGCGACGTTTTGCGGCGGAGCGGATTTGGCAGGATTCGCGGATTGCTCTGCGGGCGGCGGCGGAGCTGGTGTCGCGGCAGAGGGCGGGTTTTGCGGCGGATTCTGCGGACGCAGGGGGGGTATGCCAGGCAGCATGCCTTGCCAGGCGAGCACCGCACCGATCACGACGATGCCCGCTCCGACGGAAAGGCTGATGATTTGCCGGCGCTCCATAAGTTTTGCCTTTTCGTCCCTATAACCCCGCGGTCTCGACTATAGTTGGACCATGACCGAATCGATGAGCAAGACCCAAAATAAGCAAACGGCTGTAAGCCCGCGGAAAATACGCAACATTTGCTGCTATTGTGGCTCTGCTGCTGGTACAAGCCCGCAATACGATGCCGCAGCGCGGCAATTCGGAGAGATACTGGCACGCCAGAATATCGGACTCGTGTATGGCGGCGGAGACAGAGGCCTGATGGGCGTTGTCGCGGGCGCGGCACGGGCGCTCGGCGGAATGGTCACTGGAATCATTCCGGATTTTCTGATCGACCGCGAAGGCTTGGCGGCAGACGCGCAAAACCAGATCATCGTGCCTGACATGCACACGCGCAAGCGGCTGATGTTCGAACAGGCCGATGCGTTCGTCGCGCTCCCCGGCGGCATCGGCACGCTCGAAGAGCTGGTCGAACAGCTCAGCTGGGTGCAGCTCGGCCGGCATACGAAGCCGGTTGTCATCGTCGATATCGGCGGCTTCTGGCGACCGCTTCTCGACGTCTTCCAGCATATGCGCGAGCATGGCTTCATCCGCGCCGGTTTCGAGGTGCAATATCTCGTCGCCGAGAAGGTCGAAGACGTCGTGCCGATGATCGAGGCATCGCTGGCGCGGACCGAAGCGCGCGGCGCGGTGCAGGAGACGCTCGACACGCGGCTCTAGAGCGGGATGTGAAAAAGTGTGAGCGGTTTTCGCGTTAAACCCGCTCTCAATCTGAGCTCCGCAATCAAGCCTGCGCAGATTGCGTGGACTTATCCGCGCTGCGTGCCCAAAGCACAGCTCGCCCTCCCGTTTTCCTGTTTGTTGGTGTCATCGCGCCGTTGCGGCGGCGCCAACGCAGGAAACACCACAATGAGCAAGAAATTTCTCCGCAGCCTTATGCTGGCCTTTGCCGCTTACGCGCTCGCGGCCGGGTGCGTGACCATGACCACCGCCGCCGCGAATACCGCCGTGTTTCCGTCCGGACCTGGCCACTGATTTGGCGCTGATTTTTCGCAACCTTTGCGTGGATCGGCATCTGCGCTATTTTCGCTCATGTCCGATCCATCACAAAAGCCGGTTCACATCATCGGTGCCGGCCTCGCCGGTTCAGAAGCCGCCTGGCAAATCGCGCAACAAGGCGTGCGTGTTATCCTTCATGAGATGCGCCCCGAGACATCGACGCCGGCGCATCAAACGAGCGATTTCGCCGAACTCGTCTGCTCCAATTCGTTCCGTGCCGATGATCCGTCGACGAGTGCGATCGGCATTCTGCATCGCGAGATGCGGCGGATGCATTCGCTGATCCTCGACGCAGCCGACAAAAATCAAGTGCCGGCGGGCGGCGCTTTGGCTGTCGACCGGCAAGGTTTTGCGGCGCATGTCACGGCGGCCATCACGAACCATCCGCTCATCGATATCATGCACGGCGAGGTCACTGCTTTGCCGCCCGACAATTGGGATCAGGTGATCATTGCGACAGGTCCCCTCACTTCGCCCGCTCTCGGCACGGCATTGCGTGGCCTTATTGGCGAAGAGGACCTCGCCTTTTTCGATGCCATTGCGCCGATCGTCCATCGCGAGACGGTGGACATGAGCAAGGCCTGGTTTCAGTCGCGCTATGACAAGACGGGGCCGGGCGGCTCGGGTGCCGATTACATCAACTGCCCGCTCTCGAAAAATGAATATGAAGCCTTCGTCGCGGCGCTCATCGCAGCTGAAAAGGTCGAATTCAAAAGCTTCGAGTCGACGCCTTATTTCGACGGCTGTCTGCCGATCGAAGTCATGGCGGAGCGCGGCGTCGAGACTTTGCGGCATGGGCCGATGAAGCCCTTCGGCCTCACCAATCCGCATGCGCCGCAAACGAAGCCTTATGCCGTCGTGCAGCTGCGCCAAGACAACAAACTCGGCACGCTCTACAATATGGTCGGCTTCCAGACGAAGCTGAAACATGCGGCGCAGGCAGAGATTTTCCGCAGCATTCCGGGCCTCGAAAACGCACAATTTGCGCGGCTCGGCGGACTGCATCGCAATTCATTCCTGAATTCGCCGAAACTGCTCGATGCGACGCTGCGCCTCAAAGCGGCGCCGCATCTGCGTTTCGCCGGCCAAATCACCGGCTGCGAAGGCTATGTGGAAAGCGCCGCTGTCGGCCTTATTGTGGGCCGTCTGGCTGCCGCTGAGCGGCAGGGCGTTGTACTGTCGCTGCCGCCTGCAACCACGGCCATTGGATCGCTCCTCAATCACATCACGGGCGGCCATCTGGAAACGATCGATGCCGGTCGTTCATCCTTTCAACCGATGAATGTCAATTTCGGCCTGTTCCCGCCGTTGCAGCCGGGCGCGCTTGCAACCACGGGCAAAAGACTGCGTGGGCCTGAAAAGGCGGCGGCCAAGAAACAGGCCCTCAGCGCACGCGCTGCCGCTGATCTCGATGCGTGGCTCGGCGACGCAGCAGATTCTTCAGTGAAGCCGAGCGAAAACAAGACGCTCCAGTTCCATGCGTAAGTGCATGTTTCGAAAAAGTCGCGCAACTTTTTCGGAACACGCGCGCGCCGCCGAATAGGAACCCGGCGTTTCCCATTTCGGTTAGGGATGCGAGAAAGAGCTGGGACAAGCGGCACGATCCTCTATTGACCCGCCTGCTTCGGCAGCGCAGAAATTGCCTCAGGACTGCTTCGCGGTTCGACGGCTTTGCGGTCGACAACAGATCGGCAGGTGGCGATGACTGAAGAAACTTCGGTGCTCGTGTTCGGCATGGACGAGCTGGCTTCGGCCATCGCGCGCAAACTGCATCTCGATGGTCACGGCGTCGCGCTGCATCAGCCGACACCGCCGACAACGATCCGCCGCCGCATGGCGTTTTCCGATGCTTGGTACGAAGGCAGCACCACTTTTGAAGGCGTCGAGGCGCGCCGTTCCGACAAGGCGAAGGATTTTCTGTCCGGCCTGCGCGGCGGCCAATTCATTCCGGTCCTCTGGCACAATTTCGATGAAGCAACCGAGAGTTGGCCATGGGATGTCATCGTCGATGCCCGTCCCGCTGACGGCAAGCCGCGCCACGCCTTGAAAGATCTCGCCGACTTCACGATTGGCGTTGGCACCGGCTTCATCGCCGGTGAGAACTGCGACGTTGTCATCGATACCCGCGCTGGCGATCCGGGTGCTGTTCTGCGGACGGGCGCCATGCCCGAGCCGGTGATGCCGCGCGACGATCCGTTCGCCGATGGCACAATCATTTATGCGCCAGGCGACGGGCCGTTTCAGGTCTCCCGCTTCATTGGCGAGACGGTGAACGAAGGCGACGTGCTGGGCTTCTACGGTACCGTGCCGGTCGCAGCGACGGTCTCCGGCCGACTGCGCGGCCTGGCCCGCGACGGCAGCATGGCCGCCCCCAAAGGAACACCCGTCGCCGAAATCGCCGCGCCCGCCACCGGCGATGTTGTCGGCATCTGCAAGCGCGATCGGCTGATCGCCCGCAGTGTCGCCTTTGTCATCGAAATGGAACGGGCCGGCTGGACCCCGATTTCGCTCGAGAGCCTGTTTCTGAAGCCCTGAAGGATTTACCCCGGGGCTTTGCGTCTGGCCTTCGCGCTCTGCGGCCTTTATAAGCTCTGCCATCACTTTGCCGCAACCGAACCGTAGGGTTCGCTTTGGCGCCCCTGACGGCTGGGCCGGATTTCTTAATGTCGCAAGCCCCGCAAGTTTCCTTCGATCGTCTGGCGGACGGCGTCCGCTTCAGCTTGGCTGGGCAATGGACGGTCGACAGCGGCGCGCTCCTCGAAACCAATCTTGCCACGCTGATCGCCAATGCGGCGGGCGCTGCCCGGGCGGTCCTCGACTTCGGCGGCATCGACCGGCTCGATACCTCGGGCGCTTGGCTGATCGACCGCACCCGTCAGGATCTCGGCCGCAAGGGCGTCGAGATACGGGTCGAAAATCTGCGCCCCGAATATGAGATCCTGCTCACCGAGGCGCATTACCGGACCTTTCCGAAGCCGCCGCAGAAAAAGCATTCTTATGCCCGCGAGATTTTGGCCGACATGGGCGAGAGCGTCGTCAATGTCGGCAATGACCTCGTCAAGGGCGTCGCCTTCCTCGGTGAAATCGTCGTCGCGGTGGCCAAGAGCTTGGTGCAGCCGTCGCGCTTTCGCACCACTTCGGTGGTCTTCCATCTGGAGACCTTCGCCTTCCGCAGCGTGCCGATCATCGCGCTGATCAATTTCCTCGTCGGCTGCATCATTGCCCAGCGCGGCGTCTATCTGCTCCAACGTTTCGGCGCGACGACCTATGCGGTCGATCTCATCGGCATTCTGACGCTGCGCGAATTGGGCCTGCTGTTGACCGCGATCATGATCGCCGGCCGCTCGGGTTCGGCAGTGACAGCCGAAATCGGCTCGATGAAGATGCGCGAGGAAATCGACGCACTGCATGTCATGGGCCTGCGCACGGTCGATGTGCTGATCGTTCCGCGCGTCATCGCCTTGATGATCGCGCTGCCGCTCCTGACCGTCATCGCCGACGGCGCGGCGCTGTTCGGCGGCATGCTGGTGTCCTGGGCCTATGGCGGCATCAGCCCCGAAAGCTTCATGACGCGACTGCAGAATTCGGTCGATCTCAGCGATTTCTTCGTCGGTATCATCAAGGCGCCCTTCATGGCGCTGGTCATCTGCCTCATCGCCTCGGTCGAAGGGCTGGCTGTCGAAGGATCTGCCGAATCACTTGGACGGCGTGTTACGGCTTCCGTGGTCAAATCGATCTTCACTGTGATCGTCGTCGATGGCATTTTCTCCATGTTCTTTTCATCCGTCAGATTTTAAGCGCGGAGTAATCGAAGGCTGACATGGCCGACTATCGCCCTCTCGATCCGACCTGGGTTCACATGGCAAAGCCCGGCGCCTCACGCGGCCCGGCGCCTGTCATTCAGGATTCGGATATCGCCATCCGGGTGCGCGATCTCGTCGTCGCCTTCGGGACGCAGTTCGTCATGAACAGCCTCGATCTCGATGTGCATCGCGGCGAGGTGCTGGGCTTCGTCGGCGCGTCGGGCATGGGCAAATCGGTGCTGATGCGCACCATCCTCGGCCTCATCAAGAAACGGCGCGGCACGATCGAAGTCTTCGGTTCCGATCTCGACCGGCTGAGCCCCGACGAGCGGGCCCGCGTCGAGCGGCGCTTCGGCGTGATGTTCCAGCAGGGCGCGCTGTTTTCCGGCATGACCGTCAAGGAAAACACCAAAGTCCCACTGCGCGAGCATCTCAAGATTTCCGACAAGCTCGCCGACGAGCTCGCCATGCTCAAAATCGCGCTGGTCGGCCTGAAGCCCGATGCAGCGGACAAATATCCATCCGAACTCTCCGGCGGCATGATCAAGCGCGCCGCGCTCGCCCGCGCCCTGGCGCTCGATCCCGAACTTGTTTTTTTGGATGAACCGACGTCGGGCCTGGATCCGATCAGCGCCGCGGAATTCGACGAACTGATCTCTACCTTGCAGAAAACATTGGGGCTTACGGTTTTCATGGTCACCCATGACCTGGATAGTCTCTACTCGATTTGCGATCGGGTGGCGGTTCTGGCGGATGGCAAGGTCATCGCGGCCGGCCCTATCGCCGCCATGCTCGAATGCGATCACCCTTGGGTCCGGTCCTATTTTCAAGGTGAAAGGGCCCGCCGCTTCAACCCCGCGAACGGGGTGCGCCGGACAACGGCAACGCAGGTTTCGGCGATCAGCCGGCCCGCTTGAGAGGAACGATGGAAACCCGCGCCAACTACGCTCTGATCGGCCTCTTCACCCTCGCGGTCATCGTCGCGAGCTTCCTCTTCGTCTTCTGGATCTCAAATCCCGGCCGGTCGACGGGCGAGCAGAGCTACAAGATTGTCTTCACCGGCTCGGTCACGGGCCTCGGCCGCGGCGGCTGGGTGCTGTTCAATGGCATCCGCGTCGGCGAGGTGAAAGAGATCAACCTCGTGCCGAACGATCCGGCGCATGTCTATGCGATCGTCAACATCGATTCGCGCGTGCCGATTCGCGCCGACACCAAGGCGCGATTGGAGTCGACCGGCCTCACCGGCGTCGCGAGCGTCGCGCTGACCGGCGGCAAGTCCGATGCCGCGCCGCTCCCCAAGCCGACGAACGGGCCGCCGATAATTTATGCCGAGCGCTCCGACTTCCAGGATCTCCTGGAGACCGCCCGCCGCATCGCGGGCCAGGCCTCCGATCTGCTCGATAAGGGCAATAAGCTGCTCGATTCGACTTCGGGACCGATCACCCAATCGACCAAGAATCTGCAGACCTTCTCCAATGCGCTCGCCGCCAATTCGGACGGCATCAAGGGCGCCCTTTCCGCCATGACAGAGCTCGGCAAATCGGTCGGCCCGCTCTCGCAGAAACTCAGCAAGCTGGCCGATGACACGGACAATGTCGTGAAGGCCGTCGATCCGGTGCAGGTGAAGAGCATCATCGGCGACATGCAGCAGCTCTCCGCCAAATTGAATAACGCGGCCGGCAAGGTCGACGGCGTTCTGACCAGTCTCAACGGCTTTCTCGCCACCTCCGACACGAAGGGCGCGTTCGGCGAGATCGCCGAGGCCGCCAAATCGATCCACAAGCTCGCCGACGATCTCGACGTCCGCACCAAAGAGCTCGCCGCCAATCTCAATCGCTTCGCGACGACGGGTCTGAAGCAATATGAGGCGCTGGCAGTCGACGGCCGCAAGACGCTGCAGCAGATCAATCAGGCGGTGAAGTCGATCGAAGACAATCCGCAGCAGTTCATATTCGGAAAGAAGCAACAAATTCCGGAGTACAGCAGCAGCCGCTGAGCCGATCCCGTCAAATGGATCGCTTCGCGATTCATTTGACCGGGACAAATCGGCTCGATTCAAAAACTTTGGAGCATGTCCTTTGTCGGAAAAGTCGAGCAACTTTTCCGGGACATGCTCTGAGCTGTAGCCGAGACGGGATTGCCGAAGCTGCCTCAGCAGCCGGCACGGGGGCATGAGATGCGTAGGGATCAGCGGCAGGGGTCGGTGCTGCGGGCCAAGGCCCGGCAGGATTCGGCGCTTGGGGACCGCCGCTTGCGCTGCGCCGCTGCCCTTTTCGCCTTTGCGCTGCTTGCCGGCTGCGCCAGCAGCGCCCCGCCGACGACCTTCGATCTCGATCCGACGCTCAATCTCGATCATGTGAAGCAGAGCCGCCGGCAGCTTTCGATCGCCGAGCCGACCGCGACGCAGCCGCTCTCTTCGCGCCGCATTCTCATTCGGACAGGCACCGACACGATCGCCTATCTGCACGGCGGGCAATGGTCCACCGAGCTGCCGCGTCTCGTGCAGGACCGTCTCATCGACGGCTTCGAATCGGCGCATGTCTTGCGCGCCGTGGGCGGCGAAGCCTTCTTCGCGGATCGCAGCCTGCACACCGACATCGCGCGTTTCGAATATGACGTCGGGCATAATCAGGCGATTGTCGAGATCGACGCGAAACTGCTCGACGGCAGCGGCCGGGTTCTGGCCGAAAAGGTCTTTTCGACAAATGCACCAGGTGCCAACGACCACGTGCCGACGGTCGCTGCCGCTATCAATACAGCCTTCGCCAAAGCCATTCACGAGATCGTGATCTGGGCCGCCGCCCGCACCTAAAAACCTGTTATATCAATCGTAACGGCGCGGTAAAATAGCCGCGTTCGCGCTCGCGGAACCTCGCGGAAAGCTCCGCCGAACGGGGGATGGCTTCCTCGACAAGCGCCGGCCTTCATCATAACGTCGCTCTCCGGCCTGCATTGCATTTTCAAGGTGCTGCGACGCGTCGCACGCCGGCAAATAAGGTTTCAAGCTCTCAGGGGCAAAGCGCAAATGGGAAGCGCGCCGCTGTTGCGGGCGTTTGGGGAGACGGCGTGATGTTCAATATCAGTGAAATCATCAACAATGCCCAAGACGGCAAAGCCGTCGAAAATCTCGCGCAGCAATTCGGCATTTCGCCGGATCAAGCGCAATCCGCAGTGCAGGCTCTGATCCCGGCGATTTCGGGCGGGCTGATGCAAAAGGTCACTCAATCTGGCGACCTCGGCGGAATCATTTCCGCCCTCACCGATCCAACCCATCATGCGGCTTTCGCCAATGCCGATGCGGCGCAGTCCGACACGACGGCACAAAAGGGCAATGACGCTGTCAACGACATGTTCGGTTCGAGCCATATCGCGAATCAGATCGCCCAGCAGGCGTCGTCGGTCACCGGCATTCGCCCCGATCTGCTTATGCAGATGATGCCGGTCTTGGTTTCGATCGTTCTCGGCGGTCTCGCCAAATCGGCACAGAATCAGGGTTTCGGCGGCATGCTCGGGCAATTGGCCCAGTCCGCGCAGCAAGGCAACGTCGGCAACATGGGCAATCTTGGCCAGGGCAGCGGTGGCGGCGGCCTGATGGGAATGCTGGGCAGCCTTCTCGGCGGGCTCTTCGGCGGCGGTAGCTCCACCTCTTCCGGCAACGCCAATCAAAGCGCTGTGGACAAGCTCACTAAGATGTTCCAGCCTGGCGATCTGCCGCCGGAAATTGCGCAGTCGGGCTTGACAGACGAGATCGGCAAAATCCTCGGCGGCAGCAAGCAGCAGCAATAACGCGCAGCGATCATCATCGCACAACATCAATCGCGCGGCGCATCCTGATAGCTATCGTGGCTTGAAGATGCGCGGCGCGTATCGCTGCCGCGTTCATCCGCGTGTCAGCGCAGAGTCGCGATCAGCTGAGATTGGTAGCGAGCGGGCCGTAGAATTTGGTCGAAATCGCAATGCCGACGGCCCGCGCGCCGACAACTATCGCAATGGAGATCAAAGCGGCGATCATGGCGTATTCGATCGAAGTCGCGGCCCGATTGTCGCGCAGGAATTGCTTGATGAGCGCCATATGTGTCTCCTGCGGCACTTTTCGCAGAGACGGATGGACGAACCGTTAACCGGATCCGCGACGAGAACCCATAAGCGTCCCCGCCGCTTCGCCCTTCCCTCACTGGATAATGTCCGATTGCAGTAGCGCGCCGGCCCGTCTATTTAGGCGCCCGGAGCCGAACGGCTCAGCCCGCGGGGAAAAGCGCATGACAGTGGAGCAATGCGTTGTAAGCGTTGCGCAAAATCGGCTCGGACGTCGTCTGATCGGCAATCTCGTTCATTCCGCGAACGTCCCTTCCGTCCGCGGCTCTGCCGATCTGCATAAATGCGGCCACGCTTCGGCTGGAAGTTTCAGCCGTTGAATTTTATGTCCCGCCGAACAGTCCTCACAAGACGCTCAGGCAGATAGAACGAAAGTCTCATAATGGCTCGCGACGTTTCGGATTCGACGCCCATCACGTCGCGTGACGAACTCGTTTCATGGATCGAGGACGGAGCGAAGCCGGCGCAGCAGTTCGGCGTCGGCACTGAACACGAAAAATTCGGCTTTTATATTGCGGATCATGCCGCGGTTCCCTATGGCGACGCGGCAGCCGATGGCGGCCGTGGCATTCGCGCTTTGCTCGAAGGCATGCAGAAGGCGATCGGTTGGCAACCCATCATGGATGGCGCCAACATCATCGGCCTGTTCGACGAGACACATGGCGGCGCGATTTCACTCGAACCCGGCGGCCAGTTCGAACTGTCCGGCGCGCCGCTCGCCAATATCCACTCGACGGTCGCCGAGATCGAAGCTCACCTTGCAGCTTTGAAAAAGATCGCCGATCCGCTCGGCATTCATTTCCTCGCGCTCGGCATGACGCCCAATTGGCGGCGCGAAGACATTCCGCAGATGCCGAAGCAGCGCTATGCGATCATGCAGAGATATATGCCGCGCGTCGGCACGCGTGGCCTCGACATGATGTTCCGCACGACGACCGTGCAAGCCAATCTCGATTTCGCGAATGAAACGGATATGGTTCTGAAGCTCAGAGTCTCGCTGGCGCTGCAGCCGCTGATGACTGCGCTCTTTGCCAATTCGCCCTTCACTGATGGCAAGCTCAACGGCCTTCTGTCGGCGCGTTCGGAAATCTGGCGTCATACCGATCCCGATCGCACCGGCATGCTGCCTTTCGTCTTCGAAGACGGCATGGGATTTGATCGCTACGTGGATTACGCGCTCGATGTGCCGATGTATTTCGTCAAGCGCGGCGAAACCTATCATGATGTGGCGGGTGCGAGCTTCCGCGATCTCCTCGCCGGCAAGCTGGCGGCGCTGCCCGGCGAGCGCGCGACCATGTCGGATTGGGCCAATCATCTGACGACGATCTTTCCGGAGGTCCGGCTCAAGCGCTATCTCGAAATGCGCGGCGCCGATGCGGGGCCGCTTCCCTTCCTTTATGCGCTGCCGGCCTTCTCTGTCGGCCTGCTCTATGATCCTGTTGCGCTCGACAGCGCGTGGCAGATGGTCAAATCTTGGAGCAAGACGGAGCGTGCGCAGCTGCGCGACGATGTTCCGCGCCTCGGCCTCGATGCGAAGATCGCCGGACGATCGCTCCGCGACATCGGCCGCGAGGTTCTGGCGATGGTCCGCAAAGGCCTCGTCGCGCGCGGCGCGAAGGATGCGTCCGGCCGCGATGAAAGCCATTTCCTCGATCCGCTCGATGCAGTTGTCACCGGCCGCAGCCAGGCGGAAGAGCTGATCGCGCGCTTCGACGGACCTTGGAAACATTCCGTCGATCCGGCTTTCGCCGAATGCATCTTTTGAGATGTGAGATCAGGCTTTCGAAACGCCTGAAGTCAGCGAACATACCAGCCGCTATAGGCGGGATCGCTGTCCTGCTGCAGCCGCAGATGATGTGAATAGGGAAAATCCGCCGGGTCGCCCGCATCGCCGTTGACGGTCTCTTCCGTCCGCATGGCGGCGGTCGTCGCTGCGCCCTGCTGCGCGTAGTCATTGTCGCCGGCGCGTCCCAGACCATGGGAGCCGGTTTCGACGCGGACATGGCCGGAAATCTTCACGCAAGCGCCCGTTCCCTCGACCGAGGTGAAGTCGGGCCCATAGGCGGCACAGCGATCAAGCGCGGCCGCCGGCACGGCAAAAAGAATGAGAAAGGAACACGCCGCTCCGGCGCGCCGGCCGAAGTTGAGAATTGCGCTGGACGTTACCGTCATCCGCATCGCGCTTGCCGCCCCCGAAGTTGTACTCGTTGGATCGCAAGAAAAGCGATTGAGAGCCTACATTCGTTAAAATTCGCTAAGCACCCTTTGGGGCGATATCGTGGACGGATTTGGGCCTCATATATGTGAGGGGTCCGACGTGGCCCGATTGCATCAGCTTTATCCACGCCAATCGCCCAAAACCGCCTGGACGATGGCGAGCGCTGCGACGGCCGCCGTATCGGCCCGCAAGATGCGCGGCCCGAGCGATAGGCGCAGAACCGCGGGCAGTGCCAGCAAAGTCGTCCGCTCGGACGAGTCGAAGCCGCCTTCAGGGCCGATCAGCACCGCGAGCGGGGGGATTGTGGCAAAATTCGTCCGCGCATTTTCGAGCGTCGCCAGAGGATCGGCTTCGGCGTCCTCGTCGCAGAAAATCAGCAGCCGCTCGCGCGGCCAGTCGGCAAGAAGCCGGTCGAAGCCGACAGGCGGCGCGACCGTGGGCACAGCGAGGATACCGCATTGTTCCGCCGCCTCGACTGCATTGGCGCGCATACGCTCCTCGTTGACGCGTTCGGCATGCGTGTGGCGGGTGAGCACGGGCTGCAGCCGGCTCGCGCCCATTTCCACAGCCTTTTGCACCAGATAATCCTGACGCGCGTGTTTGATCGGCGCGAAAAGATAGTGGAGATCGCCGGGCTCCGGCTGCGGCCGGACCTGTTCCTCCGCGACAAGCGCCGCCGATTTCCTGCCGGTGAGCGTCAGCACCATGCGCCATTCGCCGTCCCGGCCGTTGAAGGCCAGCAGACTGGCCCCTTCGCCGAGGCGCAGGACGGTACAGAGGTAATGCGCCTGGGCGCGGTCGAGCTCGACGCGGGCGCCCTGGGTCAGCGGCGCATCCAGATAGAGGCGGTGACTGGTGAAATCGTAACGCGCCATCGATTCGCTCGTCCTTCGGGTCTTCTATCTGGGCTACCAGTTTTCCGGCTCGGACCGGCATTTGCACAGGGTGACTTGCGTGGTTTTCACCGATCTTGCTATGAAACCAAAAAGCCACATTCGTCCCTTTTATAGTGGGACTTATCATTTCGTGAGGCTATTCGATGCAGGCGAATCCGCAGCTGGATCGCAGTGGCAGCCTCCGCCGATCGCCCTTTATCGGACGGCGGGTGCGCAGGGCCGCTGCCACAGGTTTTCTTCTGGCGAGCTTTATCGCCGGTTCTTTCGTGACTCTGTCCGCCACGCCCGGCTATGCCGGCGAGTGTAATACGGACATCGCCGCCCTGATGAAGAAGCGGCAAAATATCATCGACGCGTTGAACAAGGAGGCGAAGGCCTCGCCGAAAGGCCAGCTCGATCCGACGGCGGCCTGCGGCAAGCTCCGCAGCCTCGCAGCGGCCGAGCGCGAACTTCTCGCCTATTTCACCAAGAACAAAGATTGGTGCATGGTCCCGGACAACGCCATCACCGGCCTTACTGAGGGATCGAAGAAAACCGCTGGCATGGCGGCTAACGCTTGTCGCGTGGCCGAGCAGGTCAAGAAGGGACAGGAGGCGATCAGCAACTCCGCGCCGAAACTGCCGACCGGCCCGTTGTGATCGCCAGTCCGCAGAGCCAGCCGGAGTCGCTGCCCGACGCGGCTCCCAATCAATGGCTGCTGCGCCTGACGCCGCCGGATTGGCGTCCCTATATCGAGCTTGCCCGCCTCGACCGGCCGATCGGCTGGTGGTTGCTGCTTCTGCCCTGCTGGTGGTCGTCGGCGCTCGCCAGCCTCACCCAGCAGGCGCCGCCCAATCTCTGGCATCTGCTGCTCTTCTGCATCGGCGCCATCGCCATGCGCGGCGCCGGCACGACCTATAACGACATCGTCGACATGGACATCGATGCGCAGGTCGCCCGCACGCGCGGCCGGCCGCTGCCCTCCGGGCGCATCAGCAAAACTGCAGCGAAGCGCTTTCTGATCGCCGAGGCCCTCGTCGGGCTCGCGGTGCTTCTCTCCTTCAACCGCTTTGCGATTTTCCTCGGCTTCGGCTCATTGCTGATCGTCGCCGCCTATCCCTTCATGAAGCGCGTGACGTCCTGGCCGCAGGCGGTCCTCGGCCTCGCCTTCGGCTATGGCGCGCTGATGGGCTGGGTTGCGGCTTATGGCACACTCTCCTGGCCGCCGGTCCTTCTCTACGGCGGCGCGATCGCCTGGACGCTCGGCTATGACACGATCTACGCTTTGCAGGATTTGAGCGACGACATGATCGCCGGCGTCCGCTCGACGGCGCTTCTATTCGGTACGCACGTCAGGCTTGGCGTCGGCCTGTGCTATGCCGCCTGCGTCATCCTGATCGGGCTCGCGCTCGTCTCGGCCAAAGCGCTGAATGTCTGGACGCTCGCCGGTCTGATTGCGATGGCGGCGCATTTCGCCTGGCAGATCCGCAGCCTCGACCCGGCCGATGGCGCACGGGCGCTGAAACTGTTCCGTTCGAATCGGGATGCGGGGCTTCTGCTTTTCGCGGGACTGGCCGGCGCGGCCCTCTGGGGCGCCCTCGTGTAAGGCGAGGCGCTGCGGCTCGGTCGCCGCGAGTCAAGCGCTACAAATCAGTCGCCGCACGTCACAATGTAATCGTTCGCATTGGGCTTCAGGGAAGCGGGACGCTTGGTGCCGATTGAGCTTGTCACGGCGTCCTCCGCCTTCCCATAGGCGAGCGGCTTGGCATAGCCGTGCGATTCACACCAGGCGGTGGCGACGACCTCATCGCAGCCATTGGTCTTGCCGAGGCAATCGGAAATGCCATAACCGCTCGACGGCGGCAGAACGAAGGTGCGGCTCGCTGCCCGGACCGTCTCATGCGTTGCAGCGAGCACCAGAAGGCTGGCAAAAATCGAAAGCGCAACATAAAGCAGCCTGCGGCGATCAATTGCGATGGTTGACATGACGCTTTCCCGGGCTGTAAATTCGCAATTTGAGCCCCTATCTTCCGAAAACGCGCCTAATATCGCGTTAATCGGCGCGTCCGGAGCGGTTTAGGGCCTCCGGCAATCGCTTGACCCGCGTCCCATTCTCGCTCATTGTCGACCCATGACGTGCTTAATCCGCCTCAGCCGGACCATTTCCATTATTGACTAGCGCCACGCTGGTCGGAGCCGTCTCGTCCTCAATTCAGAGTGCAGATCACGTTCCCGGCCGGCGCGCCCAGGGGAAGCCATGGCTTTGCAGCTCTACAACACGTTGACACGGCGCAAGGACGCATTCGTTCCGATCGATCCGGCGAAGCTGCGCATATATGTCTGCGGCCCGACGGTTTACGACTTTGCTCATATCGGCAATGCGCGGCCGCTGATCGTTTTCGACGTTTTGTTTCGCCTGCTCCGCCATCTCTATGGGCCAGAACACGTCGTCTATGTCCGCAACATCACCGACGTCGACGACAAGATCAATGCGCGCGCCGCTGAGCGCGGCATCACCATCCGCGAGCTGACCGAAGAAACCAACGCCATCTTCCAGGAGGATGCGGCAGCACTCGGCTGCCTGCCGCCGACCGTGCAGCCGCGCGCCACCGAACATATCGCGCCGATGATCGCAACCATCGAAAAGCTGATCGCCCGCGGGAACGCCTATGCGGCGGATGGCCATGTGCTCTTCTCGGTGCCGTCGATGCCGAATTACGGACAATTGTCGCGCCGCCCGCTCGACGAGATGATCGCCGGCGCGCGCGTCGATGTCGCCCCTTACAAGCGCGGCGATCTCGACTTCGTCCTATGGAAGCCGTCGAGCGATTCCGAGCCAGGCTGGGAAAGCCCCTGGGGCCGCGGCCGCCCTGGTTGGCACATCGAATGCTCGGCGATGAGCTTCACCTATCTCGGCGAAACTTTCGACATTCACGGCGGCGGCATCGATCTCGTCTTCCCGCATCATGAGAATGAGATCGCGCAGAGCTGCTGCGCCTTCGGCCGTGACGTCATGGCCAATGTCTGGATGCACAATGGCTTCCTGCAGGTCGAAGGCGAGAAAATGTCGAAGAGCCTCGGCAATTTCATCACCATCCGCCAAGCCCTTGCCGATTGGCCGGGCGAGGTTCTGCGTCTCAACATGCTGAAGACGCATTACCGCCAGCCGATCGATTGGACGCTCGCCAGCCTGCGCGAAACCCAGCGCGAACTCGATCGCTGGTATCCGGTTGTGAAGCAATTTGCCGAGTCGGACGCGATCCTGGCGCCCGAATTCATTGCGACGCTCGAAGACGACCTCAATACGCCAGATGCGATCACCGTTCTGCGGCGGCTCTTCAAGGAAGCCTCCGACGATGTCGCTTATGCCGGCGCGCGTTTCGCCTCCTCCGGCCATCTCCTCGGCCTCTTCCAGAAGTGTCTGCCGGAATGGCAGCATTGGAAGCCGGCCGATTTCAAGATCGATGAGATCATGGTGGCGCATAAGATCAGGGAACGGCTCGACGCGCGAAAGGCGAAGGACTGGGCCGCCTCCGATCGCATCCGCGACGAACTCGCCACGATTGGCGTGGCGCTGAAGGATAATAAGGACGGCACGACGAGCTGGGAGGTGAAGCGATGAATCTCTTAGCAAAAGGTACGCGCACCCTCTCCCGGCGGGAGAGTGTGCCGCCGAAGGCGGCGGGTGAGGGGTTACGTTCTACGGCCCGATTTGGGGGTGCGCTTCCGTACTCATTCGATTCGAGGATATGCGGCTCTCGGCGCCCTCGTCTGCGCGATATCCGCGGCGCGCCGAATTTCTTGCATCACCCAGTCAAGCCGTTCCCGGACTTCATCGTTGCTAAACCGAAGTTCGATGAAACCATGACTTTCGATGGCAGCGCCGCGCGCCGCATCGCGCGCGATTCGATCGAGATGCTGTTTGCCATCAACTTCGATCGTCAACCCGAGGTCATGGCAGCAGAAATCTGCAATAAATCCAGCGATTGGTACCTGTCGATGAAACTTGAGCCCGTCGCAGCGACGACCACGAAGCTGCTCCCAAAGCAAATCTTCGGAAGACGTGCTTCTTGCCCGCAAACGTCGCGCAATTCGGGTCAGCCGGTTAGCCATGCGTTGAAGTGTGAGGATGATTTTTCGCGATCGCAACCCCTCACCCGCCGCCTTCGGCGGCACCCTCTCCCACAGGGAGAGGGTCAACGTTCGGGGGTGAGATCATGAACGCGAGCGCTTTCCCGCAGGCGGCTTTGCGGCCGTTTCTCCCCGCCGACGGGCCGCTCGTCGCGCAGATTTTCCGCGATAGCATCGAAGAGCTGACCGGCGACGATTACGACGAGGCACAGCAGGCCGCCTGGATCGCCACAGCCGATGATGAAGACGAATTCGCGGAGCGCCTTGCACACAACCTGACTTTGCTCGCGACGATCGCCGCCTCGCCGGTCGGCTTCATTAGCATCAAAGGGCAAGACCATATCGATATGCTGTATGTGCATCCGAGCGTTGTCCGCACCGGCATTGCGACGCTGCTCTATGACGCTGTCGAAAAGATCGCCCGTTCGCGCGGTGCGACACATCTAACCGTCGATGCGAGCGACACCGCCCGCGATTTCTTCAGCAAGCAGGGCTTCTTTGCGCTGCATCGCCAGACTGTGCCTTGCGGCGAGGAATGGCTCGGCAATACCCATATGGAAAAGAAGCTCGAAACCCGGCCGGCACAGGAGGTGCCGCAATGACCCGCGACCGCGTCTATCTCTTCGATACCACCTTGCGGGACGGCGCCCAGACGACGGGTGTCGATTTTTCAATCGACGACAAGCGTCACATCACGGCGCTGCTCGACACGCTTGGCATCGATTACATCGAGGGTGGCTATCCGGGTGCCAATCCGATGGACACAGAACTGTTCACCAAACGGCCGAAGCTAAAGACATCGCGCTTCACCGCTTTCGGCATGACCAAACGTGCCGGCCGCTCGATCGGCAACGATCCCGGCATCGCCGCGCTGCTCGCAGCCGATGCGGACGCGATTTGTTTCGTCGCCAAGAGCTGGGACTATCAGGTCCATGTCGCACTCGGCTCGACGCTCGAAGAAAATCTCGAAGGCATCGAGCAGTCGATCAAGGCGGCGCGCGGCAAGGGGCGCGAAGCCATGCTTGACTGCGAACATTTCTTCGACGGCTATAAGGCGAACCCGGCCTATGCGTTGAAATGCGCCAAGACCGCCTATGAAACCGGCGCCCGCTGGGTCGTTCTCTGCGATACGAACGGCGGGACGCAGCCGCATGAGGTCGAGCGTATCGTCGCGGAAATCGCGCGCGAAATACCCGGCGATCACCTCGGCATCCATGCGCACAACGACACGGAACAGGCCGTCGCCAATTCGCTCGCGGCGATCCGCAGCGGCGTGCGGCAGGTGCAAGGCACGCTCAACGGACTTGGCGAGCGCTGCGGCAATGCCAATCTCGTCTCGATCATCCCGACCCTGCTCTTGAAGCGCGACTACGCCGACGCCTATGAGATCGGCGTGACGAAGGCGCAGCTCGTCAATCTCACCAAGGTGAGCCACACTTTCGACGAGCTGTTGAACCGCCAGCCGAACCGCCATGCGCCCTACGTCGGCGCCTCGGCTTTCGCGACCAAGGCCGGCATTCACGCCTCCGCCGTGCTGAAGGACCCGGCAACCTATGAGCATGTGGCGCCGGAAAGCGTCGGCAATCAGCGCCGCCTCCTCGTGTCGGATCAGGCCGGCAAGTCCAATATCCTCGCCGAACTCGAGCGCATCGGGGTCGTGCTCAGCAAGGACGATCCACGCCTGACGCTTCTGCTCAACGAAGTGAAGGACAAGGAAGCGCAGGGCTATGCCTACGAGGGAGCGGATGCGTCCTTCGAGCTCCTCGCACGCCGCAGTCTCGGCACCGTGCCGGATTATTTCGATGTCGAGCGGTTTCGCGTCGATGTCGAACGCCGCCATAATGCACAGGGCGAGCTTGTGACAGTTTCGGAAGCCGTCGTCAGAATGCGCATCGACAATGATGTGGTGATCTCGGCAGCCGAAGGTAACGGCCCGGTCAATGCGCTCGACCTCGCGCTGCGTAAGGACCTCGGCAAATATCAGCCCTATATCGCCGATCTCGAACTCGTCGATTTCCGCGTCCGCGTCTTCCAGGGCGGCACCGATGCGGTGACCCGGGTGCTGATCGAATTCCGCGATTCCTCGGGCGAACATTGGTCGACGGTCGGCGTGTCGGCCAATCTGATCGACGCCTCCTTCCAGGCGCTGACCGACGCGATTACCTACCGGCTTTTGAAGTCCGGCGCGCCTGCATAATTTCCGTTACGCGACGCCGATATATTTTTCATGGCGGCACCGATAAGGTGAAGCTTGTCCGTCTAGCACCGTGCGAGGCCACACAGGTGCCTGGACGCGGCACGGCTAGTCTTGCTTCGCTCGCAATTTGCCGGCCCTACGTCCGGGAAAGGATTGCCATGAACGAGTTGATTGCGCCGCCGCCCTTCAAATTCGGCCCGGACGGCCATCGTGCGCAGGTCGTCTTCACCGGCGAGAACCGCAATTTCCGCCATATCGTGACGCGCGGCGCGCTGCTCGAACTCGTGACCTTCGGCTTCTATCGTTTCTGGCTGACGACGAAAATCCGCCGGCACCTCTGGGCGCACACGCAGATCGACGGCGATGCTTTCGAATATACCGGCACCGGCCGCGAACTTCTGATCGGCTTTCTCTTCGCGCTCGCGATCCTCGTGCCGATCTATCTCGCCTATTTCCTCGTCGGCATGGAGGCGGAGCACATCAGGACCTTTGCAAGCTTTCCGCTCTTCATCTTCTTCTATGCCTTCGCGCAATTCGCCGTCTATCGCGCCCGCCGCTAATCGGCTGACGCGCACGGTCTGGCGCGGCGTGCGGTTCTGGATGACGGGTTCAGGTCTTGCCTATGCCTGGCGCGCCTTCTGGTGGGGCGCGCTCGTCCTTTTGACGCTCGGCCTCGCCTATCCGTTTGACGCTCGGCCTCGCCTATCCGTGGCGCACGGCGTCACTCGAGCGGCGATGATCGTCATCGGCGTGACCGTCGGCATTGGCGCCGTTCTGTTGCCGATGGTCGGCGTCAAAGTCAGCGCCTGGGCCTCGAATTGAAGCATGGGCATTTCCCGCCGCTTCTCGTCGCCTATTACATCTTCAGCTATTTCTCGCTGTTCCTCGCACTTGGCATCGTTCAGCGCATCTATCTTGTCCAGCGCATCTGGAAACTCGTCACCGTATCGATCCGCATCAGACATCTCGAAGCCATCGACAGTGTCCGTGCTAAAGGCGAACTCGTCAGTGCGCTGGGCGAAGGGCTTGCCGACGGCCTCGATGTCGCGGGGTTCTGACGATGAGCGAGGCGGCCGCAGCAATCTATTTCGACGGCCAGACGAACAGGAAGCATTTCGTCACGCTTCGCTTCAGCGATGCGATCGAGATCAGCGAGAATGGCGAAATTCTGGCACGCTGGGTCTATGACGATGTCCGCCGCGCCGACGGGCCGGATAATCTTCTACGCCTGCGCAATGCGACGGCGTCTGCCCTGGCGCGACTCGAAATCCGCGATGCCGCGCAACGCGCCGAAACGCTGGCGCATTGCGCTTCGCTCGCCCGCAACGACAAGGACGATGTCGCGACGACGCGCATCGTCGTCTGGTCGCTTGCGGCCGCCGCCTCGATCTTCGCCGTCATCTGGTTCGGCGTGCCGTTCATGGCGGACCGGCTGGCGCCGCTCGTACCGCCCTGGCTCGAAGCGCGCATCGGCGATGTCGCCGATAAGCAGATACGGACCATCTTCGCCGGCAAAAGCTGCGCGGCGCCGCAAGGCGCCGCGGCCTTAAACAAACTCGTCGGCGAAATCGAAGATGCGACCGATCTGCCGAACCGGCCGCGTCCCGCCGTCATCGCCTCGCATATCCCGAACGCCTTCGCGCTGCCTGGCAGCAAAATCTACGTGCTGAGCGGGCTCATCGCGCGCGCCAAAGATCCCGATGAGCTTGCCGGCGTCATTGCGCATGAACTCGGCCATGTCGCGCATCGCGATGGCCTGCGCCGGCTCATTCAGAATGGCGGCTCGTCTTTTCTGGTCGGCTTGCTATTCGGCGATGTCACAGGCTCTGGCGTCGTGCTGATGACCGGCCGCAGCCTGCTCTCCGCCGCCTAATGCCGATCTCTATGCCAAACATGTGATGGAGCGGCTCGGCCGTTCACGGAGAGCCCTGGGCGATCTCCTGCTGCGCATCACCGGGCCGGAAAGCGACGATCCGCTCGCGATTTTCGCCTCGCATCCAATGGCGGCCGAACGGCAGGCAAGTCTACAGCAAGGCGGGCGTCGCGGTCGCTGGGGCGCCGCTGCTATCAAGCGAAGAATGGATGGCGCTGAAGACGATCTGCCGCGCGGAGCGTCCGAAACCGGAGCGTCCAAATAAAAACGCCCGCCGAGGGGAGGAGGGCTCGGCGGGCGTTTTGAGCCGTGCAGGGGGAGGAGATCCTGCCGCGGCGGATGTTCTTAAAGACCAGGCGTTTCGCGAACAATCGTCGCGATATCCGAACGAAGAATCCCAAGTTCGGCCAGCTCATGGTCGCTGAGCTGGGAGAGTTCCCGCAGGCAAGCCCGTTTCCGGCGCCAGCTGCGAACAGCCTCAACTAGATTGCTCAACATGAGTCACCTCTTGCAAAGGTGTCCATTGCTTTTTCGAATGGATATCGGATTTTGCGCCGCACATCCAGCCAGAAAAACGAAGGCCTAATATGCATTTCTCGCATATCTCGTCATATTTCGATAGGAATTTACCCGAGAAGAAGAGGAGTCAATGCGCTGTACACTCAACTTACCTATACCTTCATTTGAAATAGCGATGAAGCATATGTCAAAATGCATGGGTGCATCGCACAATCGCAAATCTACCGCCTATCGCCGATCCACGCCCAAAGCCACGGGTGTCCAGGCGAGGATCCAGCTAAGCTTTCGGCACGCAGCGGCCCCATTACGGGCTCGCCCTCCCCGCTACGCACAATTCTGATATCGCGCTCGCATTGCCCGGCTTAACCGGCTCGGTTAGATAGGCCATGCTTCGCAGAGCGCTTTACACCGGCAGCTTCGACCCTTTGACCAATGGTCATGTCGACATCATCGAGAGCGCGGCGCGCTTCTGCGATGAACTCGTCGTCGGCATTGGCGTGCATCCGGGCAAGACCCCGCTCCTCTCCGCCGATGAACGCGCCGCACTCATCCATAAATGTTGCGAAGAGCGCGTCGCCGCGCAGAACTGCGTTCTGTCGGTCCTCTCCTTTTCAGGTCTTGCGGTGGACGCCGCCCGGCAGGCCGGAGCGAGCCTCATCCTGCGCGGCCTGCGCGACGGCTCGGATCTCGATTATGAGATGCAGATGGCCGGCATGAATGCGGCCATGGCGCCGGAGATTCAGACGCTGTTTCTGCCCGCCGCTCCTGGCGTCCGCCACATTACCGCGACATTGGTTCGTCAAATCGCGACATTGGGCGGCGACGTTTCAAGCTTTGTTCCGAAAGTGGTCGCCGATACGCTGGCGCAAAAAATTCGTGCTCCGCACTGATCTCGAGGGAGGGGACACATGATTGGAAGCCACCGCAGCCTTTTCGCTGCGCTTGTTTCGGCGCTTTGCGCCATGCCATTCGCGTTTGCGCCAGCCTTTGCGCAAGAGGCCGCTCCGGCGCCGGCTGCGCCCGCCGCTGAAGCGCCGGCAGAACCGACGCCGACCAAGCCGAAGCCCAAACCGAAGCCGAAGCCCAAGCACAAAGCGAAACCGGTTGCGGCCAATCCGGAACTCGACAACACGATCTATCTCGACACGAAATACGGCCGCGCGACCATCGTGCTGCGCCCCGATCTCGCGCCGAAGAATGTCGCGCAAGTCGAGACGCTGACGAAACAAGGCTTCTATAACGGCCTCGCCTTCCATCGCGTCATCGATGGCTTCATGGCGCAGACCGGCGATCCGACGGGCACCGGTACGGGCGGTTCGAAACTGCCCAATCTGCCGGGCGAGTTCACCACCAAGGCGCATTTCGTTCGCGGCACGGTCGGCATGGCGCGCACGGATGATCCGAACTCCGCCAATTCGCAGTTCTTCATCTGCTTTGCGCCCGCCGCCAATCTCGACGGCCAATATACGATCATCGGTCAGGTCACGTCCGGCATGGACGCGATCGACAAGCTGAAGAAGGGCGGCGGTCAGGATGGCATGGTCACCGATCCGGACCGCATCGTGAAAATGCAGATGGCGAATGCGGCAGGCGCCGCGCCTGCCAAGAAGCCGGTGAAGAAGCCCAGGAAGGCCAAGTCGAAGCCCGTTCCGTCGGCCGAACCGACCCCCGCACCTGCCCCGGCTGCACCGCAATAAGCAGCGCAACGACAAGCGTTGAGCCTCGAGCTCAACGCTGTTGCAGCACCCATTCCCTAAAGCGGGCGGTGAGGTTTACCTCGCCGCCCGCTTCGGCTATTCCTCACCGCAATTCCCAAAGACAAGGAGTTCATTATGGCCGAGGTCGAACCCGGTAACACGCTCACGCTCGAAACCACGCAAGGCCCCGTCGTCATCGAGATGCGGCCCGATCTCGCGCCGAACCACGTCGCGCATATCAAGAAGCTGGTGGGCGAGAAGTTCTACGACGGCATCGTCTTCCATCGCGTCATCGACGGCTTCATGGCGCAGACCGGTTGCCCGCATGGCACCGGCACGGGCGGCTCGAAATATCCGAACCTCAAGGCGGAGTTCAATGCCGAGCCGCATGTGCGCGGCACCTGCTCGATGGCGCGGGCGCAGAACCCCGATTCCGCCAATTCGCAGTTCTTCATCTGCTTCGACGATGCGCGCTTCCTCGATCGGCAATATACCGTCTGGGGCAAAGTCGTTTCCGGCATGGAAAACGTCGACAAGATCAAGCGCGGCGAGCCGGTGCGAGATCCGGACAAGATCATCTCCGCGACGATCGGCTGAGCGCACCAATAAAGCGTTGCGCCTACTCTCCCCTCATGGGAGAGGGCGACTTGCCACAGGGCGTCGTTTACGACGCCCGTCGTAAACGACGGGCTACAGCAAGCCGCAGGCGTACCCTTCAATCGGTCGGCTCCGCCGACCACCTTCTCCCACAAGGGGAGAAGGTCAGTGCTGCATCATTCATCAATGCGTGTCGATAGTTTCGATTTCGAGCTGCCGCCGGAGCGCATCGCGCTGCGGCCGATCGTGCCGCGCGATGCGTCGCGCATGCTGGTCGTCGATCCGCAGGCCAATCCGCGCTTTGTCGACCGCATAATCCGCGATCTGCCGGGCCAGCTGCGCGCCGGCGATTGTCTCGTCATCAATGATACGCGCGTTATTCCGGCGCGTCTTTTCGGCCGCCGCCGCCGCGCCGGTGTCGACGCCAAAATCGAAATTCTGCTGCATCAGCGCGACAGCGACAATGTCTGGCGGGCTTTCGCCCGGCCCGCCAAGAAACTGAAGGCCGGCGATGCGATCACCTTCGCAGATGAGGCCGGCCATACGCTCGAGGCGGCGGTGCGCGGCGAGCATCAGGACGGCGAAGTCGTTCTTGCCTTTTCAGCATCCGGCGCAGCGCTCGATGCGGCAATCGCCTTGCTCGGCGAAATGCCACTGCCGCCATATATCGCCGGCAAGCGCGCAACCGACGCGCGGGATCGCGACGACTATCAGGCGCTTTTCGCCGCGCGCGATGGCGCTGTCGCGGCACCGACCGCAAGCCTGCATTTCACCCCCGAACTCGTCGCTGCCATCGAGGCGCAAGGCGCACGCTTCGTACGGATCACACTGCATGTCGGCGCCGGCACATTCCTGCCCGTCAAGGCCGAAGATACGGACGCGCATCGCATGCATGCCGAATGGGGCGAGGTGAGCGAAGCGGCTGCCGCAGCGGTCAATCAGGCGCGCCGCGCGGGCGGCCGCATCGTCTCGATCGGCACGACGCCGCTGCGGCTCATCGAGTCGGCGGCCTCCGACGACGGGACCATCCGGCCTTTTATGGGCGCGACGGATATTTTCATTACCCCCGGCTACCGGTTTAAAGCTATCGACCTGCTGCTCACTAATTTCCATCTGCCGAAATCGACGCTTTTCATGCTCGTTTCCGCCTTTTGCGGACTCGATGTCATGCGCGCCGCCTATGCCCATGCGATCGCCGAAAACTATCGCTTCTACAGCTATGGCGATGCCTGTCTGCTTTATCCTGCAACGCCGAGGCAGATGTGAGCGCGGACTTCGATTTCCAGATCACGGCACGCGACGGGACGGCGCGCAGCGGCATCATCACTATGCCGCGCGGCGAAATCCGCACGCCCGCCTTCATGCCGGTCGGCACCGCCGCGACGGTCAAGGCCATGCATCCGGAAGCGGTATATGACCTCGGCGCCGACATCGTTCTTTCCAACACCTATCATCTGATGCTGCGGCCCGGCGCCGAACGTATCGCGGCGCTCGGCGGCCTGCATCGCTTCATGAATTGGCCGCGGCCGATCCTCACTGATTCCGGCGGTTTCCAAGTCATGTCGCTGGCGAAGCTGCGCAAGATCGATGAGGCGGGTGTCACCTTCCAATCGCATATCGACGGATCGCGGCATCAGCTTTCGCCCGAACGCGCGATGGAAATCCAGCGCCTGCTCGGCTCCGACATTCAGATGCAGCTCGACGAATGCGTGAAACTGCCGGCACCTGAAGCCGAAGTCGAACGCGCCATGCTGTTGTCTCTGCGCTGGGCCGAACGCAGCAAAAAGGCGTTCGGTACGCAGCCGGGGCAGGCGGTCTTCGGCATCGTGCAGGGCGGGATTTCGACAGCGCTGCGCCGCAAGAGCGCCGAAGAACTCACCGGTATGGATTTCCACGGCTATGCGCTCGGTGGTCTGGCCGTCGGCGAGCCGCAGGCGAGCATGCTGGCAACGATCGAAGCGACGCTGCCTTATGTGCCAGACGGGAAGCCGCATTATTTGATGGGCGTCGGTTCGCCCGACGACATCCTCGAAGCGGCGATCCGCGGCATCGATATGTTCGATTGCGTCATGCCGACCCGCGCCGGGCGGCACGGCCTCGTCTACAGCCGCTTCGGCCGTATCAATCTGCGCAATGCCAAACATGCGGAGGATGCGAATCCCATCGATCCGCAGGCATCGTGCGATGCGGCGCGGCTCTATTCGCGCGCCTATCTGCACCATCTCGTGAAGGCGGGCGAAATCCTCGGCATGATGCTGCTGACGGAGATCAATCTCGCTTATTATCAAAGCCTGATGAAAGGCATTCGCGCGGCGATCGATGCGGGGCGTCTCGCCGAATTTGCCGCCGCCACGAAGGCCGCGTGGAGCGCAGGCGAAGGCGGTGTAGTGGATATCGTGGAAGAACTCGCGGCAGAGAATTCAGACGACGCGTGATGCGCCGAACCGCTGCGAAAGATGGAAAATCTTCGAGACAAAAAAGAAGGGCGAGACCGGCTCCTCCACCGAGTCTCGCCCTCTTTCGCTCCCGCGTCCTTGACCTTCTCTTCGTCCGTCCTTCGCTTCTATTTTGCTTCTGGCGAAGGCGCCTTGACGGCATTGAATGAAGAGGAGGCGTCCTCCCACGACTTGGACATCATGCGCATCTCTTTGACAGAGATGGCCCCTTTCGGATGGCGCGTTTTTGTAGCTCACGCGTGACCCATTGTCACGCGCCATCAAGGCCAATTGCTGCAAAAAAGACGGCCGGTCGCCCATTTTTGCCTCCGTCCTTCGCTAGATCGAATTTTCCGGGTAAAAATACCCAAAGTCGCACTTTAAGTGCTCCCAAAATGGAGCGGAATACGAGCTTTTTGGTCCTGGCGCGGCGGGGTTTTCCCGATTGGAAAACGGCTTTTCTCTTTCGCGGATCCAGCTCAGGATGAGAGCGTTCGAAGACGGCGGTTCGCTGTGCTAAATCTGTCTTCGTCCTGTGCGAGGGAAGAGCGGGCCAAGCTCGGCTCGCAAGCGGCAAAGAATGAGCAAAGGCCCATAACGGAAACCTCATGACGGATCTGGACGCCGCCCCTCCTCTGCAGCCGCCGCCCGAGCCGCCGCGCGGCCAGGGAATCGGTGCGCGGATTCGCAATTGGTTTCTGACCGGAGTTGTGGTCGCCGGCCCCCTCGCCGTCACCATCTATCTCGTCTGGTGGTTCATCGACACCGTCGACACCTGGGTGCGGAAGATCGTGCCGGTCAAATTCTGGCCGGACGCTTATCTGCCCTACCCCCTGCCGGGCTTTGGCGTGATCTTCGCTTTCCTGGGGCTCACCCTTCTCGGCTTTCTCGCTGCCAATCTGGCGGGGCGCAGCCTCATCGCGCTGGGCGAAGCGATCTTGGAGCGGATGCCGATCATCCGCTCGATCTATAAGAGCGTGAAGCAGATCTTCGAGACCCTGTTCTCGCGCAACGGCACGTCGCTGCGCAAAGTCGGGCTGATCGAGTTTCCGACGAAAGGCACGTGGTCGCTCGTCTTCATCTCGGCGCCGCCGCCCGAGATGATCGGCTCGAAATTGCCTACACAAGAAGACTATCTCTCCGTCTTCCTGCCATGCACGCCCAACCCGACGACCGGCTTCTATTTCTTTTTGCCTGCCCGCGACGTTATCGAAGTTGCCCTGAGCCCAGACGATGCGGCAAAGCTCATCATGTCCTGCGGCGTCATCCAGCCCGATACGCTGCCGATCGTCGGGCCGGAGCAGCCAAAGCCAAAGGCTTTGGAAGAAGACGCGGCATGAGCATACTTTTTCGCATCCCGCTCTGAGATCATGGCCGTTTACACCGAAGTTTGCGACACCGATCTTGCCGCCTTTCTCGACGGCTACGATCTCGGCCGCCTGCTTGCCTATAAAGGCATCGCCGAGGGCGTCGAGAACTCGAATTTCATCCTGCATACGACAGCAGGCTTCTTCATTCTGACGCTCTACGAAAAACGCGTTGCTACAGCGGACCTGCCCTATTTCTTGGGCCTGATGGAGCATCTCGCCCGTCATGGGCTCAATTGCCCGCTGCCGGTGAAAACCAAGGCCGGCGCTTTTCTCGGAACACTCGCGGGACGCCCCGCCGCCATTGTCACCTTTCTCGAAGGTGTCTCGAGCCGCCGGCCATCGCCGGCGCAATGCGCGGCACTCGGGGAAGCGCTGGCGCAATTACATGTCGCGGGCAGCGATTTCGAAGGTCATCGCGCCAACGCGCTGTCGCTCGAAGGCTGGCAGCGGTTGCATGAACAGGCAGCACCGCGCGGCGACAACGTGCAGCCGGGCCTCATTGCCTTCATGGGCGAGGAACTCGCTTATCTCGAAGCGCATTGGCCGCGTGAGCTGCCGAGCGGCGTGATCCATGCCGATCTCTTCCCCGACAATGTGCTGTTTCTCGGCGACAAAGTCTCGGGCCTGATCGACTTCTATTTCGCCTGCAATGATTTCCTCAGCTATGATGTCGCGGTCTGCCTCAACGCTTGGTGTTTCGAACACGACATGTCCTTCAACATCGCTAAAGGCATGGCCTTGATCAACGCCTATGAAAAGATCCGGCCGCTGGCCGAAAAGGAAGTCGCAGCGCTTCCCGTTCTCGGACGCGGCAGTGCCTTGCGCTTTGCGCTGACGCGTCTCGTCGATTGGCTGAACGTGCCACCGGGCGCGCTGGTGAAGCCGAAAGACCCGCTCGATTACGTCAAGCGTCTGCGCTTCCATCAGAAGGTTGCGAGCGCCAGCGACTATGGGCTGACGCGGTGAGCGAGCGCGTTGCAATCTGGACGGATGGCGCCTGCTCCGGCAATCCGGGTCCTGGCGGCTGGGGCGCCATTCTCGCCTATGGCGATAATCGCAAAGAACTCTCGGGCGGCGAGGCGGCGACGACCAACAATCGCATGGAGCTGATGGCGGCGATCCAGGCGCTCGAAGCGCTGACGCGTCCTTGCACAGTCGACCTTTATACGGATTCCGCCTATCTCAAAGGCGGAATCACCTCATGGCTCAAAGGCTGGAAGCGCAACGGCTGGAAGACCGCCGACAAGAAGCCGGTCAAGAATGTCGAGCTCTGGCAGCGGCTCGAAGATGCCACGCAGCCGCATAAGATCGATTGGCATTGGGTCAAAGGCCACGCCAATGACGTGATGAATGAGCGCGCCGACGAACTCGCGCGCATGGGCATGCGGCCCTATCTCATTAAGCGGGCCGCACGTGTCATAAAGGATGAAGGCTGAGATTACCCTCTCCCATTGGGAGAGGGTGCCGCCAAAGGCCGCGGGTGAGGGGTTACAATCCTGTCAGCGCGATAATTGGTAACCCCTCATCCGGTCGGCTCTGCCGACCACCTTCTCCCACAGGTCAGCAACGAGGCAGTTTTTAGATCTGCGCCAGCAGCGCCTCAGCGCCGGAGATCTCGGCCTTGCCGACGGATTCTTCGACATTGAGCTTCTTCACTTCGCCGTCGTCGACGAACATGGAATAGCGCTGCGAGCGCACGCCCAATCCGCGTTCCGTCAGATCGAGCGTCAGGCCGACCGCCTTGGCAAAATTCGCGACGCCGTCGGCCAGGAAGGTGATCTTGCCTGCCGCGCCCGATTGCTTCGCCCAGGCGTCCATGACGAAAGCATCATTGACGGAGACGACGACGATCTCGTCGATGCCCTTGGCCTTGAATTCGGCTTCGTGATCGCGGAAGCCCGGCAGATGATTCATGGTGCATGTGGGTGTAAAGGCACCCGGCACCGCAAAGAGCACGACCTTGCGGCCCTTGAAGATTTCGGCAGTTGTGCGTGGTTTCGGCCCATCCGGCGTCATGACGACGAAGGTGGCATCTGGCAGTTGATCTCCGACCTTGATGGACATGTACTTTCACCTCGCAACTGTTTCGTGCGCGGCGACACTAGAGGAGTTCACGCGACGCGTGAAGCCGGAAAGGCTTCGGTCGAAAGGCGCGGGCGCCGCGTTAGCGGGATGCCACGCCGGCATCGAGTGGTGCGGTGAACTCATAGGATTTGCCGGGGCTTGTCACAGTCAGGCGCACCGCAACATGCGCGGCGGCGTGCTCCGGCATATCGACCGCGGTCAGCGAAAAGCTGTTGGCGCCCGTCTTGCGCACGTCAAAATCCCAGCCCTGCGGACCCTCGGCAAAAAGGTCGGAGACCGGCGCCGCACCCCGCCATCGGATGTGCCACTGCGGCTTCACGCCGCCGCTTGCCGCACTAATTGTGACATTCTTCGCGACTTCTTCGGCATTCAGCATGAGCGGCACTTTCGCTTCCGCCGCCGCGATTGCATCCCGCTCGGGACCGACACCGCTTTGCGGCAAGATAAGCTCGGCATGACCTTTGGCGGGCAGGCAGATGCGATCGCAGATCGCATAGGCAAGCGTCAGCACGAGACGCACAGGCTTTTGCGGATCGACCGGACGCACCTTGATTGGAAATGTGACGCCGCCGCGATAACCGAACGCCAGCAGACCGCCTTCATCCATCCGGCTCGGCGCCGGATAGAGGACCTCGGCGCCAGCAAGATTCTCCGATCCGGCGAAGGAGAACTCCGGCGGAACGCCGGCCTCGCCAGGCTGCCGCCAATAGGTGATCGCGGTCGGCGCCAATTGGATTTCGACCGCAGCGGTGTAGCTGTCTTTCGCAAGTCCTTGCGTGATGAGCCGCATCCGAGCGCTGCCGTCTCCTTGGACGACCCAGTCGCTCGCGAAGGTGCCAGGCACCGTTGCCGGCGCTTCAGCGACCCTTAAGGCACTGAGCGGATCGGACATCGCCGGCTCAAATGACAGGACGAAAAACAACCCGAGAGTCAGCAGAGGCGCCGAAAGGGGCTGGCAAATGTGGCGTTTCCACCCCACCATAGTAGAGGAAAGGCGCACGGCGCTGGAAGGACTTTTGCATAGAATCGTCATAGAATGGCATCATCCGTCGCGTGCTGGAGTTGTTTCACATCCAAAGGTGCCTATCTGAACTCGGCGACGATCCTTATCATGAATGAGGCAGCCACGAGGCGCGGACGATGACAGCGTTTTCACATAGGGGCATACCGGACGAAGATGACGAGCGGAACGGCTATCTCGATGGCCAGTTGCTGCTTGCCATGCCGGGAATGCCCGATGATCGCTTCGCCCGTACCGTCATTTATATGTGCGCCCATTCCGACGAAGGCGCCATGGGCATCATCATCAATCGCCCAGCGGCGACCGTGAAGTTCCCGGAGTTGCTTGTGCAGCTTGAAGTGATCGCGCCCGACGAAGCGATCCGCCTGCCACCGACCGCCGGCTCCGTGCCGGTGCTGAAAGGCGGCCCAGTCGAGACCGGCCGCGGCTTCGTTCTGCATTCGAACGATTTTTACATCGACAATTCGACGCTGCCGATTGATTCCGCCGTATCACTGACGGCCACCGTCGATATTCTGCGCGCGATCGCGCGGGGCGCGGGACCGGGACGCGCGGTTCTGGCGCTCGGCTATGCCGGCTGGTCGCCGGGACAACTCGAAGAAGAGATGCAGCAAAACGGCTGGCTCACCTGCCCTGCCGATGCCTCGCTGATCTTCGATACGCCGCTTGAAACGAAATATGAGTGCGCGCTGCGCAAGCTGGGTATCGATTTAAGCCTGCTCTCCGGCGATTTCGGCCACGCCTGACACGCAACTGGTCATTGCGAAGGAACTGAAGCAATCCAGATCCAAAATGGATTGTTCGGCGCAAGGCTTCGCAATGACGGCAAAACGATTGAACAGACGAAAGGCTAAGCAGCGATCGTCGCCGCGCCGACCAGCTTGCGGGCATCGCTCGCGCTGATCGGATGGCCGAAGAGATAGCCCTGCGCATATTCGCAGCCGAGCTGATAGAGCTCGATCGCATCGGATTCCGATTCCGCGCCTTCGGCCACGACATCCATGCCGAGATCATGTGCGAGCGTAACGATCGAACGCAAAATCACCGGCCGCGATCCCTTGCCGTTCTGATGCACGAAGGAGCGATCGATCTTGATCGTATCGAAGGGGAAACGCTGGAGATAGGACAGCGACGAATAGCCAGTGCCGAAATCGTCGAGCGACAGACCGGCACCGAGCTCGCGGATTCGGCTCAATATCTGCGCCGCATATTCCGGATTCTCCATCACCAGGCTTTCGGTCAATTCCAGCTTCAACGTGCCCGGCGCAACATTGCTGCGCGCCAGCACGGTTTTGACGTCCTGCAGAAGATCGTGCCGCAGCAATTGCCGCGAAGAGACATTGACGCTGGCAAAGAGCGGCGGCTCGACGGCCAACGCATGCTGCCAGGCGGCCAGCTCGCGCGCCGTGCGATCCATGGCGAAATTGCCGAGATCGATGATGAGGCCGGTTTCCTCGGCGATCGGAATGAATTCGCTTGGCCCCAAGCGTCCGAGCTTCGGATGATCCCAGCGCAGCAGCGCTTCGAAACCGGCGACGGTACGATCTTCGAGCCGCACGATCGGCTGGAAGAAGACCTTCATTTCGTTGCGGTCCAGGGCGCGCCGCAGATCGGCTTCGAGCGTCAGACGGTCGGCGCCGAAATTCCGCATCGACGAACGGAAGACTTCGATGCGATTGCCGCCGACCCGCTTGCTGAAGCGCACGGCGATTTCGCCATCGTTCAGCATGTCTTCGGCCTTCGGATGCAGCTGCTGATCGAAGAGCGCGACGCCAATCGAGGCCGAGAGCGGCACTTCACTGTCGCCGAAGGTCACCGGCGTCGAGACGGCACGGCGAATGACATTGGCGAGCGCGATCACTTGATCGGTCTCAAACTCCGAAATGATAATGGCGGCGAATTGATCGCCGGAGAGCCGCGCCAAAGTATCTTGCGGACGCAGAATGCGGACGAGCCGGCGCGCCACCGTCAGAATGATCGAGTCGCCCGCCGTCAGGCCGATCGTCTCATTGATCTTCTTGAATCGGTCGATGTCGATGCAGAGCACCGTCGGACGCATCTTTGGATCGGACTCGGCTAGCAGCAGCGCTGCTTCGAGCCGGTCGAAGAACAATTCGCGGTTGGGCAGACCGGTGAGATTGTCATGCACGGCATCGTGCAGCAGGCGCTCCTGCGCGGTCTTTTTCTCGGTGACATCGGCGAGCGTGCCGATGACGCGGATGACGTCGCCGCCGCCGCTGACGACGGGCCGCGCCTTCATATGGAACCAGAAATAATGGCCGTCGGCGGAGCGCAAACGGAATTCCTGATTGATCCGGCCGCACCGCTGTTCGAGCATCGTATCGAGGCAGGCGCGATAGCGGTCGCGTTCGAAGGGATGCAGAAATTCGAGCCAAGCCGACGCCGGCCCCTCGAGCTGGCCGCGCGCCAGGCCCAATTGCGCTTCGGCCTCAGGGCTTAGATAGACGCGATCGGCATCGACATCCCAATCGAAGATGATCTCGCCGCTGCCGGCGAGCGCCAGCGCCTTGCGTTCGACATCGCTGATCGCGCCATGTGCAAGGCCGCCGCCCGCAAAGGCGTTCTGCATCACCGTGAAACCTATCAGCATCACGATGAGGACGAGGCCTCCGATGAGCGCTGGCGAAACGAGATCGTTGGTTAGAGAACCTGTGACCGTAAAGCCCGCTGCCGTGATCCAGACAAGCAACAAGAACCACGTCGGGATCAGCATGACCGCGCGGTCATAGCCGTGCGTCGATAGGTAAAGAACGAGAATGAAGCCGACAGCGCCGATAGCGGCCAACGAGATACGCGCGACGCCCGCCGCGACGGGCGCGTCATAGACGGCGAGGCCGATCAGCGCGACGAGAAAGGCAAGCCAGCCAAAGGCGACGTGCGAGGCGCGCACATGCCATCGGTTGAGATTGAGATAGGCGAAGAGGAAGACAAGGAGGGTCGCCGCAAGCGATGTTTCCGCTCCGGCGCGCCATATCCGATCGGCGTAGGTCGATGTATCGAAAATCTTCGTCCAGAATCCGAAGTCGATACAGACATAGGCGAGCACTGCCCAGGCGAGCGCCGCCGCCGCCGGGAAGATCACCGCGCCCCTGACGACGAACACGATCGTAAGAAAGAGTGCGAGAAGACCCGCGACGCCGATGACGATGCCTTTGTAGAGCGCAAGGCTCGTCACCTTGTCCTTATAGGCGTCGGGCTCCCACAGATAGAGCTGCGGCAGGTTCGGCGTGCGCAGCTCCGCGATATAGGTGACGGTCGTGCCCGGATCGAGCGTCAGGCGAAACACGTCGGCGTCCGAGCTTTCCTGCCGTTCCGGCGAAAAGCCCTGGCTCGCGGTGATCGCTGAAACGCGCGTTGCACCGAGATCGGGCCAGATGACGCCCGAGCCAACGAGACGGAAATGCGGCGCGACGATGAGGCGCTCGATCTGATCATTGGTGTCGTTGGTAAGCGCGAAGACGATCCAGCTCGGATGTGTGCCCGGCTCACGCGCCCGCACTTCGATGCGGCGAACGATGCCATCGGAGCCCGGCGCCGTCGCAACGAGCAAGCGGTCGCCTTGCGAGCTATAATGTTCAATGGCCTTGGTGAGGTCGATCGCTGATGCATCGAGCGGTACGCGGATCGACTCGATCGCGCGCGCCGGACCGGCGGCTGCGATCAACAGAATGAAGGCAAGCCAAAGTCCATGCCGAAGCGCACGCATCCGCATCAGGACAGGCGCCGGCCATGTTCGAACATCAGGACCAGATAAAGTGAACAGAGTGAAATCGAGCTCCCTCAAGCCTCGGCGCCTTCACACGCCTTGACGCTTCTCCACAGATGTCTGAACATTTTGACTGAAAATAGCGCCCCCATCCGGTATGCCGCGGCGCCAATGCAGACCTTGGTTTCATAACGAACGATCATGCGCGTTAGGCAAGAAACGATCGCGTGTAATCCGGTCCAAATTCATCAGCAGCGCGCTATCGCGCAAATTCCACTTCGGCGAATTTCACACTCGCCGAATGCCACGTGCCGCGGACCTCTATCCGCACGCGCGGCCTGTGCATATGCGAAAGCTGCATAGCTCGGTCCGCTTTCAACACGTAAAACCAATAGCAGCTGAGAGCAAGCATCGGATGGAGATGGCCACCTTATGTTCCAAATGTGGCGCCGCATCCCGCTCTACGAACGATCCCGGCGCGGCAGGCGCAAAGGCAGCGGATCGGTTTCCAACAGGGCATAGAGCAGATGATCCTGCCAAACTCCGTTGATTCGGAGATAGGCGCGCGCATAGCCCTCGCGTTTGAAGCCGACCCGCTCCAGCAGCTGGATCGAAGCTTCATTGTGCGGCAAGCAAGCCGCTTCGATGCGGTGCAACCGTAAGACGGTGAACGCGAAGCCCGTCACGGCTCGCACCGAACGCGACATCAGCCCTCTGCCCGCATAGGGCGCGCCCATCCAATAACCAAGAGTTCCGGCCTGCGCGACACCGCGCTTGATCTGGCCGAGCGTCAGGCCGCCGACAAGAAGATTGTCGGCCTCGCGAAAGATCAGGAAGGGATAGGATTCGTCGTTCTCGATCTCTTGGGCATGGCGGCGCAGACGCCGGCGAAATGCCGTGCGGGTGAGATCATCGCCCGGCCATGTCGGCTCCCAAGGCGTGAGAAACGCACGGCTGCGTTCACGCAAGGCCGCCCAGTCCTCATAATCGCGCATTTCCGGCGGGCGCAGATAGACGCCGTCGCCACGGACGAAATTGATCGATTCGGTCGTCGGTCCCAAACGGAACAGGGCCAAATTTCTCTCCCCTCACCCCGCGCCCAAATGCTGCGCGACGCGATCCGGCGAATAGACTTTACCAATTGGGCCGACCGCCGCAACGGTCGGCGCTGAGCGAAGCGCCGTCGCGCCTGCCCCGCGAATCTCCGCAACCGTCAATTCGTCGATCTTGGCGAGCATTTCCTCGCGCGTCAAAACCCGGCCGAAAGCGAGCAATTGCCGGGCGAGCTGCTCGGAGCGCGCCGCGGGCGACTCGAGGCTGGTAAACAACGCCACTTTCAATTGTGCCTTAGAGCGCTGGATCTCCGCCTCGCTCAATGTCTCGGCCGAACTGGCCAGGCAATCGAGCGCCACCGGCATCAGTTCGGCAACCTGCCCAGGGCTGGTCGCCGCGTAAAAGCCGAACAGGCCGCTGTCCGAATAGCCCCAATGGAAAGCGTTGATCGCATAGACGAGGCCACGCTGTTCGCGTACCTCTTGGAAGAGCCGCGAGGACATGCCGCCGCCGACCGCATTGGCGAAGACATGCAGCGCATAATGTTCCGGGTCGGCGTAAGACACGCCTTTGAAGCCGATGACGATATGCGCCTGCTCAAGCCGCCGCTTCAGCTTCTGCTCGCCACCAACATAGCGGGCTGGCACGGCGGCGGCGTTTGGCGCCACGGGGACATTGGCGAAGGCCTTCTCGACCGTCTCGACGATCCGCGCATGTTCGATCGCACCGGCCGCTCCGACGACCATGGCACCGGCGCGATAGTGCGACGCAAGATAATGCGCGATGCGCTTGCGGTCGAAAGAGCGCACGTGGTCGGGCGTACCCAAAATCGGCCAGCCGATCGCCTGATCTGGATAGGCGGCGAGAGTAAAGAGATCGAAGACGAGATCGTCCGGCGTATCTTCGACCGCGCCGAGCTCCTGCAAAACGACGCCCTTCTCGCGTTCGAGCTCTTCAGTATCGAAGACGCTGTCTGTCAGAATATCAGCGAGAATGTCGATCGCCAAAGGCACATCGGCGGCGAGCATATGCGCGTAATAGGCCGTCTGCTCGGTCGAGGTCGCGGCATTGAGATCGCCGCCCGCCGTCTCGATTTCTTCAGCGATCTCGCGCGCCGAGCGGCGCCGCGTGCCCTTGAAAGCCATATGTTCGAGAAGATGCGAAAGCCCGCGCTCGTCGCTCGTCTCATGCCGCGAGCCAGCCGCGACCCACGCGCCAATGGATGCAGTCTCGAGGTTCGACATGCGATCGGTGACGACGCGTAGGCCCGATGGCAGAGTGGTGAGGTCGACGCTCATGACGCCGCCCTTCTCTGCCCCTGCAGAGACTCGCGGATGAAGGCTTCGATCAGCGCCTGATCGTTCGGCAAAACGTCGAAACGTTCAGGCGCATCGAAAAGATGCGCGAGATGCGGCGGCAAAGGAGCGCTGACTCCCGTCGCCTTTTCGACCGCTGCCGGGAATTTGGCCGGATGCGCCGTGCCCAGCACAATCATCGGAACGGAAGGATCGACCGCAGCGCTCTTGCGCGCCGCGCCAAGGCCGACGGCCGAATGCGGATCGATGAGCATGCCCGTCTCGCGATAGCAACGGGCGATCTCTTCCGTCGTCTCGGCTTCGCTGATCCGCACCGCATCGAAATCGCGCCTGATCGCGGCAAGCGGTGCGGCTTCGAGGCTGAAGCTGCCCGATTGCTGCAGCGTGCTCATCAAACGGCGAACCGATGCCGCGTCGCGTCCAAGCACTTCGAAAAGCAGCCGCTCGAAATTCGACGAGATCTGAATGTCCATCGACGGCGATTGCGTCGGCGTCACGCCATGCGTTTCATAACGGCCGTTTGCCAGCGTGCGCGCGAGAATGTCGTTTTCATTCGTCGCGATGACGAGCCGCTCGATGGGCAGGCCCATTTGCTTGGCGATCCAGCCAGCGAGAATATCGCCGAAATTGCCGGTCGGCACGGTGAAGGACACTGGCCGGAACGGTGCGCCGAGCGCCACGGCGCTGGTGAAATAATAGACGATCTGCGCCGCAACCCGCGCCCAATTGATCGAATTGACGCCCGCCAGCGAGAATTCTTCGCGGAATGACTTGTGATTGAAGAGGCCTTTCACGATCGCCTGGGCGTCGTCGAATGTGCCCTCGAGCGCGATGACGTGAATGTTCGATGCATTGACCGTCGTCATCTGCCGGCGCTGCACGTCGGAGACGCGCTGATGCGGATAAAGGATGAAAACGTCAGCCTGTTCGAGACCGCGGAAGGCTTCGATCGCCGCAGCACCTGTATCGCCGGATGTCGCGCCAACAATCACCGCGCGCTGGCCACGGGCTTTCAGCACATGATCCATGAGGCGGCCGAGAAGCTGCATCGCCAGATCTTTGAAAGCGAGCGTCGGACCGCGGAAGAGTTCGAGCAAGAAAAGATTGTCGCCGAGCTGCGCCAGCGGCGCGACGGCGACATGATCAAAGCGTGCATAGGCGGAGGCCAGCATCGCTTTCAGCGCTGCCGGTGCGATCGTTCCGGCGATGAAAGGCGTAAGCACGGCTTCGGCAACGTCGGCGTAGGACCGGCCGGCAAAGCCCGCGATCGTCTCGGGCGCGAAAGACGGATAGGCCTCCGGGAGATAAAGGCCGCCATCCTGCGCAAGACCGGTAATGAGCGCGTCGGTGAATGTGAGCGTCGGAGCTTCGCCCCGCGTCGAAATATAGTTCACCGCCACTCCTGAAAATCGGCCCAAAAACCGGTGTTTAGCCGGCTTTATCATGAAATCGGGGTCTAGAGCATGCCGCGAAAAACTGTGAGCGGTTTTTCGCGAAAAAGCATGCTCCAGCTGGTTGAATCGAGGCATTTTGCCGGCAGGCAGGACGCCTAGAGGCCAGGATTTTATGGCGGAATTGGCGCCAAATCCATCTTCGCACAGCTCTATTGGCGCCTGACAAGTGATTGAATTTCCGCGGTTTACGGACGGACTTAAGGAGCCGTCGCGCGCGTCTCGCGATATTTACGCGCGACAAAGGCGGAGAAGACGCCGGCAAGCCCGGCGGCAATGCCGAACCAGGTGAGCGCATAGCCCAGATGGTTGTTCGGGATGTCGCGGATGGTGGTGCCGCCTATCGGCCAGGCGCCCGAACCTGGCGCGACATCCGCATCGATCGTGAAGGGGGCGACCGGCGCGATCTGGAAATGCGCGCTGATCGACGCCGGATCGCTGGTGAAATATTCGTATTTCTCCGGATGATCGGCCGGCGTGAAGAGGCCGCGCGGCTCCGGCGGCCGCATCAGGCCGGTCACTTGGACGTCTTTGTCCGCATGGCCCTCGGTCCGCATCTTCGGCGCGAGATCGGCTGGGACGAAGCCGCGATTGACAATCACATAGCCCGACGGCGCGAGCTTGAGCGGCGTCAAAAACAGATAGCCGGGCCCGGCATGTTTCGGACCCGCAGGGTCGAAAAGAAGCACCGTATCCTGGTAAAGATAGCGGCCTGTCAGTTTGATATGGCGATAGTCATAATCGAGCGGCTTCAACGCGGCCCAATCGGCGACCGGCGGCGCGTCACTCGGCGCCGCATCGGCACGCGCCGCGATCTCCGCCAACAGACCCTCTTTCCAGGCCAGGCGGTGCAATTGCCACACGCCGAGCCAGATGAGAACGGCGCCGGCCGCGAGCGTGAAGAGCGTCGGCCATAGAAGCTGGCGCAAGAAGGGCTTCGGCGACGTCACGGCGCCCGCGGTTGCCATGTCCTATTCCTCGAGCCGGGCCTCTTCGGCCTTGTTGCGATACTGCAGCGATATCAAAAGACCCTTGGCCGGCCGCAACAGGCCAATGCAAACGATCACCGTCAGCGGCAGAAAGATGACGAGATGCACCCAGATGGGCGGCTCATAGACGATCTCCGTCCAGAGCGCGGCGCCAAGCACGAGGAAACCGGCAAACAGGGTCACGAAGACGGACGGCCCGTCACCTGTGTCGACAAATTTATAATCGAGATGGCAGGCGGAGCACTCCGGCGCCAGTTGCAACAGGCCGGAAAAGAGCTTGCCGCGCCCGCAGCGCGGGCAGCGGCCGAGAAGCCCGGTGACATAGGGCGACGGCGCTGCCGTTTTGTCGTCGCCGTCCATGCGATCTCCAAAAGAGTTAGGCTCGCGCGACCGCGAGCCTAATGTTTGTCCGAAGCAAGGGCAGAGCGACATGCGCTCCGCCAAAGACTCAATGTTCGACGACGCCGCCCCAGCCGCCCCACACATAGATGCAGGCGAAGAGGAAGAGCCACACGACGTCGACAAAGTGCCAGTACCAAGCGGCAAATTCGAAGCCGAGATGCTGCTTCGGCGTGAACTGGCCGAGGAAGGCGCGCAGCAGGCAGACGGTCAGGAAGATCGTGCCGATGATGACATGGAAACCATGGAAGCCGGTCGCCATGAAGAAGGTCGCGCCGTAGATCGAGCCTTTGAAGGCGAACGGCGCATGCGCATATTCGTAAGCCTGAACGCAGGTGAAGGTGATGCCGAGCAGGATCGTCAGGACCAGGCCCTTCTTCAGTCCTGAGCGATCGCCGTGCAGCAGCGCGTGGTGCGCCCAAGTAACCGTCGTGCCTGAGGTGAGCAGGATCAGGGTGTTGAGCAGCGGGAAGTGCCAAGGATCGATGACCTCGATGCCCTTCGGCGGCCAATGACCGCCGGTGAAGGCATAGCGGACATATTCGATCTTCTCACCCGAGAAGAGGCTGGCATCGAAGAAGGCCCAGAACCAGGCGACGAAGAACATCACCTCGGAGGCGATGAACAGGATCATGCCATAGCGATGGCTGATCTGCACGACCCGGGTGTGGTGGCCCTGATACTCAGCCTCCTTGATCACGTCCATCCACCAGGACGCCATGACGTAGAGAATGAGGATGGTGCCGACACCGAAGATGTAGCTGCCCGCCTTGATGCCGAGCATGGGAATGCCCTTCATCCACATGATGGCGCCGATTGCCATGATGAAGGCGCCGAGCGAGCCGAGGATCGGCCACGGGCTCGGATCGACCAGATGGTAGTCGTGATTGGGTTTCGCGTGGGCCTCCGACATGACCGATATCCCTCTTCCCTCTTTCTTTCCCCTCATTGCAGCCGCCCGGAGGCTCAAGCTGCAGCTCTTATATCTGCGCGGCTTTCGCGCCGCGCCCGCGCCGCATCAAAGCGACGGTGGACTCGTGTTGGCCGGCTTTTGTTCGAGCGCCGTCGAACGCGTCACCGGATAGAATGTATAGGACAAGGTCACAGTCTCGACATCATCCATGGTCTTGTCTTTTTCCAGCGCCGGATCGAGGAAAAACACGACCGGCATGTCGACCGACTCATGCGGCCCGAGAGTCTGCGTCGAGAAGCAGAAGCAACTGATTTTGTCGAAGTAGCCGCCAACGACCCCGGGCGCCACATTATAGCCCGCCTGTGCCGTCACCGCGTGATCGCTGCGATTGGTGACTTTGAAGAAGACGGTCGCTGTCTGGCCGGTGCGCACCGTGATCTGCGGCGTATCGGGCTGAAAATCCCAATCGAGGCCGCGCGCGACATTACTGTCGAAGCGAACGACCATGTCACGCTTGCCGCGCAGTTTGGGCGCCTCATGCGCGACCTGTGTCGTGCCGCCAAAGCCGGTGTGGGCGCAAAAGATGCGGTAGAGCGGCACGGCAGCGAAGGACAGCGCAAGCATGCCGACGAAGGCGGCAGCGACGCTGATTCCGATGAGCGCACCACGCTTTTCTTTGGAAAGGGGCTTGGACGATTGCGCCATGACGGATCACATCGGCGAACGGATGACGCCAGGCCCAAGCTTGGCGATCGTTACGACGTAGAAGAGCAGCACGAAGAAACCGACGGCGAGGCCGATCGCAATGTTGCGCTGACGCCGGCTTTTCAGCTGCTGGGGCGTCAGGACGATACCTTCGTTCGGGGCCTTGTTGTCATTGCTCATGGCTCACCCCACCATCCGTAGGACGAGCGCGACGACTTTCTCGCCCAACAATTCGGCGAAGAGCAAAAACAGATAGAGGATCGAGAAGCCGAAGAGTTGCATGGCGATTTTGTTCGCCACCGCGCCTTCGCGGACCCGATAGACGCGCTGAGCCAGACCGATGAAGATGGCGCCGAGCACGACCGACAGCACGCCATAAGCCGGCGAGGCAAAGCCGAGGAAGAAGGGCAGTGTGCCGACAGGCACCAGCACGAGGCTGTAGAGCAGGATCTCGAGCCTTGTGTGATCCGGACCCTTCACATTCGGCATATTGGGGATGCCGGCCTTCTGGTAATCGCCCGCCTTGACGAGCGCGAGCGCCCAGAAATGCGGCGGCGTCCAGATGAAGATGATGGCGAAGAGGACGAGGCTGACGAGGCTCAGATGGCCCGTCGCCGCGACATAGCCGACCATGGGCGGGAACGCGCCTGCGGCACCGCCGATGACGATGTTCTGCGGCGTCGCCCGCTTCAGCCACATCGTGTAGATCACGACATAGAAGAAGATGGTGAAAGCGAGCAGCGCAGCCGCCGCCCAATTGGTGACAACGCCGAGTGTGAAGACGGCAAAGGCCGCGAGCGTCAGGCCGAAAGCTAAGGCTTCTTGGCGTGTCACCTTCCCGGCCGGAATGGGACGCCGGCAAGTCCGCTGCATGACGGCATCAATATCGGCGTCATACCACATGTTCAGAGCGCCGGCAGCGCCCGCCCCGACCGCGATCGCGAGCAATGCGGCAAAACCGACGACCGGATTCACCGGAACCGGAGCGAGCAAAAGCCCGACCAGCGCGGTGAAAATCGACAGCGACATCACGCGCGGCTTGAGCAGCGCGATGTAATCGCCGGGGCTAGCGACGGAAATCGCAATCGGCCCCGACGAAACGCTGTTGCTGTCGCTTACCAGACTCATTGCGCAGCCTTAATCATCACGCCCTAACTCAATGGTCGGCGCCGGTGATGCGCGGCAGGGTTTCAAAGGTGTGGAAGGGCGGCGGCGACGACAGCGTCCACTCGAGGGTGGTCGCGCCGGGGCCCCATGGATTGTCACCCGCCACGCGCTTCTTCGCGAAGGCCTCGAAGATCACGTAGAAGAACAGGACAACGGCGGCGGCCGAGATATAGGAGCCGATCGACGACACTTCGTTCCACAGCGTGTAGGCATCCGGATAGTCGATGTAGCGGCGCGGCATGCCGGCAAGGCCGAGGAAGTGCTGCGGGAAGAAGGTGAGATTGACGCCGACGAACATCATCCAGAAGTGAATCTTGCCGAGCGCCTCATTGTACATATAGCCGCTCATCTTCGGGAACCAGTAGTAGAACCCGGCAAAGAGAGCGAAGACCGCGCCGAGCGACAGCACGTAATGGAAATGCGCGACGACGAAATAGGTCTCGTGGAAGTAGCGGTCGACACCGGCATTGGCGAGCACGACGCCCGTCACGCCGCCGACGGTGAAGAGGAAGATAAAGCCGGTCGCCCACAGCATCGGCGTGCGGAAGGAGATTGAGCCGCCCCACATGGTGGCGATCCAGGAGAAGACCTTCACACCCGTCGGCACCGCGATCACCATCGTCGCGAAGACGAAGTAGCGCTGCGTGTCGAGCGACAGGCCGACGGTGTACATGTGATGCGCCCAGACGAGGAAGCCGACGACACCGATCGCGACCATGGCGTAGGCCATGCCGAGATAACCGAAGACGGGCTTCTTCGAGAAGGTCGAGATGACATGGCTGACGATGCCGAAGCCCGGCAGGATCAGGAT
>CAZXXA010000026.1:0-63147 GCA_964644615.1 uncultured Methylovirgula sp. | reverse complement strand
ACGATGGTCGATCAGCTCAACGCCTTCGCCGGCGAAGTGACGCGCGTGGCGCGCGAGGTCGGCACGGAAGGCAAGCTCGGCGGGCAGGCGAAAGTCCCGGGCGTCGCCGGCACTTGGAAGGATCTGACCGACACTGTCAACGTCATGGCCGCGAATTTGACCGAGCAGGTGCGCGGCATTGTGAAAGTCGTGACTGCGGTCGCGGACGGCGATCTGAAACAGAATCTGACCGTCGCATCGAAGGGCGAAGTCGCGGCACTCGCCGAAACGATCAACAACATGACCAATACGCTCGCGACCTTCGCCGAACAGGTGACGACCGTCGCGCGCGAAGTCGGCGTCGAAGGCCGTCTGGGCGGCCAGGCCAATGTGCCGGGTGCGGCAGGTACGTGGAAGGATCTGACCGGCAACGTCAATCTTCTGGCGGCGAATCTGACCACCCAGGTGCGCGCCATCGCGGAAGTTGCGACGGCCGTGACAAAGGGCGACCTGACGCGCTCAATTCAAGTCAATGCGCGCGGCGAAGTGGCTGAGCTCAAAGACAATATCAATACGATGATCGACAACCTCCGTCTCACGACGGAGCGCAACACCGAACAAGACTGGCTCAAAACCAATCTGGCCCGCTTCACCAGCATGTTGCAGGGCCAGCGCGATCTGAACACGGTCGGCCGCTTGCTCTTGTCGGAACTGGCGCCGCTTGTCGAAGCGCAGCACGGTCTTCTTTATCAGGTCACGGAACCGGCGACGCTGCGGCTGCTCGCGTCTTATGCCGATCACGCGACTGAAGGCCATCCGATCCGGCTCCAGTTCGGCGAAGGACTTATCGGCCAATGCGCTCTTGATGGGCGGAGACTCGTTATTTCCAATCTGCCGCCGAATGTGATGCCGATCCGTTCCGGCCTCTTCCGTGTGCCGCCGAAAAATGCAGTCGTGCTGCCGATCCTCTTCGAAGGGCAGGTGAAAGCTGTCATCGAACTCGCGGCGCTCACGCCTTTCACCGAACTGCAATTGTCCTTCCTGGAACAGCTGACAGCCAGCATCGGCATCGTCTTGAACTCCATCGAAGCGACGATGCAGACGGAAGGCCTGCTCACACAGTCGCAACAGCTCGCCGGTGAATTGCAATCGCAACAGAGCGAGTTGCAGCAGACGAACGAACAGCTTGAGCAAAAGGCGCAACAGCTCGCCGAACGCAACGTCGAGGTCGAAGCGAAGAACCAGGAAATCGAACAGGCTCGCCGCGCTCTTGAAGAAAAAGCGACAGAGCTTGCGCTGACATCGAAGTATAAGTCGGAATTCCTGGCCAATATGAGCCATGAGCTCCGCACGCCCTTGAATTCGATTCTGATTCTCGGCCAGCAGCTGCAGGAGAATCCGGATGGCAATCTCAGCGATAAGCAGGTCGAATTCGCCCGCACCATTCACGGCGCCGGCACCGACCTTCTCAACTTGATTTCCGACATCCTCGATCTGTCCAAGATCGAGTCGGGCACGGTTTCACTCGATGTCGAGGAAATTTTCTTTGCCGGTCTCCTCGAAGCCATGGCGCGTCCCTTCCGCCATGAGGCTGAAAACCGCAGTCTCAATTTCGAAGTCCAATTGGCCGATAATCTCAACCGCAGCATTCTCACCGATTCGAAGCGGCTTCAACAGGTGTTGAAGAACCTGCTGTCGAATGCCTTCAAATTCACGGCGCACGGCGGTGTGAAACTCTCGGTTTTTCCTGCGACACGCGGCTGGAGTCCCGACCATCCGACGCTGAAACACGCGCCGGCCGTCGTCGCTTTCGAAGTGTCGGATACGGGCATTGGCATTCCCGGCGATAAACAGAAAATCATCTTCGAAGCGTTCCAGCAGGCCGATGCCGGCACGAGCCGCAAATATGGCGGTACGGGCCTCGGTCTCGCGATCAGCCGCGAACTCGCCGGACTTCTTGGCGGCGAAATCCAGCTTCGCAGTACGCCCGGCCAAGGTTCCACATTCACGCTGTATTTGCCCCTGACCTTTGTCGGTTCGCCGGGCGCGGCGCTGAAGCCGACCGGAGATCGGTATGCACCGGCGGCGCAGAGCGCGCTGCTTGGAGAAACTGTAGAACCGCTGCCGGATGACCGGGAGCGGTTGCAACCGGATTTACCCTCGCTACTCATCGTCGAGGACGATCCGCATTATGCAAGGGTGATGATGGATCTTGCGCGCGATCGCGGATTCCAGGTGATTGCTGCGATGCGCGGCGCCGAAGCTCTGTCTTTGGCACGCAAGCATCTGCCGACAGCTGTTTCGCTCGATGTCTTCCTGCCTGACATGTTGGGTTGGACGGTATTGAGCCAGCTTAAGCAAGACCCCGCGACGCGTCATATCCCTGTGCAAATGGTGACACTCGATGAGGACCGTCAGCATGGCCTCGCCCGCGGCGCCTTCTCTTTCCTGAGCAAGCCGACGACGACGGAAGGGCTCGAGCTGGCGCTCGATCGGATCAAATCCTTTGCGATCCCGCGGCGGCGCCGGTTGCTGATCGTCGAGGACAATCCGGCCGAGCAGATGAGCATCGCCGAACTGCTGGGGCATGAGGACATCGACATTGAAACCGTCAGTTCCGGCGGCGAGGCTTTGATGGCTTTGAAAGCTCGCCCTGCCGATTGTGTCGTGCTCGATCTGCGCCTGCCCGACATGAGCGGCTTCGAAGTTCTCGAACGGCTGCGGGATGATGGTGTGCTCACAGATACGCCGGTCGTTGTCTTCACCGGACGCGAACTGACCAATGAAGAGGACATGCGGCTTCATTCGATGGCGCGCAGTGTCGTCATCAAGGGCGTCGAATCGCCCGAGCGCCTCCTCGACGAGACGGCTCTTTTCCTCCACCGTGTCGTGGCCGACTTGCCGCAGGAAAAGCAGCACATGCTCGCGCGGCTGCATTCGTCCGACGAGGACCTGTTCGACCGCACTGTGCTGCTCGTCGACGACGACGCGCGCAATATTTTCGCACTTTCGAGTGTTCTCGAACGGCGTGGCATGCGTGTGCTGACGGCGACGACCGGCAGCGAAGCCGTTTCAATTGTACAAAGGGAACCGAATGTCGCGATCGTTCTGATGGATATCATGATGCCGGGCATGGATGGCTATGAGACCATTCAAGCCATCCGCGGCGATCCGGCCCTGCGACGTCTGCCAATCATTGCGCTGACCGCCAAAGCGATGAAGGGTGACCGCGAAAAATGCCTGGAAGCCGGCGCTTCGGATTATCTCGCTAAACCCGTCAACACTGAACAGCTGCTGTCCGCATTGCGGATGTGGCTGCATCGATGAGGGATCGTCGTGAAGGCTGACCCCGTCAATATCCTTCTGGTCGATGACCAGCCGGCCAAGCTCCTGAGCTATGAGGTCATTCTAGCCGGGCTTGGAGAGCAGCTGATAAAAGCGTCTTCTGCGCGCGAGGCTTTGGCTCTCTTGCTGAAGAGCGATGTGGCTGTGGTGCTGATCGACGTTCAGATGCCCGAATTCGACGGCTTTGAACTTGCCGCGATGATCCGCGAACATCCGCGCTTCCAGAAGACGGCGCTGATCTTCGTCTCGGCGATCCATATGTCCGATTTCGATCGGATCAAAGGCTATGAGGTCGGTGCCGTCGACTACGTCCCGGTTCCGGTCGTGCCGGAGTTGTTGCGCGCGAAAGTGCGCGTCTTTGCCGATTTGCATCGCAAGACTCGTGAGCTCGAACGCTGGAATGCGCAATTGGAGCAGCGTGTCGCGGAACGCACGGCCGATCTCGAAGCTTCGCGCGACAGCCTCAAGAAACTCAATGAGGAACTCGAAACGCGGATCGAGGAACGCACGCGCGAGCGCGAGCAGGCGCTGGCGCAATTGTTCGAAGCGCAAAAAGTCGACACGATCGGCCAACTCACTGGCGGCGTAGCGCATGATTTCAACAATCTGCTGATGGCCATGATGGGCAGTCTGCAGATTTTGAGCAAGCGCCTGCGGAATGATGCGGGTTCGACGCGTCTCCTCGAAAACGCTCTGAGGGCGGCCGAGCGCGGTGCCGCTCTGACCCAGCGGCTCCTTGCCTTCGCGCGGCGCCAGGAACTGCGGCCGGAAGCGATCATAATCCCCGATCTGATCGTCGGCATGCAAGATCTGTTGGCGCGTGCGCTCGGGCCGAGCGTTCAGTTGCAGCGGGATTTCCCGCCGGATCTGCCGCCCGTGCTTGTCGACGCCAATCAGTTGGAGCTGGCGATCCTCAACCTCTCGGTGAATGCACGCGATGCGATGCCTTCCGGCGGTCACGTGCAATTCAAGGCCGAAGCCTGTGATTCATCCGCCGAGACAGCGCCTGCCGATTTAAATCCCGGCCGTTATGTACGGTTGAGCGTGATCGACTGCGGCGCGGGCATGGACGCCGAAACTGTGGCACGCGCGACGGAACCGTTTTTCACGACGAAGGGCATCGGCAAAGGCACCGGCCTTGGCCTTTCGATGGTGCATGGTCTTGCGGCGCAGTCGGGCGGCGCCTTGCAGCTCGCGAGCAGGCCGGGCGAGGGGACGCGGGTCGATCTTTGGCTGCCCATCGCACCAGCGTCGTGCTGGCCGAAACTGGCTGTCATCGACAGTGTTCCGGCCGAGACCGACCGCGTCCGCAGTTCGATGAATATATTGGTCGTCGATGACGATCCCCTCGTCGCGCGCGGAACGGCCGATCTCCTGGAGGACCTCGGCCACATTATTTTGATAGCAAATTCCGGTTCGGAGGCGCTCACTATCCTCGATAGCGGCCCGCCGGTCGATCTCGTGGTGACCGATCATGCCATGCCGGGAATGACCGGCCTCGAGCTGGCCGAGCGGTTGAGCGAGCTGCGGCCGCAGCTGCAGATCATTTTGACAACGGGCTATGCCGACGCGCCGCGAACCGAAGGACTCGGCACGACTTTGTCACGTCTCTCCAAGCCTTTCACGCAAGATGCTTTGGCAGCGGCGATCGCAAAATGCAGTGAGGCGAATGACAAGATCGCCCGGCGGGCCTAGACGGCAGGTTCGAGAACCGGAGCGTCGGCCTCTGAGATGTCCGTGCCGGCCATGGGCGCCTCGCCGCACCAGAATGTCAGAATGTCATCAATGAGCATTGCATAATCGGCGGCGCCACGGGAGTTCGGCCGATAGTTCTGCACCGGTGTCCGCGCGCCGAAGGCTTCTGCGATCCCTCCGGCTGCGCCAATTCATCATCGAAATTGATCCAGGCGAATTCGGATGCGCATGCCCAAGCTGTGGCATCAGGCATTGCCGAAGGAGGGATCCGCGCGTCGTTGACAGCGGTTTTCTGGCAAGCTAGCGTGTTCCATTATAAAATCTAATGTTCTAGATAATGGAACATAAGGAAGAAAACAAAACGATAAAGTCGCGCAATTCACGGAAAAGTCCGCTGTTTCCAAATGACAAGCGGCACTTATCTAATCGTGTCGGCCTGACTTTCGGAGGAAGCCTCGGAGCGGAGGGACTGCATGGTCAATGTCCAGGTACTTTTGGGTGTCGCTCTCGTCACCTTGGTGGTCGCGGTCGTCGCCGTGATGTCGGGTCGCCGGGTGAAGTCGACGCAGGAATTCACCGTCGCGGGTAAGAAAGCTGCGTGGCCGGTCGTTTCGGGCATTCTCGTCGGCGCTTTGGTCGGTGGTTCGTCGACGGTCGGTACGGCTCAGGCTGCCTTCGTCTACGGCCTGCCGGCGTGGTGGTTCACGCTCGGCGGCGGCATTGGCTGCTTGATCCTTGGCTGCTTCTTCGCCAAGCCCTTCCGCGATGCGAACATCGAAACTCTGCCGCACTTCCTGGTCAGCAGTTTTGGCCGGCCGATGCGGCCGCTGATCTCGGTGTCGGACAGCCTCGGTGTCTTCATCACCATTCCGGGTCAGGTTGCTTCGGCGATCGCGCTCCTCGCGGTGATCCTGCACTGGCCGCTCCTGCCCACATCCTTGCTCGTCGGGCTCTTGATCATCCTCTATGTCTTCCTGGGTGGCGCGATCAGTGCGGGCATTGCGGGCTTTGTGAAGCTCATCATCGCCTTTCTGGCGTTGCTCGTCTTTGGCATCGTTGCGCTGCATCTCGGCGGTGGCATCAGCGCCTTCGAGGCGGCTTTGCCGACAAAGGATTTCAATCTCTTCGGCAATGGCTTCCTGTCCGATTTCGGCAGCGGCCTCGGCATCATTCTGGGCGTGTTGACGACGCAGGTCTATGTCCAAGCGGTGATTACGGGTCGTGATTTAAAGCAAGCACGGATCGGCACGATCGTCGCCGGCCTTGGCACGATGTTGTTCGGGCTTGGCGGCGTCGCTGTCGGTATGTTCATGCGCATCCACGAGCCATTGATCAAACCGGCGCAGGCGCTGCCGCTGTTCGCGCAGCACTATTTTCCGGACCTGTTGAGTGGCGTTATGCTCGGCGCCATTTTGATCACCGTCATCACCTGCGCCGGCGGTTTGGCCCTGGGCATTTCGACGATGGTTACTCGCGATCTTTATCAAAATTATCTTCGTCCGAAAATGAGCGATCGTGAGGGACTGATTGTTGCGCGCGCGGTGATCGCCGTGGTCATCGTTCTCGGCGTCTATGCCGGTGCAAGCGGCATCCTGAAGCTGATCATCAATTACAGCTTCCTGGCCTTCGCTTTCCGCGCCGATGCCATCCTCGTTCCGCTGATGCTGACGGTCTTCTTCCCGAAGTCGCGGTTTTGCACACTCTACGCAGGCTTCGGATCCGTCGCTGGCGGTATGCTTGCCAACATTGTTTGGGTCCTATTCGGAGCGAATGGACACGCTGCCTTGTTCGTCGGGCTAGCGGGCAGCGTTGTGGGCCTTTTGGCGGGCGGTTTTCTTGAGATGATGCTTAGGCCGCAGGAATCGTCGCAGGTTCCGGCCCAGCAGCTCCCCAGCGATGCGCCTTGATGATTAGCCGCGCTGCGCGCACAGAGAACGATAGGAGATAGCAATGGTGATGATCACCCCGAGTGGGGAGATTTTGGGAGCGTCGATTGGCGGTGTCGATCTCACGCAGCCGCTGTCAGATGCGCAGTTTGGCGCGATCCTGCGCGGTCTTGCGGATCATGGCGTCGTCTGTTTCCACGATCAGAATCTGGCGCCAGTGAATTTGGTGAATTTTACCGGCCAGTTCGGCGAACTCGAAGTGCATGTCTCCGGTGCCTTTCAGGATAAAGAGCATCCAGAGGTCATGATCCTCTCCAACATGATCGTCGACGGAAAGCCGGTCGGTCTCGCGGATGCGGGGCAGGACTGGCATACCGATATGTCCTTCAGCAAAATGATCGCCTTTGTGAACGCGCTTCACGCGAAGCATGTCCCGCATCGCAATGGTAAGCCGCTCGGTGGCACGTCCTTCGCGAGCATGACGGCGGCTTACGACACGCTGCCGGAAGAGGTGAAAGCGCGAATTGAGACTCGCACCGCAACCCATAATTTCGAAAAATTCTGGGAAATGATGCGCCAGCGTAAAGGCGAGGCGACGTCGCGTCCGCCGCTGACGGATGAGCAGCGGCGCAAGAAGCCGCCTGTGTCGCATCCGATGGTGATAACGCATCCGATCTCCGGCCGAAAAATTCTTTATGCGAACCCCGGCTATACGGTGAAGATCGACGGCATGCCGGAAAAGGAAAGCGACGAATTGCTTGAATTCCTCTTCGAGCATCAGCTACGGCCCGAGTTTCAATATACGCACCAATGGCGCGTCGGCGACGTGCTCGTGTGGGACAATCTGCAGACGCTGCACAATGCTGTTGCGGATTATGGACCCGATGAGCATCGCTACATCATCCGTTGCCAGGCGATGGCCGATGTCGTGTTTCAGCCGAAGTTCAAGCAGCTTGCCGAAGCGGCATCCTTGCAGCCGGCGCAATAACTGAAGCGCTTACAGCGGCGGCACGCATGCGGCCGCATGGAACGATGCAAAAGCATCTGACATCATTCACCTCTGCGTAAGGCTGTATGTCAGATGCCAACATTTCGCTTGCTGGGCATCGGTTCGGGTGTTAGCAAATTTAGAACGTTGTTCTAAATTCTGGACTCGGTAGGACCGATCATGGACGGTACTTTGCTTAAGGGTCTGAGGGTTCTCGAAACCCTCGCGTTGAGTGATCAGCCGCGCGGCATTACCGAGCTTGCGCGCGATCTCGATCTCACGAAAAGCAATTTGCACCGCACTTTGCAGACACTCATCGCCGCTCAATATGTGCATGCGCCGACACCCGGCCGATACGCCTGCACGCTGAAGCTCTTCGAGCTTGGAAGTGCCGTCATGTCGCAAGTGAATGTGCGTAGCGCCGGGGTGCCGTTCATGGCGAAACTCCTCGCCGATACGGGCGAGACCGTGCATCTGTCGGTCCTCGACAAGGCCGAAGTCATTTACGTCAACAAACTCGACAGCGCGCATCCGGTGCGCGCCTATTCGTCGATCGGTGGCCGCGCGCCGGCCTATTGCGTCGCGTCAGGCAAGGCACTTCTCGCTCATAGCGGCGATGCTGCGCTCATCGCTTTGGGCAATTTTCCGCTCGCCGCCTACACGCCGCGAACGATCACGACACTGGAAGGCTTGCAACGAGAGATGGCGCAGATCCGTCGCCAAGGATTTGCCGTCAATCGCGGCGAATGGCGCGACACCGTCTATGGTCTTGCTGCGATCGTCTTGGATGCAGGCGGAAATCCCGTCGCGTCCATCGGCATTTCCGGTCCGGCGGAGCGGATGAAGCCGGTCCATATGAAGCAATACCAAAGCATTGTGATGGATGCCGCAAAAGGCCTGTCGCGCGCGCTTGGTCACAATCCGTGTAGCCAGACCGTTCAGCGTCCGGCCGAGGTTCCGCCGCGCAAAAGCGCCCAGCCAGGAGTTCATGTATGAGACCGCTCGACGGCGTCAAAGTCATCGAAGTGTGCACGGTCGCGGCCGGCCCTTTTTGCGCGATGCTGCTCGCCGATATGGGGGCGGACGTGATTAAGATCGAGCATCCACAAGATGGCGATACCATGCGCCAATGGCCGCCGATCTCCGACGGATTCAGCGACAATTTCGCTTCCGTCAATCGCAACAAGCGCTCTGTCGCGCTGGACCTCAAAAGCCCGGAAGACAATGCGCGCGCGCGCCAGCTGATGCTCGGCGCCGATGTCGTTCTTGAAAACAACCGGCCCGGCGTCATGACACGGCTCGGCCTCGATTTCGCCAGTCTGAGCGCCGCCAATCCGAAGCTCATTTATTGTTCGATCTCGGCCTATGGCCAGGAAGGACCGCGCGCTAAAGAGGCCGGCTTCGACCTCACATTGCAGGCAGTCAGCGGCATTATGAGCGTGACGGGCGAGCCGGAAGGGGCACCGGTGAAATGCGGCGTGCCGGTCTCGGATTTTGCCACTGGCCTTTACGGTGCATTCGCCGTCGCCTCGGCGCTGCGCCAAGTCGCGATGACCGGCAAGGGCATGCATATCGATGCGTCCATGTTCGGCGCGTCGCTTGCCATCGCGGCCCTGCAGACAAGCGAATATTTCGGCACGGGCATCAATCCGCGCCGCCTCGGCTCCGCCCATCCGCGTAACGCGCCTTATCAAGCCTTTCGCGCGAAGGACGGCTATTTCGCTATGGCGGCGGGCAATGATTCCCTCTGGCGGGCCGCTTGCAAGACGATCAGCCGTGAAGATCTGATCGAGCAGGAGCGGTTCAAGACGCCGACGCTGCGCGCCAAAAACCAGGAGGCGCTTCGCGAAATTTGGGAACGCGAACTTGCGCGCGGAACCTGTGCCGAATGGCTCGACCGCTTCCGCGAGGCCGGTGTCGCTTGTGCGCCGATCAATTCCTTTGGCGAGGCGCTGGCCGATCCGCAGGTCACCCATATGGGCTGGATCGAGTCGATGGCAGTTCCGGGTGGACGCAAAGTGCAGACGTTCAGTTCGCCTCTACGCTTCAACGGGCAGGGGTTCCCCATCTATCGGCGTCCGCCGGCGCTCGGCGAACATAATGACGAGATTTTCGGTGCCGCGGATCAGACCGAGGCTGCGGAATGACCGAGCTGCTCGTCGAAACATCCGGCAATGCCGTCACTCTGACCCTCAATCGGCCGGAGAAGATGAACGCGCTCTCCGCATCGCTGGTCGATGCCTTGATTGCGGCTATCGATGTTGCGGAAAAGCGCGACACGACGCTGCTTGTCATTCGCGGCGAGGGCCGCAATTTCAGCGCCGGTTTCGATTTCGGCGGCTTTGAAGAACAGTCCGAAGGCGATCTCGTTCTGCGCTTCATCCGCATCGAGCAATTGCTGCAGAAGCTCTACTACGCGCCTTTCGATACACTGGCGCTGGCGCATGGCAAGAATTTCGGCGCCGGTGTCGATATCATTTGCAGCTGCGCGCGGCGGGTCGCGACGCAAAGCGCCGCCTTCCAAATGCCCGGCCTCAAGTTCGGCCTTATCCTCGGCACGCGGCGCTACGCGGCGCGCGTCGGCAATTCGCTGGCGCGTCGTATTTTGCAAGAAGGCATCGCCTTCGATAGTGCCGAAGCGCTCAAATCAGGGTTTCTGACCGGCATTGCGGAGCAGGCCGAGTGGCCGACGGAAATCGCCACGGCAACACGCGCCGCGGAGATACTGTCGGTCGACGCGAGAACGCGTCTGTTCGCAGCGACCACGCCAGACACGCGCGATGCCGACCTTGCCGAATTGGTCCGTTCGGCGGCGCTTCGCGGTTTGAAAGACCGCATCCGGACTTATCGCGGCCCACCCGCTAAGCCGGCGCCCGCCAAAGCCGCAAATGGCGCAGCGAAGCAAGCGACGGAGGCGTCGGCATGAGCGCTTTCGCAACCAAACAGGTGGCGCTGTCGGATCTCGCAGCCCGCATTGCCGACGGAAATTCCCTCGCGCTTGGCGGTAGCTTTCTGCATCGCGGCCCCTTTGCGCTCGTGCGCGAACTGATTCGCCAGGGCCGGCGCGAGATCGAAATCATCAAGCAGTCTCCCGGCTATGACATCGATATTCTATGTCGCGCTGGCGTTGCGAACCGCGCGCGCGCCGGTATCGTCGCGATGGAAGGTAATTTCGGCCTTGCGCCCTGGTACCGGCGCGCCGTCGAGCGGGGCATGCTGCGGCTCGAAGAACATGCCTGTGCGAGTCTTACAGCAGGACTGCGCGCTTCAGCTTTCGGCGTTCCCTTTCAACCCTGCGGCGGCCTGCACGGCTCGGCGCTGCCGGCCTTGAATGGATGGAAAGCGCTTCCTGATCCCTATGGCAGCGGCGAAAACACTTATGTGATCCCGCGGATCACGCCGGAGTGCGCCGTGATCCACGCCAATGAGGTCAGCGAACAAGGCGATGTCCGCGTCCTCGGCACGTCGCATTGGGATCGGATCATGACGCGTGCGGCTAAGCGAGTGCTCGTGGTGGCCGAGCGCATCGCGCCGGCCCAATCCTTTCGCGATCAGCCCGAGCTGACTCTCGTGCCGCATTTCATGGTCGAGGCCTTTGCCATCGTACCGCATGGCGCGTGGCCCGGCTCCTGTTGGCCGCATTATGAGGTCGATTACGTCGCTGTCGAAGATTACATGCGCGATGAGCCGCATATTCTCGCTACGCATCTCGATGCCGCGCCTGAGGTTCGGAGTGTGGCCTATGCCTGAAGGCTGGAGTGGATTCTCCTATATCGTTACCAATCTTGCGCGGTTCATTCGTCCCAACGAGATCACTTTCAGCGGCGTGAATTCGACGCTGCCAATGCTCGCCTGCTTGCTGGCAAAGCGCGCTTATCCATTTTCCTTCACCTATATCAATGTCGCGGGCGGCGTCGATCCGGAACCCTCGAAGATTCCGATTTCGAGTTCCGATCCCATGCTAGCGGAAGGCTCGGCCTCGATCTTCGCCAATGAAGATTTCTATGATCTCTGCACGCGCGGCCGTATGGATCTCTGTTTTCTCGGCGCTGCACAGATCGATGGGCTCGGTCGCACCAACGTCTCCTGCATCGGCGATTGGCATGCGCCGAAAGTACGTCTTCCGGGCGGTGGCGGCGGTGCCGTTATGTTGCCGACGGCGCGCCGTTCCTGCACTTGGCGGACCGAACACTCGAAGCGGACGCTCGTCGAACAGCTCGACTTCGTGACCGCGTCGGGCGGCATGCATGGCGTGGTGACGCCGATCGCTGTCTTCATCAAGCAAAACGATAGACTAGCGCTGCAATCCTGGCATCCGCAACTCGGTCTAGACGAGGTCGTCGCACGCACGGGCTTCACATTCGACAGCAGCGGCGCCGAACCGACGCCGGAACCGACGGCGGCGGAAATCGCGGCGCTTGCCGCGCTCGATCCCGCAGGCAGTTTTGAGCGGGATGCCGCTATCCGGCTGCATTAGGAGCAAAGGCCATGACGGTTGCTGACGGCGTTCTCATTCATCAATTGCGCGCGGCCATTGGCGAACATGGTGCCAAAGAGCGTGTCGCGATCGAGGACACCGGCGCGGCAACCAGCTATGTGCAGCTCGCGGCACGCATCGACGCCTTCGCCGCGGGTTGTCGCGATTGGGGCTTAAGGAGAGGCGATGCCGTCGGCATTGTCGCGCCAAAGAGCGCCGATGCCGTCGTAGCTTTTTTTGGGGTCATGCAAGCGGGCGGCTGCGCCTGTTTCATCGAACAGGATTTGGCGCCCGCCGTCATTGCCGAGCGTTTGGTGATAGTCGGCATACGTCACCTGATCCATGCGCCGACGGTTTCCCTGCCGGAGATGCCGGGAATCGCGATGCGCGATTTTGTGTCTTTGGAGGCGGGGGGCGAAACTTATGCCGATCCGGCTTTGACGCCGGATGATCGCGCCATGATGCTCTTCACCTCCGGCAGCACAGGCGCATCGAAGGGAATTTTGTTGAGCCACGCCAATCTGACGACAAATGCCTATGGTGTTCTGAAGCACACCGGCACGTCACCAGCGGACAGGCTGCTGCATGTCATGCCGCTCTATCATACGAATGGTGTGAACAATCAGCTGATCGTCCCTTTATTGGCTGGTGCGACCATTGTGGTGATCGACCGCTTTCGTGCGGAAGAGACCGTCGATCGTCTCAAGAATGACGGTATCACCTATATGACCGGTGTGCCGACGATGTATTCGCGCATGCTGCCTTATGTTACGGCGGGAGATCGTTTCCCCAATCTGCGCTTCCTGCGCTGCGGCTCCGCACCCATAACGCTCGTTTTGCAAGAGCAGATCGAGGCGGCCTTCGATGTCCCGCTCGTCATATCTTATGGCTTGTCCGAGGCGACCTGCACATCGACGATGAATCCGCCATCGAACCGGCGGACGGGTACCGTCGGTACGGTTCTCGCGGGGCAGGACGTGCGGCTGTTCGAGCCGGGCGGCAGTCGCGAAGTGGCTGCGGGTGCGGAGGGTGAAATCCGCATCGGCGGACGGTCCTTGATGTGCGGCTATATTGGCGCGGTGGCCGAATCGCCGATCGTTGACGGCTGGTTGCGCACGGGAGACCTCGGCCGCTTCGATAAAGACGGCTATTTGTCGATCACCGGCCGGATCAAGGATGTCATCATTCGGGGCGGCGAAAATATTTCACCCGCCTTGATCGAGCACCACCTCGCGACGCATCCGGCCGTGCGCGATTGCTGTGTTGTGGGCATGCCGCATGCCGATCTCGGCGAAGTACCCGTCGCCTTCATCGTGACAAGAGAAAAGCAGCTGCTCGAAACCGAAGCACTTGCCGCATTCGTTCTGTCGCGTTTGTCACGTATCCATGTGCCGGCCGCCTTTCACAGCATCGAAGCCCTGCCGACAAACGGCGTGGGGAAGGTGGATCGCGCTGTCCTGAAGAAACGTCTTGCGGCCGACGTTCTGCATTGACGGAGGGCGATGGCGGCGGTTTCGCGCCTCGCGATTTAGCTGAGCCTGCGGTAGCATCGCGATCTCCACAGAGGTCCATCGTGCCGATGCTCACATTCGAAACGATTCTCACGCTGCTCGTCGCGGCGACTGTCCTTTCGGCGATCGCACGTCGCATCCATATTCCTTATCCGACGTTGCTCGCCTTAGGCGGTGCCGCTCTGGCTTTCTTGCCGGGCGCGCCCCGACTCGATCTCGATCCCGAACTGATCCTGACCCTCTTTGTGGCGCCTGTGCTGGCGGATGCAGCCTTTGACGCTTCCCTTCGCGATCTTCGCGATAATTGGCGGCCCGTCCTGTCGCTTGTTTTGGTTGCTGTCGGTCTGACGACCGTGGTCTCGGCTTTCGTCGCTCGTCACCTCTTCCCCGACATGCCTTGGGGTGCCGCCGTGGCACTTGGTGCTCTGTTGGCGCCACCGGACGCCGTTGCGGCGCTGGCGGTCCTTGCGCAGATCAATCCACCCCATCGGATTCGCAAGGTTCTTGAGGGAGAAAGTCTCCTTAATGACGCATCGTCTTTGTTGATCTATCGGATAGCCGTTGGCGCAGTTGCCGCGGGCAGTTTCAGTCCAATACACGCTGCGCCCACATTCGTCATTGTCGTCTTGGGCAGCGTCGTGGCGGGATGGATCGTCGCATGGCCGGTCAGCTGGCTGGTCAGACGCATGAAGGATGCGCCCAGTTCGGTCATTTTTCAGTTTGCAATGGCGTTTGGCGTCTGGCTTGCGGCGGAGCGGCTCGGCATGTCGAGCGTCGTGACGATGGTCGTCTTCGGTCTGACGCTGGGCCGTCAGTCAGGCGAAGCGATGGCTGCCAGGCTGCGAATCCCGTCCTTCGCGATCTGGGAAACCGCAAGCTTCGTCCTCAATGCGCTCGCGTTCACACTGATCGGACTGCACATCCGCCCCATTTTGGAGCCCTTGAGCTCCGTCGAACGTGTACATTATTTCGTCGCCGCGCTTATCATTCTCGCAGCCGTCATCGCGATCCGCCTGATCTGGGTGATGACATACAGTGCCGTGGTACGGTGGAAGAACCACGTTTTCGGATTCAATGTGGCTCGTTCATCGATGTCGCGACCAACGGCTGCGGGCGCCCTCGTCATCGGATGGGCTGGCATGCGCGGCATCGTTACGCTTGCTGCGGCAATGGCGCTGCCCGTGGGTTTTCCTTATCGCGGCTTCATTCAATTGACGGCTTTCGTCGTGGTGCTCGGCACGCTTGTGATTCAAGGCGCCACATTGGCGCCCTTGCTCATTTTTCTGCGCCTGCCACGCGACGGCATCATCGAATCGGAGCTCAGAGTGGCGCGAAAGACCGCTTTGAAAGCGGCTCTAGCCGTCCTCGAGCACAATCCCTTGGCAGCTGCTGAACGGCTAAGGCTCGAATATGAAGACGCGATGCAGCAAGTCAAGAGCGGCCAAGACCCGGGTGATAGGACAGACAATGCGTTGCGCAGGGAGGCTGTGACCAAGGCGCGTTCTGCGATCGACGCGCTGCGCAGAGCGGGCACCATCGGTGATGACGCCTATCGCAAGGTTGAAGAAGAGCTCGATTGGCTTGAGCTCAGTGCGCAGCCGCGGTCGTCCGCATGAGTACTGCGAACGGGAAGCCGTCCAATAGTCGGGCGACCGGAATCCTATCGTTCAGGGTCAGCAGCGGCGCTTGCAGCAGAAGATTGTGAAACTTTCCGCTAAATTCGGCGGGCAGATGTAGATGCGTATCGCCCCATGACAAAGCTGGAATGGCAAGTCCTTTATCGAGCATCTGCGATGGAAGACGGGCCGCAAGGATGATGAGAACCTCGTCGTTTTTCTGTCGTGCAAAAGCGATGAGATGTTCAACTGCGACCCCTTCGACCTGCAACGGAAGATAGGCACCATCTGTAAAAAGCGCTGCATGCGACTTTCGTGCGATCAAAATCTCGTGGATCAGTGCTTGTTTGATTGCGCCATCGCGCCAGCATGCGGCGAGTTCGGGAATGCTTTTCCGCGACGAGAGGGCTTTGCTCCGTGCCGAAAAGTCAACGGGCCGGCGATTGTCGGGGTCGACGAGACTTTGATCCCAAAATTCGGTGCCCTGATAGATGTCCGGAATACCCGGTGCCGTAAGCTTCAAGAGGGTCTGGACAAGTCCATTGACGGCTCCGGCCGCTGCGATGCGATCGGCGAATGTCGCGAATTTGTCTGGCCAGCCGCCGGAGAAAAGGTTGCGCAGAAAAGTGCCGGCCGCTGCCTCATAGACTTCATTGGGCGAAATCCAATCGGTTGAGAGCTTCGCCTCACGCAATGCTTTCAGCTGCCATGCGGCCATGCGATCGGCAAAAACTCGGAGGCCGGCGGCATCATCGGGCCTTAGATCGAGCGGCCACGCGCCGACCAGCATTTGAAACAGAATGGCCGCATCGGCCAATGTCAGCGCCCGCGATCCATCGATGCCTTTAAAAAGCGGCTCGGCATCGCTGAGCCAGGAAGATTGTTGTTTTATCCATTCATCCGGAATTTCGCTCAGCACCGCGAGCCGCGCGCGGACCTCCTCTCCACGCTTGTGATCATGCGTGGCGCTCGCCAGCATTGCATATGGAAAATTCTTGGCCCGTGTCAGACATTGGCGGTGAAAGGCGTCAATGTCATCCGCAAAATGGCTTGGATCGAAGCCGACATCATTGCGTGAGAGCAAGGGCGCGTAGCGGTAGAACGCTGTGTCTTCAACTGCCTTGGCGGCAAGCGGCGCGCTGAGCTGTTGGAAGCGACGGATTGCATCGCGCTGCAAGGCGGCATCGCCTGGCGCGTCGACCTCGCCGCCGAGCCAAGCCGCGATCTGCAGTATCGCGTCGCGATCCTGTGGCAAGCAAGTCGTCAAAGCACCCGCGACGGCATCATTCAGCTTCTTCTTGTCGGAGGCCGACGCCGAACTCGCGCCGGCATAGGTCCGATAGACGCGCATATGGACGAGGATTTCGATGAGGCCGCGCCGCAGAACCGGCCGCGCGAAATCACGGGTAACGAGATCCTGCCGCGCTAGGTGATAGAGCGATGAGGCGGCCGCTTCGAGTTGCGCCGCAAAGCTGCGCGCAAGGATCTCGCGCCGGCACGCCTCCTCTTCCACGGCGAAACTTGCCGGCTGGCCGCTGACCGCCGCCCACCATTGGCTAAAAGGCTCGCTGCCGCCCGCATTGTGCAAAATGCGCGAGAGCTGGTCCATGAAATCATAACCGCTCGTGCCGTCACAGTGCCAATCTGCGGATAATTCCTCGCCAGCACCCAGGATTTTCTCGACGATGATGTAGGGGCGGTCTGCTCTTGGCCTTTGCGCTTCTAGGCACGCACGCAGGCGCCGACAGTAGCCTTTCGGGTCAGCCAGGCCATCAATATGATCGATCCGAACGCCGTCGATCAGGCCCTCTGCGAAGAGGCTGATGATTGTGGCGTGGATGGCGTCGAAGACATCATCGTCTTCGACGCGCAGGGCAGCGAGCTCGTTGATGTCGAAGAACCGCCGCCAATTGATGGCGTCATTGGCGCTACGCCACCAGGCTAGACGATAATGCTGCCGCTCCAAAAGCGCTTGCAGTTTCACGCGGCCGTCTGACGTCCTGGCGTCAAAAGCCTCAAGGGCGGATGATTCGATACCTGCGATGCTGTCATCATTAATTGGGAAAACATGCTCGAAGTAGCGAACTTTGTATTGGCGGTGCTCGTCATCCAAGACGAGACTGATCTCACCATCTTGCAACGTCTCGCCATAGGGCCGCCCGAGGACCGGCAGAAGGATCTTGTTTTTTAACGCCGGATCGTCCGGCTCCCAGTCGATGTCGAAATAATGAGCATAGGTGCTCTTGCGGCCAGTCCGCAGGACATCCATCCACCATGTGTTATCGCTGCCGACAGCCATGTGGTTGGGGACGATGTCGATGATGATGCCGAGTCCGGCCTGCCGCAGCGCCGCAATCAGGCGGCGAAAGCCTGCCTCTCCGCCAAGTTCCGGATTGATGGTTTTGGGATCGACGATGTCGTAGCCGTGCATCGAACCGGCGCGGGCGGTCATGATAGGCGAGGCATAGAGATGGCTGATACCCAAATCGGCAAGATAGGGGATCACCGCAATCGCATCGTCAAACGTGAACCCTTTATGGAATTGCAGGCGCATGGTAGCGCGCGGCGTGCTCATGCTGTTTTTCCGCGCGAGAGCCCGTCGATCCGCGCGGTAATCGCCGGAGCATCCAAGATGGCTTCAACATCTTCGGGATAGCGCCGCCTCCAATTGGGATGCTCGTCGATCGTGCCGGGCAGATTGGGTTGTTCTTCGAGCCCGAGAAGATCTTCGAGCGGGAGTAGCAATAGCGGGCTTGGGCCAGCGGAGACAAACGCGACGGCCGCGTCCACGGCTGGCGGCGAAGTCTCCGGCAACGGGGCATCGGCTGTAACGGCACCCGCGGATTGAAATGCCTGCCATAAATTCGCGCGTTCGGCGTCACGCTCTCGTAGCAGGCTTTCGCGGTTTTCGTCCGGCCCGAACAGATCGGAGTCCTCGCGTAGCTTTATGTCGTGACCCTGCCACCAGCCTGCGAGGGTTGGAAGATCATGCGTCGAGGTCATGGCAATCGCGTTCGGACGCCATGCGGCAGGCGGTATGAATTTGTCTTTCTTGCGCGCAAACCACAGAACATCGGTTCCCGCGATGGAAGCCGCATCCAATGTTTCCCGAAAACCTGCGGGAACGGTGCCCAAATCCTCGCCGATAATAACCGCGCGATGGCGTACGGATTCGAGTTTGATGAGGCGCAGGAGATCGGCGAGAGGGTATTTGAGGTAGGCGCCTTCGGCCGATGCGGCGCCGTTCGGGATGAGCCACAGCCGCGTAAGCCCCATCGCATGATCAATGCGCAGACCGCCCGAATGTCGGAGCGCGGCCCGGATGATCGCAAGAAAGGGCGCAAAGGCCGAGGTCTGCAACGCGAGCGGCGAGAAAGTGGTGAGCCCCCAGCTTTGGCCCTTCGGATTAAAAAAATCAGGCGGCGCGCCGACGGTCAAGCCGACCAAAGATTCGGCCTGGCATGACCAGGCTTGACTGCCGCCGCTCTCCATGCCGACCGCGAGATCGGCAATGAGCCCAATGCGCATATGGGACTGCTTCGCCGCTGCCTGGGCGGAAGCAAAAGATTGGTCGGCAAGCCATTGCAAAAAAATGTGGAACGCGACCTCGCGGGAATGTGCCCTCGCGAAAGCCGCGACGGCCGGGCTTTTCGGGTCGCGCAACTCAGAAGGCCAGCTCCGCCAATCCGTGTGCGCCGGATCGCTTCGTTTGCGTTCGGCGTATATGGCTTCAAATCGCGCGTGGTTTTCCAGCAATTCGCCGCCGGTGCGTCGAAAGGCATGGAAGGCGAGGACCAGATCATCCTCGGGATCGGTCTCGACCCGCGCATAAAATGAATCAAAGAGGGTCCGGAAGACACGAAGCTTCCGCGCCGCCGCTGCTGGCCAGTCAATCAGCGCGTCCGGTGACGAAGCTGACATATCGATTTTCATCTCTTGCCGAAGCGCAGGCAAGCGGTCGTTGCCGAAAGTCACCCTGGGATCCGCAAAGAGCGGGTTCAGAAGGACCCGGTTGGAAGGCGAATAGGGGCTATATTTTTGGACATCGCCGCCAAAGAGCGCGTGGGTTGGGCTCAAGGCTAGCGCATCAGCGCCATGCCGTGCAGCATGTCGCGCGAGTGTCGCAAGCGCCGCCGCGTCGCCAATGCCCATGTCACCGTTGCGGCGCAGTCCATAGAGCTGGACAGCGAGACCCCAGAGCCGATCACCACTCGCGGCGTCATTTAGACTGAAGCAACGCCTCGGGGCGACGGCTAAAGGAATGCGCGTCTCATCAATCTCAAGCTGGTGATAGCCGACGCGCTCGATCGGTGGGAAAAGCAGCTGATTTGTGGATCCAATTTGCGGCTTAACATCTCGCTGGCTGCCATCATCGAAGATGATCCGAGCGTGGCGCACAGCCGAAAGGTTCACGCTGAAAGCCTTATCGACATCACAGGTGATCATCGATGGCGTTTGCGGATGTCGAAGTCGCTCGATATTCTCAGCGATCTCATGATCGCTTCTGCAGGTTATGCCAAGTGCCTCCAGAATTTGTCTTAAAACATCAGGCGCAACGCGTTGCGGTCGATCCGAGGCATCGATCCAATCGACCGCGACGCCGGCAAGTCGGGCGAGATCGGCAAGCGCCTGATCGCCGCCGCTCATGCTGCGGGCTCCAGGAGCGCGACAGTGCTTCGCGCTGGGAGTGTTCCCGCATGAAGGGCGCGCGCGGCGTCCGAGCGGCTTTCAAAGAGTAGTGGGGCCGGCGGCACACTCATTTCAGCCGGCTCATGTCCTAAATTGACAGCGAGGATTAGGTGGCTGCCATCCCCCATGCGCCAATCCGCCAGAACGGCCGCATCAGAAACAGCAACGGCACCCTCCGCGCGGGCGCCCGGGAGACGCGGCATGATCTCGTCGTGCCGTAGTTTCAGGAGATGCCGATAGAGATCGACACGTTGCGCCTTCAATTTGGGGTCCGGTTGCGGGATGGACGCATCGAACGTGTCTGGCTGAACCGGGTCCGGGATTTTCTCGCGGCGCGCCGGATCAGCGAAGGCCGCAAAGCGCGCGAATTCACGCCGCCGGCCTTCACGAACGGCAGCCGCGAGATCACCCTGATAGTCGGAGAAGAACAGAAACGGCGTCTGGCTGGCCTCTTCTTCGCCCATAAAAATAAGCGGTATATGAGGCGCAAGAAGCTGGAGCGCGGTCGCGGCCTCAAGCGCCTCCGGATCGGATAACACGGTCAGCCGCTCGCCAAAGGCGCGGTTGCCGATCTGGTCATGGTTTTGGAGAAAGAAAACGAAGGCTGTGGGCGGCAGGCCGGCGCTCGACGTTCCCCGCCGCTCGCCGTCGCGATGTTTCGACGGTTCGCCCTGATAGACGAAGCCTTCGCTCAAGCTCTTCGCGAGTTTCTCGGCGGGGGCGTCGGCGTAATCGACATAATAGCCCTCATTTTCGCTGGTGAGCAGAACATGCAAGACGTGATGCGCATCATCATTCCATTGTGCATCGAAATCCCCATGCAAATGGCTGGCGATGTTGCCATCATTCTCGAGAATGAGATGGACATGACGCTCGGGTCCGAAATTCGCGCGAACGGCGGCTGCCATCTCATCCAGCCAATCGCTTTCACTGATCGCGTGCACTGCATCAAAACGCAGGCCGTCGAAGCGATATTCCATCAGCCAATAGAGCGCGTTCTCGGTAAAGAAACGTCGTACCTCTTTGCAGCGAAAATCGATACTTGCGCCCCAAGGTGTATGCATATCTGCGCGGAATATCGATGGCGCATAGAGAGCGAGATAATTGCCGTCCGGTCCAAAGTGATTGTAAACGACGTCCAGGAAAATCATCAGGCCAAGATCATGCGCGTTGTCAACGAGCGCCTTTAAATCTGCGGGCGATCCGTAGGACGTGTCCGGCGCGAATGGCAGAACGCCATCATAGCCCCAATTCCGACGCCCTGGAAAATCATTGACCGGCATCAGCTCGACGGCGGTGATGCCGAGCTTGGCGAGTTGCGGAAGCGCCGCAGCAACTCCGGCAAATCCGCCGAGCAAGCCGCAATGCAGCTCATAAATCACGGTTTCATGCCAAGGCCGGCCGCGCCAACCTCCGTTACGCCATTCATAAGTCTGAGGATCGATGACGAGGCTCCAGCCATGCACATCCTCTGCCTGCGCACGTGAGGCAGGATCAGGCACGGCTTCGCCCGTTGCGACGCGATAACGGTAACGTGTGCCGGCTGCGCAATCGCCTTCCGCCTCGAACCAGCCATCTCCCTTGGATGTCATCGCGATGGTAGGACCGTCGGCGAACTCGATGGAAACGGATTCCTGTGCAGGAGCAAATAATCGGAAACGCGTCCTATTGGCATCGACGAGGGTGGCACCGAAGGACAGTTGTTGCGCATACCGCGTGGTCATTTCAGATCTTCATGGATTCCTAAGACCAATATGGCCGTCTGGGGCGCGATCGTCACCTCGCCGTCGACTTCATATTCTTCGGCGCTCGGATCGCTGCTGTCGATCAGAACTCGCGACGGAACGCGAGGGACCGGCAAACGAAAAACCATGCTTTCGCTCGTCGGGTTGAGCAGCAGCGTGAGAGCGGCGACAATGTCTCCGGCGGGATGCTCCGCGCGCCTCACGATAATGACGCGTCCATTGGGATCGTTCCACGCGTCGCTCGACATGGGTTCGCCGTTCTGGTCGAACCAGGCGATGTCCGAAAGATTTCCCGGAAGTGTCTCCTTTCCATGCATGAAATGGCGACATCGGAGAACCGGGTAGGCGTGACGCAAAGCGATAAGCCGCGTCACGAAATTCACCATTGACCGGCCTTCCGGTGTAAAGATTTGCTTCCAATGCACCCAGGATGTATCGTTGTCTTGGCAATAGGCATTGTTATTGCCGTTCTGGCTGCGGCCAAATTCATCGCCCGCGAGCAGCATGGGCGTGCCATGCGAAAAAAACACAGACGCCAGCATGGCGCGCGCGACGCGGGCACGAATCGCGAGGATCTCTGGATTGTCCGTGGGTCCTTCGACGCCCCAATTGGCAGAAAAATTATCCGCATGTCCGTCCTGGCTGTTTTCGCCATTGGCTTCATTGTGGCGTTCGGCATAGCTGACCACGTCCGCCAAGGTGAAACCGTCATGCGAGGCTGCATAATTGACCGAGGCCCAGGGGCGCCGTGCCCGACGATCGAAAATATCGCTTGAACCGGTGATGCGTGCGGCAAAATCCGCGCGCGCACCCTGATCGCCGCGCCAGAAGCGACGCAGACCGTCACGGAATCGATCATTCCATTCGGCAAAGCCGGGCGGATGTTGGCCAAGCTGATAACCGCCCGGGCCGACGTCCCAGGGTTCGGAAATCAGCTTGACGCGCGCCAATACAGGGTCTTGCCGGAGAGCATCGAAGAAGCCCGCCCCCGGATCAAAGCCATGCGCTTCGCGTCCGAGCGTCACGCCGAGATCGAAGCGAAATCCGTCTACATGATAAGAGGTGACCCAATAACGTAGCGAGTCCATGACCATCTGCAACACGCGCGGATGCGACAGATTGAGCGTATTGCCGGTGCCCGTATCATTGACGCAGTGGCGGCGATTTCCTTGGACGAGCCTATAATAGCTGCTGTTATCCAAGCCACGGAAGGAGAGGGTCGGGCCAAATTCGCTGCCTTCGGCCGTGTGGTTATAGACAACGTCGAGAAAGACCTCGATGCCCGCTGCATGCAAGCGTCTGATCGCAACGCGCATTTCATTTGCGGAATCGGTTGCCAGATAACGCGGTTCGATCGCGAAGAAGCCGATCGTGTTATAGCCCCAGTAATTACGGAGGCCTTTTTCGAGTAAATGCCGATCCTGCAAAAAAGCCTGAATCGGCATCAGCTCGACTGCGGTGATCCCGAGGCGGCGCAGATAGTCGATGACCTTTGGCTCTGACAGAGCTGCGAAGGTCCCCCGGTTCGGCGGCAGCAAGTCTTCACGTAACATGGTGAGGCCGCGCAGATGCGCCTCATAGATCACGGTGCTCGCCCAAGGGGTGCCCGGCGGCTGATCATCACCCCAGTTGAACGTGTCGTCCGTCACGACGGCCTTCATCATGCCGGGCGCGCTGTCGCGGCGATCGAAACTGAGATCGGCGCGGGGCGAATTCACCCGATAGCCGAAGAGGGCGTCCGACCAGCGAAATTCGCTCGCATATTGGCGCGCATAAGGATCGAGCAGAAGCTTATGGTGATTGAAGCGGTGGCCTTCATTTGGGCTATAAGGGCCGTAGGCGCGATAGCCGTAAATCAGGCCAGCATGCGCATTGGGCAAATAGCCATGCCAGACTTCGTCCGTACATTCGGGCAAAGCCAAGCGCGCGATCTCGCGCCGGCCGGAGGGGTCGAAAAGGCAGAGGTCGATGCGTTCCGCATGGCCAGAGAAAACCGCGAAATTCACGCCCAAACCGTCCCAGGTCGCGCCGAGCGGATAGGGCGTGCCTGGTTGAAGGCGGATCGAGCTATCGAACATTTATAACTCGGCGCGCAAATAGAGAACGGCCAGCGGGGGAAGAATGAGATCCAGCGACTGCGGTTGGCCGTGCATTGCGTCGTGCTGCGCTTGCACCGCGCCCCCATTGCCGAGATTGGAGCCGCCATAGATATCGGCGTCGCTGTTTAGCATTTCGCGCCAGACACCGGCGTACGGAACACCGATGCGATAGTGATAGCGTGGCGCGGGTGTCATATTACAGACGACAAGAACAGGTGGAGCGCCAGCGGCGCCGCATCGCAGAAAGGCGAAAACCGAATTCGTCCTATCGTCGCCGACAACCCACTGGAAGCCCGAGGCCTCGCAATCGCGCTGATGCAGCGCGCCTTCCTGCGCATAAATCCGGTTGAGATCGCGAATGAGGCGTTGCACGCCATGCGGCGCCGGCTCGTTCAGCCGATACCATTCGATCTCGCCGTCATGCGACCATTCATGCGCCTGCGCGACTTCACCGCCCATGAAGAGGAGCTTTTTGCCTGGATGTCCCCACATGAAAGCGAAATAGGCGCGGAGATTGGCAAAGCGTTGCCAATGATCGCCCGGCATTTTGCCGATCAGCGAGCCTTTGCCATGCACGACTTCATCATGCGACAGCGGCAGGATAAAGTGCTCCGAGAAAGCATAGTATAGGCCGAAACCAACATCGTCGTGATGCCATTGCCGGTGGACCGGATCGCGCGCCATGTAGCGGAGCGTGTCATGCATCCAGCCCATGTTCCATTTGTAGGAAAAGCCGAGACCGCCTTCGCTCACCTTCCGAGTGACGCCCGGCCATGCGGTCGATTCCTCGGCGATCATCATGGCGCCCGGGCAGCGCTCGCCAACGACGGTGTTGAGATGGCGCAGAAAGCCGATCGCTTCGAGATTTTCGCGGCCGCCATAAGCATTCGGCACCCACTCGCCTTCCTTGCGGCTGTAGTCGCGATAAAGCATGGAGGCGACGGCATCGACGCGTAGACCGTCGACATGAAATGTCTCGAGCCAATACAGCGCGCTGGCGATCAGAAAACCTTGCACCTCGCGGCGGCCGAAATTGTAGATGAAGGTGTTCCAATCGTGATGGAAGCCCTCGCGCGGATCGAGATGCTCGTAGAGCGCAGTGCCGTCGAAACGTGCGAGCCCATGCGGATCCGACGGAAAATGCGCCGGTACCCAATCGAGAATGACGCCGATCCCTTTCGCATGCATAGCGTCGACGAAATTGGCAAAATCTTCAGGCGTCCCATACCGGCTGGTCGGGGCAAAAAGGCCGAGCGGTTGGTAGCCCCATGAGCCGCCGAAAGGATGTTCGGTGATCGGCAGAAGCTCGATATGGGTGAAGCCCATGTCGGCTGCATAAGCGGCCAACTTTTCGCCCGTCCATGTCCAGTCGATGGGCCGATCGCTGCGCAGCCATGATCCGAGATGGACTTCATAGATCGAGATCGGTGCGTCCGTCGCGTGGCGCGCCGCCCGCGTTGCCATCCAGTCGTGATCCTGAAAGTCACGCGCTACTTTCGGCATTACGACCGACGCCGTCGCCGGCGCATGTTCCGCCCAGCGGGCGATCGGATCGGCCTTCTCCGTCGTTCGCCCGTCCGGACCTCTGATATTGAATTTATAGCGTTCGCCAGCTGTCAACCGCGGAATGAAAAGTTCCCAAACGCCGGATGGATAGCGCACGCGCATCGGATGGCGCCGTGCATCCCAGGAATTGAAATCGCCGACGACAGACACGCGGCTCGCATTCGGCGCCCAAACAGCGAAACGTACGCCGGGCACGTCGCCAATGGTCACCAGCTGGGCGCCGAACGTATCCGCCAGTTGGAAAAGGCGGCCTTCATTGAAAAGGTAGAGATCGTCCTCGCTGAGCAAAAGACCGAAAGAGTAGGGGTCTTCGGTTTCATGGGCGCCGCCCTCCCAAGTGATGCGGAGAAGATAGGGATCGTCATCCGGCGTCGGAATTTCGAAAAGACCTGAAGGATGTGTCTGCGTCAGCTCGCCATAGGAATGGCGATCGCGGCGCCGAATCGCTTCGACGCTCTGCGCGCCCGGCAGAAACGCCCGAATGACATGGCCGCCAGCCGTCTCATGCGGCCCCAGCAAAGCGAAAGGATCGCGGGCATCGCCCCGTGCCAGAGATTCAGCTTGTCCTTGATCGAGCTGCCAAGGACGGCCCAATTCGCCGAGGATCATGCATGCTCTCCCGCCAGATGCAGAAAGCGCGCGACGAGAGCCGCGAGTCCGCCGAGGGGGATCGGAAGCCAGCTCGGACGGTTGGCGGCTTCATAACGAATTTCATAAGCCGATTTCTCGATCATAAAGAGGTTGAGCAAGGGCTCGTTGAAGTTTTCGCCACGCGCGTCGAGGGTTGTACGATAGGCGTTCAGGAAAGCTGCCGGAGTCACCGAACGGAATCGCTGCAGGACGGCGTCGCGTTCTTCGGACGCGACGGATGCGGTGCCAGCCGATTTTCGGTTTGCGACCGTTGCTGCGGCATAGTCAAAGGAGCGCAGGAGACCCGCGACATCGCGTAGCGGACTCAATTTTTCACGGCGCGCAGCCAGCGGACGGCCAGGTTCGCCTTCAAAGTCGATGATATAGACGTCGCCGCCAACGACGAGCACTTGCCCCAGGTGAAAATCGCCGTGGATGCGCGACATCAGCGTCCCTTCGCCGCTTGCCGCCATCTTCTCCATTTCCTTAAAGAGATGGGCGCGGTGTTCCAGCAGCTCTTGCGCGCAGGCCCCGTCTTCAGGCCGTTCCCATTTATGTTTGGCGATCACATCGAAAGCATCACCAAGTTCCTTGCGCGCGTGGCGATACCATTCGTCCGTATCGGCCTTGCTCGCGCGCCGCGGCGCAAAATCTTCTTCCGTCGTTTCTCGAGCCAGAACGCCATGCATTTCGGCGAGCCGCTTGCCGATCACAGCGGCGAGCGATTCGTAATCCGCCATATGCTCGGCCTCGCCCGCACCTTCGGACGGCGGTGCAGCCAAGGCATCAATCCCGCGGACCAGATCGTCCAGAAGCCACGACCACGCATCGCCCTGGTTGCGGATGAAGCTTTGGGCAATTCCCATGGATGAGCGGGCGCCTTCGCCGTCGATGTAAACGACTTCACCCAAAAGTGGCGGCGAATTGGCAAAGCCGTGCTCAGTGAGGTAGCGGCCCATCTCGACTTCGGGATGCGGGCCGCTCGAAATGCGGCGAAATATTTTGAGCATCACCGCGTCGCCGACGATGAGCGAGCTGTTCGACTGTTCCGCTGTAATCCACTCGACCTCGGAATTCTGCGAAAGGTGCAAACTACGCGCCCTTTGCGGCAGATGCTCAAAGCGGATCTGGCCTCGGGGGAGACGCACGGTCGCGCTCACCGCGAGCGCTGCAATCGCGCCGCGGGCAAACTCCGGCAAAGCAAAGGCATCCGTCAGAAGACCCACACGCCGGCCCTGACGCACGCGGGCCAACGCAAGTTGGTTGGGAAGCGCCATTATCGGTTCGCCTTCCCAAACGATCGCCAACGGCAAAAGCCAGCAAGCGGTGCCGGAGCGCGTGTGCGTTTCGAGTTTGCAAATATAAATTTCGCGGCCAGGGAGGCGGATGATGTCAGCAAGGTGGACTTCGCTTAACGCCTCGTCCTTGGCTGAGAACCAGCGCCGTTTAGAAAGATAAGGCGGCAGGACATCGCGTTCAAAGAGCTCGCGCGAGGAAACCGTCAGCGTCTCAATGAGGTCGCGGATAATCACGAATGTCTGATATTCGGGCATCGGTTCCGGCGCCGGCGTATGCCAGTCGGGCCAGTCGCCTTCCTCCGCCAGGACAAACCAGTAGAATCCATAGGGCGGCAGTGTGAGGAGATAGGTCAGCTGACCGATAGGCGGAAACAGTGAGCCATTGTTGAGTTCGACAGGTACGCGGCCAACGAATTCGGAGAGATCGAGTTCCACAGCCTGCGGGCTGTGCGCCAAATTAGCGACGCACAGAATAATTTCGTCGTCGTAATCGCGCAGATAAGCGAGAACTTTCCGATTCTTCGGATAGAGGAACCGAAGTCCGCCGCGGCCAAATGCGCGATGCTTGCCGCGGACCGCAAGCATGCGGCGCATCCAGTTCAGCAATGAATGCGGGTCGCGGCCCTGCGCTTCAACATTCACGGATTCGTAACCGTAGAGCGGGTCCATGATCGCCGGCAAAACCAGCGTCGCGGGATCGGCTTTCGAGAAACCACCGTTGCGATCCGGCGTCCATTGCATCGGCGTCCGCACGCCATTGCGATCGCCGAGATGAATATTGTCGCCCATGCCGATCTCGTCGCCGTAATAGATGACCGGCGTACCGCGCATGGAGAGGATCAGACAATTCATCAATTCGATGCGGCGGCGATCGCGCTCCATCAAGGGCGTCAACCGCCGTCGAATGCCGAGATTGATGCGCGCGCGGCGATCGGCAGCATAGGTCTCCCACAGATAGTCGCGCTCCATGTCCGTGACCATTTCGAGTGTCAGCTCGTCATGATTGCGGAGGAAGATCGCCCATTGGCAGCTATCTGGAATTGGCGGCGTCTGCCGCATGATGTCGGTGATCGGAAACCGATCCTCGCGGCCGAGCGCCATGTAGATGCGCGGCATCAACGGGAAATGGAACGCCATATGGCATTCATCGCCCTTGCCGAAATAGTCCTTCGTATGCTCCGGCCATTGATTGGCTTCGGCGAGCAACATGCGGCCCGGATAGGTGGCATCGAGCTCTGCGCGAATCTTGCGGATGACCTCGTGCGTTTCGGGAAGGTTTTCGCTGCTCGTGCCCTCCCGCTCGATGAGATAAGGGATCGCGTCGAGCCTGAATCCATCGACGCCGCATTCCGCCCAGAAATGCATGATCGATAGGACTGCCTTCAGCACGCGCGGATTGTCAAAGTTCAAATCCGGTTGGTGCGAATAGAAGCGATGCCAATAAAACGCGCCGGCAACTGGGTCCCAGGTCCAGTTCGATTTTTCCGTGTCGCAGAAGATGATGCGTGTGCCACGGTATTTTTGGTCCGTATTCGACCAGACATAGAATTCGCGCGCAGCCGACCCCGGTTTTGCGCGGCGCGCGCGTTGGAACCAGGGATGCTGATCGGACGTGTGGTTGATAACGAGTTCGATGATGACGCGAAGGCCCCGCGCATGTGCGGCACTCACGAAGCGGCGAAAATCGCTGACCGTTCCATAGTCAGAATGCACATTGCGATAGTCGCTGATGTCATAACCGTCATCGAGCAACGGTGACGGAAAGAAGGGCAGAAGCCAGATGGCGGTCGCGCCGAGATGCGCAATGTAGTCCAGCTTCGAAATCAACCCAGGGAAGTCGCCGATTCCGTCATTGTTGGAATCATAGAAGGACTTCACGTGTAGCTGATAGATGATCGAATCCTTATACCAGAGTGGGTCTGGATCGGTCGTCCGGATTTCGACGTTGCGGACGCGCACATTCATGAGCGCGCCTCCGTCAAAGGTGCGATTCTCCAGATCGCATAAGGCAGATAAGCAGGATCAAGGCGGACAGTCTGAAGCTTGCCGGTCCAGACCGTGCTGCGGTCGGTCACGAGGTCTGTCACCGAGATGGAAGCGTGGTCCGGCAGACCGAAAGTCCACAATGGCAGTTCGAAGGTCGCTTCTTGGATATGATGCGGATCGAGGTTGACGACGATCAAGATCATGCCGAAGTCATAGGGCGACGTTTTGCCGTAGAGTAGAATCTGTTCGTTGAAAGCGTTGTAGAAGCTCACGCCCAGATGGCTTTGGAGAGCAGGATAGGTTTTGCGCAGATGGTTAAGATGCGCGATCTCGGCGACGATGTTGCCAGGCGCCGCATAATCACGCTGCCGGATCTCGTACTTCTCGGAGTCGAGATACTCTTCGCGTCCCGGCAGCGGCGCGGCTTCACAGATTTCGAAGCCGGAGTAAATGCCCCAAAGTCCAGACAGTGTCGCAGCAAGTACAGCTCGAATGAGAAAACCGGGGCGGCCTGATTGCTGCAGAAAATAGGGATTGATGTCAGGCGTGTTGACGAAGAAGTGGGGACGAAAATAGTCCTTGACGGATGTCGTTGTCAGCTCGGTGAGATAGTCCGTCAATTCGTATTTGGTGTTGCGCCAGGTGAAATAGGTATAGGACTGCGAGAAGCCAACCTTCGCCAGCCGATACATTAGTTTCGGGCGGGTGAAAGCTTCCGAGAGGAAGATCACGTCGGGATGACGGCTACGGATATCGCCGATCATCCACTCCCAGAACGGCAGAGGCTTCGTGTGTGGATTATCGACGCGAAAGATTCTGACGCCGAGTTCAATCCAGAACAGAATGACATCGCGCAGCGCCGTCCAGACTTCGCGAGCGGCGCCTTCCGGATAGAATTCGACGTTGACGATGTCCTCGTATTTCTTCGGCGGGTTTTCAGCGAAGCGCAGCGAGCGGTCCGGCCGCCAACGGAACCAGTTTGGATGTTCCTTAAGCCAAGGATGATCGGGCGAACATTGAATGGCAAAGTCCAGCGCAATTTCCATCCCAAGTTCGGCCGCCGCCATGACGAGCCTACGGAAATCCTCAGCCGTGCCAAGTTCAGCATGGATCGCATCGTGACCGCCGTCTGTAGCACCGATCGCATAGGGGCTGCCCGGATCCTCGGCTGTGGCGACGAGGCTGTTGTTGCGTCCCTTGCGGTTGGTCGCACCGATCGGATGAATGGGCGGGAGATAGAGGACATCGAAGCCCATCGCCTTGATGCGAGGCAATTGCGCAATGACATCCGCAAATGTGCCGTGACGGCCAGGTTCACGCGCCGTCGAGCGTGGAAAAAGTTCGTACCAGGCCGAAAAGCCTGCCTGCGGACGTTCAATATCGAGCGGAAGCATCGGCTCGTAGCGCGTGAGGAACGGCCGCATATGGGCCCGCCGTACCAGATCGCGGGTCTCAGGCGCGAGAAGCATGCCAGAGGCCTCTATGCGATCGGAATTGGCGAGCTGTTTGAACAGCTGTTTTAAGGAAGGATCGAGCTGCGGCTTCGCGATCGCAATTGCGTTCGCGATGAGATGCTGAGATTCTTTCAGCTCCAGATCGAAATCGACGTTGGCGCGCTGCTTGGCTTCGATGTCCTTGCAGAGGCTGCCGAATTCATCGAGCCAGGCTTCGAGCGTGAACCAATGTCGCCCGACACGCGCCGGCGTGAATGTGCCTTCCCACCGATCATTATCGCCGCGGCGGAGCGGAGTGCGATGCCAATCCGCTTCGTCGGCGGCCTTCCACAGAAGATCGGCGTCAATCACGCCGTGGCCATCCATGAAAATATCGGCAGTGACGGCGATCGTCTCGCCGGAAAGGCGCTTGGCAACGAACCGGCCATTATCGACTTGGGGTGTTACTGCATCGATGACGATGCGCGGCGAGTCCAATGCTCGGGCAATCTGCGGAGAGTCGATCGGGTCATCGAGACGGACGGACGGCAGGCGTTCAAGCCTCAGGATGCGAACTTCGCCTGGCATCAGATCGCCTTTCGTGTTTTCCGGATCATCGAGATTGACGGCATGGCCAAAGGCGGCGCCCGCCATGGGCGGCAAAGGGTCCGTCGAAAAATCGATGGATTGGTGGCGCGCGAGATCGGAATTGATCAATGCGAGAACCGCGCGTGTGGATTTCTGTGCTTTGGCGCGGCCGGTTCGAAGGAGAGCCGTGATAGAGCCATTCGGCGCACCAATGGAACGCGTTTCACCGCCGTTTACGAGGGAATGGATTTTGGCGATGCGCCGGATCGCATTGCCAATGTCCACGCTGAAGTCGAGATTTGATCCGTCGATTGCGTGCTTCGAAGTGAATGTCTTGGCGTCCAGAGCCTCACGCATTGCGTGCTCGAATCCCATAGGGATCATCAGAATGTCACCGGTCGCGGCGGCGATCGCGAGCACCTGACGATAGGCAACCGCCAAATCGACACCTTGGGCGAGGCGCGTCGCGAGCCGTTGACCGAAAGGCGCTTCCGGACAGGAGATGACGGGCGCGGCATGACGCAACAGATTGAGTTCTTCTGCGAACCAACCGGCCCGCCCGTCCCACCAGGGCAATGATGAGAAGACGCCGTCGAATCGCGCGGCGGCGAGAGCTTCGATATCGCGCCACGGCGTGCCGGGCGTAAAAGCGACAAGCTGAACGGCGGGGAAGGCGCGGCGCAAATCTTGGTTGAGCGCCTGCCAGAAGACAGCGGGAACGCGGCCTGGATTGAGAAACCGGAATCCTGCGGCACCGACTTGCAGCAACGCTTTGAGTCGCTCTCGCCAAAAGCCAAGCAACCGCTCCAAAAGATCAGCTGTGTCAAAACACGCCAAGGCGGTATCGGCGGCCGCGCGTTCCAGCCGCGGATCCGGCAGGTCACCGGTCATCGGCCGAAAGAGCTCCGGTTCGCTAGCCGCGAGCGTGTCGTTTGCATCAATACGATCGACAACAACATCAATTAAAAGTTGAAGCCCATGCGCCCGGCTGGCACTGGCAAGATGACCGATGACGGCTTCGGTCGGTGCATGGTCCTCCGCACTTCCGGCGATCGCACGGCAAAGAAGCGGATTGGCGTATTGCAGATCGCCAGCCAGAAAAAAATCACCTGCCGGCCCAGGTGCAAACGGCGGCGGAATGGCGATGGTGTCGAAGCCCATGTCGCGGCAGCGTGTGCAATAATCTCCCCAACTCTCCGCCGAAGCCACGGCAGCGGGATGGAGGTAATAAATCCCGCCAGTTTGGAGCGTGTCGTCCACAGCGATTGCCAACAAAAAACACGGAAGGGAGTGCCTTGATGGCACAGACGCAAACTCGAAAGCTGAAGCTGAGTTCCACCTTGAAGCGCTGCTATCGACCCTCGTGAATATTTGCAGGTGAAAGCTCGGAATTTAAGATTTTGTTCGCGATCTGGGTTGGCAACTCGTCATTAGAGTTGCTCAATGCTTGAGCATGGCGCTGCAAACGGGTGACAGCTTAACCGCCGGGCTGTGAGGTGACCGCCCCTATAGTTCAAAGCCAGAGGAGTGAATCAATGGAAGCGAGACTGAATCCCTATAAAGCCGCGCCCGGCGCGATGCAGGCACTGATGACCTTTGAGAAATATGTGCAATCCAGCGGCCTCGAAAAATCATTGATCGATCTCCTAAAGACGCGCGCGTCGCAGATCAATGGATGCGCCTTCTGTATCCATATGCATACGAAAGACGCACGGACCAATGGAGAAACAGAAGAACGCTTATACCTTCTAGATGCCTGGCGGGAATCATCTCTTTATTCCGAGCGGGAACGCGCCGCGCTTGCTTGGACGGAAGCGGTAACACTTGTTTCGCAAACCCACGTTCCAGACGCTGTTTTTAACGAACTTCGTCAGCACTTTTCCGAGGAGGAGATCGTCAAATTGACGATGCTTGTCGCGACAATCAATGCCTGGAATCGGATTGCGATCAGCTTCCGCTCACCACATCCTGTCGCTGTTCATAAAGCGGCGTAGGCTGAATGGTGATCGAGATAAAGCGACCTATCCAAAGGTGAAGGAATAGGCTGTGGCTCCGGCATCCAGAAACCGGATCTCGAACGTATGATCTTCTACGTGGTCGCTTAGCCGCACCAGTTGATAGAGGCGTTGCGTCGTCACCACGCCATTTCCTGCTGCGTCGATGTCGATGCCATGGTCTTTCCCCGGTGCGTGCCCGTCAATTGTCACTAGAAATTTGACGGGCTTTCCATCCGCTGACGGTCCGAGAACCAGATGCAGATCGCGCGCGTGAAAACGGTAGGTGATGCTTCCATCAGGTTGCGCCAGGACCGCATCCTCCTGACCGACGCGCCAGTCACCCGTGAGTGCCCACTGGTTGAGCGCGAGCGTTGTCGGGGCCGTATAGGCGTGGACTGCATCTTGGACAGCGCCGCCGGGAGAGACGAAATTCTCGGCGCGCTCCGTCCCAATATAAGTCTCCGGCGACGCGACATCCGACATGTCGGCGGCTTTTTCCACACCGGTACCTGAAACGTCGACAGTTGCGGACGTCACCTTGTGCCCGGCCGCGCGCAGCAACTCCTGAACCACCCGTTCGGATTCGGCATAGTCGCCTTCGCCGAAATGGCGGTGGCGGATCTGTCCTTTGGCATCGATGAAATAATGCGCCGGCCAATATTCATTGTTGAAGCCGCGCCAAATCGCATAATTGTTGTCGATTGCCACCGGATAGTCGATGCCGAGTTTTTTGACTGCAGCACGTACATTGTCGGCGTTGCGCTCGAATGCGAATTCCGGGGCATGAACGCCGATCACAACCAGTCCGTCGTCGCGATACTTTTTGGCCCAAGCCTCGACATAGGGGAGGGCACGCAGGCAGTTGATGCAGGAATAGGTCCAGAAATCGACCAGGACGACATGGCCGCGTAATCCTTCCGCAGTCAGCGGCCGGCTGTTCAACCACTCGACCGCGCCGGAAAGCGAAGGCATTTGGCCTTCGACAGGTAAGCGTTCCGCGGAAGGCGGATTGGCGCCTGCCATCGTAGCTGGCGCGCCCGTCGTCGCTATCTGCGGCGAGTTCGCCGCAGTGGCCGATTTTCCAGGATGCAGGCGATTGATCAACGCCTGTTCCAGGTCATTCGTGCTTGCAAGCGAGAGCTGGGTCAGCAAGCCGGTATCAGCGCCCAGGCCGATGGCTACAACCCCCGCTAGGACCGCGACGCCCAATCCCCGCCGTATCCACTCGCCAGCGCCGAGCGAACGTTTCATTGCGGTAAAAACCTTGCCACCGACGAGGAGCGCAACAGCGAGCGATGTCGCAGCGCCCGCCGCATAGGCGAGAAGCAAGAATGTCGTGCTGAGGCTGGCGCCGTTCAAAGCCGCGCCCGTCAGGAGCAGACCGAGAATAGGGCCCGCGCACGGCGCCCAGAGCAGTCCTGTCGCTACGCCCAAAAGCAATGACGGACCAAAGCCGGTTTGCTTCGGATCGCCATCCTTCACCTGAGACAGACGAGATCCGAGCGCCACGACCGGCCGTGTCAGCCTGTCTGCGAGCTGTGGAAATAGTAGCGTAACGCCGAAGAGCGCCATGAGGACGATCGCAGCGATCCGGCCATAATAATTGGCTTGCACCACCCAGCCGCCGCCAACAGCGGCGAGCGTGGCAACCGCCGCGAAAGTGATGGCCATGCCAATAAGGATCGGCAGCCCGCCGCGCGTAAACGGCTGATCGGAGCGGGCGAATACGAAAGGCAGCACCGGAAGAATGCAGGGGCTGAGGATGGTCAGCACGCCGCCGAGATAGGCCACAATGACAAGGAGCATGACGCGTCCTCAATAATTCCGCTCGCGCACAAGCACGGGCTTCGATTGAAATTCCGCCGGGAAGACCTTTTGCAGCGCCGCGATCTTCGGGAGATCGAAGGTCGCGATGTAATTGCTGTCGGGATGCAGTGTCAGATAGTTTTGGTGGTAGGCCTCGGCCGGGAAGAAGCCGGTATCATGTCCGACCTTGGTCGCGATCGCCTTCGAAAATGCGCCGGCATGATCGAGTTGCGCGATATAGGCCTGTGCTATCTGCGTTTGCTCGGGTGTCGTCGCGAAAATCTCCGAGCGATATTGCGTGCCTTCGTCCGGATATTGCTGATTGAGCTGGGTCGGGTCGGTCGCGACAGAGAAGAATATCTGCAGCAGCCGGCCATAGGAGATGACGTGCGGATCATAGGTGATCCGCACGGACTCGGCGTGGCCTGTTGTTCCGGTGCTCACCGTGTCGTAATGCGCCGTATCGGCCGCACCGCCGTCATAGCCGGAAACCGCTTCCGTGACGCCGCGAACATGTTGGAAAACGCCTTGAATGCCCCAGAAGCAACCGCCCGCGAGTACGAGCGTCTCGCTGTTGGCGGTCTTTGGCGTTTCGTCAACCAAGGGCGGGGGAAGCTTCTTATTGAGATCGGCGCCGCGTGCGCCGAAGCCGCTTAGGATGCCGACCAGGGAAACGGCGGCGAGCGCCGTTGCCGACAGGAGGAGGGTCGGGCGCAAGGGCTTTGTATCTCGCATGGTCTCGTTCCTCTCTCAAGCGGGCGTGAAGGTGAGCGCCACACCGTTCATGCAATAGCGCAGGCCCGTTGGCTTCGGGCCATCGGGAAACACGTGGCCGAGATGACCGCCGCAGCGGCTGCAATGCACTTCCGTGCGATCCATACCGAAGGTGCTATCGTTCTGCTCCGCGACGGCATTGGGGAGCGGCTGCCAGAAACTGGGCCAGCCGGTATGGCTGTCATACTTCGTGTCTGACGAAAAAAGCGGCAAGGCGCATCCGGCGCAGCTATAGGTTCCGCGCCGCGTCTCGAAATCAAGTTTGCTGGAGAAGGGAGTTTCGGTGCCCTGCTCGCGCAGCACATTGTAGGCGGCCGGACTGAGGATCTTTCGCCACTCGGCGTCTGTATGCGCGACCGAAAACGTCGCTGCACCCGCCGCTGCGCGCCTTGACCAAAGCCCGAATAAGCCGAGGCCGGCAAGCGCAGTCACGCCGAACAATTCACGCCGATTTGTGATGAGCCGATTTGTCATGGGAAGCCACTCCCTGGGTCAGTCATTCCATAGATACGAAGCTCGATCCCGATTTGTTACTCCCATCGCCCGCTACAGGGGCGGAGCCACCGAGGATACGGATCCCGTGCGTTCTCCGGGAACCCGGGCCAGCCTTGTCTGGGCTTTCGGGTGGCTGAAAAAATATGGGAACCTTTTTGCTGGACGGCCATCTAACGGATCAAAATGGACGCTGCCTATGCCTTTGACCCAGATTCAACTACGCCGAACTGAGATGCTCAGCGATCAAGAGCTAGTGAATTTGGCGCGCGACCGTGACGAAGCCGCGGTCCGTGCGATCACCCAGCGCTATAACCGCCGCTTGTTTCGCATTGCACGCAGCATATTGCGCAGTGACGCAGAAGCTGAAGACGTCGTGCAGGAGACCTATGCCCGCGTCTTTACCGGCCTCGATACATTCCGCGGCGATGCCGCTTTCGGTACCTGGATCACGCGCATTGCCATGAATGAGGCCGTAGGGCGCCTGCGGCGTCCTCAGACCGTCAATTGGGAAATCTATGGCGCCAACCGCGGTCAGGCCGAGATCATCCATTTTCCGGCTTCGGCCGCCAACAGCGATCCGGAGAAGGCTGTGGCACAGACTGAAATCCGCGCGATGCTGGAGCGCGCGATTGACGAACTCCCTGACGCATTTCGCACCGTATTCATCGCGCGCCTCGTCGAAGGCATGAGCATCGAGGAAACGGCCGATCTGACCGGTCTCCAGGCAGAGACCGTGAAAACCCGGTTGCACCGGGCGCGCGCTCTGCTGCGGGCGAAACTGGAAAAGCGTCTTGGTCCGGCGTTGACGACCAGTTTCCCTTTCGACGGCGCGCGCTGCGCGCGCATGACTGATGCCGTCGTGCGCCGCGTCTGCGCTGAGTGACGTCCAAACCTATCCGTGCCCGAAGGTTGCGCGGATCGAACCCCAAGGAATAGAGGCTCCCATGTTGATCAAACTATCATCCGCGCTCTTCTCGCTTTGCTTGGGCGCCGCACCGGTAGTTGCGCATGCCGCCACGCTCACCGATCCGCAAATCGCACATGTCGCCTATACCGCAGGTAAGATCGACATCGAGGCGGCCAAACAGGCACTGGCAAAGTCCAAGAACAAAGAAGTGCGCAGCTTCGCGCAGCAGATGGTCACCGATCATTCCCAAGTGAACAAACAGGCGCTCGCTCTGGTGAAGCAGCTGCAGGTGACGCCGGAAGACAATGACACGAGCCGTGCATTGACGAAGCAGGCACAAGCCAAACACCGCGAATTAGCCAAACTCAGCGGCGCGGCCTTCGATAAAGCGTATGTCGCCAATGAAGTCGCCTATCATAAGACGGTGGACAGCGCGCTTGAAGGAACCCTCATCCCGTCCGCGCAGAACCCAAAGCTCAAGAGCCTTCTGCAGACCGGATTGAAAATCTTCCAGGGCCATGAGCAGCACGCCGAGCATCTTGCCGCCGAGCTGAAATAGTCAAGAGATCTCGCATGATATCGACGCGAGTCTTTGTCTTCGCTCTTACGATACTAGCGCTATCGATCCCCGCTCAGGCGGAGGCCATACGCGTGACGATCAAAGATCTGGATTTCGCGCCGAAGGACGTGAAGGCGAAAGTCGGCGATACCGTGGAATGGGTGAACAAAGACGCGTTTGCGCACACGGCGACCGCAGTGGAAGGCGCCTGGGACGTCAAACTCGCGCCGAAGCACAAGGGCCGAGTCGTATTGAAAAAGCCCGGCACATTCGACTATTTCTGCAAAATTCATCCCAACATGAAAGGGCGCGTCGTCGTCGCGCCCTAGGATTTTGCTTAATCGTCCGCTTCGCCGAGATATCGGGTGAGTTCTGCCGACGACATTTCGCGGGCGAGGCTCGCCGCTTGCCCCGACCATAGGTTGCTGAAGTCGCCTTTTCCCTCTTTTTCGACCACGCTCTTTAACGGCGCTAGGGCGCTGCCTGCGGTGGGAAACGCCGGCGCAAATTCGCTGAGCGGTCCCAATTCCCGCATGATGCGGTTGACGATCCCGCGTGCCGGCCGCCCGGTGAAGAGATTTGTGAGCGCCGTGCCATCGTCTCGCGCGCCCTTCAGCGCCGTGCGATGAATGGGTGAAATGTTGGCTTCCGGCGTGAAGAGATAGGCGGTGCCGACCTGAACCGCGGACGCACCAAGTGCAAAGGCCGCGCGAACGCCGCGCCGATCGGCAATGCCGCCGGCGGCAATGACTGGGACTTTGACGGCATCCACGACCTGCGGCACGAGCGCCATGGTTCCCACCTGAGTTGCCATGTCGTCATTGAGAAAATTCCCGCGATGTCCGCCAGCCTCAAAGCCCATGGCAATGACGGCGTCGACGCCTTGGTCGGCCAGCCATAGCGCTTCGGCGATGGTGGTGGCGCTGGAGATGATCTTGGCGCCCCTCCGCCGCACACGATCGAGCAGTGCCGGTTCAGGCAGGCCGAAATGAAAGCTGACAATTTCGGGGCAATATTCCTCGACGATCGCGCAATAGGCGTCGTCGAAGGGCGCACGACCGGTCATCGGGATAGGCGTCGCAGGATCGAGGCCGAGTTCGACATAGTAAGGCGCGAGCTTCGCCCGCCATGCCATGACTCTGGCCGGTTCAGGCTGCGGCGGCGTGTGGGTGAAGAAGTTTACGTTGATTGGGTTCTTGGTCGTGGCACGAACCTGCTTCAGCGCGGCGCCAAGCTGCTCGTAGGAATAGAGCGCGGCGGGAATCGAACCGAGGCCGCCTGCTTCGCTCAAGGCAATCGCCATCTCGGGTGTCGAAGCTCCTGCCATCGGCGCTTGCACGATGGGAAGCTCTATCCCGAAGAGATCGACGATCCGGCGATCTTGCCAGGAACCCATGCCTTCACTCCCGTCTATTTGCGCTCTTTCGCAAGCGTCTTTCTATATTCCTGCACGGGAAGACCGCCTACACCCCAGTTTTCCATCTTGACTTTCGATGACGACGGATGTCGTGCTTGGCGGCTTGCCCAAGAACCGCAAACAGCAAATCGCCGACACAGTTGATGAGGGCGGCCTTCTCCTCCGGCGTTGTCGCCGATGCGCCGGGCACCGTGCCCTCACGTGTCACCCTGATATTCACATAGGGCATCTTTGCCGCCCTGCCGATTGGACGCGCCGTCTGCGAATCGCTGTCGACAAAGCGAGCCGATGCACGCCCGGCGCGCGCATCGGTGCGCCAGGGCAGCCGAGAGAAATAGAATGCGGATACGGTGTGTTCGGCAATAGGGGGCGCCGTCAGCGCTATTTTCGCGCGCTCGTCTCTGGATTGGGCGCATTCACGGGAGGCGGCCCCGGATATTCCGGAAGCCGGGGAACGTGATAGGTGGCGAGAATGGCGTCGATCGCGGGCTTATTGCGTATCAGTGCGCGATCGATCTCGCGTGCAAGCGAATTGTCGCCCCGCCTTATCCCCATGGAAATCGCGAAGGTCATTGGAAATTTGATGCCGTCCTGCTGCGGCTGTACCGGAGCGACAGTCAAGGTGACGGGCGCCTTCGAGGCGAAATAGCCCGCGAGCGGTCCCCAGGCGATGCCGACGTCGACAGTTCCTTGCGCGACGGCTTCGACGATGTCGGCAGCGGGGTTGGGCTTGCGATAATCGCCCAAGACGGAAAAGCCGCGCACGTTCTGGATGATGCCGCGGCGGGCCAGCGCATGCGCCGGTGGTGTGTTCTGCGCGTCATAGCCGATCATCTCGACGCCGATTTTCAAACTTTTCAACTTCGGGTCGTCAAAAGAACGAATATCGAGATGGCGATCCGCGCGCGTCACAAAGACATAGGTTGAGCGGTAATAGGGCTGCGTCGGCGAGAGCATTTCCTGTTGCGCGGCGACGCCCGGCCAGAGATCGCATGCTTCAGCATATAGAGTATGGCGGACGAAACCGCGGCGCTGCGCCCACCATGTGTAGGTTACCTTCGCCTTGATGTCTTTGGCGATGATGTCGACGATCTTGTTCTCAAAGCCCTCGCCCTTATCATTCGAGAAAGGCAGATTGTTCGGATCTGCACAGACGCGCAACTCGCGCGTTTGCGCAGATGCCATGACCGAACAGCAAGCCGCCGAGCAAAGCAGCGTGGCCAAGAGCAGTCGTCTCATTGTTTGGCACTTCCTTTCCCCGGTGCGGGGGCGGCACTTCCTTCGGACGCGGGTGCGTCTTTGGACGGTGTCGCTTCCTTATCGGGCGGTAGCACCGGCTGCGGATTGGTGGCCGAGAGCGACTTTACATAAGCGGCAAGCTGCCAGATCTGCTCCTGCGAGAGCGTCTGCCCCCAGGACGGCATGCCGTTCGGCCGGCCCTGGTAGATCGATGCATAGATCTGGTCTAGGCGGCCGCCATAGATGAAATGGCCATCGTTGAAGAAGGGCGGTCCCATGCCGCCGGCACCATGAAAATGGCACCCGGAGCAATTCATCCAATCGAAGAGCTTGGCGCCCTCGGCGATCGCCTTCGCGTCCTTCTCATATTTCTGCGCGTTTGGATCGATGGGTGGGGCCTTACGATCGCCCGGGAACAATGTCGTCGCCGGGACGGACAAAGGCTCACCTGCCGTCGTCGGTTCTGGCTGCGGCGGCTGTGCGCCGACAGCCGTCGCGCCGCAGCCGAACGCGATAAGCCCCGCGAAGGCCACGCCGAAGCCCAGCCAATAGCCGTCAAGTGTTCGGGAGAGAAAAGACATAGAGCGTCCCTCCCGGTGTGGTTTTCTGTTTGAGATCGGCCATGGCCCCGACGAAGCCGAGCGCGCCGGTCGGGTCCTTGGGGTTGAGATTGCCGGAGACGATTGCACCGGCCCAGCCGCCGACACCCGAAAGGATGGCGACATATTCATGTCCATCCGGTCCTTTGTAGACGACCGGCTGGCCGATGATGCCGGAGCCGGTCTTGAACTGCCACTTAACCTGGCCGGTCTTCGCATCGACGGCTTTGAACCAGCCGTCCATCGTGCCGTAGAAGACGAGGCCTCCTGCGGTCGCGACCGTGCCGCTCCAGACCGGCAGATCTTCCTTGATCTGCCAAGATGGCTTGCCTTGGATCGGATCCCACGCCGTCAATAGACCGCGGTAGCCGCCGGGCCCGGCCTTCATCACGACATTGGCGCCGACGTAAGGCGTACCGGCGATATAGTTCACCTGCACATTCTCCCAATCCATACAAAGATTGGCGTGCGGAATGTAGAGCAGGCCGGTCTGCGGCGAGAAGGAGGAGGGTTCCCAGTCCTTCGTGCCGGACGCGGTCGGACAGATGTCTTTCACAACTGTGCCGAGCTTCGTCGCCTTGGCCGGGTTGAGCTTCGGTCGGCCGGTCGAAAGGTCAACGCCCTCTGTCGAATTGACCGGCCCATAGGTGTGAGCCGAGATCACCTGGCCATTGGTCCGGTCGATCACATAGAGATAGCCGTTGCGGTCGGGATGCAGAAGGACCTTGCGCGTCTTACCGTCGATCGGCATGTCGACGAGCACATTCTCATTGATGCCGTCGTAATCGTGTTCGTCGTGCGGATTGTATTGATAGAACCATTTCGCCGCGCCCGTATCGGGATCGCGCGCGAAAATGCCGGCTGTCCAAAGATTGTCGCCGGGGCGCTGTTCCTGATTCCATGGGCCCGGATTGGCCGTGCCGTAATAGATGAGATTGAGATCCGGATCATAGGCGACCCAGCCCCACACCGTGCCGCCACCGATTTTCCATGCATCCGGCGGCCAGGTCGAGACGCCGAGGTCCTTGCCCTGGTCCTGCTTGTAGAAAGGATGGAAATCCGATCCGATCAGCACCTGTTTGTCGGGCCCTGTGCTATAGGCGCGCCAAACGATCTTGCCACTGTTTTCATCGAGGGCGGTGAGCCAGCCGTGGATACCCATCTCGCCGCCTGAATCGCCGACGAAGACTTTGCCCTTGGCGGCGAGCGGCGCCATCGTCATGGTCTCGCCATTGTTAATGTCGCCGAGCTTCGTCTTCCAAACAGGTTTGCCGGTCTTTACATCGACGGCGACCGTGTAGTTGTCGAGCGTGTTGAAAAAGACTTTGCCATTGTCGTAGGAAGCGCCGCGATTGACGACATCACAGCAAGCAACGCCCTGCGCAGCGCGGTCGGGATAGGGCTGGTAGACCCATTTCAGCGGCGCGCCGGGCTTCGTCAAATCCAGCGCGTAGAGATAATTCGGCCAGGGCGTCACGATATACATCGTGTTGTCAACGACGAGCGGCGCGGCTTCTTCGCCTTTGTCGACGCCGGTCGAGAAGGTGAAGGCGACGCGCAGGTTCTTCACATTGTCCGGCGTGATTTCGGTCATCGGCGAATAGCGGGTGTTGGCAAAATTCTGCGATGCCGTCTCCCATTGCACATCGTCTTTCTTGACGAAGTCCGGAAGCGCGGCTTTCTCCGCCGACTCTTTGCCGGTCGGCTGCGCAATCTTGGCGGAGCCTTCCGGCGATTTCTGCGGCTGGACGGGCGGTGCCGGTGCGGCCGGTGTATTTTGCGCCATCACCGTCTGCGGCACGGCGAAGAGGAGCGTCGCGGTAGCAAGCGCCGTCGCGCATTTGCCTGCTCGTTTCGGCAGCCGGCCAACGAAAGACTTCGTGCCAGCGCCTGGCTCAGTGCAAAGTGTAGAGATAGGTTGCGATGTCACGTACTTCATTGTCTTTCAACCCCAAGTTCGGCATGGCATTGCCAGGGACGATGGCTTGCGGATTTGAAATCCAAGCCATCATGTTGCCGGGCGTGTTCGGCATGACGCCCGCGATCACCGCGCGGCCGGCGATATGGGTGAGCGGCGGTCCAACGGTTCCCGTCGCGTTGTGAACGCCTGGTATCGTGTGGCAGGAGCCACAGCCCTTTTGGTCGATCAGCGCAGCGCCATTCTGGGCATTGCCTCCGGCAATCGCCGGCGTCGGCAGCGGCAATGGACTGCCGGCCTCCGATTGCTGCTTCGGATCGGACAGCGCCTTCACATAGGCGGCGATTTCCCAAATCTCCTGCGGCGGAATGATCTGGCTCCAGGATGGCATGCCGTTCGGCCGGCCCTGATAGATCGACGCATAGATCTGATCGAGCCGTCCGCCGTAGATGAAGTGACCGTCGTTAAAGAACGGCGGACCCATTCCGCCCGCACCATGGAAGTGACAGCCCGAGCAATTGTAGTGATCGAAGATCGCGTGGCCGGCAGCGATGTAGGTCGGGTTGCCTTCATATTTTTTGGCCTGCTCTGGCGACGGCGGCGGCGCCCCGCCATTAGGGAAGAGCGGACTGGCCGGCACATTCAGCGGCTTTTGCACATTGGGCGGCGGCGTGCCTTCCGCGAGACCTTGTTGCGCAATGAAAGCCGCGAGGCCGGCAATTACGCCGATGGACGTGTAAGCAAAGAGCCGGCCATCGCGTGGTCCGTGACGAGACGACATTGCGCAGTCCTCCAATAGCGAACCGCTGCCTCAATGCAGCGTGTAGAGATAGGCGGCGATGTCGCGGGCATCCGCGTCATCAATGCCCATGTTGGGCATGGCATTTCCGGGTACGACCGATTGCGGCGCCTTGATCCAGGCGATCATGTTTTCTGGGCTGTTGGGCAGCATGCCTGCGATGAAGGAGCGGTCCGCGATTCCGGCGAGGGGCGGTCCGACATTTCCGCGTGCGTCGGCGACGCCCGGAATGGTGTGACAGCTGCCGCAACCTATCTGGTGAATGAGCTTGGCGCCGTGATGCGGGTTGCCGCCTGAGACAAGCGTCGCCTGGCTTTGCCCACAGGCCGAAAGCGGCACGGCGAGCACAAGCGCCAGCAAAGACATGGAGGAGGTCAGCCGCTGCATTGCGGAACTCCCAGAATAGCGATCAGATCGAAAAGAATCGCCAGCACGAAACCGATGCCGGAGATCGCACCCGCCAATCCGATGAACCGGCTGCGGCCTTCGCCAGTCTCGACGAGATCATCCGCTTGGCCCGGATGTTCGTCACGCACAACATGCCAATTGCGGTAGGACAGGAAGGTCGTTGCGATCGCGATGGCAAGCGCGACAAGATTGATGATGAGGACGACAGCCCAGACCCACTTCCAATTACTCATAACGGTGGCGCGCGGCGAACCGTCGGGGAAGCAGCTGTAGCTCGATAGGCCGTAGTTTACGATAAACTGCAGGGTCCAGGCGGCTGGCGGCGCGACGAGACCGAGCATGAGCGGCATCAGGCCGATGCGATGACGATGGGGCGAGGGATGCATCGTTGTTTCGCTCATGACAATTATCCGAGATAGGGCACGCAATAAATGATGATGAAGATCACGCCCCAGACCGCGTGGACAAAGTGCCAATAGTCGGCGAGGACCAAGACGTGGGTGTTGCGGGCCGCATTGAAATATCCAAGCGATACCCAAACGATCGCGAAGATCGTGGCGATGATGCCGACGATAAAATGTGTGAGATGCACCCCCGTCGTAATGAAATAAGCGGAGCTGAGTGCACTCGTCGACAGAGTGAAAGGCAGCGACTTCCATTCGAACGCTTCGAGCACCACGAAGGCGATCGAGAGGATCAATACGATCACGAGTGCGATCAAAAGCCGCTCAGGGCGGTTTTGCATAATTGAACGCTCGCCCCACCACAGCGTAAGGCTGCTCAAGATCACGACGATCGTCATCGGCAGCGCGAAGGTGAAGGACAATCGCGCAGCGGCAGCTAGCGACGGATCGAGCTGCACAGTGATGTAGATGTAACTAAAAAAGAGATAGCCGAAGAGGGCCGCTTCGCTTGCGAGAAAGGATAAAAGGCCCCAGTAGCCAATACCTCTGCGCCCGGCGGTCCCGACCTGAATGGGATGCAAATCCAGCGACATGTCTTGCGTGGATGCGTCACTCATTGGCAGCTCCGGCGATTTGATCGAGATGACGCTCCGGCCAGAGCCAGATGGCTATGGCTGCGAGGCAGCCGAGCGCGCCGATGCCGGCGAGCCACCACACGCGGATAAGCAGACCCGTGAAGAGGACGGAGAGGGCGATGGCCAACGTCAAAGGCGCAATCGAATCGCCCGGCATTTTCAGGATCGCATCGGGCTGGCCATCGAGCGGCGTTGTGGCGATCGTCTCGCGGCCGTGATCGAGTAGCAGACCATGCTGCAAGGATGAACGATGCGGACTCTCGCCGAGCCTTTCTTCCCACAAGGGATGCCGGCTCGCGATGATTGGGATGACGTCGAAATTGTAGGGTGGTGGCGGGGAAGAAACCGACCATTCGAGGGTAGGCCCGTCCCATGGATTGGGGCCGGCGACAGCGCCGTAGCGGAGGCTGCGCGCGACATTGATGAGGAACAGCAGAATGCCGATTGCCAGGACGAAAGCGCCGATCGTCGTGATAAGATTGAGGACGCCCCAGCCCATGCCGGTCGAATAAGTATAGATCCGTCGCGGCATGCCGAAGAGCCCGGTCAAATGCATCGGCAGGAAGGCAAGGTTAAAGCCGATGAATGTTGTCCAGAAATTCCACTGACCCAACCGTTCGTCGAGCATGCGGCCGGTGAACTTCGGGAAAAAGAGATAGGTGGCGCCGAGGACCGGGAAGAGATTGATGCCGATCAGCACATAATGGATGTGCGCGACGATGAAATAGGTTTCGGTCAATTGCCAATCCACAGGCACCGAGCCCATCATGAAGCCGGAGACGCCGCCGATCACGAAAAGAATGATCATGCTCGCGAAATACAGAAAAGCCGTCGTGATCACCGGCCTGCCGAACCAGATTGTCGCGATCCAGGCGAAGACGGAGACCGCACTCGGTACAGCAATGATGGTCGAAGCGGCGCCGAAGAAGGCAAGCGACATGGTTGGAAGGCCCGTCGCGAACATATGATGCACCCAGACGCCGAAGCCGATGATCATCGTTGCCACCGTCGCCAGGACGACGAGCGTGTAACCGACGAGCGGACGGCGGCAGAAGATCGGCAAGCCGTCCGAGACGAGACCCATCGCCGGCAGAACGATTGCGTAGACCCAGGGATGACCGAACATCCAGAACAGATGCTGCCAAAGAAGTGTCTGGCCGCCGATCTTCACGTCGAAGAAATGCGTGCCGAACTGCCGGTCGAGCCACAGTAGAAAAAAAGCGAGGCTGACAGCCGGGATCACGACGAGATTGGCGACGGATGCGGTGAGCGTGCCCCAAACGAGGACCGGCGTGCGGTTAATTGACATGCCAGGCGCACGGGTGCGGAAAAAAGTAACGATGAAATTGGCCGCGCCGACGGTTGTCGATATGCCGAGGAAGATCATGCCCAGCGCATAGAAATCCTGGCCGAGGCCTGGATTGAAAGCCTTCTCCGAATAGGGTGCGAAATTGTACCAGCCGTCATTCGGGCCGGCGCCGATCGCGAAGCCGACATAGATGAAGACGCCGGAGGCGAGGAAGACCCAATAGGAGAGCGCGTTGACACGCGGAAAGGCCATATCGCGCGAGCCAAGCACCAGCGGGAAAAGATAATTGCTGAAGCCGGACAGAATCGGCAGCGCGTAGAGAAAGATCATCGACACGCCATGTGTCGAGAAGAGCTGATTATATTGCGTCGGCGTCAGAAGGTGTTCGTTCGGCTGGGCGAGTTGCAGCCGCATGATCAACGCTTCGATGCCGCCGAGCAGCAGAAAAATGAAAGCGGTCACGATATAGCGGAGGCCGATCTCTTTGTGGTCGACCGATGAGAGCCAGCCAATGAAGCCGGGTTTCGTCTCCCAAATCTCAGCGAGCCGTTGCCGGATAGGCGCTGTGGGCGTAACGGTGTCGGGAGTTCTCTCGAAGGGAACGGAGCTCACGGGGCGCGCCTCACTTCAGCGTTCGAAGATAGTTGGTGATGTCGGTGAGCTGCGCGCCAGATAGGTACAGCTCCGGCATTTTCGTGCCGGGTTTCTGCGCCTGAGGGTTTGCGATCCAGCCGGCAAGATTGGCGGGTGTGTTGCTCAGCGTGTTCGAGGCGAGCATCGTGCGGCTCATCAGATGGGTGAGATCGGGGCCGACCTTGCCGCCCGCCAGCGTGCCGCGCACCGAGTGGCACATGCCACAATGCTGGGTGAATTCCTTCTGGCCCTGCATCAGGGCCGTGGATGTGGGCGCCGCTGCGGGTTGCAGCTGCCCATCAAGCCACTTCTGAAAGTCTTGCGGGCTCTGCGCGACAACGAGGAAGCCCATATGGGCGTGCTGGTCGCCGCAATATTCGCTGCATTGGCCGAGATAGGTGCCGGGTTTGGCGGCTTCGAGCCAGCTGACATTGGTGATGCCCGGGATCAGTTCGGTTTTGCCTGTGAGCGCCGGCACCCAAAAGGAATGGATGACGTCCTGGCTCATCAGCTTCACCCTGACTGGAGTTCCGACCGGAATATGAATTTCGTTAGCGGTCGTCGTTATGTGCGAAGGATCCTCGTTCAGATAGCGCGCCTGCCACCACCATTGCTGACCCGTGATCTCAATCGTAAGCGGCGGCTTTTGTGCGGGTGCATTTACGGCCGCGAGCACGACGACGGTCCAAATCATCGAGCCGACGAGGACGACGGTTGAAATGGCAACGGCGATGCCAATGAAAAAACCGCCTTTGGCCGTGCGTTCCACGGTCGTGCTGGTCATGTCGCCTGAGTAGCTGACGGTTCGGCGGCGAATACTCGCCACCACCATAATGCTGATGATCACGACGACGATGATCGAGATCGCCAGCAGGCCCCAGGTGAGAAGCGTGACGGGATCGGCCTTCGCGCCATAACCCCGCATAAAGGTCAGCGGTGTCGGCGCATCGGTGAGGTGCGGCGGCATGACGGTCGCAAAAAGCGGATGAAAACGCATCATTCGGCGCCCGTAGAGCCTGAGAATAACAGTGAGAGCAACGGCCGTCGTGACAAAGGTCAGCGCCGCAAGCTCACGGCTTACGTGCGACGTCGCTCTCGCTCGCTCTTCTTGTTTGATTCAGTGGAACGACGCTGGGCCACCCTGCTCGGCGTACCATTGTTTGTAGGTCGCCCGCACAACTCGCGGTATTTCGAAAAGTTCACGTCGTCTTTCCGAAATGGGGCTGTTTGCAATGGAAATGAACTGCTGCGAATGAAACGGCTCAATCCATGAATGACGTTTCTTTAGCAGACCATAGCTCGACAACGCCGCTGGATTTTGGTGCGTCGACGCGAACTGTTGTGCAGCCAAAAAGTTGGTGACGCATGCAGCGCACGATTGGTGCCCGCGCAATCGCTTCTGCGGGAAATACCTATATCGCTCTTGCGGGAAATACCTATGATGTCATTCTTTAACCTCGGCCATCAGACCATCCCCTATTGCGGCACCGCTCCCACACCCGACTCCCTGCTGTCGCGCTGGAATCTCGATCCGATCCTGATCGCCGCTTTGATTGCGGTCGCGTGCCTCTATGCCGTGGCGTGCAACAGAAGCCACGCTTCGGTTGATGGCAGAAGGCAATCGGCTTTCTACGCGGGCTGGATCATCACCGCCTTGGCTGTCATCTCGCCCATTTGCCCGCTGTCGGTTTCGCTTTTTGCGGCACGCGTCAGCCAACATCTTATTCTTCTGTTTATTGGGGCTCCGCTCGTCGCTATAGGGCAACCGTTTGCGGCCATCGGCCAGTTTTGGCCGGATCGAAAGGCGGAACGCCCAGCTTCTGGTAATATGAACCTCTATATCGCCACCGGCGCCTTCACGGTTCTGATGTGGTTTTGGCACGCGCCTTTGCCCTATGCCGCCACGTTCGAAAGCAGCGTCGTCTATTGGGCGATGCATCTGTCGTTATATGGCTCCACCCTGTGGCTCTGGACCCTGGTGCTTGCGCCTTCCGATAACCGCGGCCTTCACTGTATCTTCGCCGCCGCTGTCAGCTCGTTGCAGATGGGATTCTTGGGCGCCATCATAACCTTTGCGCCACGCGCGCTGTACGCGCCGCATGCTTTGACGACCTTCGCCTGGGGACTGACGCCACTGCAGGATCAGCAGTTGGGCGGCGCCATCTTGTGGGTTCCCGGCATGTTCATCTTTATCGGCTTGGCGATGCTGATGCTGTGGTTTGGATTAACCTCGCCCGATCACGACCGCATTCTGGCGCCAGACCTCGCCAAACATTAGGTCACAACAAAAGCCGTTCAAAAAAATCCCCGCCGGCTATTCCGGCGGGGATTCCTATGCGGGAGTTGGTGTCGGGAAGACGTTCGAACAATTCTGTCTTGCGCGAAAGGTTTCATGCCGCGTGCGCCGCGATGATATCGAGCGCTGCGATCGGTCGGGCTATTAGGCACCGCCGCCACGCGTTCACCTGGACAGGTGCCAATGTCGGTGGTGACATTGGATATCAGTGGGCACGTCGGCCAATACGTCGATCAACAAGGTAATAGGAGCCGTCGTGGGCGTGCCCGGCAGCAATCCCGCTGTCATCCTCGGGGCGCGCTGTCGGCTAATTGGCATGGCGTTATGTGTGTTTGGCCTTGATGGAAACTCGACGGATTCAGCGTTGACGTATTGCTCGTGAAGGAACCCTCAACGTCCGGACACAGGAAAATATTCAAGGTTGCGCACGCCTCGGCATCGACTGGAATCGGACATTGCTTTTCGTCGATGGGGCGTCGCTATCGGCTCTTTCCAAAATAGCTTTACAGATGTTTTCGTTGGAGCCGTCGACACGTTGAACAGCACAAAGATCGGTTGGACTGTTGACGCGGGCGTTGAATATGCGCTCACCGACCATTGGTCGATCACTGACGAATATCACTATAGCGACTACATCTTGAGCGATGCCGGAACGCGGCGATCTTCGCATTTGCGGAACGCGCGCCTCTATATTTCATCAATTGTGGGCGCCTGAGATGAGGCGTATAGTTTCGGCATTGCCGCGCAAGGCAGACGTGCATGCGAGTACGAGGCCGCTCCTTCGTGGCTACGGAACTTATGTTCCAGCGGAGGTGCGCCATGGCTATTGCTCCGACACTCCAGAAATATTTATTGGCCGAAAATATTGATTATGACGTGATCACGCATGAGCCCTCGATGTCGGCAACGCGTACCGCGGAAACCTGCAAAATCTCAGGCGACCGTCTGGCCAAGGCCGTCTTGCTGCGTAGCCGAGAGGGCTATTTGCTTGCTATATTGCCGGCGTCACGCCGCGTCCGTATCGCAGACGGGACGTTGCAAAAGCTGTTCGGTTGTGAACTCGATCTGGCAACCGAACTCGAAATCGCGCAGCTGTTCCAGGATTGCGCCTCCGGGGCCATTCCGCCGGTCGGCTACGGGATCGATACGATCATCGATGGCAGCATCGAGGAGCAACCCGAAATCTATCTGGAAGGCGGCGATCATACGATTCTGATTCACATGAGTCGTAGCCAGTTCGCGCGTCTTACCCATGATGCTTGGCACGGAGATTTCAGCACCCGCCACTGAACTGAGTCTGTTTAAGGGCTGCCCGTTCCGAAAAGCCAGTTTCAGCGAGGAAAGGTGCCATGACAACTTACGTCTTGCTCGCAAGTTTGACCGACTCAGGCGCCAAAAGCGTCGGAGACTCACCGACACGACTCGACACTGCGAAGCGTCTCCTGAAAGAGATGGGTGGCGAGTTCCAATCGTTTTTCTTGACGATGGGCGAATATGACTTCGTCGCTATCTATCAAGCACCCGATGACGCGATCGCGGCACGATTCACGCTGCAACTCGGAAGCCTCGGAAATGTGCGTACGAAGACGCTGAAGGCATTCCCGGAAGCCGCCTATCGGGAAATCATTGCGACTCTTCGTTGAAGAACGCGGGTCGGCCTAGCTACCGCTGCCTGGGAAAGACCCAACAGCTTTCCAGACGTTTCATGCCGATTTTCGGATAGTAGTTTTGCGCCGCCGGCGCGGAAATCAGTACGAGAGTCGTGCCTTCGCCGGCCGCTTGATGCGTTTCGGCGATGAGACGTTTGCCGATGCCGCGGCGCTGGTAGGCGGCATCGACAGCCAAATCGGACAGATAACAGCAATAGGCGAAATCGGTTATCGCGCGGGAGATGCCGACCAAACGGCCTTCGTCGCGCGCCGTCACAACGAGATCCGCATGGCGCAACACGCGTTCCAAACGCGGACGATCATCGGCGGGGCGGCGTTCTGCGAGAGTCGATCTCACAAGAATATCGCGGAATTCTTCAGCAGTCAGATCCGGTTCTGTAGCAAACGAGAGGGACAAACTGACCTCGCCAAATTGATCGCCAATGCCTGAAATTGTTCGCTCGCGCATTCATATCGTACCTGCGCCGCCTTGATCGTAAACCCGCTCGCCGAGGAAAATGCCGGCGAGCGGCTTGCGGTCCCCGAGGCATCAGAGGGGACGGAACCTCTGACGAGTTGGCATGTTTATTTCTTATAAAGAAATAAACATGCCTGTAAAGAATTTTAGGCGCGCTTGCGGTTGAGATCGCAGCTGCCTTGCCGATCGGGAGATATCGCAGGGAAGCGCACGCCCAAGCTCCTAACCAGACGGAATCAGCCTGCCGCTCCGTAAGGATTCATGGGTTGCGTCGGTGAGCTGCGTCGTGTTGGCGGGGAATCGTGCGACGTATTCTCGTTCGTCCTGTAATGATGTCTTGCGGCTGTGGCGAAGACCCGAGCATCTCAGTATGATGCCGCTTGGAACGAGACACGAGAGAATGGCATGGGCAGTGAAAGCGGGCTCGCGGGAGACCAAGCGCTTGAAACAGGTTCGAGCGCGCCGAGCGCCGCGGAGCGAACCTTGGAGCAGTCGATCGGAGCGCAGATCCGTCTGAGGCGAAAGCGTCTGGAGATTACCGGAGCCGAGCTTGCCGCTAACGCCAGTCTGTCTCCGGGCATGCTGTCGAAGATCGAAAACGGCCAGATTTCGGCGTCGCTGTCGACCTTGCAGGCGCTCGCGCGCGCGCTGAACATGCCGATCTCGGCTCTGTTCACGCCCTTCGAGGCGCATCGTGATTGCTCTTATGTCAAAGCCGGGCACGGTGTCAGCATCGAGCGGCGCGGCACGAAAGCCGGACATCATTATGAATTGCTCGGCCATACACTCGGCGAAGATATCGTCGTCGAGCCCTTTCTCATCACGCTCTCGGAGGAAGCGCGGCCCTATACATCTTTCCAGCATGCGGGGCAGGAGCTGATCTTCATGCTCACTGGCAAGGTGGTTTATCGTCATGCCGACCGCAGCTATCTCCTTGAGCCGGGCGATACCTTGTTCTTTGATGCGGCGGCTGCGCATGGGCCCGAAGAATTGCTCGACCTGCCGATGACCTATCTGTCGATCATCGTCTATCCGCGGGAGTGAGGCCGCCGACCGGCCATGCTGCTGCGGCAGGCGGAGGAATGTTTTTTTCCTGACAGCCAATTTTTGGCTTGATGTTTCCCCTTACGATTGATAGTTTCCTTTAAAGAAACTAAGTCAACGGAGGGAACGTGCCATGTGCGGCATCGTAGGCCTATTTTTGAAAGATCCGGCGCTTGAGCCGGAGCTCGGGAAGCATCTCGCGGCCATGTTGGTCACCATGACCGCCAGGGGGCCGGACAGTGCCGGCTTTGCCGTTTATGGCAGAGGCGCATCAGAGCGTGTCAAGCTGACCCTGCGGGTGCCGCCAAGCTTGGATTTAGCTGCCGTTCAGTCGGCTCTTCTCAAGGCTGTGGGTCCTGACATCGAAGCGATTCAACGTGGCTCGCACGTCGTGATCTCGGTGCCTGCCGACAAAGCGCAGGCGGTTCAGGCGCAGCTGGCGACGCTCGTGCCTGGCGCGCAATTGAGTTCCGTCGGCTCGTTTATGGAAGTCTATAAAGAGGTCGGCCTCCCGGCAGATGTGAGCCAGCGTTTCGACCTCGCCCATATGTCAGGCACGCACGGTATCGGCCATACGCGCATGGCGACCGAGTCCGCCGTGACGACGGCTGGCGCGCATCCGTTTTCGACCGGCAAGGACCAGTGCCTCGTCCATAACGGCTCGCTCTCCAATCACAACCAGGTCCGCCGCCGCTTGATCCGCGAAGGCATTTCCTTCGGTACCGACAATGATACCGAAGTTGCAGCTGGCTATCTCACCTGGCGTCTCGGCCAGGGTGAGAATTTGGGCCATGCGCTCGAAGCCTCGCTCAAAGATTTGGACGGCTTCTATACATTCGTCGTCGGCACCGAGACCGGTTTTGGCGTTCTGCGCGATCCGATCGGCTGCAAGCCGGCGGTAATGGCGGAGACCGACCAATATGTCGCCTTCGGTTCCGAGTTCCGTGCGCTGACCGTGCTTCCCGGAATCGAAAACGCACGCGTCTTCGAACCCAATCCCGCCACCGTCTATTTCTGGGATCGCGCCGCATGACCAGCCAAATCTCAACCCAAACGGTCGATCTCCAATCGAGTTCTGTGCGCGACCTCAATCAGTCGCTGCACGCCTTAAGCGGCATGAGCTCAGCCAAACATTGGCGCGTTCTGCATCCGCTCGGTGCGCATGCGATCGCAGCCGGTCTCGACGCCGATGTGACCGTCGAGATCGACGGCGACGTCGGTTACTATTGCGCTGGCATGAACCAGCGCGCGCTTGTGATCGTCAATGGCAGTGCCGGCCCCGGTGTCGGCGAGAACATGATGTCCGGCCGCATTTATGTGCGCGGCGATGCGAGTGCCGCGGCCGGTGCGACCGCGCATGGCGGCACGCTCGTCATCGACGGCAATGCTTCGGCGCGCTGCGGCATCTCGATGAAGGGCATCGACATCATCGTGAAAGGCTCGATCGGCCCGATGTCGGCCTTCATGGCGCAAGCAGGCACGCTGACCGTGTTCGGTGATGCCGGCGAAGCGCTCGGCGATTCCATCTATGAGGCCAAGCTCTTCGTGCGTGGCAAGGTCAAGAGCCTCGGCGCCGATTGCATCGAGAAGCCGATGGAAGACCATCATCTCAGGGAGCTTTTCGAGAAGCTGAAGGAAGCCGGCGTGGCGCATGAGGTCGATGTGACGGATTTCCGCCGCTATGGCTCAGCCCGCAATCTCTATCATTTCCATGTCGATAATGCAGGGGCCTATTGATGAACGAGACGATCCGCAGTCCGCAGACCAAGCCCCGCTTCTCGGCGACCTTCGACGAATATACGTTGTCCGAGATCCGTCGCGCCGCCGCGACAGGCATTTACGACATTCGCGGCGCCGGCACGAAACGCAAGCTCCCCCATTTCGACGATCTGCTGTTTCTCGGCGCTTCGATCTCGCGTTATCCGCTCGAAGGCTATCGCGAGAAATGCGGCACCAATGTCGTTCTCGGCGCGCGCTTTGCCAAAAAGCCCATCGAGCTGAAAATCCCGATCACCATTGCCGGCATGAGCTTTGGCTCATTGTCGGCGCAGGCGAAGGAAGCGCTCGGCCGCGGCGCATCGCTCGTCGGCACATCGACCACCACGGGGGATGGCGGCATGACCCAGGAGGAACGCGGCCACTCGTCCATTCTTGTCTATCAATATCTTCCGTCGCGCTATGGCATGAACCCGGATGATCTGCGCAAAGCCGATGCGATCGAGGTCGTCATAGGGCAGGGCGCCAAGCCCGGCGGCGGCGGCATGCTGCTCGGCCAGAAGATCTCGCCGCGCGTTGCCAAGATGCGCACCCTGCCTGAAGGCATCGACCAGCGCTCGGCGTGCCGGCATCCGGATTGGACGGGCCCGGACGATCTAGAAATCAAGATCGAAGAGCTGCGCGAGATCACCGATTGGGAGAAGCCGATCTATGTGAAGGTCGGTGCCTCGCGCCCTTATTACGACACCGCCCTCGCGGTGAAGTCAGGCGCCGATGTTGTCGTCCTCGACGGCATGCAGGGCGGCACGGCGGCGACGCAAGAAGTCTTCATCGAGCATGTCGGCATTCCGATCCTCGCGGCGATCCGGCCTGCGGTCCAGGCGCTGCAGGATCTTGGCATGCACCGCAAAGTGCAGCTGATCGTGTCGGGCGGCATTCGGACAGGTGCCGATGTCGCCAAGGCGCTGGCGCTTGGCGCTGATGCGGTCTCGATCGGGACTGCGGCTCTTGTGGCGCTCGGCGACAATGATCCGCATCTCGAAGCCGAATATCAGAAGCTCGGCACGACTGCGGGCGCCTATGACGATTGGCACGAGGGCCGCGATCCGGCCGGCATCACCACGCAGGATCCGGAATTGGCCAAGCGGCTCGATCCGATCATGGCCGGACGCCGCCTTGCAAATTACCTTTCGGTGCTGACGCTCGAGGCGCAGACGATCGCGCGCGCCGCGGGCAAGAGCCACGTCCATAATCTGGAGCCGGAAGATCTCGTCGCATTGACGGTCGAGGCGGCTGCGATGGCGCGCGTTCCCCTCGCCGGAACGTCTTGGATCCCCGGCCAGAACGGCAACTAAAATCAACAAATCGCATCGGAGAGCTGACGCGGCAAAGGATCGCCAGCTCTCCGTAAGCAGCAAAATTGGGAGGATAGAATGACACGTGCGCTTTCGGAAATCGCCAGGGAACGCGGCATCAAGAATTTCATGGTTTCCTACACCGATCTGTTCGGCAATATGCGCGCCAAGCTCGTGCCGGCGGTCGCGATCGATAAAATGACGAAGGAGGGCGCCGGCTTCGCCGGCTTTGCAACCTGGCTCGATATGACACCGGCCATGCCGGATCTCTTTGCCATGCCGGATCCCGACAGCCTCATTCAGTTACCGTGGAAAAAGGAAGTCGCTTGGCTGTCATCCGATCTTATTATGGATGGCCAGTTAATCGAGCAGGGGCCGCGCAATCTTCTGAAACGTCTCATTCGGGAGGCCGCGGCGCTGGGCTATGAAATGCGCTCCGGCGTCGAATGCGAGTTTTTTCTGCTGTCAAGCGACGGCAAGTCGATCGCCGACGGCGCCGACACGCAAACGAAGTCCTGCTACGACCAGCAAGCGCTGATGCGCCGCTATGAAGTCATCGCCGAGATTTCCGATGCGATGATCGAGCTCGGCTGGAAACCCTATCAAAGCGACCATGAGGATGCCAATGGCCAGTTCGAGATGAACTGGGAATATGATGAGGCGCTCAAGACCGCCGACCGGCATGCTTTCTTTAAATATATGACGAAGTCGATCGCCGAGAAACACGGCATGCGGGCGACCTTCATGCCGAAACCGTTCCCGAATCTGACCGGTTCCGGCTGCCATTCGCATGTCTCGCTATGGCGGCGCGGCGAAAATATATTCAACGACTCGAAGGGCGAACTCGGCGTGTCCGATATCGGCTATTGCTTCCTTGCGGGCCTGATTGAGCACGCCGATGCGATCTGCGCGCTCACCAATCCGACGGTGAATTCCTACAAGCGGTTGAGCGCGCCGCGCACCACGTCCGGCGCGACGTGGGCGCCTAATTCGATCACCTATACGGGCAATAACCGGACGCACATGATCCGTATTCCCGATGGCGGCCGGTTCGAATTCCGTCTCGCCGACGGTGCGGCTAATCCTTATCTCTTGCAAGCGGCGATCCTCGCTGCGGGCCTCGAAGGGATCAAATCTAACCGAAAGCCCGGTGAACGCTGCGACTTCGACATGTATGCGGAGCCGCATAAGGCGAATGGCGCCAAATGCCTGCCGCAAAATCTCCTGGACGCGATCCGCCTCTTCGAAACCTCGCCCTTCCTGCGCGAAGGCTTGGGAGAAGAGTTCGTCAATTCCTACGCCAAGCTCAAACACCAGGAATGGCAGAGCTACACCCGGCATCTGACTGATTGGGAACGCGAGAACACGCTCGACTGCTGAGCGCACTCGCATTCAACGTGCTCGCATTTCTGGAAGAAGCGTATGACCTTCTCGGCCTTCGAACTCGTCAAGAACGCGCTGACCGGCCAGGCCGGCTGGCAGCCACATTGGCGAAAGGCACAAGCTAAACCGGCCTATGATGTCATCATCATCGGCGGCGGCGGCCATGGCCTGGCCACCGCTTATTATCTCGCCAAGAATTTCGGCATCGCCAATGTGGCGGTGATCGAGAAGGGCTGGATCGGTTCCGGCAATGCCGGCCGCAATACGACGATCATCCGTTCGAATTACATGCTCCCCGGCAACATTCCCTTCTATGAGCTCGCTATGAAGCTCTGGGAGGGGATGGAGCAGGACCTCAACTTCAACACGATGGTTTCGCAGCGCGGCGTGCTCAATCTCTATCACTCCGACGCACAGCGCGATGCCTTTGCACGCCGCGGCAATGCGATGCGGATTCACGGCGTCGATGCGGAGCTTCTCGATCGGGACGAGGTTCGCGCCATGGTGCCTTATCTCGATTTCGACAATGCGCGCTTTCCCATCCGCGGCGGCTTGTTGCAGCGCCGAGGCGGTACGGCCCGCCACGATGCCGTGGTTTGGGGCTATGCGCGGGCGGCCGATAAACGCGGCGTCGACATTATTGAGAATTGCGAGGTCTCTGGCCTGCGGATCGAAGGTGGCACGGTTCTCGGCGTCGAGACGACGCAAGGTTTCGTCGCGGCCAAGAAGGTCGGCATGTCGGTCGCCGGAAGTTCATCGCGCGTCGCTGCTATGGCGGGGATGCGCCTGCCGATCGAGACTCATGTGTTGCAAGCTTTCGTCTCGGAGAGCCTGAAGCCGGTCATCGATGGCGTGGTGACCTTCGGCGCGGGGCATTTCTATATTTCGCAATCAGACAAGGGCAGTCTCGTCTTCGGCGGCGATCTCGATCCATTTCCGTCTTATGCGCAGCGCGGCAGCCTGCACACATTCTGCGATGTCATGGAGAATGCCGTTGCGATGCTGCCGATGCTGAGCCGGCTGCGCATTCTGCGCAGCTGGGGCGGCCTGATGGATATGAGCATGGACGGCTCGCCGATCATCGACGCGACGCCGGTCGACGGTCTCTTTTTCAACGGCGGCTGGTGTTATGGCGGCTTCAAGGCGACTCCGGCTGCCGGCTTCTGCTTCGCGCATCTCATGGCCACAGGCGTTCCGCATCGCGCGGCGGCGGCTTATCGCCTTGATCGCTTCGCGCGCGGTTACGTCATCGACGAAAAAGGCGCCGGACCGTCGCCGAATCTCCATTAGCGAGACGCACTGCGTCTTGATCCTCAATGCATGCGGCGCCAGCCGGAGTGGGTGTACCAATGCTGATCAGATGCCCGTTTTGTGGCCCTCGAGATCTTGGAGAATTCAGCGTGAACGGCGCAGCGGTCGCGCGACCTGTTATCAACGCCGAGCTCGAAGGAGCCGGTCTCGATGATGCCGATCTGTGCACGGAATTCGTCGAGGTGGTCTATTTGCGTGACAATCCGGCCGGACTTAATCGCGAATATTGGTTTCACGCGGCAGGATGCCAAAGTTGGCTTCTTGTGGAGCGCGATACGCGCACGCATGAGATCTTTAAGGTCCAACCCGCTCGTCAGGAGCAGGCATCGTGACGGGTGGCTTCAGATTAACCGCAGGTGGTTTGATCGATCGCAGCCGGCGGCTGTCTTTTGAATTCGATGGCAGGACCTATCAAGGCTATGCGGGCGATACGCTTGCGTCCGCTCTGCTTGCCAATGGCGTGCGGCTCTTCGGCCGTTCATTTAAATATCATCGGCCGCGCGGCGTCACGGGCGCCGGCCACGAAGAGCCGAATGCGCTCGTCGAATTGCGCGATGGCGCGCGGCATGAACCGAATGTCAAGGCAACGACTGTCGAGCTTTATCATGGGCTGAAAGCCACGAGCCAGAACCGCTGGCCGTCGCTCGGCTTTGATGTGATGGCGGTCAACGGGCTTTTGAAGCCGTTCTTTGCGGCTGGGTTTTATTATAAGACCTTCATGTGGCCGGCAGCCTTCTGGGAGAAAGTCTACGAGCCGCTCATCCGGCGCGCAGCGGGTCTCGGCCACGCGAGCGTGCAGGAAGATCCGGATACTTACGAGCGTGGACACGCGCATTGCGACCTGCTTGTGATCGGCGGCGGCCCCGCCGGTCTGATGGCGGCGCTGACCGCTGCGAGGTCTGGCGCCAAAGTCATCCTCTGCGAGGACGACACACGCCTTGGCGGACGTCTTCTTGGTGACAGACGGACTCTCAATGGCAAGCCGGCGCTGCAATGGGTCGATGACGTCATCGGCGAGCTGGCAGCTATGCCGAACGTGCGCATCTTGACGCGCACGTGCATTGTCTCTTCATTCGACGGCGGTGTTTATACGGCTTTGGAGCGGGTCGCCGACCATCTCCCGGAGCCGGCGCCTTTCATGCCGCGTCAGCGGTTCTGGCGGATTGCGGCGCGCAAAGCCGTTCTTGCGACCGGCGCGATCGAACGGCCTCTGGTGTTTCCCGGAAATGATCGTCCGGGGGTCATGCTGGCCAGCGCCGTCCGCAGCTATCTGCATCGCTTTGGTGTCGCGGTTGGCCGTTCAATTGCGATCTATACGGCGACCGATGACGGCTGGACCACCGCGCGCGAACTCATCAACGCGGGAATCGCACCGGTCGCGGTGATCGATAGACGCATGAAGGCGCCTATCTTTTTTTCTGATGTCTCCGACGTCGTTCCTGTTGTCCTCGGCGGCCGCGTCATCGCGACAAAGGGCAGCAAGGGAGTCAGCAGCATTACGGTCGAGAGTCCGTCCGGCCGACGGGATTTCGCGGTGGATGCCGTCGCCGTCTCAGGCGGCTTCAATCCGGCCATTCAGCTCGCCTGCCATTTTCGTGGTCGGCCTATTTGGTCCGATGAGATTCAAAGTTTTGTCGCGGATGATTCGATTGCCGGATTGCAAATGGCCGGCGCCGCGGCGGGTACTTACGCGCTGGGCGATGTCCTGCAGAGCGGCAGCGCGGCAGGGTTGGCAGCCCTGGCGGCGCTCGAACGTCCGGCCAAACCAATCGCACTGCCCCGTGCCGAGCCGGAAGCGACAGGCTTGGCACCGGCCTGGTGGCAGCCGCACGACCACGATAAAGGCGCCAAGGCTTTTATCGATTACCAACACGACGTGACCGCGTCCGACGTCGTGCTCGCGCATCGCGAAGGCTATCGCTCGGTGGAGCATCTGAAGCGTTATACGACGCTCGGCATGGCCACTGACCAGGGACGCACTTCGAATCTCGATGCGCTTGCAATCATGGCACAGCTCACCGGTCGGTCGCTTCCGGAGACCGGCGTGACGCTGGCGCGGCCGCCGGCGGTTCCGATTGCCATCGGCGCCGTCGCCGGCGATCACAAACGCGAGGCGTTCCGGCCCGTGCGCGAAACGCCAATCCATGCCTATGCGCTGGAACGCGGCGCGGTCTTCGTCGATGCGGGTCAGTGGAAACGGCCGCAATATTATCCGCTTCCTGGCGATGCCGATCTGCTCGCGACGGCCAACCGCGAAGTCAATCAGGTGCGCTCGCAAGTCGGCGTCACCGATGTCTCGACGCTTGGCAAGGTGGAAGTTGAGGGGCCGGATGCCGCGCGCTTTCTCGATCTTGTCTGCGCCGTACGGCCGTCAGCGATCAAGATCGGGCGCTGCGGCTATCTTGTCATGCTGCGCGAGGACGGCATCCTCATGGATGACGGCATGTTCGCGCGCTTCGCCGAGGATCGATATGTCGCCTATGTTTCGACAGCGCATGCCGCCTCGACATACCGGCACATGCAATATTGCCGGCAGGTGCTGTGGCCGCACCTCGATGTGAATCTGACAGCGGTCACAGATGTCTGGGTGCAATTGGCTATCGCCGGTCCGAAATCGCCGGCGGTTGTTCAAGCGCTCGTCGATCCGCCGGTCGAGATTACGCGCGCGGCATTTCCGCCGATGACGGCGGCCGAGATCACCGTCTGCAACGGCGTGCCGGCGCGGCTCTGCGGTCTTTCTTTTTCGGGCGAGCGCTCCTTCGAACTTGGCGTGCCGGCGGGCTATGGGGGCGCGCTGATCCGGCGCGTAATGGAAGTCGGCGCGCCCTACGGCATCGTGACTTATGGTAGCGAAGCGATGGGCGTGATGCGCATCGAGAAAGGCCATCCCGCCGGCGGCGAGATCAACGGACAGACGACGGCCTATGACCTCGGCATGGAGCGTGCGCTCGCCAAGAATAAGGACCACATTGGCCGTGTCCTCTCGGCGCGACCGGCGCTTGTCGATCCGGTCCGTCCGCGCCTTGTCGGCATCAAGCCGCTTGTTCCGACTCATCGCATCGGAGGCGGCGCGCATATCTTCCCAAAAGACGCCGTTCCGACCCCGCAGACGGATCTCGGCTGGATCAGCTCGGCCTGTTATTCGCCAACGCTGGCGTCCTTTATCGCTATTGGCTTCGTGTCGGGAGGTCCGGATAGGATCGGCGAAAAGGTGTCGGTCTTTGATCCCTTGAGGAAATCGGAAGTCGCAGCCGAAATCGTGCCTTCCTGCTTTGTCGATCCTAAAGGCGAGCGCAGCCGTGTCTGATCCGTCGATTACAACCGAAAGAGATGTGGCCTTCGGGCTCGCTTTGGAGACTGCACCACATTACTACGCATGCGGCCTGCGAGGCCGAGCCGGCGCGGGACCGGGCGTCGTCCTGCAGCTCATTGCTGACGAAGATCGTTTCAATATCGAGGCGCGGCTTGGCAAGAGTGATGCGCTTTGCGTCTCCCTTCGCAACGCCTTCGGCAGAGCGCCGATCAAACCCGCACGCACAGTCGAGGCGGGCGGTTTCGACTTCATCAGCATCGGCCCATCGCGTTGGCACGCGATATCACGGGGACCGGGCCGCCAGGAGAGGCGCGCGCTTTTGCGCGAAGCGATCCGCGATCTCGCAACCATGGTCGATGTCGCGCACGGCTTTACGGTCTTTCGAATGACTGGACCGATGGCGGTCGAGACATTGATGAAGCATGCGCGCGTCGATCTCGATCCGGCCGTCTTTTCTCCCGGCGCCTGCGTAACCACGGAACTGCATGGAATGACTGTTCAGCTGCGGCGAACGTGCGAAGGCGAGGCCTATGAATGCGCCGTGTCGCGCAGCTTCGGAGGCAGTCTCTTTCACGCGCTGACCTGCGCCGCCGACCCTTATGGATTGCTGGTCCAGCCGGCGTCGGAAATTGGCTGAACGGCTCTAGATTGATCAGGGTTGAGAGGTATAGATACCTGACTGCGGAGGCTCCGACTAAAGATTGGTCAGGGGTGCCCTTAAAGGCGGCGGGGGCGTCGCTTTTTTGCGCGAATGCCTGCCTAAAGTTGCCTGGCCAATCTCATGGTCCGCTTAGAAAATCAGGCCTTGGCGCTCTTGACAGCTCTAAGGGTTGGCATTTAACTTTCCTTAAAAGAAAGAAGAATTCTCAGTAGAAAACGAGGAAGCGCCAATGACACAGATCGTGCGGGCCACTTAGCTTTTCCGGGTCTTAGGCACCCGACATCCAAGGTTTTTCAGGCGGTTGTGAGTCCGCCTTCCGCCACGAAACACAATCGTGTTTTCGCGACGGGTATTTGTACCTGATTGGGGTCGAATAGGGCCCCGACGATTTCGTAATAATAATAATAGTTTCTGGCAAAGAAATTGCTGACGCTCAGGGAGGCGGACCGAGAGTCTGCGAGCGCCAGCGCATTCAGTCCAAGGGAGGAAGCAATATGACCGTTCAAATGAC
>CAZXXA010000025.1:0-63333 GCA_964644615.1 uncultured Methylovirgula sp. | reverse complement strand
CGAGCAGCAGCTTCTCGGCGAACGGATCGCCAACCTGGACGGTCGGCCGCTTCTCCTCGGCATTGGCTTCGAAACTGGCCGAAGCCATGGTCGCGCCGTGAATGCCGTCGCGGCCGGTCTTCGAGCCGAGATAGACGATCGGATTACCGATACCCGTCGCCTTGGCATAGAAAATTTCGTCCTTCTTGGCGATGCCGACCGCCATGGCATTGACGAGAATGTTGCCGTCATAGCCTTTGTGGAAGCGCGTCGAGCCGCCAACCGTCGGCACGCCGAAACTATTGCCATAGCCGCCGATGCCGGCAACGACGCCGGAGACGAGATGCCGTGTCAGCGGATGCTCGGGCGAGCCGAAGCGCAGAAGATCGAGACAGGCGACAGGCCGCGCACCCATCGTGAAGACATCGCGCAGAATGCCGCCGACGCCCGTCGCCGCGCCCTGATAGGGCTCGATGTAAGACGGGTGGTTGTGGCTCTCCATCTTGAAGACGCAGGCCAGCCCATCGCCAATGTCTATGACGCCGGCATTCTCGCCGGGGCCTTGGATGACATGCGGGGCCTTCGTCGGCAGTTTGCGCAGATGCAGCCGCGAGGATTTATAGGAACAATGCTCGTTCCACATCGCGGAAAAAATGCCGAGCTCGGTGAAACTCGGCACGCGGCCGATGAGCTTCAGAATGCGCTCATATTCGTCGGGCTTGAGGCCATGCGCGGCAACGAGCTCGGAGGTGATGTGGGGTTCAGAACTCACGCGACCGCTGCCAGGCTCTTGAACAATCCGCGCCCGTCGATGCCACCGACAAGCGGGTCAATCAGATTTTCCGGATGCGGCATCAGGCCGAGCACATTGCGTTTCTCGGAATAGATGCCGGCGATATCATTGACGGAGCCGTTCGGATTGGCGGCGCCGCCAACAGTGCCCGCCGCATCGCAATAGCGGAAGGCGACACGGCCATCGCCTTCGAGCCGTGCCAGCGTCTCGGCGTCGGCTTCGTAATTGCCTTCGCCATGCGCGATCGCAACCTTGATCACTTGATGCGTGTCGTATTGCGAGGTGAACGGGCTGTCGTTGCGCTCAACGCGCAGATGCTGCATGCGGCAGACGAATTTGAGATCGCGGTTGCGCATCAGCACGCCCGGCAGAAGTCCGCTTTCACTGAGGATCTGGAAGCCGTTGCAAATGCCAAGCACCAGCCCGCCCTTGGCGGCATGTGCGCGTATCGCATCCATGATCGGCGCACGGCCGGCAATCGCGCCGCAGCGCAGATAATCACCATAGGAAAAACCGCCCGGCAGAACCACGAGGTCGGTCCCCGCGGGCAGCTCGTGATCGGCGTGCCAGACCATGGCCGGCTTCGCACCATTGGCCTCGGCAAGGGCGCGGGCAGCGTCGCCTTCGCGATTGGAGCCAGGAAAGATGATGACGGCGGCACGCATAGACTAAGCCTCGTCGAGACTAGGCAGGAAATTCGATGCGATAATTTTCGATCACCATATTGGCGAGGAGTTTTTCGCAGGCAGGCTTCAACGCTGCTTCGGCTTTGGCGCGGTCTTCGATCGAGAGCTCGATGTCAAAGACTTTGCCCTGGCGAACACTGTCTATGCCAAAGATATCGAGGCTCTTGAGGGCGCCTTCAATAGCCTTTCCTTGCGGATCGAGAATGCCCGGTTTCAAGGTGACGATAACGCGCGCTTTCACGGTCTCTGCTGCCCCGGTGGATTGATCTGCAAGCTCCAGAGCCGATCCCGATTAAATCGCATCGCTTCGCGATCCATTTGCTCGGGATAAATCGCTCGATTAGAAATCTTGGAGCATGTCCTTTGTCGGAAAAGTCGTTCAACTTTCCGGGACATGCTCTAGCGGCAACGGCCAGGGCGTGCAATGCGGTTGATCGCCCCAAAGCCGCTATCCCGAGGTTTTCTGGCCTAAAAGCAAAAACCCGCCCTCGAAGGGCGGGTTTGATGCAGAAGAAGGCTAATGCCCCGGCTTACTGCTGAACCAGCTTCGGCCCGGGCGCACGCGGTTGCTCATTCTCCTGCAGAATGCCGAGACGGCGCGCCACTTCCGTATAGGCTTCGACGAGGCCGCCCATGTCGCGACGGAAGCGGTCCTTGTCGAGCTTGTCGTTCGACTTGATGTCCCACAGCCGGCAAGAGTCGGGCGATATCTCGTCGGCGACGACGATGCGCATCATGTCGCCTTCCCAGAGCCGGCCGCATTCCATCTTGAAATCGATGAGGCGGATGCCGACGCCGAGAAAAAGGCCGGTCAGGAAATCGTTGACGCGGATGGCGAGCGCCATAATGTCGTCGATCTCCTGCGGGCTGGCCCAGCCGAAGGCGGTGATGTGCTCTTCCGACACCATTGGGTCGTTGAGCTGATCGTTCTTGTAGTAGAATTCGATGATTGAGCGCGGCAGCTGCGTGCCTTCTTCAAGGCCGAGCCGCGTCGCGAGCGAGCCCGCGGCGACATTGCGCACGACGACTTCGAGCGGGATGATTTCGACTTCGCGGATCAGCTGCTCGCGCATGTTGAGACGCCGGATGAAGTGCGTCGGCACGCCGATGTCGTTCAGATTCTGAAAGACGAATTCGGAAATTCGGTTGTTGAGGACGCCCTTTCCGTCAATCACCTCATGCTTTTTGGCATTGAATGCGGTGGCGTCGTCCTTGAAGTGTTGGATGAGCGTGCCCGGTTCAGGACCCTCATAGAGGACCTTGGCCTTGCCTTCATAAATGCGCCGGCGGCGGTTCATGGGGATTAACCGTGGCTTGAGATGATCCATGGGGTGGCCCTGGCTCCTTGGAAACAGCCTGGCCCTGTCAAAACGAATTCACAGAGCTCGGCGGCGAATGTTTGCGCTTTAGCGGCGCCGTGGGTCCGGAAACGGTCCTAGCTTTTTCCGGAAAGGGAGACAAGCCGATAGGCGGCACCCTATCGGAAAGCAGGAGGCTCCACAACGCAGTGGAAAGTGGCGAATTTATAACAGTCTTTACAAAGCCTTACGCTCTAGGCGGCAGATCACCGGCAACGCTGCCGTTGATCGAATCGCGAATCGCCGTTCGGACTGTGGACAGCCCGCTTCCGCCCGTCCATCAGGGCCTCTTCTCACCCCATATAGGTATGGTGTCCCGCCGCTGGAAGATCACTGGAGAATCAGACGCAGACGGCATGTACCGGCTTCACCAGAAATTCGATCTCAGTCGTCTGTATTTGATGTGGAGTGACGTCGCCAAGCGGCAGGATCGGAGTTACAAAATGCAGGGGGAGCTGCTTGAGGAGCGTTGTGATGACGACCTTCGACCGACGTGAAAAAGCCTACGAAAATAAATTCGTTCATGACGAGGAACTGAAGTTCAAAGCGACCGTGCGGCGCAACAGATGGCTGGGTCTCTGGGCTGCCGCGAAACTGGGCAAGAAAGGCCCGGAAGCAGATGAGTATTCGTCCGAGATCGTTGCCGCGGAGATCGACGGCAATGACGCAGTGTTCAAGAAGCTTCGCGCCGATTTCGATGCCGCCGGCATCAAACTCTCCGATCATCAGATCCGCCGCGAGATGGACGAATTGTTCGCCCGCGCGAGCCAAGACGTCATGACGGTGGTGATCGGCGCCAAAGCGCAAATACGCTGACCGGCCCATTTTCAGGCCGCTGAAGGTGCAACGCTTCCTTTAGGCCTTGCAGGCCAAAAAGGACGTATGAAGCGCGCATCTTCAGCCAGCGTTGCGGCGCCGCTGGCGCGTCCGAAAAGCGGCAGTGCCCCTGCCGCCGATCTCGCCGCCGTCACCGAAGCGTGGCTCGGCCGGCTTGCGACCGAGCGGCGCTACTCGCGCCATACGCTCGAAGCCTATCGGCGCGACCTCACCCAGTTCCTGCAATTTCTCACCATCCATTTCGGCGGGACGCCAAGGCTGTCCGATCTGTCGAAACTCGCCACCGCGGATCTGCGCGCCTTCCTTGCCGCGCGCCGGCACGAGGGCGTCGGCAGCCGATCGCTGCTGCGGCAGCTCTCGGCACTGCGCTCTTTCGCGCGCCACATCGAACGCAGCCATGGGCTACGCATCGCAGCCTTCAGCGGCCTGCGCAGCCCGAAACAATCGCGCAGCCTGCCGAAGGCCCTGCCCGCGTCCTCTGCGCGCGCGCTGCTCGATCAGGATTCGCGCGCTGGCGAAGACCGGCCGCAATGGGTGCTGGCGCGCGATGCCGCGGTTCTCGCCCTGCTCTACGGCGGAGGCCTGCGCATTTCCGAAGCGCTCGGGCTCAACCGCGCCGATGCGCCGGTCGGCACTTGTGACCAGCTCACCATCACCGGCAAGGGCGGCAAGCAGCGCGCGGTTCCGGTCATCGCGCCGGTGCGGCAGGCTATCGAAAGCTATCTAGAGCTCTGCCCCTTCCACCTGCCGCCGGACGGCGCATTGTTTCGCGGCGAAAAAGGCGGTCCGCTCTCGCCGCGGATTATACAGCTCGCGATCGAGCGGCTGCGCGGCGCACTCGGCTTGCCCGACTCCGCGACACCGCATGCGCTACGCCACTCCTTCGCGACGCATCTTCTCGGCCGCGGCGGCGATCTCCGCACGATCCAGGAATTGCTCGGCCACGCGGCGCTTTCGACGACGCAGATCTATACGGCGATTGATACGAAGCGCTTGGCGGAAGCCTATCTCTCTGCCCATCCGCGAGCGCGCTAGGCGCACACTCCGCCAGTGTGAAGCATCGATATGCGATCGAAACAAACGTGATCGTCTCATGTTTGAACTGAACTGCAGCCAACCGCATTGCAGCGTCGAGAGGGGTGAGGAAGTCTTGACGCGTCCTAAAGCGCTCCACAGTAAAGGCCAAGGCAGTCTCCTGGCATTCCCACTGGAGCCACAGCTGCGAGGGCCGCGGCGGCACAAGCAGGCGTTACTGGTGGACAAACTGCCACAATGCGGCACGGCTTTCCGGAAGCTGGAACCTTTTGAAAGACGTCGCGTTTTCGTGCGCAGAGCTTGGCGTTAAGGCCCAGCCCGTTCGTTTTTAGATTCCGCGGGGAAAGCGCTGCGAATGTCGATCATATCCGCGGAAGCCCAAGGCGCGTCCTCCCAAGCCACGAGCTTCGACGATCTTGCCGCGCGTATCACCGACTCTCTCATGCCAAAGGCACGCACGCCCGCCGCGCTCCGCGCCTCGCCCGAATTTCTCGAAAAACTGCCTCTCGCCATTTATGCCTGCGACGCCGAAGGCCGCATTCTTTGGTACAACCAATGGGCCGCCGATTTGTGGGGCAACGCGCCGCGGATCGGCGACACCAACGAAAAATACTGCGGCTCCTACAAAGTCTATGTCGGCGGCTTGCCGATTCCGCGCGACGAAGTGCCAATGGCGCAAGTTCTGCGAACTGGCCTCCCCGTTCGCGGTCTCGAAGGCAAGGTCGAGCGCCCGGACGGGAGCTTCATTTGGGCGATGATCCATATCGAACCCATTAAGGATGACAATGGCGTCCTGATCGGCGCGATCAATTGTTTCCACGAGACGACAGCGCCGCGCCGCGCCGAAGAGAGGTTGCGCGAACAGGACCGTCATCTAGCAGCGACTTTGGAACATGCCGGCGTCGGCATTTACGAGATTGATGCGCGCGCCCGGCTTTTGTACGTCAATCCGCATATGGCCGCGTTGATGGGCTATGAGCCCGAGGCACTGATCGGCCGTTCCATTTTCGATGAAACCCACTCGGAAGACTTCGCCGCCGACCAAGCGCAATTCCATCACCAGGTCGCCGGAAAGATCGACCGTTACACGATCGAGAAACGGATCAAGCGGAGAGACGGCAGCTATTTCTGGGCCTCAGTCACCTCGTCAAGCGTCTGTGATGCAGAAGGCAATTTCCTCTACGCCGTGCGTGTCGCGCATGATGTCACCGACAGAAAACATTCCGAACGCGACGCTTATCACCTTGCCGCCATTGTCGAATCCTCAAGCGACGCAATCGTCAGCAAAGATCTCGATGGCGTCATCACGACATGGAATCATAGCGCTCAGCGCGTCTTCGGTTATACGGCGGAAGAAGCCGTCGGCCGGCCGGTGACGATACTGATTCCGCCAAACCGCCTCGATGAAGAGCCAGAAATTCTCCGCCGCATCCGGCGCGGCGAGCGCATCGAGCATTATGAAACTGTCCGGCAACGCAAGGATGGTACGCTCATCGACGTTTCGCTGACCGTTTCGCCGATCCTCGACGCACGCGGCAAGATTGTTGGAGCTTCGAAGATCGCCCGCGACGTGACGGAACGTAAACGCTTAGACGCTCTGTTGCACGCCAGCGAGCGCCGTTCGCAGGAATTGCTATCGGCGATTCCGGCGGCGATCTATACGACGGACGCCGAAGGCAAGGTCACCTATTACAATCAGCCGGCCGCCGATCTCGCCGGGCGCATGCCGGTGATCGGGCGCGACGATTGGAACGAGACGTGGAAGCTTCACAAACCGGATGGCTCGCCGCTGGCGCCTGACGAATGCCCGATGACCATCGCCCTCAAAGAGGGACGCCCGGTCCGCAATGCCGAAACCATCGTCGAGCGGCCCGACGGCACTTGCGTTCCAGTCATTCCCTATCCGTCGCCCCTGCGCGATGAGGCCGGCAAGATCGTCGGCATCATCAATATGATGGTCGATGTGAGCGAACGCAAACAGGCCGAGACACAACAACGCGTTCTGCTCAACGAGCTCAACCATCGCGTCAAGAACAATATGCAGATGCTGCAATCGCTACTGCACACGGCGGCGCGGCAAACCGATAATGGTGAAGCGCGCCGCGTCTTGGGCGAAGCGAGCGGCCGCATCGCCGCCATGGCGGCAGCACAACGTATTCTCTACGGCACGACCGCTGCGACGCGCTTCAACGCGGCGGAGTTTCTCGAATCCGTCTGCGAGACGGTGCGGCAGACCTTTTCCACACCCGCAAAATTCTTCTGCCAAGCCGAGGCGACTGAACTTTCGAACGATGTCGCTATGCCGCTCGCTTTGATCTTGAACGAGCTTCTGACCAATGCGATCAAACACGCAGCCGACGGCCGCAGCAATGTGAACATCCGCGTTGGATTGACAAAGGCGGAGGAGTCATTCCTTCTTTACGTCGAAGACGACGGACCCGGCTTCGATTTCGACGAGGTTCGCAACCGATCGTCGGGCCTTCGCTTGGTACAAGGGCTCGCGCGGCAGCTTCGGGGTCGTTTCGAAGTGACGACAACGCCCCTCACCCGCTGCAGCGTCCACTTCACATAGCGGCTATCTTGACCTTTAGAACGCCACCCGAAATGACCTGGCCCGATCCGGTTGAACAGTCCGTTCAGCCGCGCAATCGGCCGGCCTATGTGCCCGCGCCCGACGACAAGCTCGGCTCCGACAAACGTCCCGACCGGCACGCGCGCATTCTCGTTGTCGAAGACGATTTTCTCGTCGCCATGGAGGTCGAGGCCGCCCTGATGGAGGCTGGCTTCACAATTGCCGGCGTAGCCGCCACGGCCGAAGAAGCGATCGCGGTCGCGGTCGCCGAGCGTCCCGCCCTCATCTTGATGGACGTCAGGCTTGCTAGTGCGCGCGACGGAATCGATGCCGCGATCGAATTGTTCCGCGACCACAATATCCGTTGCATCTTCGCGACCGCACATGCCGATCAAGCGTCGCGTCGCCGTGCCGCCGCCGCCAATCCGCTCGGCTGGCTGCAAAAGCCATACAGAACGGATTCGCTGATCGAGATGATTACAGTTATTTTGCGCGACAAGCCCGGTCAGCCGGGCTGAGCGTCATTCAGTGGCCATCCACGCAGCATAATGGCGCTTAAAGCCGCTTATAAGATGCTGTAATCTTTCCCGATCATCCTGTGCGGTTCGACCCGGGAAATCCAGATGGCGAGAAAATTCGATGCAGCAGTGATCGGTGCCGGCCAAGCCGGCCCGCCCCTCGTGAACCGTCTCACCAGGGCCGGCAAAAGCGTCGCGATGATCGAGCGCGATCACTTTGGCGGCACTTGCGTCAACAACGGCTGCATGCCGACCAAGACGATGGTCGCGAGCGCCTATGCGGCGCATCTGGTCGCCCGCGCCGCCGACTACGGCATCATCATCAACGGCAGCGTCGCGACCGACATGGCACGCGTCAAAGCGCGCAAGGACAAGGTCGTTCACAACGCGTCGTCCGGTGTCGAGAATTGGCTGAAAGGGATGGAGAATTGCACCATCTACCACGGCAGCGCGCGGCTGACTTCACCGCAAAGCCTTGTGGTCGGCAACGACGAGATCGGCGCCGAGATGATCTTTCTCGATGTCGGCGCGCGCGCCGTCGTGCCCAATATTCCGGGCATAGAGAAGATCGACTATCTCACTGATAAATCCATTATGGATCTCGATGTGCTGCCGGCGCATCTCATCATTCTCGGCGGCAGCTATATCGGCCTCGAATTCGCGCAAATGTACCGCCGCTACGGCGCAGAGGTCACTGTGATCGATATGGCGCCACGCCTGCTGCCGCAAGAAGATGAAGATATTTCACAGGCCATTCGCGACGTCATCGCGGCCGAGGGCATCGATCTGCATATCGATGCGACATGCACCGGGCTCACCAAGAGCGGGACACATATTGTCGCCGAAGTCGAGACGAAGGCAGGCCGCATCGAGATCAGCGGTAGCCATCTTTTGCTCGCGATCGGGCGCAGACCCAATACCGACGGCCTCGGCCTCGAGACAGCGGGCATCAAGCTCGACGCGCATGGCTATGTCGCTGTCGATGATTTTCTTCGCACGAACGTGCCGTCGATCTATGCACTCGGCGAATGCAATGGCCACGGAGCTTTCACGCATACGGCCTACAATGATTATGAGATCGTCGCGGCCAATCTTCTTGACGGCGAGAGCCGCCGTATCACCGACCGCATCCTGACCTATGGGCTCTTCATCGACCCGCCGCTCGGCCGGATCGGCAAGACGGAAACCGAGGCGCGCGCGACCGGCCGCAAGCTTCTCATGGGCAAGCGGCCGATGACGCGGGTGGGCCGCGCCGCCGAAAAGGGCGAGACGCAAGGCTTCATGAAAGTGATCGTCGATGCGGAGACGAAAAGGATCCTCGGCGCAGCGATCCTCGGCACGGGTGGCGATGAGGCCGTGCAGTGCATCACCACGCTCATGTATGCCGATGTGCCCTACACGGTGCTGCAACGCGCCGTGCTGATCCATCCGACGGTGGCGGAACTGGTCCCGACGATGCTCGGCGAGATGCAGGAGATTTAATATCGCCGCAATCCGCAAAGAGGAGCGCGCGCGCCTCGACCCGCGCGATGGGCAAGGCGCCGCGCGGGATCACACGCGCAGCGCTGCCTGAGGCTCTAGACCACCACCTTCCGATAAAGATGCCATGTCGCGTGGCCGAGAATCGGCATGACGACAATGAGACCCACCAATGCGGGAATCGTTGCCAAGACGAGACTGCCGACAATGATCGCAGCCCAGATGAGCATCGGCCCCGGGTTCATCTCGACGGCCTGCATCGATGTCCTGACCGCGGTCATGACGCGAACATGCCGGTCGAGCAACAGCGGAAAAGACACGACGCTGATCATGAAGACCAGCAGCGCGAAGAGCGCTCCGATCCCACAGCCGACGACGATCATGATCCAGCCAGCGGAGGTGGTGAAGACGTCTCTGGTAAAGGCGCCGATAGAGGCCGGCTTGACCGCGCCGAAGGCGGAAAGATAAAGCGCCGCAGCAAAGGCCATCCAGACGAAGAAGATGGCGATCAGGAGCACGCCGAGCTTGATGATCGACGCAAAGGCAGGCGAGCCGAAAATTCCGAAGGCACTGCTCCACGACACTGGCTGCCCCGCTTCCTGCCGCCGGCTCATTTCATAAAGACCTGCCGCAGCGAAGGGGCCGATGAGCACGAAGCCCGAGAGAAGCGGAAAGAGCAACGGCAGCAGACCGAGCCGCAATGTGACATTCGCCAGAACAAGTCCGATCAGCGGAAAGAGAAGGCAAATGAAAATCACGTCCGTCCTGTAGGTCGCGAAATCTTGGAAGCCCTCTTTCAAACTTGTTTGAATGTCTGCCAGACCGATGCGCCGAACCTGCGGCTCCACGACCTCCGCATCCAATTGCGGTTGCAAAAACGTATGGCTGGCGGATTTCAGAGCGTGCGCGGTCACGCCGATCGCATCCACGCTCCATTCGACAGGATTTCTGATCGCCATTTCGGTTCCTCCCGAACGTCTGGGTTCGAGAAGCCGCAGTCACCGAAGGCTGACGCGTTCCGTCATCAGTCACGGGCAAACCGCGACCTCAATGAGGAATCATAGAGCCGAATGGAAAAAAGTGCAGGTGGTTTTTCAGAGGAATTACATTCACACGGACTGCGCGGGACTTATCTGCACATAAATTTACACAGATTGATTCGATTTACTGGCTCGCATTCCGTTTCGTACCGGCGGCAAGGACAAGCCTCAGTTCGCTTTTTTCTTTGCCTCTGGCGCTTGCGCGGATTCGCTCACGCAGCGGCCAAGATCGCCGAGATCGCGATGCAATTGTTCGAATGAAAAAGCCATCGCATAGGCGCTCTCGACTTCTTGGGTCGAAAATGCCCGCGTCACGCCATCCTTGCGCATCACGGCGAATTCCCTTGAAAAAAAGTCATAGGCAGCGTCGACCGCATCGAGCGACGGTGCCGGCGTGCGCGCCAGAAGTGCCGCCGCGCTGTCGCGCAGATATTGTGTGGTAACAGTGGAGACTTTTTCCAGATGGGGACGTAGCGCCGTGCCAAAACTCGCGGGCAATGGCACAGCCGCGGCACGGCCCAATATAACGAAGTCATGGCGTAGCCTGAGCAGCGTGCGTGACAGCGGACCGTGATCGGATTCCGCGACGAAGGCCGTCAGCCGTTCGCGCTTGGACTCGCTCACGATCGCCTGGAAGCCGGTGATCGCCGAGCCGAGGTCGTCCTGCAGCCGGTGCAGCGCCTCGATGTCGAGTGCGTTTTCGAAGCCAGCGAGCAGTGCGGGCATCACTTCGGCAAAGCGTTCAAGAAGATCGGCTGCCGCCTCGATGGCGCGCGCATGCGAGCGGGCCGGCAGCACGAGCACCGATACGACGAGCGCGCTCACACCTCCGATCAGCACTTCGAGAACACGATAGATGCCGGCTTCGAGCGGGCTCTGGTGGAATTCATTGGAAATGAAAAGAACGAGAACCGCGGTGAAAGGCGCGACGCGGAACTTCGAATCGAAGGCGGCCACCAGCGCCAGCGGCGCGACGGTGAGGATCATGACACCGGTGAGCGCCGGCCAGCTCTGATGCGGCAGGAGCACGACGACGGCGCTTGCATAGATCGCACCGCAGATCGTGCCCACGACATATTCAGTCGTCGCCTGCAGCGATGCGCCGACGCTGATCTGAGTGACGACGATGGCGGTCAGCACCGCCCAAAGCCCATGCAAGGGAAAATCGCCGAACTGCGCCAGGCCCAAAGCCAGAAGCGCCGCGGTCGTAATGCGCAGGCAAAAGCGTAGTTGCGCGCGATGCTCGCGCAATTCGCCGGTGAGCGATCGCCAGAAATCGGCAAAAGGCATTTTTGGCTTCCGCTGGGGTTTGGTGCGGCGCGAGGGAACTCGATAGGCGAAGCTTTTAATAGCCTACATATTGGTGCACCGCTTCTTCAACGGCCTTTTTCTGCACGGGCGTCAGCTTCTTCAGCTCATCGTCGAGCCAGGGATCTTTCTCGCCTGAAGCGCGGGCGAGAACATGCCACTTCATCGCCTCGACGACATTCTGCTTGATGCCGCGGCCGGCAAAGAGGAGACGTGCAATGCGGTCTTGCGCAATCGGATTGTTCGCTGCCGCAGCCTTGAGAAACAACCGCGCGGCGGCGGATTCGTCTTTGGTGACGCCTTGGCCGTTGAACAGCATGATCGCATATTCGACTTCGCCCGGCACATTGTTGTCCCGAGCAGCGCGTCCCATCCAGCGGGCGGCGACGGGATCGCTTTGCGGAACGCCGCGCCCGGTGCGATACAGCAGACCGAGCGCATAAGCGGCATCCGAGACGCCGCTATTGGCCGCGCGGCCGAAATATTCGGCCGCCTTTTTGAAATCCGGCGTGGTGCCGCGATTTTCGAGCTCCATCATGCCGAGATTGTAGAGCGCTTCCGGAACGTTCTTCGCGGCGGCCTTTTGGAAGAGATCGGCGGCGCCGGCAAAATCCTTCGGCGTACCTTTGCCCGAGAGTTTGGCGACACCGAATGCAAATATGCCCTGCGGATCGCCTTCTGCGGCGGCGGACTGGTACCAGCGCGCCGCTTCGGCGTCATCCTGCTTCACGCCATACCCTAGCTCGTAAAGCCTGCCGACGAGGGTCATCGCGGGGCCATCGTGCTTGTTCATCTCGAGCCGCTTCTTGGCTTCCTTTAGCGCCGTTTCATAAAAGCCGCGCTGATAGGCGCCGTAAGCGAGATCGGCATTGGCTGGAGGCGGGCCTTCCGGGGGCGGCGGTTGCTGCGAAAAGACCGGCGTCGGCAAAAACGGTTTGGGCGGCGTGGTCGTCGATGGCTTGACGAATGTCTGCGGCGTTGGCGAGACGGGCGCGCGAGGTATCGTCGGCGCTACGGATAAAGGAAATTTGGCCTGCGCCAGACCGGCACGCGGCGCGCCGAGCAGCATTGCCAAAGCGATGAGAAGACAAGCTGTGCGGGCCACGGTGCTCATCGAGCCGTCTCATGCGCAACGGCGAGCGCCGCCATCGCTGCTTTGACCGCTTCAGCCGCCCCCTCACTATGCTGCCAGACAGCATCGCCGAGCGCGATGAACTCGGCACCGGCTTCAGCCAGCGGTGCGACATCGGCGATGTCATGCGCGAAGGCGACGCAAGGAACTGTGCTGATCTCCGCCCACCAAGCGACCATCTCGCGATCGGCCCTCTGCGGCGGCTGTTCTTCGAACGCACCGAACATCAGATAATCAACGCCCGCCTCGCCCGCTGTCATGGCGTCATCGCGGCTTGCGATGGGACCGACGCCGACGATCTTCTCGTCTTTGACACCGCGGGCTTTCATCGCGGCAAGCGTTGCGTCGAGGTCCGGCCCGAGGCCGACGACATGCACGCCATCGGCATCGAAACGGCCGGCAAGCGAGGGATCTTGGAGCAGGACAGCCGCATCATGCTTCTGTGCGAGCGGCACGAGCATCGTCAGGATTTTCTTCACGTCGCTCGCCGCCAATGTCTCAAGACGCAACAGCACGCAAGCGACATCGCCCGCCGTCAAGGCAGCTTCCAAAGCCGCCGCGAAGGGCGTTGCGGCCGCAAGCGGCGGCGAGATCAGATAAAGGCGTGGCTGGGCCTCGGCCATCTTCAGGCTTCAATCAAAATCGGCATGCGCTTTCGGCCAGAATGCCGATGATTTTGGCGAAAGCGCGATGCTTTTGCGCAGGGTGCTTAGAGCATGTCCCGGAAAAGTTGGTCGGCCTTTCCGACAAAGGACATGCTCCAAGGTTTTAAAATCGAGCCGATCAAATGGATCGCGAAGCGACGCCATTTAATCGGGATCGGCTCTAAGCCGCCGCCTCAAGCGGCGCCGCCCATTTGCCCAGCGCGGCAAGGCCATTCATGCGCGCACGATGGGCAAAAGCTGCCTGCGCCGCCGGCACATTTTCCGGCTTGCCGGACCAGGCCTTCTGCGCCGCAGCCTGCAGCGCACGGCCATAGGAGAAGGTCACCGCCCAGGGCAACGGGCCGAGCTGGTTGATCGCATCGAGATGCGCCGTCGCTTCGACATCCGACTGGCCGCCGGACAGGAAGGCGACGCCCGGCACGGCGGACGGCACGCAGTTCTTCAGCACGCGCACGGTCGCGACCGCAACGTCTTCGACGCTCGCCTGATGCCGCGCCTTCTTACCCGGCACGATCATATTGGGCTTCAGCACCATGCCTTCGAGCATGATGCGCTGCTCGTAGAGCTCGTCGAAGACGCATTTCAACACGGCTTCGGTCACTTCATAGCAACGTGCCAGCGTATGATCGCCGTCCATCAGCACTTCCGGCTCGACGATCGGCACAATATCGGCTTCCTGGCAGAGCGCCGCATAACGCGCGAGCGCATGCGCATTCGCCTTGATCGCGCCCGCGGTCGGAATGCCATCGGCAATGTCGATCACCGCGCGCCACTTCGCGAAACGGGCGCCGAGTCCATAATATTCCTTAAAACGGTCGGCGAGACCGTCGAGCCCTTCTGTGATCGTCTCACCGGGGAAGCCCGCCATCGGTTTGGCGCCGAGATCGACCTTGATGCCGGGGATCGCGCCTGCCGCTTCGATCAGCTTCACGAGCGGCGTGCCGTCGGACGCATCCTGGCGGATGGTTTCGTCATAAAGGATGACGCCGGAGATATGCTCGTCCATCGCCGGGCGCGTTGTGAACATCAACTCGCGGTAGTCGCGGCGGCTCTCCGGGGTGGAGGCGACACCGATGGCATCGAAGCGTTTCTTGATCGTGCTGGTGCTCTCGTCGGCAGCCAGAATGCCCTTGCCCCTGGCGACCATGGCATGGGCAATACGCTCAAGCTGATCCCTATTCACGCCGCTCTCCCTTCCGCTTCCGACGGATCCATTGTTGCGCCACTTAACTCAGCAGCGCGCCGATCATAGGGTCCGGACGTTGTTGCGCAAGGCCTCGACGCCCGGCAGGCGCTTGCCTTCAAGCCATTCCAAAAAGGCGCCGCCGGCCGTCGAGATATAGGTGAGATCCTTGGCGGCATCGGCCTTGTTCAAGGCCGCGATCGTGTCGCCGCCGCCGGCAATCGATTCGAGCTGGCCCGAACGGGTGAGACGCGCCGCCGATTTGGCGACGGCGACCGTGCCCGCCTCGAAGGGCGGAATTTCAAACGCGCCGAACGGGCCGTTCCAAACCAGCGTACGGGTAGATTCGAGCAGCGTCTCGACCTTGGCGACCGATTTCGGGCCGATGTCGAGAATCATATCGTCGGGACCGACATGGTCGACATCGACGATGCGGGTCGGTGCATGCGCCTCGAATTTCGGCGCGACGACAACATCGACCGGCAAAACGACTTCGCAATTGGCGCCCGCCGCGTCGGCCATGATCTGCCGCGCAATATCGGCAAATTCCATCTCGCAGAGCGATTTGCCGATCGCCTTGCCCATCGCGGCGAGGAACGTGTTGGCCATGCCGCCGCCGATCACCAGACGGTCGACGCGGCGCATCAGATTACCGAGAAGCTCAAGCTTGGTCGAAACCTTCGCACCGCCGACGATCGCCATCACCGGGCGGACCGGGCTGGTCAACAAATTGGTCAGATGTTCGAGCTCGATCTGCATCGAGCGGCCGGCATAGGACGGCATCTTGTGGGCGATGCCTTCGGTCGAGGCATGCGCGCGATGCGAGGTCGAGAAGGAATCATCGACATAGATGTCGCCGAGCTTCGCCAGCGCATCGATGAAGGCCGGATCGTTCTTCTCTTCGCCTTTATGGAAACGCGTGTTTTCCAGAAGCAAATAGTCGCCGTCGGCCATAGCGGCGACGGCCGCTTCGGCGACCGGGCCGATGCAGTCTTCCGCGAAAGCGACGTTCTTGCCGACCCGTTTCTCAAGCTCCGGGATGACCGGACGCAGGGACAATTTCGGGTCTACACCCTTCGGCCGGCCCATATGCGACAGGACGATGACTTTGGCGCCCTTATTGGCCAGCTCACGGAGATTGGGCAGGATGCGATCCATCCGCGTCCCGTCCGCGACCTTGCCATCTTCCATTGGGACATTGAGGTCAACGCGGACCAGCACCCTTTTTCCGGCAAGTTGCGCATCGTCAAGAGTGGGAAAAGGAGCCAAAGGCGCGGATCTCGTCATGCCAGCTTCCCCATTGCAACGGCGGTATCGGCCATCCGGTTGGAGAATCCCCATTCATTATCGTACCAGGAAACGACGCGAACGAGAGTCCCCTCCATGACTCGCGTCTGGTCGATATGGAAAATCGACGAATGCGGGTCGTGGTTGAAGTCGGTCGAGACATTCTTCTCCTCGGTAAAGGTGAGAATGCCCTTCAGTTGCTGCGCGGCAGCACGGCGGATCGCATCGCCAACCTCGGCCGCCGTGGTGGCCCGCTTGGCGACGAATTTGAAATCGACCACCGAGACGTTCGGCGTCGGGACGCGGATGGCGCTGCCATCGAGCTTGCCTTTCAGCTCCGGCAGGACGAGGCCGACCGCTTTCGCGGCACCGGTCGAGGTCGGGATCATGGAGAGGGCCGCGGCGCGCGCCCGGTAAAGATCCTTATGCATCGTATCGAGCGTCGGCTGATCGCCCGTATAAGAATGGATCGTCGTCATGAAGCCGCGCTCGATGCCGATGTCGTCGTTGAGGACCTTGGCGACCGGCGCGAGACAGTTGGTCGTGCAGGACGCGTTCGAAACGACGAGGTGATCGGCGGATAGCTTGTCGTGATTGACGCCGAAAACCACGGTGAGATCGGCGTTCTCGGACGGCGCCGAGATCAGCACCCGCTTGGCGCCGGCCTTCAGATGCGCCGCAGCCTTCTCTTTCGAGGTGAAGATACCGGTACATTCGAGCGCGACATCGACGCCCAGTTCCTTATGCGGAAGTTCGGCCGGATCGCGCAGCGCCGTCACTTTGATCGGGCCGGTGCCGACGTCGATCGTGTCGCCCGACACTTTCACATCGGCTGGGAAACGGCCATGCACCGAGTCGTATTTCAGAAGATGCGCATTGGTCTCGACCGGACCCAAATCATTGATGGCGACGACCTGAATATCCTTGCGGCCCGATTCAATGATCGCCCGCAAAACCAGGCGGCCAATGCGCCCGAAACCGTTGATCGCGACCTTCACCGCCATCTTTTGTCCTCACCCCCGTCTCACCGGACATTTAGGTCCCACCCCGCCCCGACCTTCGCCGGCGCGGCGCAATTTACCAGCAACTATTGGAAATCTCAGGATTTTATCGCATCTGACTTGGTCAAACGTCGAAATCTGGCTGAGTCTTGCTCGATCCCCGCATCCGGATGGCTCTGCGCTAATGGACAATGCCAATGTCCGGACGCCCGACCGGCTGATTAACGCCCATGGCTGCGTTCGGTTCATTGCCCCCGTTTCAGAATAACTTCGGATGCTGCAGTCGAATGATGCCCTTACGGCGCCCACCATTCTTTGGGCGCCTTTGTCTTGCATGAGATCACAGAGCGGCGCAAGCGGGCCGTAAGGCCACTTTGCTACGGCTAAAATGTCGCGGCGTTGAAAAGCGTCCGCGTCTCATACCGCACTCGACCAAAGGCGTCATCGGTTCCGATCGCGCATGCGGTTTAATTGTCGTCATGGTTACGAATCGGGCATGGCTCGAAAGAAGCGCGCCTTGTGCAATGCAACAGAGGCGGTGAAAGGAATAACAACCTGTGCCAACGGATTGAGATTCACTTTTGGTAACTAAACAATCCGCACATGATCGCAAAATGCCATCGGCGCAGAGCGATTGTTTCGGTGAACTTGGTTCCGCGAAATATCGGCATCGAGTTGACGCAAAGAACGCAGGAGCGCCTAATAGGCGCGATCTCAGATAAATAGCGATGAGCCCGACCCACGACCGAATTGAGCACGCTTTTAAGGGTCTTTTGGCCGCGCTCGATCATCTCGAAGCCGCATGCGAGCGCCGCCAGAAGTCCGATAATGAGCGCGGCAATCTTGAAGAAGAGTTGGCCGTCTTGCAGGACGACCGCACGCGGCTAGCTCTCGAACTTGATGACGCGCAGGCGCGTGCCAAATCGCTCGAACTGGCGAATGGAGAGGTGGCGCGCCGCCTTGTGAAGGCGAGTTCCACGCTCCGCGCGCTGTTGGCGGATGTGGCGGCGCCGGAGTTGTAATGGTCTTGCCGGGGACGATGCATGGGCGCTGACGATGAGCGCGTCACCACACAGGTGTCGGTGACGATTGCGGGCCATGTCTATCGTATGGCCTGCGCCGAAGGTGAAGAGGCGCGCCTGCAAGGGCTGGCACGCCAGATCGACGAGCGAATCGAGACGCTCCGGCGCAATTTCGGCGAGATCGGCGATCAACGCCTGCTGATTATGGCTGCGATTACGGTTGCCGACGATCTCGCCGAAGCGCGCGGCCGCATTACGGCGCTCGAAGCGCAGATCGCCGATCTCCAGTCGGATTCGCAAGGCCAGACAAGCGCCCGTGACGAATGGGCTGACCGTCTGGCGCAGTCGCTCGACGAGACCGCCGGGCGGATCGAACGCCTCGCACAAAATATCAACAATCTGAGCCGCTGACTTGCCACGCTATAAAGCGGTCAGCGAGCCGCTTCAGCGCGGCGCATTTGCAGCGTCCCCCTGAGCCCATCCCGATTCGATGGAATCGCTTGGCGATCCATCTGATCGGGACAAATCGGCTCGATTTAAAACCTTGGAGCATGCCCCTTATCGGAAAAGTCGATCAACTTTTCCGGGACATGCTCTATTGTGCCGGCGCACGTTGAATGCCGCCGCCGATTCCCGATTTGGCCAAGCCGTCGAATATGCCGTCGAACCGCGTTTTCACCATTGCGCCGGGCGCGCCTTTTCTGAAGACATTCGTCACCGCGCTGCTCGATGGGCGGATCGTCGAGGGTTTTTCGCGCGCGCTGTCGCCGCTCGCTATGGCCGATGCGACGATCTATGTGCCGACACGCCGGGCCGGCCGCAGTCTGATAAAGGAATTCGCCGACGCATTTGCTGCCGACGGCCGCCCGGCTACGCTGCTGCCGCGCATCCTACCGCTCGGCGCGCTCGATGCGACGGAGACGGCGCTGTTTTTCCAAGAGCCGGATATAGAGACGCCGCTCGCCGAAGACCTGCCGCCAGCGGCGCGGGAAATCTGGCGCCGCATGCAGCTCGCGCGGCTGATTTTCCGTTGGGCGAAGACGCTGCGCCACGCGATCGTTTCGGTCGATGCCGATGGCACGCGCAAGACCGATCAGAATGAGCCCTGCCTCGTCGGCACATCACCGCTCGATGCGTTCGCGCTCGCCGGTAGTCTCGCCGATCTCATCGATGAATTGATCATCGAAGACATTTCCTTTGCCGCGCTCGACCCGCTCGCCCTGCCCGAACTCGATTCCTATTGGCGCATCACGCTCGACTTCCTGAGTATCGCCATCGAGCACTGGCCCAAGATGCTTGCCGAGAAGAATCTGATCGATGCAGCCGAGCGGCGCGTGCGACTGATCGAAAAGCAAATCGCCGCTATTGGGTCGGGCCACAAAGGGCCCGTGATCGCAATCGGCTCGACCGGCACCAATCGCGCAACGGCGAATCTTCTCGCGGCAATCGCGCAAGCGCCGCAAGGCGCCGTCGTTCTGCCCGGTCTCGACCGCGATATGGATGAAGCCTCATGGCGCTTCGTCGGCTATGCTGGCGATGAATCCGTCGAGCCGGTCTTCGGCCATCCGCAGGTAGCGCTTGCCCGCCTGTTGCGCATGCTGAAAGTGCAACGCGTCGATGTGATCGAACTCGGCCGTCTTGAAGGCGCACAAGCGGCGCGCATGGCCTTCGTCGCCGAAGCATTGCGTCCCGCTGAGACAACGGAAAGCTGGAAAGACTTCCGCAAAACCATTTTGGACATTGAGCTTTCGAACGCGCTGGCCGGCGTGAGCTTCATCGATGCGGCCGATGAGCGCGAAGAAGCACTCGCACTCGCCATTGCGCTGCGCGAAATTTTGGAAACGCCCGACAAGAGCGCGGCGCTGGTGACGCCCGACCGCAATCTCGCTAGGCGCGTCGCCGCCGAACTCACGCGTTTCGGCATCGATATCGAAGATTCCGCCGGTGAACCTTTGACCGCGGCGCCTTATGGCATTCTCGCGCGCCTCGTCATGGTCTGCGCCGCCAATGAATTGGCCGGCCAAGACATCACCTCGCTGCTGGCGCATCCTCTCGCGCGTTTCGGCCGCGGCCCATCCGAGATCGCCCGGCTGGCGCCGCTCTTCGAGATCGGCCTCTTACGCCAGGACCGCAGCCTCACGGCCTACGCAATGATCCAAGAGGCCGTTGCTGCGGCACGACATAGGGCGGCGGATCGCTTTGCCCATCCTGCTCAGAAGCGATTGAGCCCATCCGATTGGGCGAAGCTGGAAGATTTAGCCGTACGGCTCATCGAAGCGCTGAAGCCTTTATGCGACTTGCGCGACGAACATGCCTTGGCCGACTGGGTTGCCGCGCATCGCCTCGCCCTCGACCGCGTGACGCAAAGCGACGAGAAGCCGTCCTACGGCGAAGACTATGCGGCGCTGCAGGGTCTTTTCGATGAGATCGCCGCCTGTTCTCAGGACGATCTGAGATTTTCTGCTGACGCCTATCTTCTGTTCTTCGCGCAAACCGCCGGCGCCGTTGCGCTGCGGCGGCAGAAGCGCGCGCATCCGCGTCTCAAGATTTTCGGTCTGCTTGAAGCGCGTCTGATGAACGCCGATCTGATGCTGCTCGGAGGACTCGATGAAACGATCTGGCCCCCCGAGACGCGCAGCGATGCTTTTCTCAATCGTCCGATGCGGGCAGCGCTTGGCCTGACGCCGCCAGAACGCAAGATCGGCCAGACCGCGCATGACTTCGTCGCCGCTATGGGCGCACCGCGCGTCATCCTCAGCCGCGCGCAAAAGCGCGACGGCGCGCCGACTGTCGCGTCGCGTTTCGTACAAAGGCTCGCGGCGCTCGGCGGCGATGCCTTCGATGCTTGCCGCGCCCGTGGCAAAACCTATCTCGATCTTGCCCGCGCGCTTGATCGTCCGCGTGCGCAGGTCGCCGCGATCCAGCGGCCGATACCGCGCCCGCCGGTGCGGCTGCGGCCAGAACGGCTCAGCGTCACGCGCATCGAGACGCTGCGGCGCGATCCTTATGCGATCTATGCTGAATTCATTCTAAAGCTGATCGAATTGCCGCCGCTCGCCGCGCCTCTCACCTATCGGCTGATGGGCACCGCCATTCACGATGTGCTGGCGCAATTCTGCGTAAGCCATCCCCGCGATCTTCCGCCAGAGGCCTATGCCGAGCTGATCGGCATGCTGCGCAACAGCTTTACCAGCGAATTCGCGGACCCAGAGTTCAATGCTTTCGTCTGGCCGCGCATCGCGGGTGCTGCCGCCTATTATCTCGATTTCGAAACGGCGCGCCGCAAAGCGCTCGCCAAGATCGATGTCGAGATCGACGGCAAGCTGCCGATCCGTTTGAACGACGGCTCGGTCTTCACCTTATCGGCAAAGGCCGACCGCCTCGAACATCATCGCGACGGTTCGATCGGCATCATCGACTACAAGACCGGTTCGCCGCCCGGCATCACCGAAGTCCGTGTCGGCTTCGCGCCGCAATTGACGCTCGAAGCCGCCATGGCGGCGCGCGGTGCCTTCGGCCTTTTGAAAGGCACGCGAGTTTCCGAAGCGCTTTATGTCAAACTTGGCGGCAAGGGGGGCGGTGACATGCGGCCCCTCGTCTTCAACAACAAGGGGAAGATGAAGGACGCGCCGAGCCTCGCCGAAGTCGCGGAAGAGCATTTTCAGGCGCTCGTCGGCCTGCTCAATCAGTTCCGTGACGAAGCAACCGCCTATCCGCCGCGGCCCTTCCCGAAGTTCGCCGCGAAATACAATGCCTATGACCATCTGGCGCGCGTGAAGGAATGGTCGATCGGCACCGACGAGACCTTGTTATGAGTGCCGAGTTATGAGCGCAAAGCGCGACATCCCCGCCTTCGTGCGCGCGCCGCAATTGAAAGCCTCGGACCCGAAACTGTCCGTCTGGGTGTCGGCCAATGCCGGCTCCGGCAAGACGCATGTGCTGGTGCAACGCGTGCTACGGCATCTCTTGGCCGGCGTGCCGCCCGCCAAAATCCTCTGTCTCACCTTCACCAAGGCAGCCGCCGCCAATATGGCGGCCAAGGTCTTTGCCACTTTGTCGAAATGGACCGAAATTGATGACAAGGCGCTGGCAAAAGAGATCGAGGCGGCCGGCGCCGGCCCCGCAAAACCGGCAGCACTGATCGCGGCCCGCCGGCTCTTCGCCCGCACGGTCGAGACGCCGGGCGGCTTGAAGATTCATACGATCCACGCCTTTTGCGAGCGGCTGCTGCATCTCTTTCCTTTCGAAGCCAATGTGCCGGCGCGTTTCGAAGTGCTGGAGGATCTCGGCCAGACCGAACTGCTGACTGCGGCCAAGCGCATCGCGCTGCAAAGAGCGCAACTCGATCGCGGCGAACTCGGCGCCGCTCTGCAGCGTCTCGTGACCGAGACGACGCAATGGGAGTTCGATGCGCTTATCAAGGAAGCGATGGGCCAGCGCGAACTGTTCCGGCAAATTCGCACGGAAGAGCTCGCCGCACGACTGCGCCATATGCTCGATCTCGCGTCGGACGAGGATGTCGCGAGCGTCGAGATGACGATGATCGAGGACGGCATCGCACCAAAACGCTGGGCCGAATTCGCCGATTTTCTCGACGAAGGTTCGACGAGCGACGGCGACCGTGCCGCGCTGTTCCGTGTCGCGGCCGCCGCTTATGCCGCGATCGCGCCAGCCCAAAACGGGCAGAAGGCCATTGCGCGCACGGATTGCCTCGCTGCCTATCTCGACATCTTCTTCACCAAAGACGGCGAGCCGCGCAAAAAGCTCGCGACCAAGGGCCGGGAAGAGTCGCGCCCCGATCTTGCGGCCGCACTCTATGCCGAACAGGCGCGCCTCGACGCGTTGTCAGGCAAACGCAAGGCAGCGGCATGTTTCGAACGCTCGGCCGCCCTCAACCGCCTGATCGGCGAAGTGTTGACGCAATATGAAGCCGCCAAAGCTGCGCATGGAAAGCTCGACTTCGACGATCTTATCTCCCGCACGCTTATGCTGCTGCAGCGCTCCGATGCGCGCTGGGTGCTCTACAAGCTCGATTCCGGCATCGATCATATCCTGGTCGATGAGGCACAGGACACGAGCGAGGCGCAATGGAAAATCCTAGAAGAATTGTCGAGCGAATTTTCCGTCGGTCTCGGCAGCCGCGACATTCGACGCACCTTCTTTGCCGTTGGCGACGAGAAGCAGTCGATCTTTTCCTTTCAGGGCGCCGCGCCGCACATGTTTCATAAGATGCGCAAGAATTTCACGCAGCGTTTCGGCGCCGGTAGCCGCTTCGAACATGTCGAGCTGAAGACATCGTTTCGCTCTGTGCCCGCAGTCCTGTCGCTGGTCGACGAGGTCTTCCGCCATAGTGAAAATCAGAAGGGTCTCATCGCCGAAGATATTTGGATGGGGCACGCGGCGCTGAAATCCGATCTGCCCGGCCTCATTGAAATCTGGCCGCCCGTCTGCAGCGAGCCGCAGGAGACGCCGAGCGATTGGCGCCTGCCGCTCGACATGCTCGATGAAAGCGATCCGGCCAATCGCCTGGCACAGCGCGTCGCGCAAAAGATCGGCGAGTTGATCTCGCCCGCGAGTGCCGCGCAGGTGTACGACACTGATCTCAACCGCTTCCGGCCGGCGCATGCCGGCGACATATTGATCCTGGTGCGCACGCGCGGTCCCTTCTTTGAGGCGATCATCCGCGCCTTGAAGAGCCAGAAGGTGCCCGTCGCGGGCGCCGACCGGCTGCTCCTCACCGAACATATCGCCGTGATGGATCTAATGGCGGCCGGCCGTATTGCTCTGCTGCCGCAAGACGATCTGACGCTCGCGGCGCTGCTCAAATCGCCGCTCATCGGTCTCGATGACGACGATCTGATGCAGCTCGCGCCCGAGCGAAAGGCTTCCCTCTTTGAAGCACTCGCCGCTTCGACTGATGACCGCCATCGGACGGCATATGCCGCGATTCAACGCTGGCATGGACGCGCGGCGCTGACGCCCTTCGGCTTTTATGCGCGGCTGTTGAGTGAAGACGGTGGCCGCCGCGCGCTCGAAGCGCGGCTCGGGCCCGAAGCCTGCGATGCGATCGACGAATTTCTCCGCCTCGCCTTGAAAGCTGAGCAGGACGGCATCTTTTCGCTGGCGCGTTTCCTCGCCGATCTCGATGGCGCCGATCTCGAAATTAAGCGCGATATGGAGACGTCCGGCGATTGCGTGCGGGTGATGACGGTGCACGCCGCCAAGGGTCTCGAAGCCAAGATCGTCTTTCTGCCCGACACTTGCGGCACGCCGAGCCCCAGTCACGATCCGAAGATTTATTGTCTGACCGACGCGGGCGGCAATCGCCTGCCCGTTTGGTCGCAGCGCCGCGACCAAGACCCGGCTGCTGTGATTGCGGCGCGCGAACGCGCCCGTGCTTCGGCAGAGGAAGAATATCGCCGCCTACTCTATGTCGCGCTCACCCGCGCCGAAGAGCGGCTCTATATCTCCGGCTTCTACAATACGCGCGAGCCAGCGCCCGTCGCCTGGCTGAACATGATCGAAAAATCCCTGGGCGACGCTTTTGAGGAGTTGCCGGCGTTTTGGAACGGCGACGAGACCATCCGCCGCCGCGTCGAAACCGGCACGCGCGTACCCGATGCGTCTCCTCCGGACAAAGCACCTATATCCTCGGAGATCGTGCTGCCCGCCTATCTGCTCCGCCCAGCACCGATCGAAATGAGCCCGGCGCCACCGTTGAAGCCCTCGACCGCGCTGGCGGCTGCCGATGCGACGCCGGATGCCGCTTTAGGCCTCGTGCGCGAGGCCCTGGAACGCGGCCGGCTGATGCATGTGCTGCTGCAATATCTGCCGGGGCTCGCGCCGGAGAAGCGCCGCGCCGCCGCGGCGGCTTTCCTGGCCGCGCAAGGGACGCATCTTGCGGCGGATCTTCCCGGCCATGACGCTCTGATCGCCGAGGCGCTGGCGATCCTCGACAGGCCTGATCTCGCCGGCGTTTTTGGCGCTTCCGCGCGGGCGGAAGTCGCGGTCGCCGGGCAGGTTAATTTGCTGAACGGTGTAGTCAGGGAAGTGAACGGGCAGGTCGACCGGATCGCCGAGACGGACACGGATGTCATCATTGCCGACTACAAGACCGGCGCCGTCCCCGAAGATGGTGCGGTTCCGGCCGCCTATCTCACCCAAATGGCCCTTTACCGTGCCACTTTGGCGCCGCTCTGGCCTGCCAAAAAGCTCCGGATGCTCTTGATCTTCACCGCCGGTCCGAAGGTGATGGAGCTTGACGCCGCCGCGCTCGACAAGGCCCTCACAGCCCTCGTCTAGCGTTGGGTTATCATCGGGCGCTACGACCGGCAGGAGACAGTATGGACGACAGGACACTCTGGCCCGATCTCACCTACGCTGCCTGGGTGGAGACGGCGACGACCCTGCAACTGTGGACGCAGATCATCGGCAAGATCCGGCTGCGGCTGACGCCCTGGCTCAACCACGGCTGGCAAGTGCCGCTCTATGTGACGGCGCGGGGGCTCGGCACATCAGCGATCTACGTCGGCGGCGAGTGCCTCGAAATCGAATTCGACTTCATCGGCCATCGTCTCGCCGGCCGCACCAGCCGCGGCGAGACGCGCGCCTTTGCGCTCGAACCGCAAACGGTCGCGGAATTCTATCGGCGCGTCATCGAGCTTTTGGGCGAGCTGGGCGTCGCCGTCAGCATCAATGAGATGCCGAACGAAATGCCCGACCCGATCCGCTTTTCCGCCGATATTGTCCATGCCGCTTACGATCCGGCAGCGGCGCATCGCTTCTGGCGCGCGCTCATCCAGGTCGACCGCATCTTCAAGGAGTTTCGCAGCGGCTTTCTCGGCAAGGCTAGCCCAGTGCATTTCTTCTGGGGCAGTTTCGATCTCGCCGTGACGCGCTTTTCCGGCCGCAAGGCACCCCTGCATCCGGGCGGCGTGCCCGGCCTGCCCGATGACGTGACGCGCGAAGCCTATTCGCATGAGGTCTCGAGCGCCGGCTTCTGGCCGGGCAGCGCGAGCTTTCCGCAGGCGGCTTTCTATTCCTATGCCTATCCGGAGCCGCCGGGCTTCCGCGACCGGCCGATGCCGGAGGGGGCGCTTTTCGACTCGGTGCTCGGCGAATTCATCCTGCCCTATGACGCCGTCCGGGGCGCCGCCAATCCCGACGCTCTGCTGCTCGACTTCCTGTCGGCCAGCTATGAAGCCGCCGCCGAGGCCGGAAAATGGGACCGGGCGGCTCTCGAATGCCCGATGGGTGCGCCGGGGCGGGTCAGGCCTATTTAGCGTCCGAGCGTGGGCTCGACGCTACACCTTGACGTCCAGCCCCCCTCCCCATACTTTATACGCGACAAGCGGGCTTCCCGCAGCGCTTTGTGCCAGCTCTCCCCTTTCTTGCGAGGCTCCCATGGCCACAGTAAAAGTTACCGATGCCAACTTCAAAACCGACGTCGTCGGCGCCTCCGGCCCGGTGGTCGTGGATTTCTGGGCGGAATGGTGCGGTCCCTGTAAGATGATCGGCCCGTCGCTCGAAGAGATCTCCAATGAGCTCGACGGCAAGGTGACCATCGCCAAGCTCAATGTCGACGAGAACCCCGGCGTTGCCGGTGCCTATGGCATCCGTTCCATCCCGACGCTGTTGATCTTCAAGGACGGCAAGCTTGCCTCGCAGAAGGTCGGCGCCGCCCCGAAAGGCGAATTGAAGAAATGGATCTCCGAGGCTCTGTAACGGCCCATTTTCTTCCCTTAGACTGGCAAAGGGCCTCGCAAGAGGCCCTTTTTGCTTTGATGCGTGGCGCATGAGCTATCAGGTCAAGGAAATCTTCCGCACCCTCCAGGGTGAAGGCGCGCAAACCGGCCGCGCCGCTGTCTTTTGCCGTTTCGCCGGCTGCAATCTCTGGTCCGGCCGCGAGGTCGATCGCGCCGAGGCACAATGCCGTTTCTGCGACACGGATTTCGTCGGCACGGATGGAGAAGGCGGCGACACATTCGCGACCCCTGAGGCCCTCGCCGCGACCATCGTGGCAGCCTGGGGTGATGCGCCGCGCGATCACGCCTATGTCGTCTTCACCGGCGGCGAACCGCTCCTCCAGCTCGACGAGGCATTGATCGAAGCGATGCACCGGCAAGGTTTTGCCTGCGCCGTCGAAACCAATGGCACGCGCTCACCGCCCAAAAATCTCGATTGGATCTGCGTCAGCCCCAAGGCCGGCACGCCGCTCGTCCTGGATGCCGGCGACGAGCTGAAGCTCGTCTTTCCGCAGGAAGGTCTCGATCCCAAAAGCCTGGAAAAGCTTGCGTTTACGCATTTCTTCCTGCAACCGATGGACGGGCCGAAGCGCGCCGAATATACCGCAGCGGCGGCGGCCTATTGCCAGGCGCATCCGCGCTGGCGGCTCAGCCTGCAAACTCACAAATGGATCGGCCTGCCCTGATTTCCGACGCAGCCCGCCAGACGACATTCCGCAAGACGACATGATGAAGATCACCCAGGCCTTTACCTTCGAATCCGCGCATTTTCTGCCGAATGTCCCGAAGACGCATCGCTGCCATGCGATGCACGGCCATTCCTATCGCGTCGAACTCAAGGTCGAAGGCCCCGTCGATCCGCACACCGGCTTCGTCGTCGATTTCTTCGACATCGAAGCGGCCTTCGCGCCGCTTTTGAAGACGCTCGATCATCATTGCCTGAACGAGATCGAAGGCCTCGAAAATCCGACGGCGGAGAATATCGCTGTGTGGATTTATCAGCGCGTCAAGAAGGCCCTGCCGCTGCTCGCCGGCGTCATCGTCTATGAGACGAAGGATTGCTGCGCCGAATATGGCGGCGCTTAAGCGGTCACAGCGGGCGCTACAACAATCGAAACTAGGCGATCGTATCGACGACACCGCCATCGACACGCAGCGCCGCGCCGGCCGTTGCCGACGACAGAGGCGACGCCACATAGACCACCATATTGGCGACCTCTTCGACGGTCGCGGCGCGCTGGATGATCGAACTCGGCCGATGCGCCTTGACGAAATCCGCCGCCACCTCTTCGACCGATTTGCCATTGCTTTCTTCGACCGCCGAGGCGAGCATCTGCTCGACGCCTTCCGACAAAGTCGGTCCCGGCAGCACCGAATTGACCGTCACCCCGCTGCCCGCAAGCCGCTTGGCGAGACCGCGCGCGATCGATAGCTGGGCCGTCTTGGTGAAACCGTAGTGGATCATGTCAGAGGGAATGTTGAGCGCAGACTCGGAAGAGATGAAGATCACCCGTCCCCATTTCTTCGATAGCATGTTCGGCACATAGGCGCGCGACAGACGTACGCCCGACATCACGTTGATCTGGAAGAAACGCTCCCATTCCGAATCCGGGATTTCAAAGAAATCCTTCGGCGCGAAGATGCCGACATTGTTGACGAGAATATCAGCCACGGGTTCAGCCGCGACGAGCTTGGCGCAGCCTTCCGCCGTGCCGAGATCGGCGGCAACGCCGCGGATCACCGCCTGCGGCGCCAGCTTCTTCAATTCGGCAATGGCTTGGCCGACCGCATCTTCCGAGCGTCCATTAACAATGACTGTCGCGCCCGATTGCGCCAGCCCTTTGGCCACGGCAAAGCCGATACCCAGGGTCGAACCGGTCACGACCGCGGTTTTGCTTGAAAGATCAATCTGCATTGGGAGCCCCGCTCTTCTGTTGTTCGCAAGTCTAAAGCGATCATATATATGGGCTTCGGGCGCCGGGATGGCCTTAAATCCAGGCTCCCCCATCACACTGTTTTGAGTGCAGCGAGAGAATGGCAGGTAAGAACAAAGACCACGAGACGATCGGTGAAAGCGCCGCGATGATCCGCCACGCCACGCCGATGAAAGGTCTCGCCAGCCTGCCGGTCTTCTTCGATCTCGCCGGTAAGCGCACGCTTCTGGCCGGCGGCTCCGCCCGCGCCGCCTGGAAAGCCGAGCTGCTGCAGGCGGCCGGTGCACGCGTCGATATCTATGCCGAAGATCCAAGCCCCGAACTCATGGCGCTCCTGCCCAAATGTCCGGCAGTTTCTCTCAACAGGCGGCATTGGGAACCGGAGGATTTTAACGGCGCGAGCCTCGCCATCGGCGATTTTTCGACGCAGCAAGAAGCCGCCGCCTTTCATGCCGCCGCGCGCCTGGCGCGCGTGCCGGTCAATCTGATCGACCGCCCCGATCTCTGCGATTTTCAGGTCGGCACGATCATCGACCGCTCGCCGCTCGTCATCGGCATTTCGACGAAAGGTGCGAGCCCCGTCTTCGCGCTGGCTCTGCGCGGCTGGCTCGAAGCGCTGCTGCCGCAGGCGGTGAAACTTTGGGCAGGCGCTGCCGAGACATGGCGCGCCAAACTCAAGGCGCGCCGGCTTTCCGGCGAAAGCCAGCGCCGCTTCTGGGAATTTTTTGTCGCCAAGGCGCTCGGCGCGCGGACGCCGCAGGACAGCGATTTCGACGCGCTGCTCAAGGCGGCGCAAAGTCAGCCAGCACAAAAAGGCATGGGCTCCGTCGCACTTGTCGGCGCTGGGCCCGGCGATCCGGAGCTCATCACATTGAAGGCGATGCGCGTACTGCAAGCCGCCGATGTCGTGCTCTACGATGATCTCGTCGCGCCCGAGATCGTCGAAATGGCGCGCCGCGAGGCCGAGAAAATTCCGGTCGGCAAGCGCGGCTATCGCCCCTCCTGCAAGCAGGACGACATTGTCGCGATGCTTGTGTCGCTCGCCGTGCAGGGCAAGCGCATCGTGCGGCTGAAGGGCGGCGATCCGTCTGTCTTCGGCCGCGCCAATGAAGAGATTGCAGCACTCGCTGCCGCCGGCGTCCCGGTCGAGATCGTGCCGGGCATCACCGCCGCGCTCGGAGCCGCCGCCTCGCTCAAACTCTCACTCACCGAGCGTGAGCGGGCACGCCGCATTCAGTTCATCACTGCTCACGCCCATAACGGCCGGCTGCCTGATGATATCGATTGGGCATCGATTTGCGATCCGCGCGCCGCCACGGCCGTCTATATGGGCCTGCGCACGCTCGATGCTTTATCGCAGCGCTTGCTCGCGCAAGGGATCGATCCCTTTACCCCGGCCGTGCTCGTCGAGCGGGCGACCTGTCCCGATGAGCGCTGCATCGTCGGCACCATCGCCGATCTGCCCGAAAAGGCCGTGGCGGCGCATCCGTCGGGCCCCTGCATCCTATTGATCGGCTGGGCCTTCGATCATGCAGCCGAGCGGTCCGCGGCGAAACCTGTCGATGCCGCCGGCTCGCTCAGCGCCTGAGCGAAAACGCCGCTCCATATGGCACGGCTCGGCTGGCGCCCTATAATGAGGGCGGACGCCGCAGGCCGGGTCACGCCAATGAATATGGATCACGTCGGGCAACTCCAATATCTGCCGCTGACGCTGCCGTTCTTCAGCGCGCTTGTCGTTGTCTTTCTTGTTATCGCCGCGCTGATCCAGGTCGGCATTCTGCGCTTCGCTTTCATGCGCCTCGGCATCAGCCCGGGCGCCGCCATGCTGCTGCTGCTCGCGACGCTGATCGGCAGCTATATCAACATCCCGATCACCGAACTGCCGGCGCGCCAGGCTTTAGCCGAGCAGACGTTCAGCTATTTCGGCATGCGCTATTCGCTGCCGACGGTGGTCGAATGGCCGGGCACGATCGTGGCGATCAATGTCGGCGGGGCACTTATTCCCTTTTGTCTGTCGATCTACCTTTTAGCGAAGAATGACGTCTGGCTCCGCGGCCTCATCGCGACCGCCTGCGTCGCCTTTGTGGTTCATATGCTTGCCTATCCGGTGCATGGCGTCGGTATCGCCGTGCCGACCTTTGCGCCGGCGATCGTGACCGCGATTGTCGCTTTCCTGGTCGCGCGGGACGATATCGCGCCAATCGCCTATGTTGCCGGCAGTATGGGCACGATGATCGGCGCGGACATCGCCAACCTCGGCAAGATACAGGGCCTCGGCGCGCCGGTCGCCTCGATCGGCGGCGCCGGTACGTTCGACGGCATTTTCCTGACCAGCATTCTGGCCGTGCTGCTCGCGGCGATCATCCAGCCGAGATGGCATCCGGGACCTGCGCATTGACGCGGCGCTGGCTTGGCAACAGACTGCCGACATGAACTTCCGCAAGACATTCCGCGTCCCGCCCGACAGCAAGGTCAAACTGGCGGACATCGATCCGACCGACCACGGTTCCTTTACGGAAGCATCGGCAAACGCTGAGCTCGTGCAACATAAGGAGCGGATCAGCACGCTGCAGCGCCGTCTGAATGCCGAAGGCGCGCGGTCCCTGCTCATCGTCCTGCAAGGGATCGATGGCGCCGGCAAGGACGGCACCTGCTGGCACGTCATAAGCGCGATGGACCCGGAAGGCGTCAGCGTTACCCCTTTCAAAGTGCCGACGACGGAGGAGAAGAAGCACGATTTTCTGTGGCGGGTGCATCCGCACGCACCGAAGCGCGGCGACATCGCCGTCTTCAACCGCTCGCACTATGAAGACGTGCTGGTTGCCCGCGTCCATGATCTTGTGCCGAAGAAGATCTGGTCGAAGCGCTACGATGCCATCAACGACTTCGAAACGATGATCCATCGCGAAGCCGATACGAGCATTCTCAAATTCTTCCTTTACATCTCGAAGGAAGAGCAGCTCCAGCGCTTCAAGGACCGGCTCGATCAGCCTGATCGGCAATGGAAAATCGAGAGGTCGGACTATACCGAGCGCGCCTATTGGGACGATTACATCGCGGCGTCCGAAGACGTCTTCGCTAAATGTTCGACGCAGCACGCGCCGTGGTTCATCATTCCCTCAAATCACAAATGGTTCCGCAATCTCGCAGTTGCGAGAATCATCGCCGACACTTTGGAAGATATGGACCCGCGCTCACCGCCGCCGCATGTCGATCTCGCCGAGATCCGCAAGCTTTACGAGGCCGAGGCGGCCGGCAAATCGTCAAAAAAACAAAGAAACTGACGCAGTTTTGAAAGAGTTTCAGTCAAAGTCACGACACCCTCATCGGAAAAATGTCGTGCATTCTCAGGCATAATTCCGACTAATACAAAGCTGCGTGGGAACGTTTGACGGGCTTGGATTTGCCGCAACCGCCGGGCATGAATCTACGTCAAGCGTCGGAGCGGAGGTCGCCCGGGATGAAGCTTTATTCGGAAAATTCCTCGCCCTATTCGGCGACCGTGCGGATCGCAATGTATGCCAAGGCGCTCAACATCGAAATCGTTGCGCCGCCCGGCGGTTTGAGATCGGCCGAATATCACAAGATCAATGCGCTCGGCACGATTCCTTGCCTGGTTCTTGAGAATGGAACGGCGCTGCCGGAGTCGGCCGCGATCATGGAATATCTGGAAGAAAAATTTCCCGCGCCGCCGCTGTTGCCAGCGACAGCCGAGGCGCGGGCCCATGTCCGCATGCTCACCCGCATCGGCGATCTACAAATCATGGCTCAGACGGCCGAACTTTTGGCGCTGATGCATGCGCCGCAGCGCGACGAAACCGCAGCAGCCGGCCGGCTGACGAGGATTGTCCGCGGCCTCGCCTTCCTGCAGAACGCCCTCAGCGGCGACACCTTTGCAACGGGCGCGCATCTCACCCTCGCCGATTGCCAGCTGGCACCGGCACTGCGCAACGTGCCACTCGCATCCGGCGCCCTCATGGATCGCGACCTGATCAGCGCCTATCCGAAAGTCGCGCGCTATATTGAAACGAGCCGTCGCCATCCGGCGATCGATCGCGCGCTCGGCGAATTGACCGAGGCCGCCCTCGCCGCGTGACACTGCACAGAATAGGTCGGGACAGATGATGCTCCGGATCACGCTCATCTTTGATGACCGCGGCGACAAGCCCGGCCATCGCGGATCCGCTGCCAGTCAGCAAAGGCGCGCCGACAGCGCTTCCGCCTTGCCATTCGCGCGCCGATTGCGACCGGCGCGATTATGGCTATTCGGGCACCCGCGGCCGCATGGGCCTCGGCGCCAATCCGGCGCATCCCGAAGGCCCCGGCAACGCGCCGAATTAACCGTGCCGGAACGTTCCACCGCCTCATGTGCCGCCAAACCTGGGGCAAGGCACCGACTTTGCCGCGATCATCCCAAACTCGGGGTTTCGCAGCCCAAATCGATCCAACTGTGCCAGTTTGCGTCGTAACAGCCGCGTCACCCATGACGAAAATGGGAGAGGCATGTTATACCAAGCTTGGTAACGTCGCCGGTTAAGATCGGATACGAGGCGGCGGGGACGCGAGGATAGATGCTCGCGCTCACCTTCCCTTCGTTCGTTTCTCATCACGAGGCGCCAAGGGCCGATGCCGCAGCGGGCACGCAGCATATGTCTTCAGCCATGGCGTTGACGGTCGAAGCCTTGACGGCGGATGCAGCGGCGCTCCATCACTCCGACTGGCAAAGCCTCGCCGATCGCGCGATCGAGCCGAATGTCTTTCTGGGTCCCGGCTTCGCACTGGCTGCAGCGCGGCACCTCGCGAAACGCGCGCCAAAATTCCTCTTTGTCTGGGACGAGCGCGTATCGCCGCGCCGGCTCGTCGGCCTCTGCCCGATCGCCGCAGCGCGCGGTCTCGACGCGCTGCTGCCCCGCCGCCTGTGGATTCATGAGCAGGCGCCGCTCGGCACGCCACTGCTCGACAAGGATCGTGCTGCGGATGCGCTTGCCGCCATTCTGGCTTATGGCCGCGAGCATCTGGCCGGTGGACTGATGTTTCCGATGCTGCCGCAGGACGGCGCCGTCGCGCAGCTTTTGACAACCGCTGCCACAGCTGAAGGCCGTGCCCAGCAGATCTTCGGCGCGCATCAGCGCGCGATGCTCTCCGCCAATCACGACCCGCAAAACCATATGCAGCAGGTGATCAGCGCGCACCGGCGCCGCAATCTGAAGCGCGCCCGCCGCCTGCTCGAAGCGCAAGGCGCGCTGACGGCCGAGATCGCCCGCGACGGCATGGAGCTGAAGGCTGCCACGGCCGCTTTCCTGGCACTCGAAAGCCGGGGCTGGAAGGGCCGGCGCGGCACTGCCTTCCTGCAAACGCCCGCGCGCGCTGCCTTCGTGCAGGAAAGCCTCGATGCTCTCGCCGCAAGTGGAAAATATTTCATCGTGAGCCTGGTGCTTGCCGGCAAGCCGATTGCGATTGGGCTCGTGCTGCGAAGCGGCGACCGCGCCTTCTGGTGGAAAGTCGCCTATGACGAGGCCTATGCGACCCATTCGCCCGGGGTGCATCTCGCTTTGGAGCTGACGTCCGTTCTCCTGCAGGATCATGGAATCGCGCTGACCGATTCCTGCGCCCGTGCCGATCATCCGATGGTCGATCATCTGTGGCCGGAGCGCATGGCCATCGGCGATCTCTACGTCGCCTTCGGCGCAAAGGATGCGGCGAAATTTGCGGCGCTTGCTGGGCGCGAAACGCTTTATCGCAGCCTGCGCGGCCAGCTCAAAGAAGCCGTCGCCGCACTACGCCGCCTGAAAGACAAGCGCCGTCGCCCGACAGCCTGACGGCTCGGCTCCATTCAAGACCGTCGATCAACTTTTCCGCGACACGCCCTAGAACTTCAGCGCGTTGACCTGTTTGATCTCGAGCTGCTTGCGGATGTCTGCAAGCACCTGATCCGGCACCGGCACGTCGACGGAGATCAGTGCAATCGTCGAGCCGCCGGCGCGGTCACGGCCCAGCGCCAGAGTGGCGATATTGATCCCCGCATCGCCGAGCAGGCTGGCGAAACGGCCGACGAAGCCTGGCCTGTCGTCGTTCAGGAGATAAATCATATTGGGCGTGATCTCGGCGTCGGTCTTGACGTCCTTGATCGACACGATGCGCGGCTTGCCATTGTGGAAAACGGTACCCGCCACGGAGCGCTGCTGGCCTTCGGTCTCAACGGCCAATGTGATGAGCGATTCATAATCGCCTTCCGCAGCGCGTGTCACTTCGTCGATGACGATGCCGCGCTCCTTCGCGACACAAGGCGCTGAGACGACATTCACATAAGCGAGTGCCGGCCGCAGCAGGCCGGCAATCGCCGCCGCCGTCAGCGCCTTCATATTGAGCGCGGCAACAGCACCTTCATAAATGATCGTGACTTTCTTGATCTCGGCCGTTGTCAGCTGTCCCGCGAATGAGCCGAGGCTTTCGGCCAAAGCGATGAAGGGCCGCAGCCGCGGCGCCTCGTCCGCCGTGATCGACGGAAAATTGAGCGCATTGGTGATCGCGCCGCGCGTCAAATAATCCGACATCTGTTCGGCGATCTGGATCGCGACATTCTCCTGTGCCTCTTTAGTTGAGGCGCCAAGATGCGGCGTGCAGATGACGTTCGGATGGCCAAAGAGCGGATTCTCGGTCGCGGGTTCGGTGACGAAAACGTCCAAAGCGGCGCCCGATACATGGCCGGTATCGAGCTGCTTGAGCAGCGCTCGCTCATCGATAAGGCCGCCGCGCGCGCAATTGATGATCTGCACGCCCTTCTTCGCCTTGGCGAGATTTTCGGCGTTGAGAATATTCTTCGTCTGCGGCGTCAGCGGCGTATGCAGCGAGATGAAGTCGGCGCGCGCCAGCAATTCATGGAGCTCGACCTTTTCGATGCCGAGATCGGCGGCGCGCTCAAAGGACAGGAAGGGATCGAAGGCGATCACATCCATGCGCAAGCCGATCGCGCGATCGGCGACGATCGAGCCGATATTGCCGCAACCGATGAGACCCAGCACTTTGCCGGTGATCTCAATGCCCATGAAGCGGTTCTTTTCCCATTTGCCGGAGTGCGTCGAATGATCGGCGGCAGGAATTTGCCGTGCGAGGGCGAACATCAGGGCGATGGCATGTTCCGCCGTCGTGATCGAATTGCCGAGCGGCGTATTCATCACGATGATGCCCTTAGCGGTCGCGGCGGAAATATCGATATTCTCGACGCCAATCCCGGCGCGGCCGACGACCTTGAGGCGGCCCGCCCGCGCCAGGACTTTCTGCGTGACCTTGGTGGTGGAGCGGACGGCGAGGCCGTCATAGGTCTCGATGATCTCGGCGACCTTGTCCTTCTCCCGGCCGAGGCACGGCTGGAAGTCGACCTCGACGCCGCGGTTCGCGAAGACCGCGAGCGCCGCGGGCGCCAGAGGATCCGAGATCAATACGCGAGGGGCCATCGGTCGCCGTCCTCGATGGAGCCACGCCGTTAGAGCAAACCCGCCTTCGAGCGACCCGCCTAAAGGCGGATGAGATGCTCTGGTTCAACAGTAGAGCATCGTTCACCGCGCAAAACCGCACACGCTCTTGTGCACGATGCTCTGCTCAGGCTGGAACGGCGAGCTCCTCTTTGGCACGCGCAAAGGCATAGTCAAGCCATTGCGTCAGCGCTTCGATATCGGCCACATCCACCGTCGAGCCGCACCAGATGCGGAAGCCGGGCGGCGCATCGCGATAGGAGCCGATGTCATAAGCAGCGCCTTCCTCATCGAGATAATCGATGATGCCGCGAATGAAAGCGGCGCGCGCATCGACTGGCATGCCGGCGATCTCGGGATCGACGATCTTCAGGCACACGCCGGTATTAGCGCGAAACTTCGGGTCCTTGACGACGAAATCGATCCAGGGCGTCCGCTCGACCCAGGCGGCAAGCGCCGCGGCATTGGCGTCGGCCCGGCCGATCATCCCTTCGAGACCGCCGACCGACTTCGCCCAGCGTAGCGCATCGATGCAGTCTTCGACGCAGAGCATGGAGGGCGTGTTGATCGTTTCGCCTTCGAAAATAGCTTCGTTCAGCTCGCCGCCGCGCGACAGCCGGAACAGTTTTGGGATCGGCCACGGCGGCGAATAGGTTTCGAGCCGCTCGACGGCGCGCGGGCTGAGCACCAGCATGCCATGCGCCGCCTCGCTGCCCAAAACCTTCTGCCAGGAGAAGGTCACGACGTCGAGCTTGGCCCAATCCATCCGCTGTGCAAAGGCGGCCGAAGTCGCGTCGCAGATGGTCAGGCCCTTGCGGTCGGCCGCGATCCAGTCGGCGTTCGGCACCACGAGGCCAGCGGTGGTACCGTTCCAGGTGAAGACCACGTCATGATCGAAATTCACCGATGCAAGATCGGGAAGCGAGCCATATTCGGCCAATCGGGTGACTGCGTCCCAGATTCTCAGCTCTTTGAGAATGTCGGTGACCCAGATCTCGCCGAACGTATCCCAGGCCAGAACTTCGACGCCACGGGCGCCGAGCAGCGACCAGAGCGCTGCTTCAACTGCGCCCGTATCCGAGCCGGGCATGATGCCGATGCGATAATCGGCAGGAATCTGCAGAACTTCCCGCGACAGATCGATGAGAAGTTTCAGGCTCGCCCTCGGCGCCTTGGCGCGATGCGAGCGGCCGAAATGCGCGTTTTTGAGGGATTGGAGGCTCCAACCCGGATGTTTGCTACAGGGGCCGGATGAAAAATAGGGCTTCGCCGGTCGAACGCCGGGCCTTGTCATCGTCATGTCTGTCCATCCTTTCAGATGGTCGCCTCTCGTTGGGGAGAGGTGTCCCGCCAAAAGCGATGGGCCGGTGGGGCGATAATGTCAAGGCAGTGACAGAGTTCCGTCCGGCAGATGACAGCCTTCCGGATCGCCGGTGATCGCCTAAGATGATCAAATCGCACTGAAAACACCGGGGACGCCGGGGGAGCGCAGATGAGACATGTCGCGACATTCGTGGGCTCTGCGGCGGAGCGGCCACTCGGCGACTCGCTTTTGGCGCATATCGCGCAGCACCTGCCGGAAGCCGAGCCATTCCGCTGGCTCGACCGTGGTATCGCTGCCGATATCTTTTTCACGCCCGGCGACGATGCGACTCGCATTACGGCCACGCTGCGCGCCGCACTCACGGGCGTGCTGGTCGACATCATCGTTCAGCCGCAGGCCACACGGCGCCAAAAACTCCTTCTCGCCGATATGGATTCGACCGTGATCGAACAGGAGTGCATCGACGAATTGGCCGATTACGTCGGGCTGAAAGCGCCGATCGCGCAGATTACCGCACGGGCGATGCGCGGCGAGATCGCTTTTGAGCCGGCTTTGCGAGAGCGCGTGGCGTTGCTGCGCGGTTTAAAGATCGACATCATCGAGAGGGTTCTCGCCGAGCGCATTCGCCTGACGCGCGGCGCACGGACGCTCGTCCAGACCATGCGGGCAAACGGCGCCTACACGGTTCTCGTGTCCGGCGGCTTCAACATCTTTGCGCGTGCGATCGCCGCGAAGACCGGTTTCGACGCGTTCCGCGCCAATGACATCATGATCGAAGCCGGCGAGTTGGCCGGCGTCGTCGAACCGGTGCTCGGCACATCGGCAAAGCTCGACGCGCTCCGCGAGCTGCGCGAGGCGCGAGGTCTTGCGCGAGAAGACACGCTGGCGGTCGGCGACGGCGCCAATGATCTGGCGATGCTGAAGGAAGCCGGCCTCGGCGTCGCCTATCATGCCAAGCCCACCGTTGCTGCTGCCGCGACGGTACGGATTGACCATGGCGATCTGACCGCCCTGCTCTATGCGCAAGGTTTTACGAGAGCGGAATTTCAGACCGCAGAATGAGGCGGCCATCCCCCGCCGTCAGCTTGCCAAGGGTGGCCGCTTAGAGCATGTCCCGGGCTTTTCCGGGACATGCTCTAAGGTTTTGAATCGAGCCGACAAATCGGCTCGATGGCGGCAGGCGGGGAGGAAACATCCGCCGCGGGAACAGCGAGATGGCAGAAGCTTAACGCCGCGCCGATAGGCTCGCATCCCCCAATTAGGGCAGTGCCGAGATCAGCAGGTGAAGAGAAAGGCCTGGCTGATGGAATCGAGCTGCATGGGCGATGCGTAGGCGACCAGGATCACTGTGCCCAGATTGATGAACCACAGCGCGACCGGAAGAAGACAGCTTTTGTCGAAGACGACCTCAGCGTTTGGTGCAACGGCCCAGAGGGCACGATCCAGCGGAAGCTCGGTCGGCATGCGATCCTCCAAGAGCCCAAAAGTTAGGCGCCACTATCGGCGGCTATCGAAAACGAGCGGGCGCTTCCCTGCCAATGTGGCGTATAAGGACGCGATTTCCAAAGCCTTAAATCGCAAGACACTGTTACAGCTCTTGCAAATTCCTGCTGAGAGGCGGCGCCATTGCTTGTTCAGGCGCCCCGATCCCTTTTCGCGTGAAGAGCCGTGATCAGCTGCCCAGGATATGGGCAACCGCATGCGGGTCGAACCGGCTGCGGTCGATCTTGAGATAGGCGACCGATTCATCCGGCACGAGAACCGCTTCAATGACCCCTGGCAGCGCCCGCAGCTTGGTTTCGAGCGCGCCGACCTCCTGTTGATCGATGTTTTTGAGATGGACGAGATGACTGGAATAGCGTCCCGGCGGACGCATCATGATGGCGACGACGAGCCATATGACGGCCAGCGCCACCGCGAAGATGAAAACGCCCGTCGTTCCGGCCTTTGCGAGCGCGATGCCACCGCCTGTGCCGCCGATGAAAATGCCGAGAAACTGCAGCGTCGAATAAATGCCCGTCGCGGTGCCTTTGGCATCGGCCGGCGCTGTCTTGGTAACGAGCGACGGTAGCATCGCTTCCATGATGTTGAAGGCCGTGAAAAAACCGATCAAGGCGAGGATCGCGACGACAGCGATATTGCCGGCCGCGGCGAGCGCCACGAGGCTCACGGTGAGAAGCGCGATCGCCGCAAGGAACATCTCCTTCATGCGGCCGCCCTTCTCGGCAATGATGATCGCCGGGATCATCAGCACGACAGAGACGATCATCACCGGAAGATAGATCATCCAATCGCTGGCGCCTGTCATATGCAGCGATGTAGCAATGCGGCTGGGCAGCGCCAAAAAGCTCGCTGTCAAAATGGCGTGCAGAACGAAGATCGCGAAGTCGAGCCGCAGCAGTTCGTGATTGGACAGAACACGGGCGAACAACGCCGGGACCGCTTCGGCATCGCGATGCCGGCTGATATGCGCGGGCGTCGGCACGAGCCACAGGGTGATGGCGATGCCGGCAAGCGAGAGGACCGCGGTGATCCAGAAAATGCCGGACACGCCGATCGCCGTGGCGAGCAAAGGTCCGATGATGATGGCGGCAAGAAACGACAGGCCGATCGTCATGCCGACGAGCGCCATGGCGCGTGTGCGCACTTCTTCGCGTGTCAGATCCGCGACGAGCGCGAGAATGACGGAACCGACGGCGCCGCTGCCTTGCAGAATGCGTCCCAACAGCACGCCAAAGATCGACGTGGACATGGCGGCGACGATGCTGCCGATACCGAAGAAGCCGAGACCGATCGCGATGATCGGCTTGCGGCCCAGTTTGTCGGACAAGAGGCCGAAGGGAATTTGCAGCAAGCCTTGCGTCAGACCGTAGGCACCGAGGGCAACGCCGATCAGCGTGGGCGTCGAACCCTTCAGATGCTGGGCAAAAGTCCCGAACACCGGATAGATCATGAACAGGCCAAGCAGGCGCATGGCAAAGACTGCCGCCAGCGAACAGGTCGCGCGAAGCTCACTTTGCTGCATGATCCAACTACCTCTTTATAATAAGGACCGGCCCGCGGTCGCGGCGTCTATAGCACTGAAGTTGCGGGGAATGGTGGACAAAGTCGGGGTCGCGATGGAATGTCGCTTCCCGCATCCACCAAAGGGTTGTCGGGCAATCCGCGCCCGCCGATCGGCGCATTGACGCACGAGGGCCGCCGGCTAACCTCACGCTCGATCCGCGCGCGGCGGGCGACGGCGCCGATGGCGAAACGCGCGTAGCAACAGGTGAGGAATCCATGCAGGACTATGGTCATTTCGTCGACGGTCAATACACTCCCGGCACGAGCGGACGTTTCGCGGATGTGTTCAACCCGGCGAAGGGAGAGGTCAGCGGCCGTCTGGCACTTGCATCGAAAGGCGAACTCGATGCCGCCGTTGCAAGTTCGAAGCGTGCTTTCGCCGCCTGGGGCGTGAAGCCGCCGCTGGCGCGCGCCCGCGTTCTTTTCAAATATAAGGACCTGCTCGAACGCAACCAGAAGCGCCTCGCTGAAATGATCAGCGCCGAGCACGGCAAGACAGTCGCCGATGCGATGGGCGAAGTGATGCGCGGCATCGAAGTCGTCGAATTCGCCTGCGGCATCCCGCATCTTCAGAAAGGCGAGTTCAGCGAGAATGTCGGCACCAATGTCGATTGCCATTCGCTGCGCCAGCCGCTCGGCGTCTGCGCCGGCATTACGCCATTCAACTTTCCAGCGATGGTGCCGATGTGGATGTTTCCCATCGCCATCGCTTGCGGCAACACCTTCATCTTGAAGCCGAGCGAGCGCGATCCGTCCGCGCCGCTGCTGCTTGCTGCCCTGCTCGTCGAAGCCGGCGCGCCAGCTGGCGTGCTCAATGTCATCAACGGCGACAAGGAAGTGGTCGATGCGATCCTGGCGCATCCCGATATCGAGGCGGTGAGCTTCGTCGGCTCGACCCCGATCGCCGAATATATCTATCACACGGGCACATCGTACAATAAACGTGTGCAGGCGCTGGGCGGCGCCAAGAACCATATGCTCGTCATGCCCGATGCCGATATAGATCAGGCCGCCGATGCGCTGATGGGCGCGGCCTATGGTTCGGCGGGCGAACGCTGCATGGCGATTTCGGTCGCGGTCGCAGTTGGTTCCGCCGGCGATCAGCTCATCGAACGGCTCGCGCCCCGCATCCGTGGGCTCAAGGTCGGCCCCTATTCCGATCCTGAAGCGGAGATGGGTCCGCTCGTCACCATGGACGCGCTGACGCGCGTCAACTCCTATATCGAAAGCGGAATCAAGGAAGGCGCCGATCTCGTCGTCGACGGCCGGGGCCTCAAACTGCAAGGCTATGAGAACGGCTATTTTGTCGGCGGTTCTCTGTTCGACCGCGTCACGCCGCAGATGCGCATCTATCGCGAAGAGATCTTCGGCCCTGTCCTGTCGGTCGTCCGCACCCAAGATTACGAACAGGCGCTCGACTTGGTGAACGCGCATGAGTTCGGCAACGGTGCAGCTATCTTCACCCGCGACGGCGATGCGGCGCGCGATTTCACCACCCGCGCGAAGATCGGCATGATCGGCGTCAACGTTCCGATCCCCGTGCCGCTCGCCTTCCATTCCTTCGGCGGCTGGAAGCGCTCGCTCTTCGGCGATCACCATATGCACGGCGCCGAAGGTGTACGTTTTTATACACGGCTGAAGACCATTACCTCGCGTTGGCCGAAGGGCATCCGATCCGGCGCCGAATATGTCATGCCGACGATGCAATAAACCAAAGAAGTTCGCCGAGTCGGGCTTTCATGAACTCTGTGTAGATTCAGGCGGAGTCCCCGTAATTATTATCGAAAGTCCAATGACTCACCTGATTGACGTTGGCGTTTGATCGGCTAATTTCAGTATGCTGGGATCACGACCCAATGAATGCCAGCGCTTCGCAGGAGCACAAAATGCTCGTTGCAGTGCCCACTGTTCGCAATGGGTATTGCAGCTGCGAGAACAATATCAGGTGGAAGCCCATGTCAGAGGACGTAACGCGCCGCCCCATTGGGCGGCGTAAGGTGTTGCAAGCCGGTCTCGCGATCGGCGCTATGCAGGTGACGAGCCCCTTCATCGTGAAGGCGCTCGGCGAAGAGCCGATCAAGATCGGTCTCGACAACACGTTTACCGGAACCTACGCCGAGCTCGGCAAGAACGAGCAGATCGGCTGTCAGCTTGCGGTCGAACAGATCAACAAGAAGGGCGGCATTCTCGGCCGTCAGGTCGTGCTGCTCTCGGAAGATTCCACAAGTGCCGACGTCGGCACCGCGGTTCAAAAAGCCCACAAGCTCATCGAGCGCGACAAGGTCAATTTCCTTCTCGGCAACGTCAATTCCGCCATGGCGCTTGCGCTTGGCGAAGTGAGCAACCAGGCCGGCGTCTTGCACGTCGTCACCGGCGGTCACACCGATGCCGTCACCGGCTCCGACTGCCATTGGAACGTCTTCCGTGTCTGCAACACGACACGCATGGAGACGAATTCGGTCTCCAGCATTCTGTTCAATCAGTTCGGCAAGAAGTGGTATTTCATCACGCCGGACTATGCCTTTGGCCATACGCTGCAGCAGGGCTTCGAAGCCAGCCTGAAGAAATTCGGCGGCACCGAAGTCGGTGCTTCGCTGACACCACTCGGCACAACCGATTTCTCTGCCTATCTCATCAAGGCGCAGTCCGCCAATCCGGACGTCATCGTCTTTCTGCACGCCGGTCAGGACATGATCAACGCTCTGAAACAGGCGGTGCAGTTCGGTCTCGACAAGCGCTTCCACATCGCGGGCGCGCAGCAGGAATTGGAAGCCCTCAACGGCTTGCCGCCGAACGCGCGGATCGGCACCTGGGTGTTCGAGTGGTACTGGAACCAGCCGAACGTCCCGCATGTCGCCGATTTCGTCGCCGCGATCAAAGCGAAGACGGGACGCGTCCCGACGGCGCGCACCTGGTTCGGCTATGCCTCGACCTGGACTTGCGCGCTTATCGCGAATGAGAAGAAGAGTCTCGACGCCCGTGTTCTTGCGAAGGGCCTCGAAGACTTCCCGCTGCCGCCGGAAGTTGCGCTGATGCCGGACAAGGTCTTCTTTCAGGCCGGCACTCATCAGCTGATGCCGAACCTCTATGTCGGTCACGCCGTTTCTCAGGGCCCGAGCCCCGAGGATCTGTTCCATGTCGACAAGATCGTCAAAGGCATCGACGTCGCTCTCCCCGTCGCCGAGACCGGCTGCAAGATGAAATGGCCGGCCTGACGCGTTACGCATGCGGCTTTAATGCTGGAAGAGCCGAGCACCGCCGCAACCGGTGCTTGGCTTTTCGCATCAACATCCTTCGCAACCGCCATGTCCTCGGTGCCCGCGCGCAGAAGAGGCTGAGACACACGGTATGACACAACTGATTCTCTTCAACGTCTTCAACGGGCTTATCATCGGCGCCTTCTACGCGCTCATGGCACTCGGCCTGTCGCTGATCCTGAATCTCTCCGGCGTCATCAATTTCGCCCACGGCGGCTTTCTGGCGATCGGCGCCTATCTCGCTCTGGCGCTGATGCCGTACCTCGGCTTCTGGGGCGCGCTCATCATCGCGCCGATCCTGACCGCCATACTCGGCTGCATTCTCGAGCGCTTCTTGATAAGACCGCTCTATGGACGCGATCCGCTCTACAGCCTGCTGCTCACCTTCGGCCTCGCCTATATCATCGAGGACGGCACGCGTTTCATCTGGGGTCCGCAGACCCAGCCTTTCGCCGTGCCTGACTGGATGTCGACACCGCTGAGCTCGGACTTCTTCTTCCTCACCGGCTATCGTCTCTTCATGGTCGGTCTCGTCACCTTGACCGTCGTCGTGCTCTTCGTTGTCTTGAACCGCACCCGCCTCGGAATGCGCATCCGCGCCGGCACGCTCGACCTTGAGACCGTCTCGGTGCTCGGGGTCAACGTGCGCATCCTGCGCAGCCTGAACTTCGGCCTTGGAATCTTCATGGCCGGCCTCGCCGGCGTGCTCGCCGCCGGCATGCTCGGCCTGCAGCCGACGATCGGTAACGACCTCATCATGCCGAGCTTTGTCGCGATCATCGTCGGCGGCCTCGGCAGCCTGCCCGGCACGCTGTTCGGCGGCCTTCTGATCGGCGTCGCCTCGGGCTTGACCAGTGTTTTCTTTCCCTCAGCCAGTGAAGCCGTGATTTATGTCATGATGGGACTCATTCTTCTGGTCCGCCCGCGCGGACTCTTTGGTGAGGAGGGTCGCTTCTGATGACCAGACTCTCGACGACCGACACGCCGAAACTTTCCGGCCGTGCCACGAGCTGGACGAGCGATCCGCGTCTCCAGAAAAACATTGCCGAAGCTCTGCTGTGGCTTCTACTGCTGACCCTGCCTTTTTGGTTCACCGCGATTGGCGGCTACACGGCGCTCGGCACCCGCGTTCTCGTCATGGCGCTCGCGGCCATGTCGGTGAACTTCCTGCTTGGCTATACCGGCGTGCTCTCTTTCGGCCACGCCGCCTATTTCGGTCTCGGCGCCTACGGCGTCGGTCTCATCATCAAATACATCATCCCGAGCACGCTGCTTGGCATGACGGTCGGCGTTCTGGCAGCGCTCGTCGCCGGTGCGATCATCGGACTGCTGATCGTCCATCTGCGCGGCATCTATTTCGCGATGGTGACGATTGCCTTCGGCCAAGTCTTCTATTTCATCGCCTATCGATGGAATGAAGTGACGGGCGGCGACGACGGCCTCTCCGGCTGGAACCGCCAGCCGGTCGACTTCGGCTTCGCCACACTCGATATTCTGCACAAAGAGCGCGCCTTCTATTACTTCGCGCTCTTCTTCTTCATGATATCGGCGGCGATCATGGCGTGGATCTTGCGCTCGCCGTTCGGGCGAACGCTCGTCGCCATTCGCGAAAACGAACGCCGCGCCCGCTTTCTCGGCGTGCCCGTCGATCGCCACATCTGGATCTCCTGGGTCATTTCCTGCGGCTTCTGCGGATTGGCCGGAGCGCTTTCGGGGCTCCTTAACAATTTCGCCAGCCCGCACGATCTGCGCTGGGATCAATCCGGCGTCTTCGTCATCATGGCCGTGCTCGGCGGCATGCGCTCCTTCTGGGGACCGCTTGTCGGCGCCACGATCTATGTCGTGCTGCAAGACCTTCTGTCGAGCCACACGCAGAATTGGATGTCCTTCATTGGCCTCTTCTTCGTGCTCATCGTGCTGTTCTGCCCGCGCGGCATTCTCGGCCTCTTCCGTCGCAAGAGTAAGTCATGACCCTGTTGCGTGTTGAAAAAGTCACCAAGCGCTTCGGCAGCCTTGTCGCTGTCGGCGGCGTGTCGCTGGTGGTCGAGCCGGGTGAATTGCGCGCCGTCATCGGACCGAATGGCGCCGGCAAGACCACCTTCTTCAATCTGATTAGCGGGTTTCTGACACCCTCGTCGGGCCGCATCATCTTCGACAGTGAGGATGTCACCGACGTTCTGCCGGCGCGGCGCGTCTGGAAGGGCATGGCGCGCACCTTCCAGATCACCGAGGTTTTTCCCGAGCTCACCGCTTATGAGAACCTGCAGATCGCGGTCGAAATCGCCTCCGGCTACCGGATGCGCATGCATCTCTCACAAGAAGAAAAGACGAAGGTTCGTCAGCGGACGGAAGAACTGCTGGAAATGAGCGGCCTTAGCCACAAGGGGAAGCGACTCGTCGGCGAGATGAGCCACGGCGATCAGCGCGCCATCGAGATCATGATGGCGCTCGCGTTGAACCCGCGGCTCCTGTTGCTCGACGAGCCGACCGCCGGCATGGGCGATCAGGAAACGCATGACATCACGCAGCTGATCCGCCGCCTGCATCGCGATCAGAAGCTGGCGATGGTGCTGATCGAACACGACATGCGCGTCGTGCTGCATCTGGCCGAACGGATCATGGTCCTTGCCGAAGGGCTAATGCTGGCTGAAGGCACCCCGCAAGAAGTCACCTCCAACGAGGCCGTTCAGGCCGCTTACCTCGGGACTGCAGCGGTATGAGCAATCTGGCGCTCGAGGCGACGGGCCTCCACACTTATTACGGCAAGAGCCACATTCTGCAGGGCGTCGACCTGCAAGTGCCGGAAGGCGAGATAGTCACGCTTCTCGGCCGCAACGGCGCCGGCAAGACGACAACGATGCGCAGCCTCGTCGGCCTCACTCCGGCACGCCAGGGTGAAGTCAAGATATTCGGGGAAGTGACGACGAAATGGTCGCCCTTTCGCATCGCGCGACTGGGCGTCGGCTATGTGCCGGAAGGGCGCCGTATTTTCCCAAGCCTGACCGTCGAAGAGAATCTGAAGGTTCCCTTCTCCCAGCCGGGACCGTGGGATATCGCCCGCATCTACAAAACCTTCCCGCGTCTTGCCGAGCGTAAGACCAATAAGGGCCGGCAATTATCGGGCGGCGAACAGGAAATGCTGGCGATTGCCCGCGCCCTGCTGCTCAATCCGAAACTGCTGCTGCTCGATGAACCGTCGCAAGGCCTTGCGCCGCTGATCGTGGAAGAGGTTTTCCGCATCGTCATCGCCGCACGCGCGGAAGCCATGTCGGTTCTGCTCGTCGAGCAGAATGTGCGTGCTGCAGTCGCCATCGCCGACCGCGCTTTCGTTCTCGACGACGGCCATGTCGTTTATTCGGGACCCGCCGCCGAATTCGCGAAGGACGAAGAGCGTGTGCGCACGCTCGCGGGCGTCAGCAGCGAGACTTGGGTGTAAAACCGTTCACTTGCGTCATGGCCGAACGTCTACGCCCCTCGATCCAAGCCTGATCATGAGCCGTTGACGCTGGATGCGCGGGTCAAGCCCGCGCATGACGAATTCCCGCAAACGCCAAGCGGAGCCGCGCGAAAATTTCCGCGCGAAGGCCAAATCACCGCCGCAAACATGCAGCATTGACCCCTAAGCCGGTACGACGATGCGGTCGCTGACGGCCGGCTTTAACGCGGCATTCACCACGTTTTCCTAGGCTAAGGTTGAACAGCTCGCTGCAGACCAATCGTGTCGCCGCGAGACGGCGAAGGTTTGGTTTTGAGCTATCTTAATCCGCCGCCCCCGCCGGCGCCTGTCGTCGTCGTCAAAGACGTCGGCGGCCTGGTCCGGGATTACCAGACACAGACGGAATATTATCGTCGGACCGATCGCGAAGTGCGCGTGCACGAGTGCCATTCGGCCTGCACGCTCGCGCTGAGCTTGCCGAATGTCTGCGTCTATCCAGACAGCATCTTCAAATTTCACCAGGCCTATAATGAGATCACGCGGCAGACCGATCTCGGTGTTTCAGACCAATTGTATGATTCCTACCCGGCGGCCGTACGCGCGCGCCTCGGCCCGCTGACGCGGCAATTCAAAGTCATGCGCGGCACTGAGCTGATCGCGCTCGGCATCAGAGACTGCAATACGCCGCGCACGATCATGGCTTCCGCAACGCCGGCTGGACGCAGCGCGTCGCCGAATCCATCGCTGGGTGCTGTTTGGTCCGACATGATGTCCGCCTTCGGCAATCAAGCGACCGCGCCTGCCGAAGCACGGCCAAAGACGACGCTCGTCGCGACACGGCAATCGCGTGCCACGGAGCGCAATCACACAGCGAGCCTCGCAGCCGCTGCACCGCCACGCCCCTCGAAGCCCGAGACCTTCGTGCAAATGGCCGAAGCACAGTCGCCCGAAGCGCCCGTCGATCTCACCGGCACGCTAGCAGACGTGCCGCTGCCGCCGGAGCGACCCAAGACGCTCGCTGCGACGCTCACCGCATCCATAACGCAAGCGATGCCAACACCTGTACTGCCGCAGGTGATGCCTGGCGCACAGCCGATCCTGCCGCCGCATTTCTTGGCTTATGCGATGATCGCCAGAGCTAGCCGGTAGAACGGATGGCGCGGCGCGTCACCTTGCGTTCAACAATGACGCTACGGGTGACGCCTTCCTTCGTCGGAGGCGCGACAATGCGCTGAGCGTTGCGCGGCGGCGCAGCTTTGATGACTTCCGCGCGCACGGCGTCGACTGGCATATCCATCAGGCTCGCCGCGATCTCGATCTGATCCTGCAGCTGATCGCTGAGACCTTGCGCAGCATCGATCGCTTCCTTCAGCGTCGGCGGATCATGCCGGACGCGGCGCGGGCCATATTTCGTGTTCCAGGTCGTCGTCATCGCTTTCACATCAGGCAAAAAGCCGTCGCGTTCGGTGCGAATGCGCACTGATAGATCGGGTGGCCGAAACCGAATTGCCAGCCGGTTCAGAAAAAATTGAACCGCCGAACCATACTGTAATCTTTGGAAATCAAGATCGCATTATCGCCATTTATTGCGGCGCAGCAACCTTGCCGTGCCGCGACATATTCAGCGCGCGCTTGGTTAAGCGATGTTGACGGGCGCGAGATAAGCCCGTGCAAAAGCTTGAAAGGCACGCGCACGATGCGAGAGCGCCGGCGAACCATCGGCCGGAATCGCCTGCTTTTCCGCGGCCATCATCTCACCGAAAGTACGCGTCAGCCCATCGGGAAGGAAGATCGGATCATAGCCGAAGCCAAGCGTGCCGCGCGGCGGAAAGATGAGGGTGCCGAAGACCTTGCCTTCGAAGCTCTCAACCGTGCCATCGGGCCAGGCGAGCGAAATCACTGAAATGAAATGCGCCCGATAGGGTGGTGTCGCAGATTTGTCATGTAACGCCGCCTCGACCTTTTCCATCGCGACGGCGAAATCGCGCGGACCGCCGGGCGCGATCTCTGCCCAGCGCGCCGAATAAAGTCCCGGCGCGCCGTCGAGCGCGTCGACGCACAAGCCTGAATCATCAGCGAGCGCAGGCAGGCCCGCGGCTTTGGCCGCACCGAGCGCCTTCAATTCTGCGTTTTCCTGAAAGTTCGTACCCGTCTCCTCCGGCTCCGGCAGGCCGAGATCGCCCGCGGAAACGGCCTCAAGCCCATAGGGCGAGAGGAGCTCGCGCATCTCCCATAATTTGCCGGGGTTATGCGTCGCAATGACGAGCCGGCCCTCAAGCTGCTTTTCGAGCTTCTTGGCCATGTCTAGGCGATCGCGTGTTTTTGCAGCTCGACGAGCTTGGCGACGCCGGCGCGGGCCAGAGCGAGCATCGACAGAAGCGACGCCTCAGTGAAGATCGCGGCCTCCGCCGTCGCCTGCACTTCGACCAGCGAGCCCTGCCCGGTGATGACGAAATTGGCATCGGTCTCGGCGACGGAATCTTCCGTGTAATCAAGATCGAGCACGGCTTCGCCGTTGGAGATGCCGCAAGACACGGCAGCGACGTGATCGCGCAAGGGGATATCCTTGATGATCGAGCGGCTGTGCATCCATTTGAGGCAGTCGTGCAAAGCGACCCAGGCGCCGGTGATGGCGGCCGTCCGCGTGCCGCCATCGGCCTGCAACACGTCGCAGTCGAGCGTGATCTGCCGTTCGCCGAGGGCAGCAAGATCGGTGACGGCGCGCAGGCTGCGGCCGATCAGGCGCTGGATCTCCTGCGTACGCCCCGACTGCTTGCCGGCGGTCGATTCACGCCGCGTGCGCGTATGGGTCGCCCTTGGCAGCATCGCATATTCCGCCGTGACCCAGCCGCGGCCCTGGCCGCGCAGCCATTGCGGCGGCTTGTCTTCGAGCGAAGCGGTGCACAGAACATGGGTCTCGCCGAATTTGACGAGGCAGGAGCCTTCCGCATAGCGCGTCACATTGCGCTCGAGAACGACCGGCCGCATCTCATCAGGCGCGCGTTTGGACGGGCGCATGAATATCCTCAGTGGTTGAATCCGCACCCTGATTAGGCGCTTCGCCTGAGGCATGCAACCCGTCGGGTGGAGCATCTTGAAGGGTCTTACGCGCTTCTTGCTTGCGGCGCCCGCGGCCGCATCTTAGCTTTTGAAGCCGTATAATTTCAGGGAGGACGCATGCGCCGTATTGTCTTTTCCGCCGCCGCTTTGCTCATGATCGGCACGGCTCTCGCCGCCGCAAAACCGATCCGTTTCTGGAATCTAACGGCGCAGACCGTGACGAGCTTCGCGCTCGCCAAGCCGGGCACGCAGAATTTCGGTCCCGACCTCTGCAAGGCCGACAAGGACGGCAGCGTCGATCATGACGAGCGGCTGAACCTGCCGAGCGTGGCGCCAGGCAGCTATGACGTGAAGCTCGGCTATGCCAGCGGCCGCAGCTGCCTTGTGAAAAATGTCACGCTCGAAGCGGGAAAAGTCTTCTCGATCGAAGAGAAGCAGCTGACCGACTGCACGAAGTGAGATCCTTCCCCTGGGAAGGATCATTTTACGGCCAATCGACGCCGGTCAGCGCGACGGTCTTGTCCCACAGGGCTTTTGCCAAAGCATCGTCGCAGCCGGCCGCTGTCGTCGCTGCCTTTTTGCATTTGTAGAAATAATCGCCACTCATCGCGGCAACTTCGGGCGAGGATGCGAGATAAACGATCGTCTTCGCGCCCTCCTCCGGCGAGATCGCCAGATTTTTCGCAAAGCCGATCATACGCGCGATGAAGCCGCCTGCCTCGTCGCCGAAGCGTGTCGCGACGAAACCCGGATGCAGGCAGTTCGCCGTTACGCCTGTCCCTTGCAGCCGGCGCGCCAATTCGCGCGTGAAGAGAATGTTTTCGAGCTTCGAGCGGCCATAGGCCTCGAAGCTGCGATAGTTTTTTGCCGTTTGCAGATCGTCGATGTCGAAATGCGCACTCCGATGCGCCGAGGATGCCGTATTGACGACGCGGGCCGGCGCCGAGCCGAGAAGCCGCTCGCGCAGCAGCGCCGTCAGGACGAAATAAGAGAGATGATTGAGGGCGAAGGTCTTCTCGAATCCGTCGACGGTCAGCTGCCGTGAGCCGAACATCGCTCCGGCATTGTTGATCAGCACATCGATCCTGGATTCGCTCGCCGCAATCTCGTCCGCGACGCGCTTCATTTCGGCGAGCTGCGAAAGATCGGCATAAAGCACGCGGTGGCCGCGCCCCGGCGCCTTTGCGTTGAGCTTAGCGAGCGTCGCCGCGCCGCGCGATTGATCGCGCGCGATGAGCACGAGACGTGCGCCGAGACCGGCGAGCTGGATTGCCGCAACTTCGCCGATACCCGAAGTGCCGCCGGTGAGAACAACCGTTTTGCCCTGCATGATCCGCTCCATCAATGTCGAGCCGCTTCTTGCCACACGAAATGCGCGGGAATTGGGCCGCCGAGAAATGCCACCCAAAAAGAAAAGCCGCAAAGAAAAAAGGCGCCATCAGAAGACGGCGCCGCCGAGAGTTCGCTTGAATTTGGAGTTCGCTTGAATTCGATCCTTACGCCACCGGCGCCGGCGTCTTGTAGCGGCGATAGACGTAAGGCGGAATTTCGCCCTCGCTGCCGTCGAAGCTCGCGGCGATCTCCTCGACCTTGTGATGTTCGGGCGAGAGATGGCAGATCGGATCGGTGTTGCGCGCGTCGCCAGTCAGAGCCAACGCCTGGCAACGGCAGCCGCCGTAATCGACTTCCTTGCGCGGGCAAGAACGGCACGGCTCCGGCATCCAATCGGTGCCGCGATAGGCATTGAAGGCCGGCGATTTGTACCAGATGTCGGAGAGCGAGTGATCGGTCACCGACCAGAATTCAAGGCCTGGAATCGTCTCGGCGGCATGGCACGGGAGAACCTTGCCGCGCGGCGTGACATTCAGCGTCCGCTTGCCCCAGCCGCCCATACAAGCCTTGGGATAGGTCGCGAAATAGTCCGGGATGACATGATCGATGACGATCTTGCCGGCATAGACTTCGCGCAGCCCTTCGACTTCGGCGACAGCCTTTTCAATCTGCGCGCGCGTCGGCATCAGCGCTTTGCGGTTGGTCAGCGCCCAGGCGTAATATTGCGTATGCGCGATCTCGACACGCCGCGCACCAAGCTCGACGGCGAATTCGACCATGCGGCCGGCCCGCTCGATATTGGCGCGATGAATGACGGCATTCACGGTCAGCGGCAGGCCGAACTCATGAATCCACTTCACCACATCCATCTTGCGCTTGAAGCCGCCTTGATAGCCGCCGATGCGATCGGCGGATTCAGCTTCCGCGTCCTGAAGGGAGAGCTGCACATGGTCGAGGCCGGCTTCAGAGAGACGCTGCATGTAATCATGCGTGAGGCCGACACCTGAGGTGATGAGATTGGTGTAGAGACCAACCTTGGAGCAATGCGCGACGATCTCGACGAGATCACGCCGGGCGACCGGCTCGCCGCCGGAGAGGTGCGCATGCAGAATGCCAAGCTCGGCGGCTTCCGAGAAGACACGCTTCCACCCCTCGGTGTCGAGTTCGCCAGAGCGAATATCGACCTCGACCGGATTGGAGCAATAAGGACAGGCCAGCGGGCAACGATAGGTCAGCTCCGCCAGCACGCCGACAGGTGCCGGAATGCGCTTGGCGTTGGCTTCTGTGACGGGTTGAGGCGCGTTCATAGGTCCACCATACGTTTGGCGGTCAGCTCGCCGAGCATATGCCGTACATCGGTCGCGACCCGATCACGGTCGACTTTGAATTGCCCAGCAAGGTCATCGATGATTTCTTTTAATGTCGCGACGCCGTCGCACCGTTTCAAGATCTCCACGGCGATTGCATCGGCCTTGATGACGCGTTCCGGCGCCAGCAGCAGCCATTCATTGCGCGTGTCGTCATGTTTCAAACGCACGCCGCGCGGCAGGTGCGGCTTGGCATCATCAGCAAGGACGGGTGCGTCGTTCATTTTGCTCTCTTGTCGCTCTCTTACGCAGCTTGACCACGTTTCACGACATGCGCGCCCGGCTGCCACGCTCCCGGCGGCACATATTTGTCGACATAGGCTGTCCAGAGCGCATCGAGCTGCGTCCACAGCACCGCGCATTTGAACTCAAGCGCCTTGATAGCAGATTCCTGTTCGGCGCGCGTCTTCGCGTGTGTCTTGACGTAAGCGAGCGCCCATTCGGAATCGCGCTTCGCTTGCGGCGGACGCTGCGAGAAATAGGCGAGCGTCTCTTTGCTGACGAAATCGTAATTGGCGAGCATGCCGGTCATGCGCTCGCTGATGATCGTCGGCGAGAAGAGTTCGGTAAGCGACGACGCCACGGCTTCGAGCGGCGAGCGGTCGCGGCAGAAAGCGACATAGGCATCGACGGCAAAGCGCGTCGCCGGCAGAATGCCTTCAGTCGAAGCAACATAATCGCGCGGGAAGCCGAGACTATCGGTCAGCTTCAGCCAGCGCTCGATGCCGCCGTCGCCTTCATGCATGCCGTCGTGATCCTCGATGCGCTTGCGCCACTCGCGGCGATCCTCGCTCTCGGTCAAGCGGGTCAGCACCGTCGCATCCTTGATCGGAATCATCGACTGATAATAATAGCGATTGAGCGCCCAGGCCTGCACCTCTTCGTAAGTGCATTGACCGCTATATTGGCGCGCATGAAACCGGTGATTATTGTGATAGCGCTCCGCGCCGACTTTGCGCAAAGCGGCTTCGAGATCTTCCGGGCTCATCGAGCTCGCACTCATAGCGTGACCTCCATGCCATCATAGGACACGTCCCATCCGGCGTTTTCGACTGTCCGGCGTTCGGGCGAATCCTCGATCAGCACCGGGTTTGAATTGTTGATGTGGACATAAATCTTACGGCCGATGCCGAGATCGGCCAAGCGCGCCATCGAGCCATTGTCGCCCGACATGGCAGTATGGCCCATGCGCCAGGCGGTTTTCTCCGACAGGCCGAGCTTCACCATCTCGTCGTCGGTGAACGTCGTGCCGTCGAAGAAGAGGAGATCGGCGCCCTTGATGCGCGCCCGCAGCTTCTCCGTCACTTCGGCGCAGCCGGGAATGTAGTAGAAGCGCTTCTCGCCTTCGGTGATTTCGAGACCGACGGTTGAACCGTCTTCCTTGCCGATCTCGACCTGCGCCTCTTCGAGCCAGAGCGGCACTTTGCCCGGCACGGCGAAAGGCGTGATCGTCAGATCCTGCACTTTAACAGGTGTCTCAAGCTGCACCGGCTCGCTCTTGACGAGCTCCTTATTCAAGACGCCAAAGACGCTCGAACTGGTCAGGGCCAAGGTGAGCTTGCTGCCATAAAGTGTGAAAGCCCACTGCTCGCGCAGTGTCAAAAGCCCAGTCAGATGATCGACATCGCCATTGGTGACGAAGACACCGGCGATCGGGCTATGGCGCTTGGCGCCATGCGGATGCAGTTTCGGCTGGGCAAGAATCTGTTCGCGCAGATCGGGCGAAGCATTCAGGAGAAGCCAGTTCTCGCCATCGCTGCTGATCGCCAGGCTCGACTGCGTCCGCGGCTTGACGCGCTTATCGCCGGCCCAAGCCAATTGGCAGACCGGACACAAACAATTCCATTGTGGGAAGCCGCCGCCCGCCGCCGATCCAAGGACGAGGATATGCAATGTGGGTCTCACTTAAGCGCGACGGGAGAACGCCCAGCCCCGCTCTGAAGCGGGGCCGGGCAAGAATATTAGATCTCAGCCGAAGCGTAGCTGGTGACTTCCATGCCGACGCAAACTTCGGTGATGGACGGGGTGGTCCAGGCCATGTGATCCTCCATAGAGTTGCAAATTGGACAGTCTGGGCTGCCCGCACTCATCGAGATGGCACATAAGGTCGCAGCTTTCTAGAGCATGTTAGAGCGTTCCAGTCGTTCTTACATCGATTTTACAATCAATGACTTGGGCTCTTACAAACCTTTTACAATCTGGCATTTTGAGCGCCAAATTTGCCGGCTTTTCGGAGGGAATATGCAGTCTGTCAGGCCTTAGCCCGGTCCCGCTGCAAGCGTATGTCAGGCCGCAGAAAACCGGCCGCAAGCCGGACTTCACAGCGGCAGCTCAGCCTGGCGGCGTCTCATTGAAGCGCAGCACGTCGCCGGCAAGGTACAAGCTGCCGGTGATGAGAATGCGCGGCGGCGTTCGCCATTCCCGCGCCGCCAGAAAGTGCAAAGCCGCGTCGAGGCTTTCGCAGGCAACGGCCGGAATGCCTTCGGCATTGGCGATCGCCGCGACCTCGGCCGGCGTGCGGCCAGCATGTTCACCATTGACTGGCACGGCCAGGACTTCCTGCGCGAGTCCTTTGAAGGCGCGCAGAAAGGCGGTGGTGTCTTTCGTCGCGAGCGAGCCGCAGATGATCACCAGCGGCCGCGGCGCCTTCTCTTCGAAATCGGCAAGCGCCTGCGCCAGCACGCGCGCACCATCTTCATTGTGGGCGCCGTCGAGCCAAATTTCCGAGTCTTCCGGTGCCAGTATCGTAATGACGCCCTTGTTCAAATTCTGCAGCCGCGCCGGCCATTCGGCGGCTAAAAGCCCGGCCTCGACAGCAGCAATCGGAAGATCCGGTTCGACAACGCGCAGCGCCGCGATCGCATTCGCCGCATTCTGATGCTGATGCCGGCCCGGAAGCCGCGGCAGCGGCAGATCGAGAAGGCCATTCGCATCCTCGAAGATCAGCCGCCCCTGCTCTTCCCGCGCGTGGAAATCTTCGCCGCCGATCGTCATCGGCGCGGCGAGCCGGCGGGCTTCGCGCGTCAGCACGTCGCGCGCGGCGGCTGATTGCTGGCCGATAATCGCCGGCACATGCCGCTTGATGATGCCGGCCTTTTCAAAGGCGATCTCGGCGACCGTCGTGCCGAGAAATTCCGGATGATCGTAGGAGACCGGCGTGATGACTGTTGCTGCCGGTTTCGCGACGACATTGGTCGCATCGACCCTCCCGCCGAGACCGACTTCCAGCAAAAGATAATCGGCCGGATGTTCACTGAAGAGTTTTAAGGCCGCCGCCGTCGTGATCTCGAAGAAGGTGATCGGCTCGCCGCCATTGAGCTTCTCGCAAAAGGAGAGTGCAGAGGCGAGTTCCGCATCATCGACGAGCCGGCCGCCACCCTTTTGGCCGAGCCGGATGCGCTCGTGAAAGCGGACGAGATGGGGCGAGGTATAGACATGCACGCTCTTGCCCGCCGCTTCGAGGATCGCGCGCATGAAGGCGACGGTCGAGCCTTTGCCGTTGGTGCCGGCGACATGAATGACCGGCGGCAGGCGCTGTTCCGGATGGCCCAGTGCTTCGAGCAGACGTTCGACGCGGCCGAGCGAAAGATCGATCTTCTTCGGATGCAAATCGAGCAGGCGATTGAGAATGCTCTCCCAATCGTCTTCGCTCGCAAGCGGAACCGCGTTCATGCCGCCTCCGCACCAGATCCGTTCGCTACGGGCGTCTTGGTCAACAGCGCGCAGAGCCGCGCCAAAGTCGCGCGCATCTCTTGCCGGCGCACGACTATATCGACCATGCCGTGGGCCTGCAGATATTCGGCGCGCTGGAATCCTTCCGGCAGGCGTTCGCGGATCGTCTGCTCGATGACCCGCGCGCCTGCAAAGCCAATGACCGCGCCAGGTTCGGCCAGCTGGATGTCGCCGAGCATCGCATAAGAAGCCGTGACGCCGCCCGTCGTCGGATTGGTCAGCACGACGATATAAGGCAGGCGCGCAGCGCGCAGTCGCTGCACGGCAACCGTCGTGCGCGGCATCTGCATCAGCGAGAACATGCCCTCTTGCATGCGGGCACCGCCCGACGCGGTGAAAATGATGAAAGGCGCATGGCGCTCGACTGCCGCCAGCATGCCGGCGATGATCGCTTCCCCCGCCGCCATGCCGAGCGAGCCGCCAAGAAAATCGAAGTCCTGAATCGCCGAAACGATGTCCATGCCTTCGAGCCTGCCCGTGCAGACCCGAACCGCATCGTCGGCGCCCGTCTTCAAACGGTATTCCTTCAGGCGGTCGGTGTAGCGTTTGACATCGCGGAACTTCAGCGGATCGAGCGGCACTTCCGGAGTCGGCAGCTGATGATAGGCCGCATCGTCGAAGAGCATGTCGAAGCGTGCCTTGACCGGCATGCGCATGTGATAGCCGGAGCCGGGCACGACATAGAGATTGGCTTCGAGATCCTTGTGAAAGACGAGCTCGCCGCTCTCCGGACATTTGACCCAGAGATTCTCTGGCGTCTCACGGCGCAGGAAGGACCGGATCTTCGGCGGGACGACATTCGAAATCCAGTTCATGTCACTGTGCCCCTTCTCGACGCTTGCTCGCTGCACTTTTGTCATCGTGACCAAAAATTCTGTCCTATTTTACCGCGGCCCTCCAGGCGGAATGTCGCCGCACCGGAGAAGCTTACATCAAGGGGGAAGCCCCTTCCTGGCATGCCTTTATGTCGTTATTCGGCCGCGGCGCGCACCGCTTCGCGGACGCCGGCCGCCAAATCCGCCACGAGATCCGCCACCGCGGCAACGGTCTTCGGTGTCGGCCTCCCCTCACCATCAAGCGACGTCCGCACGGCTTCGACCAGCGCCGAACCGACGACGACACCATCCGCGATCGCGGCGATCGATGCGGCGCTCGCGGCATTCTTGACACCGAAACCGACGGCAACCGGCAGGTCGGTATGCTGTTTCAAGCGGTGAACGGCGGCGGCGACCTGCACAGCATCGGGCGCGGCGGCCCCGGTGATGCCGGTAATCGAGACATAATAGACGAAGCCCGAGGTATTGGCGAGAACGGCTGGCAGCCGCGCCGCATCGGTCGTCGGCGTCGCAAGACGGACAAACGCCAAACCGGCCTTCAGCGCCGGGATGCAGAGTTCGGCATCTTCTTCCGGCGGCAGATCGACGACGATCAGTCCATCGACGCCCGCGGCCTTGGCATCGGCCAAGAATTGATCGACGCCATGCACATAGATGGGATTGTAATAGCCCATCAGAATGAGCGGCGTCGTCCGGTCCTGCTTGCGGAATTCGGTAACGAGCGCCAGCGTCTTGTTGAGCGTCGTTCCGGCTTTCAAGGCGCGCAGACCCGCCGCCTGAATCGCCGGACCATCGGCCATCGGATCGGTGAAGGGCATGCCGAGTTCGATGATGTCGGCGCCGGCGGCAGGCAAAGCCTTCAACACATCGAGCGATGTCGCAAGATCGGGGTCGCCCGCCATGATGAAAGTCACGAGCGCGGCGCGGTTCTGCCGTCCGAGTTCGGCGAAGCGCGCGTCGATGCGTGTCGTCATCGGTCTCACATCCCGCCGAGATGATCGGCGACGGTGAAAATGTCCTTGTCGCCGCGGCCCGAAATATTCACCACCATCAAATGATCCTTCGGCTTCTGCGGCGCGATCTCGGCGACTTTCGCGAGCGCATGCGCAGGCTCCAGCGCCGGGATGATGCCTTCTTGTTTCGCGCACAGCTGAAAGGCTTCGAGCGCTTCGGCATCCGTCGCTGAGAGATAAGTCACGCGGCCGGTTTCCTTCAGCCACGCATGTTCAGGGCCGATGCCGGGATAATCGAGACCGGCCGAGATCGAATGGCCCTCCTCGATCTGCCCGTCTTCATCCATCAGCAGATAGGTGCGATTGCCATGCAGAACGCCGGGGCGACCGCCCGCGAGCGAAGCCGCATGTTTCTGGTCGAGGCCGTAGCCGGCCGCTTCGACGCCATAGATTTCGACATCGCGCTCATCGAGGAAGGGATGGAACAGGCCGATCGCATTGGAGCCACCGCCGATGCAAGCAAAGAGCGAATCCGGCAGGCGGCCTTCGGCGGCCTGCATCTGCGTCTTCGTCTCCTCGCCGATCACGCATTGGAAATCGCGCACCAGCGCCGGATAGGGATGCGGGCCCGCCGCCGTGCCGATGCAATAAAACGTATTGCCGACATTGGTCACCCAATCGCGCAGCGCTTCATTCATCGCATCTTTCAGCGTCCGCGCGCCTGACTGTACCGGCACGACTTTGGCACCGAGCATGTTCATGCGGAAGACATTCGGCTTCTGCCGCTCGACATCGACAGCGCCCATATAGACGATGCATTCGAGACCAAAACGCGCGCAGGCGGTCGCCGTCGCGACGCCGTGCTGGCCGGCGCCCGTCTCGGCGATGATGCGCGTCTTGCCCATGCGGCGGGCGAGCAGGATCTGGCCGAGCACATTATTGATCTTATGCGCGCCGGTGTGATTAAGCTCTTCGCGCTTGAAATAGATCTTAGCGCCGCCATCGCGGCCATTTTTCCGCGCGATGTCGCGGAGGTGCTCCGTCAATCGTTCGGCGAAATAGAGCGGGCTCGGCCGGCCGACATAATATTTCAGCAGATTGTCGAGTTCGGCCTTGAAGCTCGGATCGCTCTTCGCTGCCGTGTAATGGCGCTCGAGATCGAGGATGAGCGGCATTAAGGTCTCGGCGACGAAGCGTCCACCGAAATTACCGAAATGGCCGCGGTCGTCAGGACCGACGCGGAAGGAATTGGGGGCTTCTGCTTTCAATGTGTCTCAACGTCTCGCAAGATCATGATCCGCGGCCGCGGACGGTCATGGCATAGCGCCGCTGGCTCACCGGGTGCAAGAGGCACAGCCAACGGCCTGAAACGGTCAACCAATGCGGTCTAGACCCCGGCCGGGCCGGCCGCCCTTGCATTGGCGATAAAGGCGGCGATTTTCGCCGCATCCTTGATGCCGCGGCCGCTTTCGACCCCGGAAGAGACGTCGACGCCCGTGGTGCCGCTCTTGGCGATCGCCTCGCCGACATTTTCGGGGGTCAGGCCGCCAGCCAGCAGCCAAGGCGTCGTCAGCTTAAGGCCGGGCAGGACACCCCAATCGAAAGATTTCCCGTTGCCGCCCGGCAATTCGGACCCCTCAGCCGGCGCCGCGTCGAACAGCAGGAGATCGGCGACGCCGTCGAAAGCGGCGATCTGGTCGTGATCGCCCGGCCGGCCGGTAATCTGGACCGCCTTGATGACCGGCAGCCCGAAGCGGGCCACGAGCGCCGCAACGCGATCCGGCGATTCATGCCCATGCAATTGCAGCGCATGCGGTTTTACGATTTCGACCGCGTGGGCCATCGCCGCATCGGCCAAATCGACGGTTAGAAGGACTTTGACAGCGCGTTCGCCTACCTGCGCGCTCAGGGCCTTGGCCCCGTCGAGCGATATATGGCGGGGGCTCCTCTCATAATGGACGAGGCCGACCATATCGGCGCCCGCAGCCAGCGCCGCCTCGAGCGTCTCCGGCGTCGACAGGCCGCAAATCTTCACGACCGCGCCCGTGGTCCTGCGACCGCCAAAAGCCGGGTTGATGGCGGCCAGAAAAGAGAGAGCCGTGTTTGCCATTTGAGAAACAGGGAGCGCTGCCGGATATGACGACTCAGAGCCGATCCCGATTAAATGAATCGCTTCGCGACCCATTTGATCAAATCGGCTCAAAACTTTAGAGCATGTCCTTTGTCGGAAAAGTCGATCAACTTTTCTGGGACATGCTCTAGTCTCGCGGACCGCCCGAGGCAAGAACTGGCGATCATATAGCTTGAGCTGAAGCCGGCTGGCTCAGCTCTTCATCCGCTCGACGTCGCTGCGCAGCCGCGCCATTTCGCCTCGCGTCGTCCGCAGCGCCCGGCGATGTTTGCCCTGGCTGAACCAGGTGAACAGGCTGCCGAGAATGACGCCGAGAGCCAGCATCACGATCAGGACGATGAACAGCGGCAGCTCGAGATCGATCTGCTCGGACGCCCTTGTCACGAAGGGATCGAAATGAATCGCAACGGTCTGGCGGTTGGCAACGGCGAAGGCGACGCCTACTGCGCCGATGGCCAGAACGACGAGAAGGCCGAGCCACTGTCCCAGGCGCTTCATCCGCCAGTCCTCACAAAAACAAAAACAGCTTGGGTCGGATCAGCCGGTATAGCCGTCGTTGAGACGCTCGCGCATCTCTTTGCCCGTCTTGAAGAAGGGCACGGCCTTTTCATCGACTTCGACATGCGCGCCGGTGCGGGGATTGCGGCCGAGCCGCGCGTCGCGCCGCTTCACCGAAAAGGCGCCGAAGCCGCGAAGCTCGACGCGGTCACCGCGCGACAGCGCATTGGTGATTTCATCGAGAATGGCATTCACGATCTTTTCGACGTCGCGCAGATAGAGATGAGGATTGCGATCTGCAATCCGCTGCACGAGCTCAGATTTGATCATGCGCCGCCCCCGACACTCCTCTATGAAGCCGCCCTGATGGCGATCGCCGAACGATTGCTTCCCGGCCATCCTAACCGATTTTCGCAGGTTCAAAAGCTCGGCGACAAGTTCAGAGCGAACTTTTTGCAACCAAGCAATTGAATTTACGAGATCGGATAATCCAACAATTATCGCGACTTCAATCCACTCAATCAACTTGCCAAATCGCTAGAAGACCGTCAAGCAGACGCGTCTGCCGATAGGATTCAGCCTGATCGAGCGTTGCTGCAACGCCGGAAAAGCCCAAAACGCTGGCGATTCGCGCCGCCGAGCCGAGAAAGTCTAGACGTTCGAGGCTCGTGCCATCCTTCCAATCCCGTATGGGAAGGTTCGCGGCGACGCCTCTGTTATGCACGAGCCAATCGATGGCGGCCTTTTCGTCACCGACCTGATCGATCAGCTTGAGAGGCAGGCCCTGCCGGCCGGTATAGACGCGACCCGTCGCGACGGCCGTGAGCTCCGCATCGGTCATTTGGCGGCGCTCCCGCACCAGATTCTTGAACCAGACGAAGCTGTCGTTGACGAGCGAGGCGAGCACCTGACGCACTTCCGGGCTCGTCGGCTCATAACCGCTCGGCTCGGCCTTGAGCGGGGAGGATTTCACCGCATCCATCTTCACGCCAATCTTATCGAGCAGCCCCGCCACATTGGGGAATTGGATGAGCACGCCAATGGAGCCGACAAGCGAATTGCCCGAGGCGACGATCCGGTCCGCCCCCAAGGCCGCGATATAGGCGCCGGACGCAGCCATATTGCCGACGACGGCGATGACCGGCTTCTTCTTCGCCAAGTCACGGATCGCATCGTAGAGCTTTTCGGCCCCGGTCGTCGTGCCGCCGGGGCTGTCGATGCTTAAAATCACTGCCTTCGCGTTCGACTTCTTGATCTGGTCGATCAGCTTCAACGTCGTCTTGTCGCCGGTGATGAGGCCCTGAATCGAGAGCCGTGCAATATGCGGGGTCTCTGCCGTCGGTACGCCATGCCCCGTCAGCCGCAGACCGGCGATGGCGATCATGACGATCAACAGAATGAAAGCGGCAATCCGCCAGAACGACAATTTGCGCTGCAACAATCTCCGATCGACGAGATGATCGGCAGAGGACGAATAGGACATGAGCATCGCCTTCGCAGAGCGGGATATCGCGGCGCAAACTAAAGCATGCCGCGAAAAAGTGTGAGTGGTTTCTCGCAAACGGCATGCTCTAACTTATTGGAATCGATCACGTCACATGCGCGTGTGGCTGGCCCAGGCTACACGCGCATGTGATCTTGTGTGCGCCCAATACACGAGGCAAGGCACTGGCGAAGACGCTCGCCGCCGCGGTTGGATCAACGCAATGAAAAACCCGCGCCGTTGCCGGCGCGGGTTGATCAAAAATTGCTTACAAGCCCGCGTTATTGTGCAGGATTTGACTTATTCCTCATCCGTTTTCTCATCGTCCTTTTTCTTGGCGCCCTTCTTCGGCGCATCCGCTTCGCGCGCCTTCAGAGCAGCACCGAGAATGTCGCCGAGCAGAGCGCCCGAGTCGGCCGAGCCGTACTGCGCGATCGCTTCCTTCTCTTCGGCAACTTCGAGCGCCTTGATCGAGACGGCGATCTTGCGGGCGCGGCGGTCGAACTGGGTGATGCGTGCATCGACCTTTTCACCGACGGCGAAACGGTCGGGGCGCTGATCGGCGCGGTCGCGCGCCAGTTCGGCCCGCTTGATGAAGGCGGTGAGGTCGGTGCCGGCGATCTTCACATCGATGCCGCCGTCCTTCACGTCGATCACCTCGCAAGTGACGATGGCGCCCTTCTTGAGATCGCCGGAGGCGCCGGCTTCCTCGCTCGGCTTGGACGCGAACGGATCGCTGCCGAGCTGCTTGATGCCCAGCGAATTGCGCTCCTTCTCGACGTCGACGTCGAGAACCTTGGCGCTGACGACATC
>CAZXXA010000024.1:0-66649 GCA_964644615.1 uncultured Methylovirgula sp. | reverse complement strand
TCATGATGATCAGGACGTTGCGGAAATCGACCGTGCGGCCCTGGCCGTCTGTGAGGCGGCCGTCGTCGAGCACCTGCAAGAGGACGTTGAACACGTCCGGATGTGCTTTCTCGATCTCGTCGAAGAGCACGACCTGATAGGGCCTGCGGCGCACCGCTTCAGTGAGCGCTCCGCCTTCCTCATAGCCAACATAGCCGGGCGGCGCGCCGATAAGGCGGGAGACCGAGTGCTTCTCCATATATTCCGACATGTCGATGCGCACCATCGCCGTCTCGTCGTCGAAGAGAAAGGCAGCGAGTGCTTTGGTGAGCTCGGTCTTGCCGACGCCGGTCGGACCCAAGAACATGAAGGAGCCGATCGGCCGCCGCGGGTCCTGCAGGCCCGCACGCGCTCGCCGCACGGCGGTCGCAACCGCACGCACCGCGTCTTCCTGGCCGACCACGCGTTTCGCCAGCGCCTCTTCCATGCGCAGCAGCTTGTCGCGCTCGCCTTCGAGCATTTTCTCGACCGGCACGCCGGTCCAGCGTGAGACGACTTGCGCGATGTGATCGGCGCTCACCGCCTCATCGACAAGCACATCGGTGCGATGCGCTTCCGTGTCCGCGAGTTTCTTTTCGAGGTCGGGAATGATGCCATAGGTCAGCTCGCCGGCGCGCTGATACTCGCCGCGGCGCTGGGCCTGGACGAGTTCATTGCGGGCCGTTTCCAACTGCTCCTTGATCTTCTGCGCAGCGCCGAGCTTGTCTTTCTCGGCCCGCCAGCGGGCGGTGAGCGCAGCGGATTTCTCTTCCAATTCGGCCAGCTCGGCTTCGAGCTTTACCAGCCGGTCCTTGGAGGCCGAATCCGTCTCCTTCTTCAGCGCTTCCTGCTCGATCTTGAGCTGGACGATGCGGCGGTCGAGCTCGTCGAGATCTTCCGGCTTCGAATCGACCTGCATGCGCAGGCGCGAGGCCGCTTCGTCGACAAGGTCGATGGCCTTGTCCGGCAGGAAGCGGTCGGCGATATAGCGCTGCGACAGGGTCGCCGCCGCGACAATCGCCGAATCCATGATCCGCACACCGTGATGCAGCTCATATTTCTCCTTCAGGCCGCGCAGGATCGAGATTGTATCCTCGACCGTCGGCTCGGAGACGAAGACCGGCTGGAAACGCCGGGCGAGTGCCGCGTCCTTCTCGACATGTTTGCGATATTCGTCGAGCGTCGTCGCGCCGATGCAATGCAATTCGCCGCGCGCCAAAGCCGGCTTCAGGAGGTTGGACGCGTCCATCGCGCCATCTGCCTTGCCGGCGCCGACGAGCGTATGCATTTCATCGATGAAGAGGATGATGCCGCCTTCAGCCGCGGTGACTTCGGTCAGGATCGCCTTCAGGCGCTCCTCGAATTCGCCCCGATATTTGGCGCCCGCGATGAGCGCGCCCAGATCGAGTGCGAGCAGCTTCTTGTCGCGCAGGCTTTCCGGCACATCGCCGTTGACGATGCGCAGCGCCAGGCCTTCGACGATGGCGGTCTTGCCGACGCCCGGCTCGCCGATCAGCACCGGGTTGTTCTTGGTCCGGCGCGACAGCACCTGAATGGTGCGGCGGATTTCTTCGTCGCGGCCGATGACCGGGTCGAGCTTGCCGGTGCGCGCCGCCTCCGTCAGATCGCGGGCGTATTTCTTCAGCGCCTCATAGGCATTTTCGGCGGTCGCATTGTCAGCAGTGCGGCCCTTGCGCAGCTCTTCGATGGCGGCGTTCAGGCTCTGCGGCGTGACGCCGGCCTTCTCGAGAATCTTGGCGGCTTCCGAGCCCTTCTCCATGGCGAGTGCAAGCAGCAGCCGCTCGACGGTCACATAGGAGTCGCCGGCCTTCTGAGCGATCTTCTCGGCATTGTCGAAGAGGCGCGCCGTGGCCGGAGCGAGGTAAAGCTGGCCGGCGCCTGAGCCTTGCACTTTCGGAAGCTTGGAAAGCGCGAGCTCCGTCTGCTGGAGCGCATCGCGCGAACGGCCGCCGGCCCGATCGATCAACCCCGCGGCTAAGCCCTGGTCGTCGTCGAGTAGAACCTTGAGCAGATGCTCGGGAGTGAACTGCTGATGGCCCTCGCGTGTGGCGAGAGACTGGGCGCTCTGCACGAAACCGCGCGCGCGGTCGGTGTATTTTTCAAAATTCATGAATGACCCTCCTTGCCCGCACCACGCCCCGAAGCGACGCGATGCGACATGACATGGGCCCCAGTCCGGTTCTTCCCGCCGCCAAGCGAATATATGTCAACCAGCCGCGCTGGCTAGCAACGGAAAAGGAAACGGTTTGCGGCAGCCCTCAAGTCCAGATGTAAGGTGAGGTCGCCGGATTGTTAGAGAGCGAGCCGCCTGCCAAAGCAGAAAATGGCTCCGAATCAAAGATCCAGAAAAGCAAAGAGCGGATGCGTTGCCGCTCCGCTCTTTGAACCTTTAAAATTTCAACGCGCGATCAATCGCCGACGGGATCGCTGGCCGAAGTGACCTCCGCGCCTTCGCCCATCTCGGCTTTGCCGCGACGGCGGCGGCGCGGCCGCAGGTGAAAGCCGGCGCCCTCATTGTCACCATCAGCCGTATCGATCACACCGGTTGTGGGCTGATCGTCGGAGAGAGATGAATCCGTCTGAATCCGGACCGGCGCGGTGATGAAAGCGGGAAGGCCAGGATTGCCCTGGATCTCGTCGCCACCGGCACGTTGCTCGCGCTCATAGCGATTGCCGTTTTCGCGATAGCCGCCGCGACCGCGGTTGCCGCGCGGCTCGCCATCACGCGACGGCCGCTCGGAGCGCTCCTGATAGGGGCGGTCGTGACTGCGATCCTGATTGCGGTCTTGATTGCGATCTTGGAAATTCCGCTCGCCGCGATCCTGACGGTCTTGCCGATCGTGGAAATTGCGCTCCTGGCGTTCGCCGCGCTCGGGACGCGGGCCACGCTCCGGCCGGTCGCCGCGTTCTTGCCGCTCGCCGCGTTCTTGCCGATCCGCATGCCGCTCGTAGGGCTGGCTATTGCCGTTGCCATAGGCGCGCGGCTCGCGATCGGCATAGGGCTGACCATTCGGCTGCGGCTGCTGATAGTGCTGCGGCGCCGGATTGACGCGTTCGATCGGCGAGGCGAAGCGATCCATGCCGCCGACAAAATCCTCGTCGTCTTCGAGCTCTTCGCTTTCAGCCGGAGTTTCGCCGGGCTGGCGCTGGAAACCGTTCGCGGCCTGCTGCTGAGCGGCCTGCGCTGCGGCGATCAGGCGGAAATAATGTTCGGCATGCTGCAGAAAGCTCTCGGCCATCACCGGATCGCCGGACGACTGCGCGTCACGCGCCAATTGCAGATATTTTTCACCGATGTGATGGGCGGTCCCTCGGATCTTCACGTCGGGGCCGTTCGATTCGTAAGTGCGCGATAAAGGATTCGGACCCTTGCGGTTGCTGCCGTTGTTGTTGTTGCGGCCGCGCATACGTTTGTTTTGATTTGGTCTCATTGATGATCCTTGCGTGGCATCTGTCGGTGCTTCCGGCGGTGCCATCAGTACTTAGCCAAGTCAGTACTTTCTGCTGGGCCCTCGGTGGCCGAGAGCATGCTCGTCAGGTCTCCGGCTGACGAGATAAGCGTGCGGCCAAAGCCGCGACGCGGTTTGCGGACCCCATATCGCTCCAGGGTCAATCGCTAAGGGGACATCACCTTGATCGAGCCAAGCACGTCAACGCTTGGGTGCGGAGATCATGACAGCCCCGAATGAACGTCCGAAGCTCGGACATCTTTGCTCAAAGGGGGTTGCGGAACCTCAACGCGCCCGCGGTGCTCATCAGCAGCGAAAGGTAATCTTTGAAGCCGGAACCTAGTCGCTTTCGCTGACATCGCCAAGTGTTTTTCCGAAAAATTTGCCTCCGAACGGTGATCTGTGGCGCATTTACCACGCGAATACGGCTGCGGTTGCTGGCGGCCAATTGCCTGATTTCACTCGACGAATCCGTGTCCCTCGATTCCTTGCAGAGAAGATTCGTCGCAGGGCGGCAACGTTTCACAGCAAGCTGAGCGATCTCGCCCGCGGCTATCGGCAATGCCCCGCCCATGCAGGATGCGACTTTGCGGAACGAGGCCGTTTAACAATGATCGGCATCCTCAGAATTGGCGGGCGATGTAAGCGCCGCCAAGCGCACCGCCAATGCCGAGCACGAGGGAGAGGGCCACATAGGCTGCCGCTTTGAGCGTCTCGCCCTGTTCGGCGAGTAGCAGCGTCTCCATCGAGAACGTCGAAAAGGTGGTGAAGCCGCCCAGAAAGCCGGTCAATATTCCAACTCTCAGATAGGGGCTCACCATCATTTTTTCGAGGGTGAAGACGAAAAGAAAGCCCATCAGCATGCTGCCGATCACATTGATGGACAGCGTGGCATAGGGGAAATCGCGGCCAAGCCAGGCCTGCATCGCAGTGGTCATCAGATAGCGGGCCCAGCAGCCGAGGATGCCGAAGACCGCAACCGCCAAATAAGCCCGCATGTCGCTGATCCATGGATTCGGCGGCATCTGCCGCTTTCCGCAAAGCTTGATAGCGGGAGACGGACTTGAGCGCTACGCCGAAGACGTGAGTCTGATCGGCGCGCGCTATCACCAGCGGAGTGCTAGTGGAAATGCACCGGCACGCGGACGGTGATCGAGCCGTTCGGCGGTGGTGGCAAATGGCCGAGCCGGTGCGTGATGGAAAGCGCCATGCGGTCGAGGCCGGGATTGCCGGAACTGCCCGCGATGCGGGCGCCGCCGACGCCGCCGCTGGCGGTGACCGTAAAGGCGATCGAAACCGTGCCGCTTTGACCACTGCCGCGCATCGATGCAGCGGCGCCATTCACCCGCGCTTGCACAATGCTCTGCCACTGCGAGAGCGGCATGCGCGATGCACCTGGCGCCGGTCCGCCTTCGCGCGACGCGCGGCTCGCCTGTGCCGCGGCACGGGCCTTGGCCGCCTTCTGGGCTTTCTCCGCTTTCTCGGCTTTCTCCTTGCGGAGCTTTTCGCGCTCGATCTGCTTCTGCTTTTCGATCTTCTGCTGCGCCAGCTTCTGCTGTTCGATTTTTTTCTGCTTCTCCTCCTCGATCTTCTTCTGATCGACGGCAGGCTTCGGCGGCGGCGGCAGGATGGCCTCGGCGTTGGGCAGCACCGGCAGCTCCTGCGTCTGCAATTCACTGGATGCCGGCGGCGTCGGCTCCGGCGGCGTGACGGGCGTCGTCTCCGGTGGAGTCTGCAGCGTGGGTTCCGGCGGCGGCGGCGGCTGATCGGCCGGGGGCTGCGGCTCCGGTTGCACCGTGTCTTGCGGTGTCGGCGGAGCAGCTTGCTCCTGCGGCGGCGCGGCCGATGTGGCGACCGGCGCCAGATCGATCATCACCGTATTGGTCGGCGCCCCGGCCGGCGCCTCAGCCTTGCGGGTGAGAATGATGAAAAGGCCGAAGGCGATATGGGCCGCAATGACGATCAGCGCCGCGATCACCCAGCGCGGAATGCCGCGCGCGTGCTGCTGCGGAAGAATCGTATGGGTATAGGCGCTCATTTTGCAGCGGGCGGTGTCGCGGGTGCAGCGGCCGGAGCCGCATTGCTCGGCGGCGCTTGGCCGGCTTCAAGGCCGACGAGCGCGATCTTTAGATAGCCGGCATCGCGCAGCAGGTTCATCACGTCCATGACCGCGCCATAGGACACGGCCTTGTCGCCACGCAGAAAGATTCGCTGATCCTTGTTGCTGCCCGTCGCGGCATCGAGCGCCGCCGTCAGCGAACCGCGCGCCACCGTGTCGTCGCCGATCGCCAGTGTCAGGTCCGGCTTGATCGTCAGGAACAGCGGCTTGTCAGGCCGCGGCGCCGGTTTCGCGGATGATGTCGGGAGATCGACATTGATGTCGACGGTCGACAGCGGCGCCGCCACCATGAAGATGATGAGCAGCACGAGAATGACGTCGATGAAGGGGGTGACGTTGATCTCATGGGTGACTTCGAGATCGCCGTCATCGCTGTTTGCGAGCTTGACTGCCATCGGGGTCGCTCTGCGTTCTTATTCGGCCGATTGGCGCATGCGGCTGACGCCGCGCCAGTCTTGATCGACCTCCGCGGATTCCATCGTTGCGCGGTCGAGGTCGCGCGAAAGATGCCGCAAGATTTCAGCAGCGGCGTCCCCCAAAGTCGCGCGATAACCGGAAATGCTGCGGGCGAAGACGTTGTAGATCATGACGGCGGGGATTGCCGCGATGAGGCCGAAGGCCGTGGCGAGCAGCGCTTCGGCGATACCGGGCGCCACGACCGCGAGATTGGTCGTGTTGGTCTTCGAAATGCCGATGAAGCTATTCATAATGCCCCAGACGGTGCCGAAGAGGCCGACGAAGGGGGCGGTCGCGCCGATTGTGCCGAGTATGCCGGTGCCGCGGGTCATCTCGCGGCCGGCGCGCGCTTCGATACGGGCGATCAAGGCGGCCGCACGTTCCTTGATGCCTTCGACCGATAATGCGCTGGAGCGCTGAAGCTCGCCGGTGGCTGCGTCCACCATTTGCGCCACGGCGCCTTTACTGGTGCCGAAAGCCATTTGCGAACTCGCAAGCGTTTCTTCATGCGCGAGAATGGTGAGCTGCTTGCGGGCGCGCGTGCGGGCCGAGAACAGTTCCAGGCTCTTGGCGAGCCAGACGGTCCAAGTCACGACCGAGGCGAAGGCGAGGCCGACCATCACCACTTTCACGATGATGTCGGCGTTCATGAACATGCCCCAAGGCGACAGATCATGGGGCAGAAGCCGCGCCGGCACGGCGGGCGTGCCCTCGGCGGGTTTTGCCGGCGTTGCATCCGCCGCAGCCGGTGTCGGCGCGCCTGCGGCAGGGGGTGGTGCCGCTTCTTCGAGCTTCGGAGCCGCATCATTCGTCGCCGACGGAGCGGCGGGAACCGTTGCAGGCGCTGCGGCGGCCGGCGTCGGTGCGGCCGCAGTCGGTGTCGCGGGGCTCGTCTGTGGAGTCGCGCCGGGTGCAGCATCTTCGGCCAATGTCGGCAGCGGCGCGAGACACAGGCCACTCAGACAAATTGCGGCGAAAAGCGTGTGGCGGATCGATCCACTGCCAAAACGAAACGCAGACACGGACATGAGGCGACCTCACCCTGAAGCTTTTTAGATTCGTCGCACGCCCGCATCCGCGGCATGCGTTAAGCCTCTATAACGACAAAGAAGATGCGCGTCTTGGAGATTCGACGAAGATTAAATTAGTCTCATCTCAAGCGGGAATTTTTCCAAAGTATCGGGAAAAATTCCCAAAAAATTCCCAAGCGTATCGCGAGTGATTCATGTGCCGAATGGCATCGATGGTCGTGGTCGCTGGCATTCTCAATGCGCAGCGCCTGCCGCGCCATGCGTATGCCAAAGCGCAACGCTTTCCTGTCACGCTTTCTGAGACATCACTCTGCCGGCTGAGCCGCCGCCGCTGGCTGCTTCTTGCTCCGCCGCCATTCCTCGAAGCTCTGAACGACGACAAAGAAGGACGGCACGAAGAGCACCGCCAAACAGGTCGAGGCGATCATTCCGGTAAAGACGGTGATGCCGATCGACCTGCGTGCTGCGGCACCGGCGCCTTCGGCGAAAACCAGCGGTGCGACGCCAAGGATGAAGGCGAAGGATGTCATCAGAATGGGCCTGAACCGCGCACGTGCGGCTTCGGCTGCGGCCTCGACGAGCGAACGCCCGTCGCGGCGCAGGCCGCGCGCGAATTCGACGATGAGGATCGCATTCTTCGCCGACAGCGCGATAAGCAGAACGAGGCCGATCTGCACATAAAGATTGTTGTCGAGATTGAGCAGGTTGAAGGTCAGCACAGGCCCGAGCAGCGACAGCGGCACGGCGAGGATCACCGAGATCGGCGCATACCAGCTCTCATATTGGCCGGCGAGCACGAGATAGACGAGGAGCAGCGCGAGGCCGAAAGCGAAATAGATCTGCGTGCCGGCGATCTTTTCCTGATAGGACATCGCCGTCCATTCATAGCCGGCACCCGGCGGCAAGGTCTTCGCCGCGAGTTCGTCCATCAGCTTCATCGCCTCGCCGGAACTGATACCGACCGCGGGCACGCCGTTGATCCCAGCCGTCGGATAGAGATTGTAGAGGCTGAGCAGCGCCGGTCCGACGCTCGGGGTCAGATGGACGATCGTGCCGAGCGGGATCATTGTGCCCGATTGGGTCCGCACCGGCAGGTTGGCGACATTGACAGGCAGCAGGCGGAAGCGGGAATCGGCCTGCGCATAAACCTGGAAAACATGGCCAAATTTGTTGAACTGGCCTACATAATTCGAGCCGAGATAGGTGCTCAGCGTCGCGAACACTTGATCGACGGAGACATGCAGCGTTTCGGCCTTGATGCGGTCGACGTCGATGGTGAGCTGCGGGACGGCCGCGCGGAACGATGTCGAGACATTGCGGAAACCGCTCTGGCTTCGCGCATGTAATATCATCTCGTTAGCGATCGCCTGCAATTTGGCGAGATCGAAGCTGCCGTCCTTCAACTCGACCTGCATGCTGAAGCCGCCGGTATTGCCGATGCCTTGGATCGGCGGCGGTGGAAACACGGCGACCCGCGCCGCGTCGATCGGGGCCAGCGCGGCCGTCAGCTTCGCGTAGATCGGGCGCAGGCCGAGCTTCGCGCCGCGTACCGACCAGTCCTTCAGCACGACATAGGCGACGCCGGCATTGGCGAGGCTCGAACTGTTATCGAGCGCCGAGACGCCGGAGATCGTGGTGACATGGGCGACGCCATCAACCTTCTCCGCCCGGGCGCTGATGTCGGCCATGACGCGCCTCGTGCGCTCGAGCGAGGCCCCGTCCGGCAGTTGTGCGGAAACCAGAAGATAGCCCTGGTCTTCGGTCGGCAGGAAGCCGGTCGGAATGCGCGTCATGCCATAGAAGGCGGCAGCGACGATCACCAGAGCGATCACGACCATCACATGGCTGTGGCGCACCATGCCGCCGACCAGCCCGACATAGGTATTTTCGAGCCGGCCGTAGGCGGCATTGAAGCCGCGCGCGAAGACATTGCGGCGCTCGGGTGGCACCGGCGGCCGCAGCCAGAGCGCGCATTGGGTCGGCTTCAGTGTCGCGGCATTGATCGCGCTGATGAGGGCCGTCGCGGCGATCACCAGCGCGAATTGCGCATACATGCGTCCGGTGAGGCCGGGCAGAAAGGCTGAGGGCAGAAACACCGACATCAGGACCAGCGTGATGCCAATGATAGGACCCAGCAATTGGTTCATCGCCGCGATGGCGGCATCATGGCCCGAGAGCCCGCGTTCCATATGATGCTCGGCGCCTTCGACGACGACGATCGCGTCGTCGACGATGATGCCGATCGCGAGCACGATGGCGAAGAGCGTCGAGAGATTGATCGAAAAGCCAAGCGCCGCCATGGCGGCGAAGGCGCCGATGAGCGTGACGGGCACGGTCGTCGCCGGGACCAGCATGGCGCGCCAGTCCTGCAGAAAGACGAGGATGACGATCAGCACGAGGAGCGCGGCCTCGTAGAGGGTCTTATAGACCTCGTTAATCGAGGCGGTGACGAAGGTCGTCGTGTCGAAGGGGATGTTGTAAACGAGACCTTCCGGAAAAGACTTTGCCAGATCGACCATCTTGGTTTTGACGGCTTTCTCGACGGCGAGCGCATTGGCGCTCGGCAATTGAAAGACCGCGATACCTGCGGCCGGGTGGCCGTCCTGGACGAAGATCTGGCTGTACGTCTGGGCGCCGAGTTCGACGCGGCCGATGTCACGAATCCGCGTTACCGCGCCGTCGCTGCCCGTCTTCACGATGATATTGGCGAATTCGCCGACATCTGCGAGCCGCCCCATCACATTCAACGTATATTGGAAGGCCACATTGGCCGGCGCCGGCGGCATGCCGAGCTGGCCCGCCGTGACCTGCTGATTTTGCTGCGCCAGCGCGGTCACGACTTCCTCAGTCGTCAGCGACCGGGCTTTGAGCTTGTCGGGATCGAGCCAGACGCGCATCGCATATTGGCCGGCGCCGAAGATATTGACATTGCCGACACCCGGCAGCCGCGCGAGTTCATCCTTCAGATGGATCGTCGCGTAATTGGCGAGAAACAACGAATCATAACGGGAGTCGGGCGAGCTCAAGGCGGCAAAGAGCAGGATCGATGTCGATTTCTTCTGCACCGTCACGCCCTGGGCCTGGACGGCAGCGGGCAGCGAGGCGAGCGCGCTTGCGACGCGGTTCTGCACCAGGATCTGCGCGAAATTGATGTCGGTGCCGATATTGAAGGTCACGGTCAGCGTGTAGCTGCCATCGGAGCCGGCGTAGGACTGCATATAGATCATGCCCTCGACGCCGTTCACCTGCTGCTCGATCGGCAGAGCGACAGTATTGGCGACGATACGGGCGCTGGCGCCTGGATAGCTCGTCGTCACCGAAATCGTCGGCGGCACGACGTCGGGATATTGCGCAACGGGCAAGGCAAAGAGCGCGACCAAGCCGATGACCACCGTCAGCACGGCGATGACATTGGCGAGGACCGGCCGTTCAATGAAGAATTTTGAGATCATCGCGGCTCCGCTATTTCCAGTCGGCCTCGGCAGCGTCGAGCTTCTGCTCTTCCGGCACGATCTTCTGGCCAGCGACGACAAGCGCAGTGCCGGTGACGACGACGCGATCGCTGGGCGTTAGGCCCTTTGCGATCACGCGCATCGTGCCAAAGGTCTGTCCGGTGGTCACCTTGCGCTGCTCGACGACATCGTCTTTGCCGAGTACGAGCACATAGCGCCCGTTCTGATCGCTGCCGATGGCCGTCTCCGGCACCAGAAGCGCATCGTGCGGGAACAGCGGCACGCGGACTCGGACGAAATAACCGGGCAGAAGCCGTGAATCTTTATTTTTGATGACGCCGCGCAATTGAAGCGTCCCAGTCGAGGGATCGACGGAGGGCGCGATGTAATCGATGACGCCCCGGTACGGGAAGTTTTCATCGGTCTGCAGCGCCACTTCGACCGGCACCTTATTGATGATGTCGGCCCTTGTGACACCTTGTTTCGCCGCGGCGGCGCGGATCGTCTGCACGTCGCGTTCGCTGATATTGAACTGCACCCAGATCGGATCGAGCTGGATGATGCTCGCGAGTTCGGTCGTGTTATTTGTGCCGACGAGTTCGCCGATCGATACGAGCCTTTGCGTCACGACGCCATCGAAGGGCGCAACAACCGTCGTATAGCCGTAGTTGATCTTGGCCGTTGCGAGATTGGCCTGATTCTGCTCGACGGTAGCCTGATCGGAATCGCGTTGCGCCGTGGCTTTGTCGAGACTGACTTGCGCCGAAACTTGCCGGGCCAAAAGATCGGCCTGCCGTTTATATTCCGCCGACGATGAGACGAGCTGCGCCTTGGCGCCATCGAGGGCGGCCTGCGCCTGATCGACCTTCAGCTTATAGGGCTGGGGCTCGATGACGAAGAGCGGCGTGCCCTTCTTCACCTGTGCGCCGTCCTGATATTCGATGCCTTGAACGAAGCCTTGGACGCGAGCGACGAGCTTGACGCTGTTGACGGCTGCGAGATTGCCGGTTGCGTCGAGATAAGGGGTGACTTGCTGATGCAGCGGCAGCGCAACGCCCGCCTTGACCGGCGGCGGTGGCACATAGCGGTTCTTCTCGCCACAGCCGGAGAGAAAAATGAAACCGGCGAGCACAACAGCCGCGTGCAAAGTGGTCGCGCGCGGCGACGGGACCCAATCGCAAAAAGATCGCATCCGCGTCCCCCTCTCCGCGTTCCGATCCGCCGGCCGAGACCATGTCATTCCGGCCGTTATTCGATGTCCACCTAAATGCTTAATCCGTATGACGAGCCTGCAGATACGGCCCGCCATCTTTCAGACGATACAGCGCCGAGGCCATTCTGCAACCTGAGACGCTTATTGTGCCCTTCCGCGACCTGTCCATTTTTATGTGAAGAGGCTGAGAGCGTGCAGTCCAATTCATTGTTTGCGTTCAATGCGCCATGAAGACAGGTAGGGTCGCTTCGGCCAGAATCTGGCTTGTTGATCCGCCAAAAATAAATTGGCGCATGCGGCTTTGCGTATAGCCGCCTTTGACGAGGAGGTCGGCACCGAGAGCCGCCGCGGTTTCGAGAACCGCTATGCCCGGTCCCTTCGTCGGCTCATGCGCCGGGACGGCACGCGCCGCGACGCCGTTACGGCGCAGCGTGGCGACCAGCTCATTCTCATCCGGCCCAGACAGGTGCTGGGCGGGGATCATCATCACGGGCACATCGCGCGCCTTCAGCAGCAAAGGCATGGCGAAAGCGACGCTGCGCGCCGACTCCGGGCTCGCGTTCCAGGCGATGGCGATGACTTCGCCCACGGTGGGCAATGGCGGCGGTTTCGGCGGCGCGATGAGCAGCGGCCGGCCGCTTTCGAACAGCGCCCATTCGAGCGTCGATTTGCGCGGCTGCTGAATGCCGGACGCCGGCCGGCCGATGGCGATCAGATCGAAGATGCGGCCATATTCGCCGACACCTTCATCGGTGACGAGCGACTCGCCGCGCCAAGTGTAGTTCGGCTTACCGTCCGCGCCTGGCGCTTCGGCAACGGCGTGGCTGCGCATGAAGCCGACGAAAATATCCTGCGCCTCGCCGATCAATTCGCGCCGCGTGCGGTCGTCGAAGACGATGCCGCCAAGGGAGAAATCCGCGGCGGCGATCTGGGCGAGATCGGGTCCGAGCGCCACGCCCTCCATATAACCGCCGAACCGTTCTGCGAGCCGCAAGGCCGTCTGCAAAACCGACGGCATGCCGGCATGGTCTTCGACCGGGATCAGGATGGATTTCATGAGCCGATGTCCTTGGGCCGATATCCTTGGAGCCAATGTCCTTGGGGCCGATATCTTTGGGCCGATATCTTTGGGCCAATGTCCTCGGGCCGATCACGCGGCCCCCATGATGCACGAATTTGCGCCGGCCGCATATGGGCCGTATTGCAGCGCGAAATGCCGGCATAGGACGCGATGAATTTTGGATGCAAAGCATGATTGGACGCGCACCCACGCTTTCGCGTCGTCTCATCGTGTGACAACCAAAGCGCACCGCGCCTTGTCATGATACGCGGCGTTTCGGTCGCCGCGGCATTCATTTGGTGTTCATCTGCTCGCCGTGGAAATAAGGTCTGGGAGCGCGGTTCTGGAAGATTCGCGCCGAATGTTTTGTTACAAAAGCGTGCGAGTTTCCGAGCTTCCCAGCCGCATCCTCGCCTTAATGGCTGCGTAAAAATTGATGAGTCCAGCCTTTGCCGTTGATTCGAAGAACGGATACGCTGGGGTGATCGGTATCCCTTCGGGGGAGGGGAGTTTCCCCATTATCAATCGAGTGAGGGCGCGTGGATTGGCTTTTTGCCGCTGCTCGCAGATCCGCGCTTTAACGGAGAGGGACATGTCAGGAAGAATTGGACAGATTGTTAAGGCCGGCTTCGGCCTCGGCCTTGCAGCCAGCATTCTGACGGCGGCCGCCATGCCGGCGCAGGCTGGTGACGGCGGCGCGATCGCTGCTGGCATTCTGGGTGGCACGGCGCTCGGTGTTATTGCCGGTGCGACGCTGGCGAATCCGGCGCCGCCCCCACCGCCGCCCTATTACTACGGCCCGGTCGCGGCCCCTGGTCCGCGCTGCTGGTTCGAACGCCACCGCGAGTGGGACGACTATGACGGCGTGTGGGTGGTGCGGCGGGTCCGCGTTTGCGATTGATCCAGGCCGGCATCGATGAAAGACATAAGGCCCCGCTTTGGCGGGGCCTTTTTCGTGAGTCACATGCGGAAAAACGGACGAATATGGACCTGACACATGGCTGATATGAAATCGGGTGCAGCGCCGGATGGCCGATTGTTCGGGTCGCTCTTCACGAAAGTGGAATTCGTCCTCTATGCCCTGACCGGCGTTTTAGTGGCCGCCGCCGCGGCGATGGCGTTGCTCAATGCAACGATCGCCTTTTGGGACGTCGTGACCTCATGGGGCGCGCCGCACGAAATCATCGTGACGATCGATCAATTGCTGTTCGTGCTGATGTTGCTCGAAATCCTCCATACGGTCCGCATGTCGATCAAGGAAGGAAAGTTGAACGCCGATCCATTCCTGGTCATCGGCCTGATCGCCTCGATCCGGCGCGTTCTCGTGATTACGCTCGGATCGTCGCATCGCGCGGACAATTGGACCGCGAATACGCAGGCGCAGTTTAACGCCTCGCTCACCGAGCTTGCCGTTCTCACGGGGATGATCGCGGTTTTCGTTGTCGCAATCTTTTTGCTGCGGCGGGGCCGGTCCAAGCCGATGGAAGGTTCAGCCGGACATGAGACGCAGCTCACCAGCTGATCTCACAACACGACCGTCAGCCGCTTCGCTGCGCGGGTGATGCCCGTATAGAGCCATCGGCTACGGTGCTCGCGGAAAGCGTAGCTCTCGTCGAAGAGCACGACATCATCCCATTGCGAGCCCTGCGCCTTGTGGACGGTGAGCGTATAGCCGTAATCGAATTCGTCGGAATCGCGCCGCAGGCCGTAGGGGATGGTTTCTTCTTCGCCGGTGAAGAATTCCGGCAGCACGCCAATGCGCAGCGGCTTTTGCCCGGCGTCTTCCTCCGGTACGACCGACAGCCGCAGCTTCTTGCGGCGAACAGGCGACGATGTTTTGACCGTCCAGAGCGAGCCGTTGAGCAAGCCCTTTTTCGAATCATTGCGCAGACAGACGAGCTTGTCTCCGGGTTCGGGAAAGACGCCTTGCCGCTCTGCCAGCTGCCGCATGCGTTGATTATAGGCGCGCCGTGTCTTGTTGAGGCCGACGAGAATCTGATCGGCGTTCTTCACGCGCTCGGCGTCGATCTCGCTGCGATGAATGACGTCCGTCTCGCCGTAATGTCCGGCTTTGAGCCGGCCGCCTTCGCGGATCAGCATGGATAGCTGGATGATCGGATTATCGGCTGCCTGACGATGCACTTCCGTCAGCATCACATCCGGTTCCGACTCGGTGAAGAAACCGCCGCCTTTCACGGGCGGCAGCTGCGCCGGATCGCCGAGCACGAGCACCTTCTTCCCGAAAGAGAGAAGATCGCGGCCGAGTTCGGCATCGACCATCGAACATTCGTCGATGATGATGAGATTGGCCTTGGCCGCCGGGCTTTCGTCGTTCAGTTCGAAGCTCGGCTCCTCCGTGTCCGTGTCGCGGGCGCGATAGATGAGGCTATGAATGGTGCGCGCGCCCTTGCAGCCCTTGCCGCGCATGACGAGCGCCGCCTTGCCGGTGAAGGCGCCGAAGACGGTCTCGCCATCCGAATCCTCCGCCAGTGTGCGCGCGAGTGTCGTCTTGCCGCTGCCGGCATAGCCGAACAGACGGAAGGTCTGGCGATCGCCGCGCTTCAGCCATTCACCGACGGCTTTGAGTGCCGCCTCCTGCTGCGGCGACCATTCCATAGTGCGAATCCATAATCCAGTGTGATTGAGAGGTGCTCATCGCATCACGCGGCGGCAGCGACAAGTGTTGCCGACGTCAAAATTATACGCCGTCCAAAAGTTACTTTATACCGCTTCTAACTTACTTCTAAAAAACTTGCCTTCGCGCGTGAAGAGGGTCTTCTACCCGCGAAATGCAACGCATTATTCGACCGTTGCATGTCCGTGGGAAGGCAGAAAACGATGAAGTCTAGGCACAGCGCCCTTTTGGCATCGGCGATGGTTCTGAGTGCAGCTCTCTGGCCGGGCCTCGCGTCCGCCAAGGAATATCCGATCGGCGCCGAGCAGGAACAGCAGAACCTCAAGATCGGTGCCGTCTATTTGCAGCCGATCGAGATGGACCCGCCGAATGTGATGCGTCCCGCGGCTGATTCCGATGTCCATCTCGAAGCCGATATTCATGCGGCGAAGGGCAATCCCACGGGCTTCGCCGAAGGCGATTGGCTGCCCTATCTCGTCGTCCATTACACGCTGACCAAAGAGGGTGAGAGCAAGACGCTGAAGGGCGATCTGATGCCGATGGTTGCCAATGACGGTCCGCACTATGGCGACAACGTCAAACTGTTCGGTCCCGGCAAATATAAGCTCGTCATCGAGATCCTGCCGCCGAGCGCCAATGAGCACAGCCATTTCGGCCGTCACGTCGATAAGGAGACGGGCGTCGGTCCGTGGTTCAAGCCGATCACCGTGAACTACGATTTCGTCTTCGCCGGCATCGGCAAGAAAGGCACGTACTGAGTTCGTCTCAGGCGCACCCAGCCGCGGATAGCGCGGCCGTGCGAGTCGCATTTGCCGCACGGTTTGCGCCTTGCCAGGGCAGGGCGGCGCGCCGAAATGAACGGGGTGCACTTCCGGGGGAACGATCTGCACGGTGCCGGGAAGGTTCACAAGTCAGAGCTCGCCGAAGCGAGACCGTTGGGAGAGACCCTTGAAACGCAGAGTGCAGAGGTCTGGAGCGCAGAGGTCGTCGGCAACCATCCTGATCCTGACATGCGCCGGCGCCATGTTTATCGCGGGCGGCATTGCGGCACGCGCCGACGACACCCCGACCTTCTCCATCGAAATGAATGATGGGAAGATCACGCCGCTGCGTTTGGACGTGCCTGCCAATAAAAGATTCAGGATCGAGCTGCGCAATATCGGCAAGACCGCAGCCGAGTTTGAAAGCTCAGAGCTGCATCTCGAAAAGGTGCTGGCGCCGAACAATCCGAACCCGCCGCCGGTGCTCGTCATCCGGTCGCTCGATCCGGGCGAACATGTCTTCTTCGACGATCTGCATGCCAATGCACCGAAGATCATCCTGTTTGCAAGATAGCGGACGGCAAAGGAAGCTTATTTGTCTCTTTCGGTGAAACGGCGGGCGAAGGAATGGCAAGGCGCCCGAGTCGATTTGCCGGCGGCCGAGGCGGTGCCGATCGCGCCGCAGCGGAGCGCGTTTGCCGCGAGCGTCAATGAATTCGTGGCGGCGCTCGGCCGTTGGCTGAAGCGCAATCAGCGCATAATCCAGCGTACGCAATGGGTCGTCGTCGGCATTTATTTTCTGCTCGTGGCTGTGCCGGCCTTTCTGCCGCTGCCGACGCGCACTTCGCATATCTGGACCAATCTCACACTCTTCGCGCAGTTCTGCTTCTGGGGCATTTGGTGGCCCTTCGTGCTCCTCAGCATGGTGCTTGTCGGGCGCGCCTGGTGCGGCCTGCTTTGCCCTGAAGGGAGCCTCACCGAGGCGGCGAGCCGCCACGGCCGCGGCATGGCGATCCCGCGCTGGCTGAAGTGGAAGGGCTGGCCTTTCGTGGCCTTCGCCTGCACCACGATCTACGGGCAGATGATCAGCGTCTATCAATATCCGGAGCCGGTGCTGCTGATCCTCGGCGGCTCGACGGCCGGGGCGATCGTCATCGGCTATCTCTATGGGCGCAACAAGCGCGTCTGGTGCCGTTATCTCTGCCCAGTCAACGGCGTCTTCGGCCTGCTGGCGAAGCTCGCGCCGCTGCATTTCAATGTCGACACGGAGACCTGGGAGCGCAACCGCACGCATGCGCCGCATGGGGGTCAGAAGCCGGCGCCGATCAATTGCGCGCCGCTTGTTGCAGTCCGCACCATGAAGGGCGGCGCCGATTGTCATATGTGCGGCCGCTGTGCCGGATTCCGCGATGCCGTGACTTTGCAGCTGCGTTCGCCAACGCAGGAAATCGTCGAAATCGCCGGAACGGCACCGAAACCCTGGGAGACGGTGCTCATCGTCTTCGGTCTGATGGGCGTCGCAGTCGGTGCGTTCCATTGGGGCTCGAGCCCCTGGTTTATCGAGATCAAACAGAGCCTGGCACTCTGGCTCATTGACCATGGCGCGACCTGGGTGCTGGCGCTACAGCCGCCGTGGTGGATATTGACCGACTACCCGCAGCACAACGATACAATGACCTTGCTCGATGGTCTGGTGCTCGTCGGCTATATCCTTACAACTGCGGCCGTGATGGGTATTCTGCTTTGCGCTTCGGTCGCTGCGGCGACCCGCGCCATCGATCAATGGTCGTCGGCGCGCTTCCATCACTTCGCCCAGGCGCTCATCCCGATGTCAGGCTGCGGTGTCATCCTCGGGCTCAGCGCGCTGACCGTCACTCTGCTGCATAGCGAGGGGATGGCACTCGGTTTCGTCCCCGGCCTACGCATTGCGCTGCTGGCCGGAGCCGGACTCTGGTCGCTTTATCTCGGATGGAAGATTGCTGGCGTATACAGCATGTCGCGGATCCGACGGGCAGCGGCGACGACATTGTTCGGCGGCGCGGTTGCGCTTTCCGTCGCCAGCTGGGTGCTGCTCTTCTTCGTCTGGTAATTGCGATATTTAACGATACTGCCAGCGTCCCGACAAAGACAAAAAGCGCTTTGTCGAGCGCAAAAATTTTTTGAGAATCGAGATCGATTTGATCACTCTTTTTTAACTGCATGTCGCCGCTCTTTTATGAGCTTTATCAGAGCCGAATGCGCCGAACGTGAAGGCTGCGATTTTTTCCGGCAATGAAGCCTGTCGATGAGCCCAGGAAAAACGGCCGATTGTCATCAGTCCTTCACGCAACCGTCCTGACATAGAGGTTCGCACCACAACACGCCGCCCTTCTGGCACGCCTGCGGTGCGATGAGTTGATGCCGATCATGATCGAACCCACGATGAAAACGTCTCTGGATCGTCTCTATGCCGATGTTGTCGCCGCCCGCCATGGCGACCGCGATCCCTCGCGGACGTCGCGGCTGTTTCAAGCGGGCCTGCAAAAGATCGCCAAAAAGCTCGCCGAAGAGGCGGTCGAGGTCGGTCTAGAAGCCGTGCAGATGCAGAGCGACAAGGTCGTGTTGGAGAGTGCCGATCTTCTCTATCATCTCTGCGTGTTGTGGGCGGCCTGCGATGTGACGCCGGAATCGGTGCTCGATGAGATCGCACGGCGCGAGCGGGCCTTCGGCATTGCGGAGAAGCTGCCGAAAGCGAAGCGCGCCTCTTGAGGCGCGCGCGCGTTTTCAGTTTTACCCGACCAAAGGCCGGAAGGCGGCGATGACCTGTTCATAGACGGGGCGCTTGAATGGCACGACCAGATTGGGCAGTTCTTCCATCCGCTCCCAGCGCCAAGCGTCGAATTCGGGATGCGCGACGCCGCCCGGCTCATCGACATTGATTTCCGATTCGTCGCCTTCGAAGCGCAGGGCGAACCATTTTTGCTTCTGCCCAGCGAAATGCGCGCCGGATTTTTTCACCATTCCGCCCGGCACGTCATAGCGATACCAATCGGGCGACTCGGCAAGAAGATTGACCGATGTGACATTGGTCTCTTCCAGCAATTCGCGTAGCGCGGCCGCGAAGGGATCTTCGCCTTCGTCGATACCGCCTTGCGGCATTTGCCAAGCATGTTCGGGTTCGCGGTCGGCAGCGGGAAAGAGGCGCCGGCCAATGAAGACGAGTCCCTGGCGATTGAGCAGCATGATGCCAACGCAAGGGCGGTAATTATCGTGATGAGACATGCAGATTACCGGTCCTGAAACGCGCGGTCCTCTTGCGAGGATGATGCAGACACAGGCGCGGCCGTATTGATCGCAGCACTGAGCGGGATCAACACGAAACCTTGCGCCTTAGCCGTTTGCGCGAAACGGGCCAGTTTTTCAAGACTGGGCGGCAAATCGCTCGCCATGCCGATTGCGACACCTTTGTTACGGGCGATCGCTTCGAGCTTGGCTAATCGCGCGTCCATAGTATCTGATGCAGAGGTTGCGTCTAATATGACATCGACTCCGGCAGCCGGCAGATTGACGTCTTTGGCGAGCGACAATGCGATGCTTTGTGCCGACGATCTGTCATCGAGATAGAACAGCCCACGATCGCCGATCTCACGCAAGATCGGTTGCAGTGTCGTCTGCGTGTTCGTCAGCCTGCCGCCGAGAAAATTCGCGACACCCGTGTAGCCGGTGAAGCGAGCCAGAAGCCAATGCAGATGATCGGCGTTTTCAGCCGCTGTCGCGCTGGATGACAGCGTGTTGGGACCTGGGTTTATGTTGGAATCGAGCGGCTCCATCGGCAGCTGCAGAATGACCTCGTGTCCAGACGAACGCGCCTGTGCGACCTTGCCTTTGAGATCATGGCCATAAGGCGCGAAGGCGAGCGTCACACTGCCCGGCAGTGCTTCGATCGCCTGAGCGGTCGCCGAATCGCTGAGTCCGACGCCGCCGACGACGAGTGCGATGCGCGGCGCATTGCCTGCTGGGGTGAACGGCCGTGCGTAGACATGGGCTGGGCGCGCCCCGTCCCTGCCGATGCGCGGCAGCGGGCCATAGCGTCCGGGCTCGACGAGCCGCGGGTCGGGCGCGGGCGCAAGCCGCTGCGCCAGTAGCTTCGGCACATCGATGATTTCGGCAGCCGGTGCCGACGCATCGCCGCCGCGCACGACCTTTACGCCGCTTTCTTCTTCGATCATTGCCGCCGTACTGGGGGCTTTGATGATGGCGCCTGTCGGCTGCGTGTCGATTCCGGCCGCGGGATTGCGTGCTGCAGCAGGTGCCGCGGGCGGCGGCGGCGGAGCCGGATGGGTGATGAGCGCGATCGCATGCGGTTCGCCGCCGAAAGGATCGCCGCGCAGAGAAAGATAGCCTGCACCGCCAAAGAGCAGCAGGGTGGCAGTACCGAGAAGGAGAGAGCGGACCGGGAAGGCTCGGCGCGCGACGCCGCCGAGGCCTAGAGGTCGGTTGAGTTCGTCTTCTGCCATCCGGCTGTCCCGCGCTTGCAGGCTCTCCAAAAGGCGCCGCAAACGCGCCTGTGCGACAGCGAATCACCTCAAATGAAGACTAGTTCGGATCGTTGAACCGAGAAAGCCCAGCCGTGGCTTTGGCGCAGGCTTCGCAATAGAAAACGGGCCGGGAGCGATGCCCGGCCCGTTGATCAAATTCAATAATCGCGATGCTTACTTGGGCGCCTCGCGCTTACTTGGGTGCGCCGGTGTCCGGCGTATCGCCTTTGGGCGCATCGTCCTTCGGAGCGTCAGCCTTGGGCGCCGGAGCCGGCGAGCCTTTGTCGCCGCTGGCGCCATTGCCGTTGCCCTGCGCATTGCCATTGGCCGGCTGCGCATAGTTCTGCGCACGGGTCACGCCATGCAGAAGGTCAATCGCGGCGATGAGCTGCTTATCCTTCTTCGGGTCCGTCGGAACATAGGCCTGCGAGCCGTGATACTCGCTGTTGCCGTTCTTCAGATGGCCCTTGAGCGAGGCTTCGCCCTGGGTTTCATCCTTGCCCTTCAGCTCCGGCGGCACATCCTCGAGGACCTGCACGTCAGGCTCGATGCCTTTCGCCTGGATCGAACGGCCGGACGGCGTGTAGTAGCGCGCAGTGGTGAGCCGCAGCGCGCCATTGCCCTGGCCGAGCGGGATGATCGTCTGCACCGAACCCTTGCCGAAGGACCGCGTGCCCAAAATGATCGCCCGCTTGTGATCCTGCAGCGCGCCGGCGACGATTTCCGACGCCGAGGCCGAGCCGCCGTTGATCAGCACGATCATCGGCTTGCCGTGCGAAAGATCACCAGGCCGCGCATTGTAGCGCATCGTCTCATCGGCGTTGCGGCCGCGGGTCGAGACGATCTCGCCATGATCGACGAAGTCGTTGACGACCGCGATCGACTGATCGAGCAGACCGCCCGGGTTGTTGCGCAGATCGAGGATGTAGCCCTTGAACTTGTCCTGCGGGACGGTCGACAGGAACTTCAGGACCGCGGCACGGACGCCGTCCGCCGTCTGCTCGTTGAACTGAGTGATGCGGATGTAGCCGATGTCGCCATCTTCGACATGCTCGCGCACCGACTTGATCTGGATGATCGCGCGGGTGAGCTTGACGTCCTTCGTGTCCTTCTTTGGACCGCGGATGATCTTCAGAGTGACAGAGGAGTTCGGCGGGCCGCGCATTTTGTCGACAGCTTGATTGAGCGTCATGCCGGAGACCGCTTCGCCATCGATCGCGGAGATGATGTCGCCCGACAGGATGCCGGCGCGCGAGGCGGGCGTGTCGTCGATCGGGGTGACGACCTTGATCACGTTGTCTTCTTGGGTGACTTCGATGCCGAGACCGCCGAATTCGCCGCGCGTCTGCACCTGCATGTCGCGGAAGCTCTTGGCGTCCATATAGCTCGAATGTGGATCGAGCGAGCTGAGCATGCCGTTAATGGCCGCCTCGATCAGCTTTTGATCGTCGGGCTTTTCAACGTAATCCGTGCGGATTTTCTCCAGCACATCGCCGAAAAGATTGAGGCTGCGATAAGTATCAGAAGCGGCTGCCTGGGCGGAGCTGCTTGAAAACAGGCGCGTCTGCGTACCAACCAACGCGGTGGACGCACCGAGTGCAACGCCGACCATAAGTAGTGAAATTTTGCGCATTATCCGCGAACCTTCTGCACATCCGCCTTCGCCCACCATGGGCTCGGATCGATCGCCACCCCATCTTTGCGAAATTCGACATAGAGAACGGGCTGCGCCGCGCCGATAGCAATAGCCGCCGCCGTTTTGGCCGAGCCGTCGCCCATGGTGGCGACGGGTTCGCCCGCGAGGACGAATTGTCCAACCTCTACGTTTATGCGTTCCATTCCGGCCAACACAACATAATAGCCTGCGCCGACGTTTACGATCAAGAGCTGGCCATAGCTCCGATAGGGTGCCGAAAAAGCCACCCATCCATCGCTCGGTAGAGCAACGACCGCACCGGGGCGCGTCTCGATGAGAAGCCCTTTTTCGGTGCCGCCGAAGCCGTCCGGTGCGCCGTAATCTTTGACGACCGTACCGGCAACCGGCATTGACAGGAGGCCCTTGGCATCGGCGAAAGCTATGGCAGGAGCAAGGCGGCCGGGGTCTTTGAACGGCGAAAGCGCGGATTTTTGTGGGGCGCCGCCGGCGGCCGCTTCGGCCCGCTTGCGCGCCTCCTCCGCCTTCCGCGCTTCCTCGGCGGCATGCTGGGCGCCGGCAAATTCGGCTTCCATGCGGCCGATGAGCTGTTTCAGATTGGTCGCCTGCTGGCCGATATCGGCGGCGCGCTTCTGTTCGGCGGCCAGCGCCTGTTCGGCCGTGCCGAGCGAGCTTTGCCGCGCGGTAACCAGAGCGGTGAGCCGCTGCTGCTCCTGGATCAAATCCGCGACATTGTGACGAAGCGAATCACGTTCACTCGCGATCGATTTCCGTAACCGGATGAGTTCGGTAAGATCGTCGGCCAGCGCCGTGGTTTCCTTCTGCATTTCCGGCAGCACCGCGCCGAGCAGGATGGAACTTCGCACGGCCTTCAACATGTCTTCGGGATCGACAAGCAGGGCCGGCGGCGGGCTCACCCCCATGCGCTGCAAGGATGCCAGCACTTCCGCGATCACCGCCTTGCGGCTTTCGAGCGAACGCCGCGTCGCCTCCTCGCTGCCCATCAGCGTTTCGAGTCGCTTTTCGGCATCGGAAATCTTGGTCTCGGCCGCGGTGACGTTCGCCGTCGTCGAGATTAGCGCCGCATTGAGACGGGCGCGATCGTTCTTGATCGATTCGATTTCGGCTTCGATCTTGCGCCGCTGCGCATCCGATGCATCGAGCGTGTCCTGCAGGCCGCGCAATTCGATCTGCCGCTCTTCGATCGCAGGTGTCGTCGGTGCCGCGGCTGCCGGCTGGCCAGATGCGGGCTGATTTTGTGGCGCGCCGCCAGACGGCTGGGGAGACGGCGGTTCGGCGCCAGCGGGCAACGCGCCGCCGGGCAACAGCAGACCGCTCAGAAGAAAAACGAAGACTGCGCCGCGCCGTGTCATGCCTTGCCGCGCCAAGCGGAAATCGGGGAGCTCTTGTGCCCCACCAAGCCTCATCAATCGATTAAAAATTCCGCTGCGGCTAGATCACGATGATTTTTGACCGTCGGCAAACGGTTCAAAATCATCAACCTGGTCGATTCTCAGACCCGGAGCGGAATTTGCGCGAAAAACCGCGGACACTTTTCGTATCCCGCTCTAGCGTTTCTTGAAGGGCGCGATGGCGGAAATATGTCAGTCCATAACATCCCCGGATTAAATCCGTCGCCCCTCACGCGCGATGATAGGGATGTCCGGCCCAAAGCGTCAGTGCGCGATAGATTTGTTCCGCCGCCATCAGCCGGGCGAGCTGATGCGGCCAAGTCATCGCGCCGAAAGCTACGCGCAGCGTTGCTTTGCTGGAAAAGTCGGGATCGAACCCGTCGGGGCCGCCGATGATCAGCGGCAGATGCGCCATGCTTTGCTCGCGCAGCCGGTTAAGCCGCTGTGCGAAAGCCGCGCTTGTCAGATTTTCGCCGGTCTCGTCGCAAGCAATATAGGCTGGCGCACCGCCCGGCAGGGAAGTCAGAAGCGCGCGCAGCGCCTTGGCCTCCTCGCTTTTGCGGTCCTCGGACCGGCGCGCCCGGCTTTCCTCGATCTCGCGCATGGCAACGGCACTGACGCCGAGACCGCGGCCGATTTGTTCGGCGCGCGTCAAATAGTGACAGACCAGCTCTCGTTCGGGGCCGGCCTTGAGCCGCCCGACACAGATCAGATGCAGTTGCATAGCGCCCAACCGACTCGGCTCGACCGAATCAGCCGATCGAACGCTCGCCCGGCCGGTCCTGGCCCCACATCTTCTCGAGATTGTAGAACTGCCGCACTTCCGGCCGGAAGAGATGGACGATGACGTCGCCGCCGTCGACCAGCACCCAGTCGCAATGGGGCAATCCTTCGATCCTCGGGGCCGGCGCGCCCGCCGCCTTGAACGCCTTCAGCACGTGATCAGCCATGGCGCCCACATGCACATTGGAGCGGCCCGTGGCGATGACCATCGTGTCGGCGATTGAGGTTTTGCCTTGCAGATCGATCGTGACGATGTCCTCGGCCTTGGTATCATCGAGACTGGCCAGGACAGACTGTACCAAATGACCGGTTTCTGGCTCCAAAGAACCGCCTACCGGGTGAGGCGGTAAAACAACCGCCCCGCGGGAGAGAGTAGGTATCAGTGCTTCGATCCTCTAACGGAGCCGATCCTCAAATCGGCCCTTAGAAGATGGCGTAATTCGGTTACTTTTTCAATTATGACGCAGGGCAGAATGGGCTTTGGCCGCGTTGTTCTGTGGGTTCAAAGGCAAGGGCATTTCGCCGCGCCCTCCCAGGAAAAAATTGTTTTCGTGGGCGCGAATCAGGCCAGCGGCGCCGCGCGGCGGATAGGTGGTAAAGCTGCGCTCGTGCTGCTTTCAATTTGGCGGTTTCGTTACAAGCGATGCGCGGCTGGTGCGCCGCTCGGCGGCATAAGAGGCGTATCGCGCGTTGCGCCGCGCGATTTCAGCCGCACATGATTCGAAACTTAGGCGCGCGACATATGCGCAGTGAATTGGTACGCCAAAGTGTGATGTGCCAGCGCTTCGGTTTCGGTGCGGCTTTGCTGATCGCGCCTATGTAAGCCGCGGCAGTTTGCGCATCATGTTGCTGCAATGATTGCGATAAGGGCAGCTTGTCTCCGACGAATGCCAGCTAGGCGCATCGTCGCGCGGCTGATATGAGGTCGCGTGAGCGGATTGTGCCGATCTGCCGAATGGCGCATCGGTCGAACAATAGAGACAGAGTGGTTGCGATCCGCAAAGCGGACATGACGATTGCGAGGCAAGGTTCGAATGAGTGACATGCTCGAAGCCAGGCGTCCCTTATCGCCGCATCTGACGATCTATCGTCCGATGCTGACGATGATGATGTCGATCGCGCATCGCATCACCGGTGCCGCGCTCTATGCCGGCACGCTGCTGCTCGTCTGGTATCTCGTGGCGGCGGCTTCGGGCGACGCGGCCTTCGCGACGGCGTCCTGGTTCATGCAGTCGTTTCTGGGCCAGCTCATTCTGTTCGGTTTCACTTTCGCGCTTCTGCACCATTTCTTCGGCGGCGTGCGCCACCTGATCTGGGATTTGGGCTACGGCTTAGATCATCCGATGCGCGAATGGCTGGCGCGGGGCACGATCATTTGCAGCGTCGTGACGACGATTGTGCTTTTCATCGCAGCGCATCTTTGACGCGCGCCGCGGCTTGAACATCGCAGGATAGACTATGCAGAACTCGGTCGGCAGAGAACGGACCTCGATGCGCAGCATGGCGCGCCGCGTCGATCACCTGGGCCCAGCCAAATCCGGAACGCGCGATCTGTGGATGATGCGGCTCACCTCGGCCGCGCTGCTGGTGCTGGCGATCGGCTTCATCTGGATCGTGCTGTCGTTGTCGGGCAAAGGCCTGCCGCAGGTGCGCGCCGAATTCGCGCATCCCTTCGTCGCGATCATCATGCTGCTCTTCATTCTCGCCAGCGCGGTCCATATGAAGATCGGGATGCAGTCGATCATCGACGATTACATCCATGCGCCGCATGCCAAGGAATGGGCCCTGATGCTGAATATCTTCTTTTGCGTCGGCACGGGCGTCGCCGCGATCTTCGCCGTCTTGAAGCTGAGCGGCATCTGACCCGGCGGCAGCTTTGTTCGGGCCGGTTTGGTTAGGCTGGTTGATTCGCAGGTTTGTTAGGAAGGACTTGAATGGCTTCGAACGGGACGAATGCAGCGCCGGCCACGATCGGCACTGCCTATCCGATCACCGATCATGAGTTCGACGTCGTGGTCATTGGCGCCGGCGGCGCCGGCTTGCGTGCCATCGTCGGCTGCTCCGAGGCGGGGCTACGCACCGCGGCGATCAGCAAGGTCTTTCCGACACGCTCGCATACGGTCGCGGCGCAAGGCGGCATTGCGGCGTCGCTCGCCAATATGGGCCCCGACAATTGGAAATGGCACATGTACGATACCGTCAAGGGATCGGACTGGCTCGGCGATCAAGACTCGATCGAATATATGGTGCGCAACGCGCCCGCTGCCGTCTATGAGCTTGAACATTGGGGCGTGCCCTTCTCGCGCACCGAGGAAGGCAAGATCTATCAGCGTCCCTTCGGCGGCATGACGACGGAATTCGGCAAGGGCCCGCCGGCGCTGCGCACCTGCGCTGCCGCCGACCGCACCGGCCATGCGCTGCTGCACACGCTTTATGGCCAGGCGCTGCGCCACAACGCTGCCTTCTTCATCGAATTCTTCGCCATCGACCTCATCATGGAAGACGGCCGCTGCCACGGCGTCGTCTGTCTGAAGCTCGATGACGGCACGATCCACCGCTTCCGCTCGCAGCTCACCATTCTCGCAACGGGCGGTTATGGCCGGACCTTCTTCTCGGCGACCTCGGCGCACACCTGCACCGGTGACGGCAACGCGATGGTGCTGCGCGCCGGCCTCGCCTTGCAGGACATGGAATTCGTGCAGTTCCACCCGACCGGCATCTATGGCGCGGGCTGCCTGATCACCGAAGGCGCCCGCGGTGAAGGCGGCTATCTGACGAATGCCACAGGCGAGCGCTTCATGGAGCGCTATGCACCGTCGGTGAAGGATCTGGCGCCGCGCGACATGGTCTCGCGCGCGATGACGGTCGAGATCCGCGAAGGCCGCGGCGTCGGCAAAAACAAAGATCACATCTACCTGCATCTCGATCATCTCGACCCGAAGATCCTGCACGAGCGTCTGCCCGGCATTTCGGAGAGCGCCAAGATCTTTGCCGGCGTCGATCTCACCAAGGAGCCGATCCCGGTTCTGCCGACGGTCCATTACAACATGGGCGGCATTCCGACGAACTATCGCGGCGAAGTCGTCATCAAGAAAGACAATGATCCCGATGTGGTCATTCCCGGCTTGATGGCGATCGGCGAGGCGGCCTGCGTCTCGGTGCATGGCGCCAACCGCTTGGGTTCCAATTCGCTGATCGATCTCATCGTCTTCGGCCGCTCCGCCGCGCAGCGCGCTGCGGAAGTCGCGGTGCCCGGTGCGAAGCAGCCGGAGCTGCCGGCGAATTCCGCCGATTACGCGCTGTCGCGCCTCGATCGCTTCCGTTATGCGAAGGGCTCGATCCCCACTGCCGAGCTGCGCCTGCGCATGCAGAAGGTCATGCAGGACAATTGCGCCGTCTATCGCACCGGCGAGACGCTGTCGGAAGGCTCGAAGCTCATCCATCAGGTCTGGGAAGCGAAGGATCAGATTTCGGTCACCGACCGGTCGCTGATCTGGAATTCCGATCTCGTCGAGACGCTCGAATTCGACAATCTGATCCTGCAAGCCGTCGTGACGATGGACGGCGCGCTGAACCGGACGGAGTCGCGCGGCGCGCATGCGCGCGAGGATTATCCCGAGCGCGACGACAAGAATTGGATGAAGCACACGCTCGCCTCGGTCGATGCCGAGCAGCACAAGGTCGGCTTCGATTATCGCCCGGTGCACAGCTACACGCTGACCAACGAGATGCCCTACATCGAGCCCAAGGCGCGCGTGTATTAAGGCTCCTCGTGCTGAGGTGGCGCCGAAGGCGCCCTCGAAGCATAAGAAGATTTTACGGCTCATCCTTCGAGACGCGCGCAGTGCGCCGCTCCTCAGGATGAGGATGGACTGGCTGGGAAAATAAAATGGTTGAGTTCGCACTGCCCAAGAATTCCAAGATCGGCAAAGGCAAGGTCTGGGACAAGCCGAAAGGCGCGACCGATCTCCGCGAATTCCGCGTTTATCGCTGGAATCCGGACGACGGGCAGAATCCACATATCGACACTTATTACGTCGACATGTCCGATTGCGGCCCGATGATCCTCGACTCGATCATCTGGATCAAAAACAACATCGATCCGACGCTGACCTTCCGCCGGTCCTGCCGCGAGGGCGTCTGCGGGTCTTGCGCGATGAACATCGACGGCACGAATACGCTCGCCTGCACCAAGGCGACGGCGGATGTGAAAGGCCCGGTCAACATCTATCCACTGCCGCATATGAAGGTGGTGAAGGACCTCGTGCCCGATCTGACGACGTTCTATGCCCAGCACGCCTCTGTGAAACCCTATCTGCAGACGGTGACACCGGCGCCGCAGAAGGAATGGCTGCAATCGCCGGAGGATCGCGCCAAGCTCGATGGGCTCTATGAGTGCATCCTCTGCGCCTGCTGCTCGACCTCATGCCCGAGCTATTGGTGGAACGGCGACCGCTATCTCGGACCCGCCGTGCTGCTGCAGGCCTATCGCTGGATCAGCGACTCGCGCGACGAGGCGAAGGGCGAGCGGCTCGACGATGTCGAGGATCCGTTCCGGCTTTACCGCTGCCATACGATTATGAATTGTGCGAAAGCCTGCCCGAAGGGCCTCAATCCGGCGAAGGCCATCGCCGATATCAAGGATCTGATGATCGAACGTCAGCTCTGATCGAATTGCCAAGCTTGGCTTTGGCCAAGCGGTGATGTGATCAAGTGTTCATCCATGTGATTTTGTGCCAGGCGCAGGCCGGGCTATAAGCTTGGCATGACTTTTAAGCTTGCAGTAGGGCTGGCTGCGGCGTGTCTGTGCTCTGCTGCTTATGCGGCGGAGGCCGAGCATCCGGCTGAGCTCGATGCGCTCATCGCGCATTACGCCAAAATACATGGTGTTCCCGAGGGACTCGTTCGCCACGTCTGCAAACGCGAGAGCGGCTACAATCCGCGTCTCGTGCATCGGCGTTTCTACGGGCTGATGCAGATCACCTATCAGACCGCGCGCAGCATGGGTTACAAGGGTGCACCCAAGGGCCTGCTCGATCCCGAGGTCAACCTCACCTATGCGGTGCCCTATCTCGCCAATGCCTATAAGATCGCGGGCGAGAGCGAGACGGGCGCGATCCGGCTCTATTCGGCCGGCTATTATTACATCGCCAAGCACAAGCATCTGCTTGCCGATCTGCGCACGGCCGAATCGCCGTCCCTGGAACCGCCGCCGCCGCCACGTCCGGCTGCGCCACCGCCTCCGCCGGCATCAGTCAATCCGGTCGAGCAATTGATGCGCGCCATGACCGGCAAGCTGCCCGCTCCGAGCCCGATACCGCCGTTTCCACAAGACCCGAACATACCGGCTTCCGCTGCGCCGCCGGTCGTATCGGCGGCTTCGGTGACGCCGGTTATGTACGGGCCACCGGCGCCGCCGCGGGCGCAATAGGACGAGAGCGCCAAAGCTAAGGCGCGACTTGCCGCCCCAGTTCGACGACCTGGTTCGTCGGCAGGTGGAAGTAATCCGTCACATGCGCCGCGTTGCGCTCCATGAAGGAGAAGAGCATCTCCTGCCAGCGCGGCAGGCCCTTGCCGTCTGGGCGCGCGACGATGGACTCGAGGCCGACGAAGTAGGTCAGATCATCGACGTCGAGCGTGGGGATTTGCTTCTGGATATTTTTGAGAAGGCGCGGGCAATCGACCCGCTGCATAAAACCGTAGTGGGTAACGACGCGCCAGAAATCCGGTGCCAGCTGTTCGACCTGGATTCTCTTCTCGGCGCGGATATAGGGAACGGATTCGATCTTGATTGTCAGTGCCACGACCTGTCGGCGCAGCGCGCGATTCTGCTTCACGTACCAACGGATGATCGGCGGCGTCTCTTCGGTCACGCGGGTGAAGAAGACGGCTGTCCCCGGCACGCGCGGAATCTTGTCCGTTTCGAGACTCGCGATGAAGTCGGAGATGGGCAAGCGGTAGGTGGCCGTGCGCTTGTTGAGCGCGTCGATGCCGCTATGCCAGACATACATGATCCCGTAGACAAGCGCGGCGAGGAGAAGCGGTACATAGCCGCCTTCGGCGACCTTCATCATATTGGCGAGGAAGAAGCTCAAATCGACGATGAAGAAGGCGCCCGCCAAGGCGGCGGCAGCGGCAAGGCTCCATTGCCAGATTTCGCGCATAGCGATGAAGAGCAGCGCCGTCGTCATCAGCATGGTGGCTGAGACGGCGATGCCATAGGCCGCGGCGAGATTGTCGGATTTCCTGAAGATCAGCGCGAGGCCGACCGTCACGATCATCAAGGTCCAATTGACCGCGCCGACATAGATCTGACCATAACCTTCGTCCGAGGTCTGCCGGATCGTCAGGAGCGGCATCCAGCCGAGCTGGATCGCCTGCCGCGTCATCGAGAAAGCGCCGGTGATGATCGATTGGCTCGCGATGATCGTCGCGATCGTCGACAATAAGATCAGCGGCCAGAGCAGGGGCTGGGGGCAGAGCAGGAAGAAGATGTTGTCCTGGACCGGCGTTCCCGCGGCGACGATCGCCACCTGTCCGGCGTAATTGAGGACAAGGGCGGGGAAGACGATGACTGACCAGGCGATGCGGATCGGTCCGGCACCGAAATGGCCCATGTCCGCGTAGAGCGCTTCGGCACCTGTCACGCACAGAAAAACGCCGCCGAGAATAAGGAATGCATGGCCGCCGCCATGCAGCAGAAACAGCACGGCATAGTGCGGGCTGAGCGCGAACAACACTGCGGGATGTTTGCTGATGCCCCAAATGCCGAGCAGGCCGATCGTCAAAAACCAGGTGAGCATGATCGGGCCGAAGGTGCGGCCGATGCGTGCCGTTCCGAGCGGCTGAATCATGAACAGCGCGACGAGAATGATGACGGTGAGCGGCAGAACGTAATGCGCCAGCGCCGGCGTCGCGATCTGCAAACCTTCGATGGCCGAAAGCACCGAGATCGCAGGCGTGATCGCCCCGTCGCCATAGATCAGTGCCGCACCGAAGAGACCGACCGCGATAATCGCCGGCCGATGCTGGCGCTTGACGCCGAGCAGCGTCATCAGCGCCAGAATACCGCCTTCGCCGTCATTGTCGACGCGCATCGCGACCGAGACATATTTGATCGTCGTGATGATGATGAGCGTCCAAACGATCAGCGACAGGACGCCCATGGCCGGATGTGCATGCGCCGACTGATTGGTCAGCGCGAGAACCGTCTTCAGCGTGTAGAGCGGGCTCGTGCCGATGTCGCCGAAGACGACGCCGAGCGCGCCAACAGCCATGACGCCGAGCTTCGTGCGCGTGCCGCATGCGGATGGCGTGGACTGTTCCATGAGTGAGCCGAACTGAGGTGGTGAGGCGGAAGTCAGGTTGCAGGATATCGAGTGCCTGCGAAGCCATTTCTTTAACGTAAATTCCAGGAGCGTGAATTTCCGGCGTAAAAGCGGCTGGTTGGGCGCTGCCCTGCCACCTTGCCCCGCAGGAGGGCAAACCGCACCTATGCTTTACTCCGGTGACGCAATTGTGTAGGCAGGGCCGGCGCTGGGGCCGCTCTGGCGGTGCTCTCACCGGACAGCCAGTTCCGCGCTTCCGGCAGCGATTCGGGCCCGGCATTCGATCGTCCCCCCGCCCGGATCATTTGCAAGTTCGGTCCGATCGGTGCTGCCTCAGCGGCCATAATAATTGGCCTTGCGAAGCGGCGCGCGTGGCTGTGGGATCTTCGAGTCGGGTCCAAATCCAAGTTCAAGTCCGAAATCAAAAGAGCAGAGACGCAAGCTATGGCGAATGTCGTGGTGGTCGGCGCCCAATGGGGCGACGAAGGCAAGGGAAAGATCGTCGATTGGCTCTCGCTGGAAGCGGATGTCGTCGTGCGTTTCCAAGGCGGCCACAATGCCGGCCATACACTCGTCATCGGCAATCAGGTGTTCAAACTGGCGCTGCTCCCCTCGGGCATTGTGCGCCCCGGCAAATTGTCGGTGATCGGCAATGGCGTCGTGCTCGATCCGCATCATCTCGTCGCCGAGATCGAGAAGCTCGAAGGGCAAGGGCTCACGATCACGCCGGAGAATCTCAAGATCGCTGAAAACGTCACGCTGATCCTGTCGCTGCATCGCGAGCTTGATGCGCATCGCGAAGACGCGGTCAGCGAAGGCGTGAAGATCGGCACGACGAAGCGCGGCATCGGTCCCGCTTACGAAGACAAGGTGGGACGGCGCGGCATTCGCCTCATGGATCTCTGCGAGCCCGACACGCTCGATGAAAAGATCGCACGGCTGCTCGCCCATCATGAGCCTTTGCGACGCGGCCTCGGCCTCGAACCCGTCAGGGCGGCGACGATCCGCGAGGAATTGCTGGCGGTCGCGCCGAAGGTTCTGCCGTTCATGGACGCGACCTGGGATCTGCTCGAAACCGCCCGTCGCAACGGCAAGCGCATTCTCTTCGAAGGGGCGCAAGGCACGATGCTCGATGTCGATCACGGCACCTATCCCTTCGTGACCTCGTCGAACACGGTGGCGGCCAATGCCGCAACCGGCTCCGGCCTCGGCCCCAAAGGCATCGGTTACGTGCTTGGCATAGCTAAAGCTTATACGACGCGTGTCGGCGGCGGCCCGTTCCCGACCGAACTCACGGATGAGATCGGTCAATTGATTGGCGACCGCGGCCATGAATATGGCGTCAACACCGGTCGACGCCGGCGCTGCGGCTGGTTCGATGCGGTGTTGGTCCGGCAGGCGGTCAAGACTTCGGGCATCGATGGAATCGCCCTGACGAAACTCGACATCCTCGACGGCTTTGACGAAATCAAAATCTGCGTCGGCTACAGACTCGATGGTAAGACCATCGACCGTATGCCAGCAAGCCAGGCGGCGCAGGCGGCCCTCGAACCAATTTATGAGGTTTTCCCAGGCTGGCAGGAGACGACGCAAGGGGCGCGCTCCTGGGTCGAACTCCCGGCGCAGGCGATCAAATATGTGCGCCGGATCGAGGAGCTGATCGAAGCGCCGGTCGCGCTCTTATCAACGAGTCCCGAGCGCGAGGATACGATTCTGGTTCACAACCCATTTCGTGATCGATAAAACGGCGGGCGCCGACGGCTCATTGCGCCCGCGGCGCCGGCAATTGCGGCGTTGCTCAGGCAGAAATTGTCCTTATTTTCGATGACGAATTGGATGGCGTGAATCGGGCAAAACACGCGGGAGCGTGGGTCGCAGTGGCTGCTTTTGATCCTGTCTGCTTATCGTTTTTAAGACAGTGATCGGCGCGCTTCTGACGATGATTTTGAATCAGTTCGGTGTCTTTGCGGATCGGTCCCTGTTGGCGGTTGACGCCACGCTCGCGGAATGCTCTGAAACGCTTATGGCTGAATATTATCCTTTGCTTGCCAAGGCCGTCACCGGCCTGTCGAATTCGACACCGGAAATGCGCCGCGCGGTTTATGAGCGTGCGCGCAACGCGCTTCTGACCCAGCTCAGAAGCCTCGACCCGCCGATTGCCGAAGCCGATGTCGCGAAGGAAACCGATGCGCTTGACGCCGCCGTCGCCCGACTCGAAGCTGAATTGACGGGCGGCAATGGGCAGAAGCCTGCAGCGGCCGAAGTCACGGCGACCGTGACAAAACCCGCGCTACGGCCCAACCCGCTGCAGCCGACGCAGCGGCCGCGTCCGGCGATGCCGACGCCGCGCCCATTGCGTCCGCTGGGGGCTTCTGCTGCGCCAGCGGCTGCTCCACCGCCCGCACCCCCGCCGCCCGCGCCGGACGAGATCGAAGATCTCACCGCAGCGGCGCCGCCGCCGCTGCAAACGCCGCCGCCGCTGCAGACCAAGCTGCAGACAAGGAGGCCCGAACCGCTCGGCAAGAAGGCCAAAGCCCCGCCGCCCGTCGAAGTCCGCGAAGCGGAATTGCCGTATCCACCCGAAAGCGATGCGGACGATCTGCTCGACGAGGGCAATGATTTTCACAAGCCGCGCGTCGAAGGCGTCCGGCTCTATGCACCGCAGGCGGCGCCGGCTGATGAGCATCGCGGCAGCAGCTTTCGGCTTTGGATCGTCGGCGCAATCGTCGGTGTCGTCGTCGCGACTGTGGCGATCGCCGCCTGGGCCCTGCGCGACCGGCCGGACGATCTCGCCAAGCTGAAGGCGCACCCGGTGGTGCAGGCCGATCAGGGCGGCAAGATCGAAGAACGGGTCGGCGGCCCAACGGCCGATGCGAAGCCGGACGCGACGGCCGACAGCGGGTCGGCGGCTGCGCCTGCTGCTCCGGCGCCGGCCGCTCCCGAGACGGCGCCGCAGACGACCGCAGCGACCGCCGCGCCGAAACCCGCCGATGGCAGCCCGGCAGCGCCCATTGCCTATCGCGCCGCGCTTCTTGTCGAAGCGCCGGAGGAGCAGAACAAATATAAGACCTATGAGGGGACGGTCATCTGGCGGGTCCAGAATGTGAGCAGCGGCAATGGTCAGCCGCCGATGATGGCGGTTCATGCCGACGTCGATGTGCCGAGCGACAAGCTGAAAGTCGCACTGACGCTGCAAAAAAACACTGATCCGAGCCTGCCGGCATCGCACACGATCACCATCGATTTTCTGGTCAAACCCGACACGATAACGGGCGGCATCAAACAGATCGGCGTTCCGCAATTGCGTGCCGACAACGTGCCGAGCGGCGAACCGCTTGTCGGCGTGCCGGTGCCGACTGTTGAAAATTCCTTCCTCGTCGGTTTGAGCCGCGGCACGGCGGAAGCGACCAATCTCGACTTGCTGCGCCAGCGCGCCTGGGTCGACATTCCGATCATGTTGAGCACCGGCAAGATCGCCAAGCTGACATTCGAGAAGGGCACGACCGGGTCGCGCGCCATTGAAGACGCGATCAATGCCTGGAAGGCTCAATAAGAGCCCGCGAAAAAAGCTCGCGAAAAAACATGAAATGCGCATATGAAGGATCGCGGTGCTGACGTTCCGTTCATCTCATGCATTTGAAATGGCTTGTCGCTGAACTGATCTGCAAGCCGCCCGCGCCGGCTATAATTCGCCAGCAATGAAAACGGCTTATAGCCGAGCTGTGCAGAGCGCCGCGACGCAATTGCGCGGAAAATAAGCTCTGCCGGCCAAGTCGCGTGACAAAGTCCGGTGACAAATGCGCCTGAATTTCGTCACCATGTCAGGCAATGAGCCGAAAAGGCTTGCCGCGAGTCTTACGCAGGCCAGACTGAAAATTGGCAAAATTACATTGAATAAACTGGTCATACGCCTAGCTTCCCCGTCGCGGATTCGGAGTGAGATATGCCGATTTTCGCGGATATCGTGGTTCTACCGCTTTCGGCGGTCGCCGCACGCACGCTCACGACCATGCAGTGAAGGACCCCTTATGCGCAGTGTAATCCTTCTTCCGCTCAGCTTTTGCATGTTGTTTGGCCTGCCCGCATTCGCGCAGGAGCCGGCGGCTCCGAGCCCTGCCGGTGCAACGCCAGGCCACACTGGTTCAAGCCACACGGGTTCAAGCCATGCTGGTGCAAGCCACACCGGTGCAAGCCACGCTGTTGGTACTCATGCCGACGCAGCGCCGACAACAACCCAGCGTGTTTTCGACATCACCCGCGACGGCAATAAAATCGGAACAGATACGATCGAGATTACCAAGGCGGGCGACACGACGACGGTTCAGAGCACGACCCATATCGAAGTGACGGTGGCCTTCATCAAGGCCTACTCCTTCGATCATGTCGCCACTGAAAAATGGGCGAAGGGCCATTTCGTCTCCTACAAGGCGCACACTGACGACAATGGGAAGAAGTATGACATTCTGGCGAAAGTCGTGGGTCAGAAGGTCGATCTGACTGTCAACGGCGAAAAGACCGAGCTGCCGCAGGTCGTTCTGCCCGCGTCGCTGTGGAACAAGGGCTTCATCACCAGCACGCAGCTCATCGACACCGACAAGGGCAAGGTCATGTCGGTCTCCGTCGAGGATGTCGGCGATGAATCCATCGACGTCGGTGGCACCCAAATCCAGGCGCATCACTATAGGATCGGCGGCGACTTCGTGCGCGATGTCTGGCTTCAAGACGGCGTGCCGGTTCGCATCAGCCTGCATGGTTCGGATCATTCGCTGATTGTCTCCGACATGGAGCAGGCATCGCGCTGACGCCTGCTTTCGGCCCTTGCCGGCGCGCCACGCTCCGCTATGTTTAGAGCTGATGCCGATCAAATGGATCGCTTGCAACCTATTTGATCCGCGCAAATCGGCTCGATTCAAAACTTTGGAGCATGTCCTTCTTCGGAAAAGTCGATCAACTTTTTCAGGATGTGCTCCAGACGGGTGAGGCGCGGCGGCCGTCGCCGAACTCTGCCGCTATGGTTCGCCGTCCTGCACGGAGTCTTGCGATGGCCGGTCCGGAAAGCGAAGTGGCAAGCGTTCCCGCAGAGCCGACGCGGCGGGATTTCCTCTTTCTCGCGACGGGCGCCATGGGCGCTGTCGCCGTCGGCGCGACGCTCATTCCCCTCATCGATCAGATGAACCCGGACGCCTCGACGCTCGCCGCGGGCGGTCCGATCGATGTCGACCTGTCGAAGCTCGCCCCCGGGCAGAACGTCATCGTCAAATGGCGCTCGCATCCGATCTTCATCTTGCGACGCCCGGACTCGCTGCTGAAGACGTTGCAAAGTCCCGATGTCGTTTCGCTTCTGTCAGATCCCGAGTCGCGGCAGCATCAGCAGCCGTCTTATGCGCAAAACTGGCACCGCTCGATCAAGCCGGAATATCTCGCAGTCATAGGGATCTGCACCCATCTTGGCTGTATCCCGCAATCCTTCCCGCAGCCGAGCGCCACGACACCCACCGCCAACTGGCCGGGCGGGTATTTCTGCCCCTGTCACGGCTCGAAATACGATCTCGCTGGGCGGGTCTATCGTGGCGTCCCGGCGCCGCTTAACCTGCCTGTGCCGCCCTATCGGTTTGTCAGCGATACGGTTTTGCGGATCGGCGAGAATCCGTCCGGCGAGAGCTTCGACCTTAGCGACATTCAGCAGCTCTGAGCCCGGCCTGGCCCGAGCCCGATTGCTCTTCACCGGGAAATTTTGCCGGGAACATCAGCCGAACGCCCGCGTTGGACGGGATGTTGACGCTTTATTTGCGTGATATCGTCCGTTAGCCTGGCGCCTGCTTTCGCGCGGGAATGCAAAGCCGTGGGTCAAGGAGGCCCCAATGGGACTGATCGAACTCATTCTGACTGTTTGCAGTCTTGCCCATCCAGGCCAGTGCGACGATCGGCATCTGCAATTCGCCTCGCAGGAGTCGCTCAAGGCCTGTATGTTCAACGCGCCGCCTTACATGGCGCAATGGATCGGCGATCATCCCGATCTTCGCATCGTCAAATGGCGCTGTGCCTATCCGGGCAAGGAGCAGGAGTCGCTTTAAGCGAGGGGAGCTTATCGTCGTTTGATGCAAGCTAAACGCGATCAGCTCATCCGGCTTTTCGGCCAGCGCTCGATCATCATGGGTATTTTGAACGTGACGCCGGATTCTTTTTCCGATGGCGGCAGGTTCCAATCGCATGAAGCGGCCCTCATCCAGGCATGCAAGCTCGTCGCCGATGGCGCCGACATTGTCGACATCGGAGCCGAGTCGACGCGGCCAGGCTATACGCCAGTGCCGGAAGCTGAAGAACTCGCCCGCCTCAAGCCTTTGCTGGCCGATCTCGTCGCGGCTGTCGAGACGCCGATTTCCATCGACACGTCGAAAGCTGCCGTTGCCCGCTTCGCGATTGGGCTCGGCGTCGCCATCGTCAATGATGTCTGGGGTCTGCAAAAAGACCCGGCCATGGCCGACACGGTCGCCGAAGGCGGTGCTGCCGTCGTCATCATGCACAATCGCGACAGCGTCGATCCCGATCTCGACATGCTCGATGACATGCGGCGTTTCTTCGATCGCTCGCTCGCGCTTGCTGAAAAAGCCGGCATTCCTCGTGGCCACATCATGCTCGATCCGGGCATCGGTTTCGGCAAGACCAAGGATCAGAATCTCTTCTTGCTGAACCATCTGGAGCATTTCAGCGGTTATGGCGTGCCACTCCTCGTCGGCGTGTCGCGCAAATCCCTGCTCGGCGCTATGGTCGGTTCCGAGGTCGAGGCGCGGCTGATGGCGACGATTGCTGCCAATCTCGCGGCGGCCGCGCATGGCGCTTCCATCTTCCGCGTGCATGATGTCGCCGAGCACGTCACAGCCTTCAAGGTCTTCGATGCCGTCCAACGCGCCTGAGCCGAACGGCAAAATCGAAATCGGTTTCGGGCTTGGCAGCAATATCGGCGACAAGCCCGCCAATATCCGCAAGGCTCTGGCCTCGATCGAAAGCCGCAACGTCGCGCGGCTCACGGCTGTCTCCTCGATCTACCGTACGCCGCCCTGGGGCTATCGCGAGCAGGAAGATTTCGCCAATGCCTGCGCGCTGGCGGAAACCTTTTTGACGCCGGAAGCCTTATTGGCGGCAGTGAAGGCGATTGAGACCGACATGGGCCGCGAGGAGACGGTGCGCTGGGGGCCGCGGCTGATCGATATCGACATTCTCTTCTATGGCGACAAACCGCTCGCGACGAAGGACCTGGTCCTGCCGCATAAGGAGCTGTTCAACCGTGCCTTCGTTCTTGTGCCGCTGGCCGAGATCGCGCCGCATTTGAAGCTTGGCGGACGTTCCATCGCCGAGGCCGCGGCGCAGACGCAGGAGCCGATCGAGAAATGGATCGCCTCGCCATAATGTGACCGGCGTGCCGGTTGGAACGACATCTGCCGTGCTTAGAGATGCTGCTTGAACAAAGCGCGGTCGAAAAGCGGATGAGGAGGCAGTGATGGGCGAGATGATCCAGCTGACGACGAAGGATGGCGCAACGATCGGCGCCTATAAAGCCGTTCCTGCTGCCAAGCCGCAGGGGGCCGTCGTCGTGCTGCAAGAGGTTTTCGGCGTCAACCCTCATATCCGCAGAGTCACCGACGGTTTCGCGACCTCGGGCTATCTCGCCATCGCGCCGGCGCTGTTCGATCGTGCGCAGCCCGGCATCGAACTCGGTTACGGGCCGGACGATATGAAGAAGGGCATGGAGCTGCGCTCCAAGATCAGGCTCGACCAATCGCTGGCCGATATCGAAGCGGCGATTGCCGCGGTCGCGGATGCCGGCCGCGTCGGCATTATCGGTTATTGCTGGGGCGGTTCGCTCGCTTATGCCGCGGCGACGCATCTCGACGGACTTTCAGCAGCCGTCTGCTATTACGGTTCCAACATCGCCAGCATGGCCGACCAGCAGCTGCGCGTGCCGGCGCAATTTCATTTCGGCGAGAAAGACAAAAGCATTCCGCCGGAAGATGTTGACAAAATCCGTGCGGCGCATCCCGACAGCGCGATCTTTGTCTATCCGGCAGGCCATGGCTTCAATTGCGATGCGCGCGAGAGCTATGATCAGGCGAGCGCCGATCTCGCGCGTTCGCGCGCGTTGGAGTTTTTCGCCCGTCGCCTGCTTTAGGTGGGGCCCCAGTCGCCTTTATGCAGTCTCTTCTCGCGCAGCGCGGTCGAAGAGAGAAACGAGCGCGGCCCGTGCAAGAAGATGAAGGCGGGCGGTTTAGTGAGCGCGAAGCCGCGGCCGTTGTTCTCGTCGAAGCGATAGCGGCTCAACAGCTCGCCGGCCGGCGAATGCACGGCAGACCAGGTGAAACCCGGCCGGTCGACGACCACGATCGGTACAAGCGCTGCGATATCGCGCCAACAGCGCCATTTGTGAAAGCTCGCCAGATTGTCGGCGCCCATGATCCAGAAAAACCGCACGCCTGGGCAATGCTGGGTCAGCCAGAGAATCGTCTCGAATGTGTAGCGCGTGCCGATCGTCGCTTCGATGCCGGTGACTTCGATGCGCGGATGGTCGGCGAGCGCGCGCACCGCCGCGATCCGTTTGTCGAGCGGCGGCAGATCATGCGTGTCTTTGAGCGGATTGCCGGGGCTGACGAGCCACCAGACCCAATCGAGCCCGAGCCGGCGCATGGCGAGCAGGCTCGCAGCGCGATGGCCGTCATGCGGGGGATTGAAGCTGCCGCCGAAGAGGCCGATCTTCTGGCCCGGCGTGAACGGCGGCAGTCGGTAAGCGCTGACAGTCAATTTGCCGTCACGGCCGCAGCTGTCCGGTGCCATGCACGCGATATTTGAACGAGGTCAGTTGCTCAAGCCCGACTGGCCCGCGCGCATGCATACGGCCCGTGGCAATGCCGATCTCCGCGCCGAAGCCGAATTCGCCGCCATCGGCGAATTGCGTCGAGGCGTTGTGCAGCACAATCGCGGAATCGACTTCGCGCAGGAAACGATCCGCGGTTGCCTGGTTCTCGGTGATGACGCTGTCCGTGTGATGCGAGCCATAGGTTTCGATATGGGCGATGGCACCTTCCAACCCGTCGACCACACGCGCCGAAATGATGGCGTCGAGATATTCCGTCGTCCAATCCGCGTCTGATGCCGCGGTCGCACGCGGATCGGCGGACTGCACGGCGGCATCGCCGCGCACCTCGCAGCCTGCGTCGAGCAGCATCTTCACGAGCGCCGGAAGATAGGTTGCGGGGCAGGCGCGATCGACGAGAAGTGTCTCGGCAGCGCCACAAACGCCGGTGCGGCGCAGTTTCGAATTACGCAGAATGGCGAGCGCTCGATCGAGATCGGCGTCGCGGTCGACATAGACGTGATTGATGCCTTCGAGGTGCGCGAAGACCGGCACACGCGCTTCCTGCTGGACGCGCCCGACGAGGCTCTTGCCGCCGCGCGGCACGATGACATCGATCGTGCCATCGAGACCTTTCAGCATTTCGCCGACAGCCGCGCGGTCTTTCACCGGCACGAGCGTAATGGCGGCTTCCGGCAGACCGGCTTTCTTTAGCCCATCAATCAAGCACTGATGGATGACTCCGACGGAATGGAAGCTTTCCGAGCCGCCGCGCAAGATCGCGGCATTGCCGGCTTTCAGGCAGAGCGCGCCGGCATCGGCAGCCACCGCTGGACGGCTTTCGAAGATGACGCCAATGACGCCGAGCGGCGTCGCGACACGTTCGATGACAAGGCCGTTCGGCCGTTCGAAGCGCGCCAAAATCCGGCCGACGGGGTCGGGCAGGGCGGCGACCTCTTCAAGACCCTTTGCCATGCCTTCGATGCGTTTCTCATCGAGGAAAAGCCGGTCGAGAAAGGCCGGCGCCGTGCCGCGGCTCTCGGCCTCGGCCATATCGCGGCGGTTGGCCGCGAGGATCTCGCTTTGCCGCTCGCGCAGCCGCTGCGCGGCGAAGCGCAGGGCGAGGTTTTTGGACTCCGCCGGGGCAAGCCCGATTCTACGCGCGGCCTGGCGCGCGGCGCGGCCGAGCGCAGCCATAACCGCGGCAATATCTTGGCTGGCCTCGACGAGCTTGAGGTTTTCCATCAGTCGCAACCGCTTTCAGGGATAAGTGATCTTGCCTTTTTGGCGACGCAAAGCCAAGCAACATATAGTCTTAGAGCATGTCCCGGCAAAGTTGATAGACTTTTCCGGCAAGGACATGCTTCAAGGTTTTGAATCGAGCCGATTTGTCCCGATCAAATGGGTCGCGAAGCGATCGATTTGATCGGGATCGGCTCTAAGCCTGAGACGAGCCCGGCGGTTACCGCGATGGCGGGTGGCGCATAAACCGATTGCCGAAAGGGCCGCAATTCCCCATCTGCAGTTAATCCTGGCTGTCCGCGCGGCTGAACCCGAGATTTCCGGAAACCCGAGATTTCTATGAGCTTTGTCCCGTCCTTCGTCTTTGCTGCCATCATTCTGTCCGGCCTGCTCGAACTCTATCTGGAGCGCCGCCAGCTGGCGGCAGTGACGGCACATCGGGACAAAGTGCCCTCGGCTTTCGCGCATGAACTGAGCATCGAGGAGCATCGCCGTGCCGCCGATTACACTACGGCGCGCACCCGGCTGAGCATGGTGCAGAAAGTTTTCGACACGGCCATTGCCGTGTTGTGGCTCGCGGTTTTCTTAAGGCCCGCCTATGCGTTGGTTGCGCATGCGATCGGCCCCGGCCTCATGCGCAGCGTTGCCGTCGTGCTGATCATCGGCGCGGTCGGTTTCGTGCTCGATCTGCCCTTCACGCTGCTGCGCACCTTCTGGCTCGAAGCGAAATTCGGCTTCAACCGGATGACGCCCGGCATGTTCGTCCGCGATCAGATCAAGAGTATGGCGCTGCAGCTTTGTCTCGCCGTCCCGCTGCTCTTCGGTTTCTTCGCGCTGGCGCGCAGCATTCCGAATATCTGGTGGCTGCTGGCCTGGGCCGCTTTCATGATCATCATGCTGGCGATGACGATCATCTATCCGACTTTCATCGCGCCGCTCTTCAACAAATTCACGCCCATGCCTGAGACGCCGCTAAAGAGCCGCGTCGAAGCGCTGTTGGCGCGCTGCGGATTCACGAGCGGCGGCCTATTCGTCATGGATGCGTCGAAGCGCTCGACGCATGGCAACGCCTATTTCTCCGGTTTCGGCAAATCAAAACGCATCGTCTTCTTCGACACGCTTTTGCAGAAGCATAGCGAGGACGAGATCCTCTCTGTGCTCGCACATGAGCTCGGCCATTTCAAATATGGCCATGTGCGCGAACGCATCGTCGAGGCGGCGGCGTTGAGTTTGGTGGTCTTTGCAGTTCTCGGCTGGGCCTTTTCGGCCGGCGCGCTGGCCACCGTCTTCGGCCTGCCGAACGATCCCGGCCTCGTGCTGGTGATCGTGATGTTCGCGATGGGACCTTTCGGCCATCTTTTGTCGCCGTTGACCAATTTTCTGTCGCGCCGGGCCGAATTCCAGGCGGACGGCTTCGCCAAATCCATGGTCGGGCCGCAGCCGATGGTCACCGCGCTGACCAAGCTGTCGCGTGACAATCTCGCCACCCTGACGCCCGATCCGCTCTATACGCTCTTCTATTATTCGCATCCGCCGATCCCCGAGCGGATAGCGCATCTGGAGGCGGCATGAGCGCCGGTTGTTTCGACCGGACGATCGGTCTAGTCCAAGGCCTCGGATCTCGTTTCCCAGGACCTCGGAATGGCTGAGCGCCCGCCCCATCCTGTCAAAGCGGCCATCGCGCGCGCCTATCTGTTTTTGGGGCGCCGGCAGAACGATCCTTGGGTCGAGGCGGCCAGCCATTGGGTCGAGCGCAACATCATGACGCCGCGCCGCCAATGGCGCCGCCGCCGTGAAGCGACCAATGAGTCCACCGAGACCTATCTGAAGACCCATTTCTGCAACAGCCCTTTCACGACGTTGGAGACGACGCATCAGGGGCTCGCCTATGTCTGCTGCCCGATTTGGCTGCCGACGCCGGTCGGCAAGCTCGACAGCGATCCGGACGCGCTGTGGAACGGCGAGATGGCGACGAGGCTGCGCGACTCGATCGTCGACGGCTCCTATTCCTATTGCAGCCGCACGCATTGCCCATTGATCGCCAATCGGGCTTTGGCGCCGCGCGACAGCGACGAGTCGCAGCAGATCATCACGAGCTATGCGGTGGATAAGAAAGTTCCGCCGCCGAAGCGGGTCGTCCTGAGCCACGACAAATCCTGCAATCTGTCCTGCCCCTCCTGCCGCGCGATGCTGATTACAGCCGATAAGGCGAAGCAGGCACGGCTCGATTCACTGATCGATCGCGTGATCGTGCCGTTGCTGCGCAACGCCGAGGTGGCGACGATCACCGGTTCGGGCGATCCCTTCGGCAGCAATCATTTCCGCAATCTCATCAAGCGCATTACCGGCGCTGCCGGCGAATTCCCGCATCTGAAGATCAATCTGCAGACGAATGGCGTGCTGTGGGACCGTCGCGCCTGGCAGGAGCTGGGGCTTTCGGGCCGCGTGCGCTATGCGCAGATCTCGATCGATGCGGCGGAGGCGGAGACCTATGCCTTCGTGCGTCGCGGCGGCAATTTCGAGCGGTTGATGCGCAATCTCGAATTTGTCCGCGAGCTGCGGCAAACAGGCGAGATCGGCCATCTCGAATTTTCGATGGTCGTGCAGGCGCGGAATTTTCGCGAGATTCCGGCCTTCATCAAGCTCGGCGCCGATTATGCGGCCGACACCGTCTCCTTCCAGATGATCCGCAAGCGCGACATCTTCAGCGGCGACGAGCACAAAGAGGCGTTCATCGGCGCGCCCGATCATCCGGATTATGAGGAGTTCGTCGCTCTGCTCGGGCGTCCGGATCTTCTGACACCGCCGCCCGGCGGCCCCAGCGTCCATATGGGCAATGTGCTGGATTATGTGCGCCGTGCGCGCGCAAAGACATTCCAGAAGCAGGATATGCCCGACGCGGCGGAGTGAGCCTGCTTAAGCGGTTCGGCGCTTCTTCAACAAGCGGCGTTCGCGTCATGCGCGAGCTTAATCCGCGCATCCAGGCGTCAATGGATCATGACAAGCTCGGCTCGCGTGCCTGGATGGCCGGTCAAGCCCGGCCATGACAGGCCGATGCGCTAGGCGTGCTTGCCTTAGAGGCCGGCGACGACGGCGATGCGCCGGACCTCGCCCGCCTGATAGGCGCGCAGGAAGGCAGCATAATTGCGGAAGGAGACGCAGCCGTTCGATTGGCCGTTCGGACCAAGCATATAGGTGTGGGCGAGAAGGCCGGTGCGGCCGAAGGGATCGGTACCGCTGACAGGCAGCAGGCGCAGCGCGGCGACCCCATGGAAGAGCTGTTCGCGCGGCTGCAGATCGTAGACGCCGACCGGGGTCGCGCCACGCATCTTCTCTCTGATGTAGTGTGGATTGTCCATCATCGAGCCGAGACCGGAATGCGCTTCGAGGCGGGTGCCGTCGGGCAGGGTCACAGTGTGGGCGGCGATATTGTAGACCGCGGTATAGCGATCGTAGCCGCCAACAGGCGCGGAAGCGACACGGCGATTGCCGCCAAGAATGCCGCCGATTCCGCCGTCTTCGGGTGACGCATAAGCGAGCTGCGGGCCGGAGGCCGGCCGTTTCGAGCTGCCGAACAATTTATCGAAGAAGGAGGGATTGTCGCCCGACGGCTGTTGCTGCTGGGCCTCGGGCGGCGTCGCCTCGGCGACGGTCTTCTCTTCCTTAGCGAACTGGCGGATGCCGGCGCGGGCGGGTTCATGCGCGGTGGCCAATTCGGCCGGACGGGGCATTGGCACCGGTACGGCCGCGTCGGCCGCCTGGTCGGCCTCGGGGCGGGGCTCCGGTACGGGAATTTCAGCTGCAGCGACCTGCTCTTGCGAGGCGGTCGGGTCGGTCGGCGGCAGCAGGGCGAAATTGGCGCCGAGCGGATGGCTTTCGGCGAAGGAGACGGGGGCCGGGCCCGACGACAGGTTCGGATCGAGCAGCCCGCCATACATATTGGCGGCGATGAGATGGCTCTCTTCACGCAGCGGCGCGATCAGCGCGGCGAAACCCGAGGTCCGCTGTTCGCGGGGTTGAGCGGCAGCAGCAGGGGCGGGCGCAGTGCCATTCGATTCAGTCTGATGCGCGAGACGCAACGGCGTCATGATCGCTGCGAAACCGGAGTGAAGCGTGGTCTTGGCTGCGGCGACGGCCGGCGTCTTATCATGGCCGAGATGCGAGCCGGGGTGACCGTAAAGGAATAAAGCGCCAACCAGCGCGCCAAGCGAAAGCGTGGCAGCAGTCAGTACCGACTGATAGACGGTTTTCCATGACAGACGCGCGCGATCATATGGCATGAAATCGCGAGGCGTCCCCACCCCGTAAGTCATTAGCCCCCTTCCGGACCGTTGTCCGCGAATGCTTTATCTCTTTATAGAGCTGCAGCATTGCGGCCACTAAAAGGCACTGGCAAGCGATATTCGCAGTCTTGCTGGAGCTTTATTGACAACATTTTTAGTTAAATGCTGATTAATGCAAGCAGATTCTCGTTTTGGAACAGCTTTGAGATCAACGCCCTAGGGGATTTCCCGGAGGTGTCGCCAAAATGCTCTCTTCAGATTTGCGGTCGAAAACCGGCGTTCAGCCGATCGTTTTTCGTTGATTTTTCAAAGGCGTTTTTGGGGGCCGGGCAACGCATTGGAAACCTGATTGCCTCGTCGAGAATAGCGAGGCGAGATTATGATTGCGCTTGCGAGCCGCGCAACCAAGCGACAGGACGCTTAGTCCCCCGCGAGCACCATGTCGTCGCGATGGATGAGCTCGGCACGGCCGGGGAGGCCGAGAAGCGCTTCGATGTCGCGCGAATTGCGCCCGGCGATCTGCGCCGCATCGCCGGCGTCGTAATTCGCCAGGCCGCGGCCGATCTCGGCGCCTTGCTCGTCGCGGATGATGACGCAATCGCCGCGGGCGAAATTGCCTTCGATGCGTCTGACGCCGGCAGGCAGCAGGCTGGCACCGCCGAGGATGGCTTTCACCGCGCCCGGATCGACATAGAGCACGCCGCGCGGCTCGAGCGAGCCGGCGATCCATTTCTTCCGCGCCGTCACCGGATTGGTGCCGGTGAGGAACCAGGTGCAGGGCGCATTGTCGTTCAGCCGCGCGAGCGGATGCGTGACACGACCATCGGCGATCAGCATATGCGTGCCGGCCGTCGTCGCGATCTTGCCGGCTTCGATCTTCGTGCGCATGCCGCCGCGCGACAGATGCGAGGCCGCGCCGCCCGCCATGGCTTCGACCTCGGCGGAAATACGCGGCACGACATCGATCAGTTTCGCATCCGGATTGCTATGCGGCGGCGCCGTATAGAGCCCCGCGACATCCGAGAACAGGATCAGCAAATCGGATGAGGCCATGGTCGCAACGCGGGCGGCGAGGCGATCGTTGTCGCCATAGCGGATTTCGCTCGTCGCCACCGTGTCGTTTTCATTGATGACCGGAACGGCCCTCATGTCGAGCAGGCGGTCGATGGTGGCGCGGGCATTGAGATAACGGCGCCGCTCCTCCGTATCGGCGAAGGTCACGAGGATCTGGCCCGTCGTGATGTGGCGCGCCGACAGGACTTCCGACCAGATACGGGCGAGGGCGATCTGGCCGACGGCGGCGGCGGCCTGGCTGTCTTCGAGTTTCAGCGTGCCCGGCGGCAGGCCCAAGACGCTGCGGCCGAGCGCGACGGCCCCGGAGGAGACGACGAGCACATCAGCGCCGCGCCGATGCAGACCGGCGATGTCATCGGCCAGCGTTTCGAGCCAGTCGCGGCGCAGCGCGCCTTGCGCGCTGTCGACCAGCAGCGACGAGCCGACCTTGATGGTGATGCGGCGGAACTGGTCAAGCTGCGGCCGTGCCGCTTCGCCCGCGCGGAAGGCGGCAAGTTCGGTCACGGATGCCATGCGGCAGACTCCGTGACGGGCGCATCGTTCTTTGTCTGCGCATCGATCTCGGCGAGGAGGGCGCGCAGGACTTCGTCGACATTCTGGTGCGTCGCAGCCGAGACTTTCAGCGGCGTCTTCTTCGCGGCGCGCTTCAGTCGCGCCATCTGCGTCTTCAGCGTTTCATCGTCGACCGTGTCGATCTTCGACAGAGCGACGATCTCGGGCTTTTCGGTCAGGCCGCCGTCATAGGCTTCGAGCTCATGCCGCACGGTCTTATAGGCCTGGCCCGCATGTTCGCAGCCGGCATCGACAAGATGCAGCAACACGCGGCAGCGTTCGATATGGCCGAGGAAATGATCGCCGAGCCCGTGACCCTCATGCGCGCCTTCGATCAGGCCGGGAATGTCGGCGAGCACGAATTCGCGGCCGTCGATCGAGACGACGCCGAGCTGTGGATGCAGAGTCGAAAAGGGGTAGTCGGCGATCTTCGGCTTTGCTGCAGTCGTCGCGGCGAGAAAGGTCGATTTGCCGGCATTGGGCAGGCCGACTAGGCCGGCGTCGGCGATCAGCTTCAGGACAAGATAGAGCGTGCGCTCTTCCGAGGGCTGGCCGGGATTGGCGCGGCGCGGCGCCTGATTGGTCGATGTCTTGAAATGCGCATTGCCGAAGCCGCCATTGCCGCCGCGGGCGATGACGATGCTTTGCCCGACCTCGGTGAAATCGGCGATGAGATGTTCGGTCTCGGCGTCGAAGATCTGCGTGCCGACCGGCACTTTCAGGACCGCATCGGCGCCTTTACCGCCGGCGCGGTTCTTTCCCATGCCGTGGCCGCCGGTTTGCCCCTTGAAATGCTGCTGGTAGCGGTAATCGACGAGCGTGTTCAGACCTTGCACGCAGAGGGCGATGACATCGCCGCCGCGGCCGCCGTCGCCGCCGTCGGGACCGCCGAATTCGATGAACTTCTCGCGCCGGAACGATAGGCAGCCGGCGCCGCCGGCACCGGATTTCACATAGATTTTCGCCTGATCGAGGAATTTCATCGTGTTCTATTTTCTCGGCACTTCATTGGCACTTCAAACGTAAAGACTGGCGCCGCCCCTGATTGTCCAGGTGCGCCACACGGCGAGACGAAGAATGATCTGGATCGGGAGACTTACCAGTTTTCCACAGAACCTGCATAAAAAAGGCGGACAAGCCGCCTCTCGATGCGAAAGACCGGGGCGCTTTGTCCCCGGTCTTAGACTTTTCCACCGCCGATTTATCCACCGCCGGGTCTCAGATGAGCTCACCCATGATGCCGTTCGCGGCTTCGATCTCGGCGGGCGAGCCCTGCTGCATCATCGGCGGCAGGCGCGTGCCAAGGCAGTTCATGCGCCGCCAGTCCGCCCGCTCCAGGCAGAAGCGGTCGCAGCGATGCAGACCGCCGCGGGCCGGCAGAAGATCGAGCCCGCTATCGACATAGGCGAAGCCGGTCTTCTCCAGCACCCGCTGCGAGGCGACATTGCCGACCCGGCAATTGGCGCGGACGCGCGGGATCGCGGTGAGGCCGAAGATCATGTCGAGGACGGCACGCACCGCCTCGGTGGCGAAGCCTTTGCCCCAGACTTCCGGCTTCACCACATAGCCAATCTCGGCTTCGCCGTTCTCGGTCAGCACAAGCGAGATGACGCCGATCACCGGACGCGCGCCGGATTTCTGCGCAATCACGAGATGCAGGGCGGTGCCTGCCGCATTTTCCGCCCGCGTCTGCAGAATGAAGCGGTCCGCTTCGCGCGGCGGATAGGGGTGCGGAATATCCGACGTCATCCGGGCGACGTGAGCGAGACTTGCGAAAGCGGTCAGTGCGGCGGCATCCGTCGCGCGCGGCCACCGCAGCCACAAGCGCTTCGTCTCGAGACGGAAAATGTCGTCGCAGGTCAAATCCGGCAAACGGAAATTGGGAAGATTCGCTTCCTGGATCAGAATTTCCGGTGACATGAGCGAGCTCCGGTCCGCGGCCCGTAGGCCAAAAAAACAAAAAAGAGGAAGTGGTTCCCACTCCCCCTTCAAAAACCCTGCCGGGCTTTTTGCGGACGTCTCAGTTTGCCTGAGTTGGTCTCTCGTGAGAGGAAGACCTGTCCACCGGGTTCGTGAGCCGGTGGAGGTCCTCATTCCCTTCCACCGTTTACTCGGCCGCCTCACTTTGCGAGGCGGCAAACTCAATGACCGATACGTAAGCTCGGCCGCCGCTTTTGGCTTTAAATTGGACCTGACCGGTGGTCAGGGCGAAAAGCGTATGATCCTTGCCCATGCCGACATTGGCGCCGGGATGCCATTTGGTCCCACGCTGACGAACGATAATGTTGCCGCCGATCACGGTCTCACCGCCGAATTTCTTCACGCCGAGACGCCGACCTTCCGAGTCGCGCCCGTTACGGGAGGAACCGCCTGCCTTTTTATGTGCCATCTTACCTGGTCCGAATGCTCAGTTTGCGCGCAGGCCGGACAGAATCCAGCGGCACAAACACGCGTTAAAACGAATAGTACTTCATTGGCTGCAATCCGCAATGTTCCTCAAAAGGAGCATTGCAAGAAATGCGCTCAGCCAGCAGCTAGAGCGAGACGCTCGTGATCTTCACCAGCGTCAGATCCTGCCGGTGGCCACGCTTGCGCTTCGAATTCTGCCGGCGGCGTTTCTTGAAGGAAATCACCTTCGGGCCGCGGGTCTGCTCGACGATTTCGCCGACCACCGAAGCACCTTCGATGAACGGGCCGCCGAACCGCGGTTCGCCGTCGCCGCCGACCATCAGCACTTCGCCGAAGGTCACCTTGTCGCCAGGCTCGCCAGCTAGGGTCATGACCGTAATAACGTCATCGGCGGAGACGCTATATTGCTTCCCGCCGGTCTTGATGACTGCGAACATCTTTACCTCGTGTTCGATCCGGCTCTGACGGAATGCGCTTGCATCCGGCGGCCGGCTTCTTGACAGTTTGTAACGGAGTCTCGCGCAGCGGGCGGCGCCTGGCGCCACCGAAAAACGCGAAAACGCGGCCAAAGCCGCGCGTGGGACAAGGATTTAGCTGTCGCAGGCGCGCCTGTCAACCGGCCCGGCGACTAGCCTATCCGCCGCAATTGAGCCATCTTCCAAGGCTTCGTTGGCCAAGTCGGTATAGTGTCAGCCGGTTTTGGCAGCGATTCGGGCTGCCATCAAGCCGACGCCTGCCGGTACGCCACGCAGCAAAGCTATTGGCCTGAGAAAAGGTCGCGCTTAAGGTCGACCTACTGGCAAGACGGGAACTTTGTGTTGCGGATGCAGACCCACAACGCCTACGGCCGTTCCGACGGAGCGGCCGCGATCGCTGAGATCGGCCTTGAGCCGGCGATCGAGGTCAATGATGACCGGCAGGGTCATTTCGATCGGCGCCGCGTTTCCCTGCGATGGCTCCTCGGGACCATTCTGACCGGCCTCAGCGGCGCCGGGCTCATTACAGCCGCCATTTATGCCGCCCTCGACCATCAATCGAATTTTGCTGAGGCGCCGTCGGTCGCCGTTGAAGTCCACAAGGACACCGACACAGGAATCAATCCGCGCAAGAGCGACCGTCTCGTCAAAGCGGTCGATATCGTCGCTGCCAAACAGAATTTTAAGGCGCCGGCGACGATCAAGATCGGCGACAAGGAAGTCGTCAAAAACTACACCTACACTCATGTCGAGACGACGCTGCTCACCGCGAGCGCCGGTTTCGCCGACGAAATCCCTCCCTTCAATCCGCTGAAACTGCTCGCCGACGCGCGCGATCCGGTCGAGGCGCCGGCGCCCGAGCCGCAGACGGGCGATGCCGACGTCTCCTGGACGATGCGCGACCTGCCGGTACAGGCGCTGTCGACGACCGCGATCCTGTCCGGCGACGAGGTCCAGGCGCAGGTCGCCGAGACGATCAAGGACGGTCTCGAGGTCGGCAGCCAGCCGATCGGCCTGCCAGCGCAGCTGCTGCTGATGCGGACGAGCCATGCCAATCCGGTCGGGGCGCTCGCCTATGCCAATCCGACTGATCCGATCAACGCGCCTTTCTCCTCGATCGAAGTGCGCATGGTGCCGGAGAATGTGACGGTCATCCCGCGCACGACGCCGCCGCACCAGGTCAGCCAGATGGATGAGCGGCTCGTCGTCATCAGGCACGGCGAGACTTTGGAAGATGTGCTGCGTGCCGCCAAGGTCCCGCAGGCCACCATCGCCGCCATCGTCGCCGCCTTCGCACCGAAGGACGGTGCGCCAGCCGTACCCGAGGGGCGCCGGCTCAAATTGATGTTCGCCGATCTCGACGGCTCGGGCAGCAACAATATGCAGCTCGCCAGAATCTCGGTCTATGACGGCGAGACGCTCGAATCCGTCGTCGCCGTCACCGATCAGGGTGACTATGTACGAGTCAAGGACTTCGAGACGGCGGCCAAGAAACCGGCGCAACCGGACGACGACGACAACGATAACGACAACAGGATGCGGCTCTACAACTCATTGTATGAGACCGCGCTCAAACAAGACATTCCGCGCCCAATTATCGATGATCTGATCCGCATCTTCGCCAATGACGTCGATCTTCAGCGTGCCGTGGCCAGCGGCGATTCCTTCGAGGCGCTTTACGACGACGGCGACAATGAGCATCACGAAGAACTGCTCTACGCCTCAATCACCGCCCGCAACGAGACCTTCCGCTATTACCGGTTCGAGACGCCCGACGACGCCGTCGTCGATTTCTACGATCCGACCGGCAAATCCTCGCGCAAATTCCTGATGCGGGTGCCGATCATCGGCGCCAAAATGACCTCGGGCTTCGGCGTGCGCTTCCATCCGATCCTCGGCTACACGCGCATGCACACCGGCACCGACTTCGCAGCATCGATCGGCACGCCGGTCTTCGCCGCCGGCAATGGCACTGTCCTCTCGGTCGGCTGGGACTCAGGCTATGGTCGGCGGATCGAGATCCAGCACGCCAATGGCTATGAGACGACCTATAACCATCTGTCGGCCTTTGCCCGGAGCATCAGGGAAGGCCAGCGGGTCCGCCAGGGCCAGGTCATCGGCTATCTCGGCCAGAGCGGCCTCGCGACGGGTCCGCATCTTCACTACGAAGTTTTGGTCAACGGCCATTTCGTCGATCCGATGCGGGTGAAACTGGCGCGCACGCGCGAAATCAGCGGCCATCTGCTTGCCGATTTCAAACGCGAACGCGATCGGATCACGGGGCTTCTGGCGAAGGCGCCGAATGCGGCAGCGCCGCTCGTTGCCGAAAAGTCGGACAAGTAATCCCGCGCAATTCATCCGGCTCAAACGCATCCGGCCTGTTGTCATAAAAGCTTCGTGGGTCTGCCCGGCTCATTTGTGCGCCGTGTGTTTTGTTGTTTTCCCTTTATGTTCCAAGTAATCGCAATAGATCTTCGGCGCTTCGTCAAAATCGCGAAGTAAACCCGCGCGAGGCCCTTGCCACCATGGCGCGAGCAATGGCGCTAAAAATACCTGATTAAGCGCCATTTCGCGGATTCGTGCCGCGGAGGACGCCGGCGAGCGGGACGCGCTTGACTTGTTTAAGCGCGCGGGCTCTTAACGCCGTTACTAACTTATATCTTTCACCTTGTTTCTGCGGCTGGCCTTCATGTTATAAATGCGTCATGGCGCGCGATAATTACAAACCTCAAAAGAATACGGTTAAGGCACGCCCGGTGCCTTCGCCCACAGTTAAGGCCTCAGTGGAAGCGGCGGGAATAGGACATAATCAGATGAAGCCGACACTCATCGTAATCGGGGCCGACAAGGGCGGAGTCGGCAAGACGACCGTCGCGCGCACGATGCTGAATTATTTTGCCGACAATAACGTCCTGGCGCGCGCCTTCGATACCGAACATCCGCGCGGCACGCTGCGGCGGTTTCATCCCGATCAGACTGAGGTCGTCGACATCACCCAGACGCCGGATCAGATGCGGGTGCTCGACACGCTGAATACGACGCAGGTCAAGGTCACCGTCATGGACACGCGGGCCGGCGCGCTCGGCACGAGCCTGGCCGCTTTGCGCGACGTCGGCTTTCTCGATGCGGCCAAGGCGGGCGAGTTCAATTTCATCCTCTTCCACATCCTGGGACCCTCGATCGCGTCGCTGGCGGAAATTGCCGAGACAGCGCCCTATGTCACGGATGCGAACTATTTTCTGGTCAAGAACTACGTCAACGACTCGACCTTCTTCGACTGGGACCCGGTGACGAGCCAGACCTATTTCGGCAAGGTCAAGAGCAGCGGCGAGGTCACGATCCCCAAGCTCAATGCGATGGCCTATGAGCAGGTCGAGATCGCCGGGACCCCCTTTTCGACCTACATCGCCAACAAGACCGCAAGCGGCGACCCGGCCCAGCACTCGTTCACCTTGCGCGGTTATGTGCGCACATGGCAGAACAAAAACGCCGAGGAATTCAATCGAATTCGGTTGCTGAACCTGATTTCGGGTCGCAGCTGACGCCAAGCAATCATCCGCCTAAGGGCGCCCGTCTTCTTGGAGCACCATTGGGCGTGCACGTCATTCGGGCCAGCTAACCATGAAGACCCGTACCTTGGTCTTCATCGTCTGTTCTCCGGCCGGTCGGGTCGGCAAAAGCCTGGTAGCGCGGCTGCTGGGGGATTATTTCCTTGCCGGCAATCGGCCCTTTCTCGGCTTCGACACCGACCCGCATGAAGCGGCCTTCGCCAGCCGCTTCCCCGACGAAGTCATTGTCGCCGATCTCAATAATGTGCGCGGCCAGATGGATCTCATCGATCCGCTGCTGGTCAATGATGAGGTGCCGAAGGTTGTCGACCTCTGGCATCGGTCGATGGACGGGTTTTTTGCGCTGATCGACCAGACCGACTTCGTCGAAGAGGCGATCAATGTCGGCGTCGGCCCGGTGTTCTTCTTCATCGCCGATGCATCGACCCGCTCGCTCGAGGCGGCGCGCCGGCTCGCCGACCGCTACCCCGAGCGGCCGATGATCATTGTCGAAAACGGCGGCGCCGCGCCGCTCGGCCGCGATCAACTCGCCCGCTATCCCGGCAGCGGCATTTTGAAGGTCGGCGCGCTCGACCCGGTTCTGCGCAATGCGATCGACGACGCGAATTTCTCCCTGTCGCGCTTCCTGCTGGTGCCGCCGGCCGATATGTCGATCGTGATCAAGAGCGGGCTCAGAGACTGGCTGGGCCGCATCTTTGCCCAGCTGCGCAGTTTCGAATTCCGCATGACGCTGGAGCAGGCCGAGCACCTCGGTTGAGCCACTTGGGCCAATCACCTGGGCCTGATCGCGCGAAACAACCCGGCAGATAAGCAAATGGCCCAAAAGCTGAGTTCCGGGCCATTCGGGCATCTGAGCGCAGGCTCTGAAGGAAGCGCCGGGATCCGCGCAACCGGCGCGCGTCTTCAGATCACATAGGACTTCAATGGAGCGAAGCCGTTGAAACCGACCGACGAGTAGGTCGTCGTGTAGGCGCCCGTGCCTTCGATCAGGACCTTCGAGCCGATTTCGAGCGAAACCGGCAGCGGATAGGGCTCCTTCTCGTAGAGCACATCGACCGAGTCGCAGGAGGGGCCGGCGATCACGCACGGCTCCATCCGGTCGTCGTCGAATTCCGTCTTGATCGGATAGCGGATCATCTCGTCCATGGTCTCGGCGAGTCCGTTGAACTTGCCGATGTCGAGATAGACCCACTTCACCTTGTCGTCGTCGGACTTCTTCGAGATCAGGACGACTTCCGCCTCGATGATGCCCGCATTGCCGACCATGCCGCGGCCCGGCTCGATGATCGTTTCCGGAATGCGGTTGCCGAAGTGCTTGCGCAGTGCCCGGAGGATCGCCTGGGCATAGGCCTTCACCGCCGGGACGTTCTTCAGGTACTTCGTCGGGAAACCGCCGCCGAGATTGACCATCTGCAGGTTGATGCCGCGCTCGGCGAGATCCCGGAAGATCACCGACGCCGCCTTCAGGCTCGCGTCCCAGCTCTTCGGATTGCGCTGTTGCGAACCGACATGGAAGGAGAGGCCATAGGCGGTGAGGCCGAGCCGGTGCGCATGTTCGAGCACCCGCGTCGCCATCTCGGGCACGCAGCCGAACTTGCGCGACAGCGGCCATTCGGCGCCGGCGTTGGCATCGTTGCAGAGCAGGCGGCAGAAGACCTTCGCGCCGGGCGCGGCGCGGGCGATCTTCTCGACTTCGGCTTCGCTATCGACCGCGAAAAGGCGCACGCCGAGCGCATAGGCCCGCGCGATGTCGCGCTCCTTCTTGATCGTGTTGCCGAAGCTGATGCGGTCGGGCGTGGCGCCGGCTTCCAGCGCCTGCTCGATCTCGACGACCGAGGCGGTGTCGAAGCAGGACCCGAGGCGCGCCAAAAGCTCCAGCACCTGGCGGTCGGGATTGGCCTTCACGGCATAGAAGACGCGCGTATCGGGAAGCGCTTTGGCAAAGGCGTTGTAGTTGTCGCGCACGACCTCGAGATCAACGACCAAGCACGGGCCGTCTTCACGGCCGTCGAGGCGTCGGGCGCGGAGGAATTCTTGGATACGATCCGTCATCGCGGCATCCCTTCGAAGGCACGGGGGGCGACCCGTGCAAAACGAACAAGCTTCGGGGTGAATGACGGATTTCAGCCAGCGACGCGGAGTGGAGACGCGATCGCAGGCTTCATGCGCCATTCGCGATCACAGACGAGCGTCAAGGCCACAAGGCCACGCTCAGCCGCGATCAGATGCTGCGCCGTTGGACATGATGCGCCTTGCGGACGACAGAATGCCGTCGCACGTATCATGGCCTTCGCTTGGATTGGGATGAGTCCCTTTCCGCACGCCCGGCAAGAAAGACAAGCCTCTTCGGTACGCCAGGTTTGGAAACTGGCAGAGACGAAAAAGCCCGGTCCGTCGTTGCTTTAAGTCGCGTCCCCCGTTTGGCGGGGTTCGCCGGTTCGCCTCCGGCTGTCGATCCTTGGTGGCGGTTAACCGGCCTCTTGTCCGGATCCCCGCCTATCGACACACGACCACAGGCACGTGCGATTTGGGCAAGCCGGAAGATAGGGACATCTTCTGACATTACAAGTGTTTTTTTCGCGAAATCGGCGGGCTGCGTTCAGCTGACACAAAATCGCCTCGCTAGCGCCGCGCCGAACTGGTCTGCGAACGTGCAAGAACCCGCACGACGCCGCCCTCAACGCAGTTTCAGCGTCCGAAAGCGCCCGGTTTGTCGCGGGAATCCGCGGCAAACCGGGCGACTCCGCGGGATCGAATCGGGCGGGCGACTCGCCGCAGCGCGACGCGCACGGTCAGGCTTGTCGGCTGCGCAAAAGCCGATTACCCACTGCCTCAACCTTTCCGCTATCATGTAACAGCGACGATCCATGCCAAATTTGACCCGCCGCACGCTGACGCACAGTCTGTTTGCTCAAACGTTTCTGTCGCGTCCTTTATTGGGGACGGCGGCGGCACTGGCAGGCACCGCTGCCGGAGTGCAGACTGCCGCTGCGCAGACCACCGATCCCGTGCCGAAGCCGCGTCTCAAATTCGAATATGATGATGTCGTGCGTCGGGCGCGCGAGCTTTCGACGGCGACCTATGATCCCGTGCCGCCGCCTTTGCCGGACGGGCTGAACAATCTCGATTTCGATGCCTGGCGCGACATCCGCTTCCACACCGATAGGGCCTTCCTGAATTTTCCCGGCAGCATGTTCCGACTGCAGCTGTTCCATCTCGGCCATCTCTATCGCTGGCCGGTGACGGTCAATGTCATCAAGGATGGCATGGCGACACCGATCCCCTATGCCGCCAATCTCTTCGACTATGGCCGCACCAAATTCACGGCACAAATGCCGATCAACCTCGGCTTTGCCGGCTTCCGCCTGCATTTCCCGATCAACGAGCCGAATGTCTACGACGAACTAATCGCCTTCCTTGGCGCAAGCTATTTCCGTTTTCTCGGCCGCGGCCAGCGCTACGGCATTTCGGCGCGTGGCCTCGCTGTCGACACCGGCTCGAGCAAGGAAGAATTCCCCGTCTTCCGCGAGTTCTGGATCGAGACCCCGAAGCCCGACACACCGCAGATCACGATCTACGCACTGCTCGACAGCGCCGCCGCGACCGGCGCCTATCGCTTCGATCTCTATCCGGGCACCGATTCGGCAGTGGAGACGACGGTGACGCTGTTTCCCCGCAAGCAAGACGTTAAATTCGGTCTCGCGCCGCTCACCTCCATGTATTTCGTCGGCGAGAACGATCACCGCGTCACCGATGATTTCCGCCGCGAGCTGCATGATTCGGACGGGCTGCTGGTGCATTCGAATACCGGCGAGTGGATCTGGCGCCCGTTGCGCAACCCGCCGCATCTTGCCGTCTCGTCCTTCCTCGATAAGGACATCCGCGGCTTCGGACTGCTCCAGCGCGACCGTGATTTCGACCATTATCAGGATCTCGACCTCGCCTATGAGCTGCGGCCGAGCTATTTCGTCGAGCCGCATGGCAGCTGGGGCGAGGGTCGTGTCGATCTCGTCGAACTGCCGACACGCGATGAGGCGCATGACAATATCGTCGCGTCTTTCGTGCCGAAGGACCCGCTGGTCGCCGGTCGCGCTTTCGGCTATCGGATCACCGCGAGCCTGTCGTTCGCGCGACTCTCGCCGAATGGACGCGTCGTGAACACATTCCACACTACGGCGGCGGCGCTTGGCGCGCCCGATCCCGTGCCGCCGGGTTCGCGCCGCTTCATCATCGATTTCGCCGGCGGTGATCTCGATTATTACGCCGCGGACCCGCAATTGGTCGAAGTCGTACCAACGACGAGCCAAGGCCGCATCTTGCGTTCCTTCGTCGTGCCGAACAGTCATGTGGACGGTTTCCGCGCCATTATCGATGTCGAGCTGCAGCCGAAGCAGTCGACCGATCTGCGCGCCTTCCTGCGCGCGGGAGCGCAGGCGCTGACCGAGACTTGGACCTATCCCTGGCAGGCCGATTGAGCCGTGCGGATCCGAAGGGGCCGCAAATCCGATCTCAACGCCTTGCAGGCGATCGAGGATTGCTGCTTCACGACCGATCGCCTGTCGCGCCGTAGCCTGCGCTATTTTCTTGCGGCCGCGAATGCGGTCTTCCTTGTCGCTGAAGTCGGTGGCGAGATCGCCGGCTACGCGCTCATCGCCTTTCGCCGCGGCTCGGCAATCGCGCGGCTCTATTCAATCGCGATCCATCCCGACTATCGGGGCCGCAATCTCGGCCGCACCTTATTAAAAGATTCCGAGAAGACCGCGCGCAGCGCCGGCGCCGAACGCATGCGGCTCGAAGTGCGGGCCCGCAACCGGCGCGCCATCACGCTTTATGAGGCGCATGGCTATCAGCGCTTCGGCCGCATCGAAGCTTATTACGAAGACGGCGCGGCGGCTTTTCGCTACGAAAAGCTGATCAAAGCAGCAAAAGCAAAGATATGAATTGGAATAAATAGAAAACATAATTGTTGTCACTCGGCTCTCCTTGTCTATTCTTTCGCGCGAAAGAACACGGAGTGCAGCCATGTGCAATTTGCGTGTCGAGAAACTTAAACTGAATAAAATATACATGGACGTGGCCACGGAATTGGCGGCCGTTCCTGTGCTTGTCTTTGACGACGCTGTCGCGTATTTCGCCCGCCGTCTGCAATCCAATTATCAGGAGTTTTGCAGCGAGGCCTGCATCGATGAGAAGGCGCGCGAATTCGCGCGGCTCTATTGCGCCTGTGCGTCAACGGTTCGCGCGGCATTAGCGGAGGCCCGATGACCGACGTGCAGAATGTGGAAAAGATCGTCGCCATGCATGCGGATCGCCCGGCGGAGCATTTGTTCTTCGCGCAATACCGGCATTGGATGGCGGGCTATGCGACGGGCGACATACTGGCCTGGGACAAGGCTTGGGATTCGCTTTTGAAATTCGTGCCATTCGACGTCGCGCGCATCCTCTATGCCGAATTCCATCTCTTCGCCCGCAGCCTGGCGGAAGTCGTCGGCATCAGATGCGGTTGGCGTCCGGATGTCTGCCGCTGCCTCTGCCGCGACGAATATTTCATTTTGATGTTGGTCGATGCCTCGCAGCGCGACGATGTCGAGGCCGAGGCGCGGGCCATGGCCGCTTGGCTGGCGGCGATCAACCCATTTTGAGGATTGCGAGCCGGCGCCTCGCCGAAACGCTCAAACGTTTCAATCTCATCTTCGCGCCAATCCGCAGCCAAAGCGCTGCGCCGGCGCGGGTGACATCTGACGATCATACGATGCATTAGGCAGTGTGGCCTGCGCTCCGTTGACTTCGTCATCTGGCAAGCCTCTAATCGCCGCACAGCTTGCGGAAGAGACAGTCAAAGAGGCAGGTCAATGGCCCCGGATGGTTCTGACGGATCCTTTCAGGCGGGCCCGCCGCCGCATCCTTTCGACGAAAAATGGTATGTGCGCGCCGAAGGCGAGACGCTCGGACCCTATGACGGTCACCGGGTCAAGGAGATGATCGAGCAGGCGCGGCTCACCGCCGACAGCCCCATCGCCAAGGTCGGCGCCACGGAGTGGGGAGCGATCCGCGACGTTCCGGTCTTCGCTGCGCTATTGCCGCCGCCGCTGCCTGGCGCTGTCGGCGGTGCGCTCGGACGGTTGCCAGTCGCGGGGAAAGAGGCCGGCCCTCGCTACGCCGGATTCTGGATCAGGCTTCTCGCCTATTTCATCGACGCGATCATCGTCGAAATTGTCGTCGTCGCCGTCGGTGGCCTGATCGGCTTTCTCATCGGGATCATCGCCGCTGCGAGCGGCAACCACAACAGCGAACAACTCTCGGCGATCGCGGGCGGCGTCGGCGCGCTCATCGGGATTGCGATCGTCATCGCTTATTACATGGTATTCAACAGCGGCCGCTGGCAGGCGACACCGGGCAAGCGTGTGCTCGGCATTCATCTCATTACCGTCGGCGGGGAGAAGGTCGGCGCTTGGCTCGCCTTGGGGCGCTATCTCGCCTACATCATCTCGTCCTTGCCGTTCTGCATCGGCTTCATGGTGATCGGCTGGAACGAAGAGAAGAAGGGCTTTCACGACATGATCTGCAAGACGCGGGTCATTTACGGAAAGCTCTAGACGTTAGGCGTCTGCCGGTCCGCTGCGCAGCCGCGCCAGATCGAACGACTCGATATCCTGCAGCAATTCGATGAACGCGGTGACGCCATAGTCGGCGGAAGCATCACCCTTCTCGGCGCTGGCGGCGCTGGCATTGCCCATGGCGCCACGCTCGGAGAGATCCTGCGTCATCCAGCCGAAGCCGGTCGGACGCCCCGCCCGCAGCCAGGTGAAATCGCTTTCGAGCGCCGCGCTCTCCGAGGCGAAATCCTCGGCGCAATCCATCCGGACGAGATCGGGCCGGAAATTCAGCATCAGCGATGTCTCGACATCTCCGGCATGAATCCCATGGGTGAGTTCTTCGGCTGAGAAGAGCCCGTCCGGATAGCCGAAGCGATGCCAGCTCGCCATGACGGCGAACATCTGATGCTCGGCGCGCAGCCGATGCGCGACGCTGTCGAGTAGCGGGACATTGCCGCCATGCGAATTGAGCAGCACCAGCTTGCGGCAGCCGGCGCGGCGTACGCAGGCGCCGATCTCCGTCAACACGCCGATCATACTGGCGGAAGAGAGGGACAGCGTGCCGGGAAAATCGCTGTGCTCGATTGAAGCGCCGATACTTTGGATGGGCAGGAATAGCACCGGGAGATCGTCGGGCAGCCGTTCGGCGACGCGCTCGATATAGCCCTGCATCAGAAAGAGATCGACGCCGAGCGGCAGATGCGGCCCGTGCTGTTCGACGGCGGCAACCGGCAGGACGGCAATCGCGTCGCGCATATTGTCCGCTTTGAAGTCCGTCCAGACCATTTCGGTCCAGAACCGTGTCGGCAGCATGGGAGTCTCGCAATGCGCGGCGATGTTTCTCAGACAGTGGCTTGACCACGCATGCGAAGCCTAACCCATTTTGACGGCGTGGAAAGCCGCTCTCCACAGGAAGCGTTAAGCCGAATTGGTTCGGGCTGCCGGCTGAAGATCCCGCGCGTGTTCGCCGCGCTCGCCCTGATCTCGCGGACCGGCATTGCGATCTATCGGATCCGCGCCGCCGTTCGCATCTGCTGCTGCCGCGCTGGCGCGAAACCGCGCTGAAAGACGGCAATTGACGCATTTTGAGCTTCAATTGCGCGGCTGCGACTGAGCACTTCGTTTACCTTGCTGTGATAGTCGGATTCTTTCGAGGCGTAGTCTTCTTGAGGAGCTGACTTATGGCCGCTCGAAATTCCTATCGTGCGCTCGCTGCCCGGCTGCGGCCGGGAGCCAGCACCCTGACGGCATGTTCTGTCGCGCTACTCGTGGCACTTCCCGGTTTCGGCAATGCCGCGAGCAACACGCCATCCACCGGCTTCACTGTGCCGGAAGAGAGGGCGCTGCCGGGTTTTGAAGCAGCGGAACTGACACCGCCGGCGGCTCCTGCTGCAGCGACTGTCAAACCGAAGGTGGTTGCCGGCCGCTATGCACTAATGCGCGACGACGGCAAGGACCGCGGCTGCGTGCTGACGCTCGCCGATACCGGCAATGGCAACGGCAGTTTCATTGCCAACCTGTCGCCTAGCTGCAAAGACCAGGGCCTCCAGATTTTCGATCCCGTGGCCTGGCAGTTGGATAAGGACAAGCTCATCCTCTCCGCCCGTAAAGGTCACAACACCGTCCGCTTCGCCCAGCAGGCGGATGGCAGGTGGCAGAAGGACGACGAGCTGAGCCGGCCGCTCGTGCTGAGGAAGCTCTAGAGCCTGTCCCGGAAAGTTGGTCTACTGTTCCGACAAAGGACATGCTCCAGGGTTCTGAATCGAGCCGATTTGCCCCATCCAATGGATCGCGAAGCGATGCCATCTGATAGGGATCGGCTTTAGAGCAAAATGAAACGGCCCGGCTCGCTTTCCTTTGAAGGAAAAATCGAAGCCGGGCCGCTGATCTCGTGCGGCTCTACCGCGTAAAGCCGCGCTTTAATGCACGCTGACCGTCGTCAGCTCATTGGCAAAAGCATTGGCGAGGGCCGCATCGCGGGTGTCGGTTACGACGATGGGCGTACCGTCCGCGGCGAGCAAAGCAAAAAGCTCTAAGCCGGGCGCTACGGGCGGGGCCTGCGGAAACAGGCGCGCGACGTCCTCGGAGCGGATCTGGCGCAGATAGGCAAGGGAGCCCCCGCCCAGATGAGCGAACTGTTCATCGCTTAACAGCGGCAACCGTTCGGTTTTCTCTTCGGTCAACATGGTCACTCTCCTTTCGCGGTCCTCTAAGGCCCCGCTTCCTCGTGCGCACCATTCAGTCGCGCACCACGATATCGATCTTCTTCGCCAATCGTTCCGGCTCGGGGCGGATCAAATCCACCGAGAGCAGCCCGTTTTGCAGATCGGCGCCGGCCACTTGCATGCCCTCCGCCAAAAGGAAAACGCGCTGAAACTGCCGCGCCGCTATGCCGCGGTGAAGATAATGCCGTTCCTTGTCGTCCTGCTGCTTGCCGCGAATGACGAGCTGGCCTTCCTCGACCGTGACCTGAAGCTGGTCGCGGAGGAAGCCGGCTACGGCCAAAGTGATCCGCAGCCGTTCGGCCTGATCGTCGCTCTTGGCGATTCGCTCGATGTTATAGGGTGGATAGCCGTCGGACGCCGTCCGCGTTACCCGCTCGATCGCGCGTTCGATCTCATCGAAGCCCAGCAGAAAGGGCGAATTGGTCGTCATCCGTGACATGAGCGAAGCCTCAGGCCTTCAGAACTCGTATGCAGCGCATAAGGCCCCTAAAGGCACCTCAGGCAGCTTCGGCACCCCCGCTTTGAACTTCCGCTGGCTCAGTTCGATTTCGAAGCAGAACCAAATGTTTAGAAGCCAAAAACCGGACCGTCGCCGATCACCAGACGAATATGGAGATTCCGTGGCGCCGTTCAAGGGTGCGCCGGGCGTGCCGCCGCTTGTGGTTTTCGGTCCGCGCCGCGCGAAAAGCGAGCGGCAATCTGCGCCAAAGGTAGCAAACTGCTGGGCCGCGCTGGACAATTTGTCCCGATTCCATTATATGCCGAAACTTCGACGGGTGCCTCAGGGCGCCCCTTTTTCGTCCCCGACATTCTGTCCGGCGCCGCCTTCGGGCGGCTGTTTGGCTTGAGCAGAAGGAAGCCTGCGTGCAAGTTCTCGTTCGCGATAATAATATCGATCAAGCTCTCAAGGCGCTGAAGAAGAAGATGCAGCGCGAGGGCATTTTCCGCGAGATGAAGCTGCGCGGCCATTACGAGAAGCCATCCGAGAAGCGTGCCCGCGAGAAGGCCGAAGCCGTTCGTCGCGCCCGCAAGCTTGCCCGCAAGAAGTTGCAGCGTGAAGGCCTGCTGCCGATGAAGCCGCGACCCACGATGGGTGCCCGCTGAGCCGATCCGGTGCGCCGTCGCCGCATGCAGCGGAATTGACGACGCTTTAATTTTGCCGTCGCAATCTTGCCGGATTGTCGGGGCCTAAGAAGCCTCAGGCGGAAGGGCAGCTTCTCCGAATCGATGTCGGTGTATCTGCGCCGAATGTCGAGCCATCGGGCGTGAGCCCCTGCCGACAGCTTCATCGTTCAGAGCGAGCGGCTTCCGATCTCATTCAAGCGCCGGCGGAAGGGCATGTTGCGACGGGGATTGCGATGACCCGACCACATTATGGTTTTGCGGCGGCAATCTTCATTGCCGCCCTCGGGCTTGCCGGCTGCGAAAGCATGAGCCATGTCGGCACGCCGGGCACGGGTGTCGCGGAGCTCGCGAACGAGTCGCCGCAGGAAGCCTCCGCCAATATCGGATCGCTCACCGACGTCATCCAAAAGAATCCGACCGCCGAAGCCTATAATACGCGCGGCGTCGCCTATGCGCGCATCGGCCGCTTCCAGGATGCGATCGCCGACTTCTCGGCGGCGATTAAACTCAATCCGAATGACGCCGCCTCGCTGACCAATCGGGCGCTCGCCTATCGGCAGATGAACCAGAATGATGCGGCGCTCGCCGACTTCAATCAGGCGATCGCTGTCAATCCCAATCATGCGCCGGCCTATCTTGGCCGCGCCAACCTGCTGCGCCAGCAGGGCAAGCTCCAGCAGGCGCGTTCCGACCTCGATCAGGCGATCCGGCTCAATCCGGAAAATGCGCAGGCCTTTCACGCCCGCGGCCTGATCGATCAGAGGGAAGGCAACAACCAGCAGGCGATCACCGATTTCGGCAACGCCATCGACCGCGATCCCTTCGTCGGCGCGCCTTATGAAGCGCGCGGCCAGAGCTTTATTGCCGTCGGCCAGCCGCAAAAGGCGATCGAGGATTTCAACGCCGCGCTGAACGTCAACAATAAGAATCCGGACGCCTGGGCGGGCCTCGGCCTTGCTTATGAGAAGGCCGGCGACCGCACCAAAGCGGCGGAATCCTATCAGCACGCGCTGTCCTTTGATCCGAACAATCAGCTCGCGAAGGCAGGCCTGGCGCGGGTGCGGGCGTAAAGCCCGCTCGGCCGATGGGGGCGCCGTCACTTATCTGGCCGGCCCGAACTCTTCTTGCCCGATGCGCATGAAATCGGCCGCCGCAAGCAGGCGCTCTGCGCGGCTCATGGCTTTCGTGGTCTCTATCCCTCGACAATGAACTGAGAGAGTCCGCTGACGCGCGGCTCGACCGCTAATCTATCGCGCCAATGTCGCGATGATCCGCGCCGCCGATGCCGGCGTCTTCAACCTCTCGCCGTTTCGCGGCCCGTCTGCCGACGCCGGAACCCGTGTTAGAGCTTGGTTTGGTGGTCGGTCTTTGCAAGCCGTGCTTTGCCTATACTAGCGACGCTCGGTGGCGGCGCGAGCGCATACGGGCGCTAGGGAGGCCGTGCAAGATCCTGCGACGGGACTGTCGGCGGGCCTCTTGGGCCACAGCATCGAGGATTCGGCAACAGCGATAATCTGATCCTCGATATGGCGCTGGCGAACAAGGCGACGGCCGTTTCGTCCGGCCGTCCGCCTCTCTGGTTCTGCCGCTCGACTGTCGGGCTTTACCGAATGTCTGGCGCGCGCCGCACGCCAGTTGGGGATAGCGCCGCCCGGCGGACCGGGCGGAACTCCATTTTAGTCCATCGCCTTCAGGATGCTTTCGACCACCTTCTTGGCGTCGCCGAAGAGCATCATCGTGTTGTCGCGGAAGAACAGCTCGTTCTCGACGCCGGCGTAACCGGAGCCCATGCCGCGCTTGATGAAGAGCACCGTCTTTGCCTTCTCGACATCGAGGATCGGCATGCCGTAGATCGCCGACTTCGGGTCGGTCTTCGCCGCCGGATTGGTGACGTCATTGGCGCCGATGACGAAAGCGACGTCTGCCTGGGCGAACTCGCTGTTGATGTCTTCGAGCTCGAAGACCTCATCGTAAGGCACATTGGCCTCGGCGAGCAGCACGTTCATATGGCCGGGCATACGGCCCGCGACCGGATGGATCGCATATTTGACGTCGACATTGTGCTTCTTCAGCACGTCGGCCATTTCGCGCAGCGCATGCTGGGCCTGGGCGACCGCCATGCCGTAACCTGGCACGATGATGACCTTTTCCGCGTTCTCCATGATGAAGGCCGCATCGTCCGCCGAGCCCTGCTTGACAGGACGTGTCTCGACCACGCCGGCTGCACCAGCCGTCGTCTCGCCGCCGAAGCCGCCGAGAATGACCGAGATGAAGGAACGGTTCATCCCTTTACACATGATGTAGGAGAGGATGGCGCCCGACGAGCCGACGAGCGCGCCGGTGA